>JAFDYY010000003.1 GCA_018267195.1 Bacteroidota bacterium | reverse complement strand
ATTTGAATCAGGACTCTTAACCAAATTGTGTAAACTATTTTCAGGACGAGTCATACTCCATGGTGATTTTCATTGTCAGGGTTAAACCTTGACGAGATTGACGATTTCGTCAACCCTTTGGGCAGACGATGCACCCCTAATACATCATCTGGGTTAAAAAGTATCTATCCGGTTAAACTAAAAAACCTGTTTCTGCGTCTAATTGGGAAAATGCGAAAAATATGATACCCCTTCATAAAAAAGAATCGGTTGCCTTTCGCCCGGATTGGGCTGCTATTTATCAGCGCTATTTTGCTCTGGCTCTGATTAATTGGGAACTGAACCGGCAGGAAGACCGCCTGAGTAAACCCAAGGCAATCCTCCAAAAGAAATAATCCCAACCTTAATACCATCAGCATGATGGATAAGAAACCCAACTCATCTACATGAGTTACCAAACTGTTATTCTTTCATTTTCGGGTTTATACATTTTATCTCCGGCCTTTAGGTGAAAAGCATTATAGAACGGGGTAAAGTTCATCAGGGGTCCATTTACTCGCCATCGGGCGGGCGAGTGTGGGTTAGTATTTACATACATGCGTAAAAATTCATCGCGAGTTTTCACGCGCCATATTCTTGCTATCGAAATAAAAAAACGCTGGTCGGGCGTAAAGCCATCCAGCTTAACCGTATCTTTTCCTTGCTCCGTCATTTTAAAGGCATCGTAGGCAATTGCCACCCCGGCAATATCGGCCGTGTTTTCGCCAACGGTCAGTGCGCCTTTTACAGACACTGAATTAAGCACCGTAAACTGATTATATTGATCGATTACCTGCTGTGTTTTCTTCTTAAATTTTTCATAGTCATTCTTGGTCCACCAGTTAGCTACATTACCAACTTTATCATACTGCGCACCTTGGTCGTCAAAAGAATGGGTTATTTCATGGCCAATAACCATACCAATGCCTCCATAGTTAAGTGCATCATCGGCATACAAATCAAAATAAGGAGTTTGTAAAATTCCTGCCGGAAAAACGATTTCATTAAGCGGAGGGTTGTTGTAGGCTGTTACCGTAGGCGGTGTAGTCAACCATTCTGTCCGGTCAACCGGCTGCCCTACTTTTGCAATACTGTATTGGTAATCATTTTTATTGGTCGCCAGCCTGTTTTCAAAATAAGCTTCCCGCTTTATCTCTACCTGAGAATAATCGCGCCATTTTTCCGGGTAGCCAATTTTTTCAGAAAAGGCATACAGTTTTTCTTTGGCTTTGGCCTTGGTGGAATCACTCATCCAATCCAGCTTTGTAATACGGGCTTCAAATGCTTTTTTCAGGTTAGCAACCAATTCGGCCATCCGCTGCTTAGCTGCATCCGGGAAATATTTTTTTACATACAACTGTGCCAACGCATGACCCAGTGAATGGTCAACAGCCTGTGTCATCTCTTCGGCACGTGGTTTTTTTATGGCCTGTCCGGTTAAGATTTTAGTGTACGCAAAAGAAGCATCAATAAAAGGCTTACTAAGCCAATTGGCAAACGTGGTGAGCGAGTTAGCTTTTAAATAAATTTTCCAATCGTTAATCGGAATAGATTTTAATAAGACATTGAGTTGGTCGTAGTAGGCCGGTTGCCCTACGTTGATGGAATCCGCCTTTACCCCCAGATCATTTAGCAATGTAGCCCAATTGATATTTGGATGTTTTTGGGAGAGAGCTGTTACGTTTAGTTTATTATAATTAGCCTTCACATCACGGAGTTCAATATTGGTTCGATGGGCGGCCGCCAACTGGCGTTCGAGGGCATACACAACGGAAGCATTTTTTTCTGCAGTGGCCTGATCGGCCCCGGTCAATGTAAATAAACCAGAGAGGTATTTTTTGTAGCCATTTTGAATTTGGAGGGTTGATGGATCCGTTTTAAAGTAATACTCTCTTTCCGGTAAGCCGATTCCGGTTTGAAAAAACTGGGCGATATTAAGGGTACTGTGTCTATCGTCCGGGCCAACGTAAAAACCAATGATGGATGTGTTTCCTGTTTTCTGTGCATCGGCTACAAACTTCATGAGTGAGGCTACATCGGTAATGGCATCAATGCTTTTTAAAATAGGTATAACCGGCTCATAACCGAGTTTATTAATGGCAGCCGTATCCATCCCGGAGGCGTAAAAATCACCCACTTTTTGTTCCATGCTCCCGGGTTGGTTATTCCTTTTAGAAATACTATCGAGGATTTTCTGAAGGCGTAGGCGCTGCGGAAAATTTAAAAAAGAGTATGAGCCAACTCCGGTTTGGCTGGCCGGAATCCGTGCGGTATCATACCAAATGCCATTAACATAGTCAAAAAAATCATCTCCGGGATTTTTTGAAGGATCTACTTTAACAACTATATGGCGGGTGTCCGAAGTTTGTTTGCAGGCTTCTATTAGAAGCATGGCTATCAAAAAATAAAATATTTTTTTCATTGGGTGAAGGTAAGATAAATTTCAAACGAGATTGTTAAATCTTATATAAACGGAAAAGCATTTCTATCTTTGTTTATATATATCGGGCTATGAAGCGATGTTTTTTTCTTGTTTTGTTGTTGTTGTTGAGTATTGCCAAAATGGTACTGGCCGATACCGGAAAATCCTTTTCTAAAAAATACAAAGAGTTGCAGAATTCAGGTTGTGTGAAACCGGCTTGTGTGGATAGCATGTTTTTGTGGCTTTACTATTTACAAAGTAGTGATGCCCTATTAGGCGATTCTATCAGCAACACATTTTTACAATATGCCAACTCAAAATCTAATAATTATTTAAGGGCAAAAGCATTTTTACTGAAAGCCGTTGTTGCCAATGCACTTGGCAAAAGTATTGAAGCCATCCCTTTTGCCTATACGGCTATCGAACTCTTCGAAAACAAGCTAAGTATAGATTATTGCTTTGCTTATCAAAATTTATCGAAAGCTTATGGTAATGCCGGAAACTATAAATTAGCCCCCGTTAAGATAAAAAACCGGCTTGCTGTCGATAATTATTTTTTCCACATCCCCTGCATTCACCTTCCGGGGATCAGCCAGAAGAGCCAACTGATTTTTATAGTGATCCATTCTGTTGATGGCATCTTCATTGCCAATCACCACCATGTTAATCGCTCTTCCCTCCTCCGTGATGCCAACCTGTTTCATGGTGAGAAAGGGTGAGGCATCGTCCAGTTGTTTGTAGTACGAATAAATTTCTGCGGTGTGGTGCATCATACCCGGTGCACCGATAATATCACCAAACACTTTTCGTGGGAAAGGAATCCGGGGGTCGTCAGGTAAATTCAGCACAGATGCCGGAAGGAATTTCGGATCTGTGGTGTATTCTCTGATTTTCTGATTGTAGATTTCATCAATTTGCTGTGCTCTCATGTCCAGCACAAACAACAGGCTCACACAGACTGAGCCCAATCGTATCAAATTTCGCATAGGGTAAGCGTTTAGAGTTTACCAGCAATTTATAGCGAGACCCATACCCACCAATAAAGATTGTGATGAATGGCTTTTATTTAGTGGGCTTCGAACCAATGGTTGGCCAAGTAAGTGAATTGGTTCTCTACATCAAGTTTGACAATTGTATTCACAGGGGCAGATGACAATTTTCTTTGTTGTTCGTCAATTGAATTCACTCATCTTCAACGTCTCCGCATAGCCCTTAGTAGTTGATGTGAGTGATCAGAATGGATATTAACTATAATTAAAATTTCTCAAACTCATATCTCTATACTTTCACTCATACTTTAACGCCTCAGCCGGTTGAGTCCATGCAACCTTTATTGTCTGGTAGCTGATGGTTGCCAATGCAATCAACAATGAAATTCCTCCAGCCAGCACAAATACCTGCCAGCCAATGTCCACCCGATACTCGAATGTTGTTAGCCATCCCTGCATCAGATAAATAGTGATGGGTACCGACAAAACCAAGCTTATCAGGATGAGAACAAGATAGTCGCGCGACAATAACATGAGTAAAGATTGTTCAGTGGCTCCCATCACTTTGCGGATGCTGATCTCTTTCGTGCGGTTTTGCATATCCAGAGACGCAAGTCCATATAATCCAAGGCTTCCAATAACGATGGCCAGCAGTGTGGCAATACTCACAATCTTGCCCAGGTTCTGGTCATTGCGGTATTGGGCCCCCAATGTCTGGTCTACAAAATCAAAAGTAAACTCCTCTCCTCCTGTGATTTTCTCCCACACAGTTTTGATTTGGTCAATTGTTGCCTGCACGTTGTCAGGCTTTAGCCGGATGAGCAACTTCGGAACGGGTGAGCTGTCTACATTGATATTTTCAATTCCAGGTGCAATGATAGACGGATCCTCTACCAACACCACCGGAGTCACTTTCGTATAGAGCGATGTGTAGTTAAAATCCTTCACCACCCCAATGATCTCATGATCAGTAAATTTTTTTCCCGGAATACGTTTGCCCAATGGGTCGGTCATTCCATATTCTTTCACAAATGCTTCGTTCACGATGATGGAGTGTCGCTTGTCGGCAGGTGTCTCATCTGTAAAATTCCGTCCTGCCGCCAGTTGCATTTTTAAGGTGGGGATATAGTCATCATCAATGCTGTTGACATCGAAAGTACGGTAAACACCTTTGTCATCTGTATATCCCACATTCACCCAACCACCATTCCCAAAATCGTGCGAAGAACCGCACACGGCTGCAATGCCAGGAAACTTGGAGAGTTCAGTTTTGAATTGCTCAGCAATCACAAAACCAGCATTCACCCGTTCTGCCAGTCGGCCACCGCGCGGTACGTTAAGCTGCACCACCATCAATTCCTCCTTATTGAAACCCAAATCCATGTTTTGGAGAAATTGAAGCTGATTGCGCATCACCAGTGTGCTTGAGATCAGAAAAATTGAAAGCACCAGTTGCACGCCTACCAATGATTTTCGCAATCCCTGCTTACTACTGCCGGATTGAATAGCTCCTTTCAGTATAGCGATTGGGCGAAAAGCCGATAGCACAAAGGCAGGATAACTACCAGCAACCAATCCTATGATGGTCAGCAATGATGCCACCACCATCACCATGAAACCGCTGAAGGGAAAAATCAGCTGCTTGCCTGAGAGTTGATTAAACAATGGAAGTCCGAGGATGGAAAGGCCAAGTCCGATGATCATGGAAATAGCGGTGATGATGATCGCTTCGCCAATGAATTGCGTAATTAGTTGATTGCGATTTGCTCCTACTACTTTGCGTATGCCCACTTCCTTCGCACGCTTTAGTGACTTGCCAATTGAGAGTGTGACAAAATTGATGCAGGCTACAAATAAAATAAGCAACGCGATGGCCGCCAGAATGTAACTGTATTTTGGATTGCTCACAGGTGCATTGCCAGTTGGGAAACTTGTATCAAGGTGGATGGATGTCATAGGTTGAAGGCCCACCGTATAGTCGCTTTTTGTAAATTCCTCTTCACCTAATATCGTTTTGAAGACAGGTGGAAATTTTGATTCCAGTGCTTTCGGATCTGTTCCTTCACGCAGCAATACATAGGTTTCAGGAGTGATGTTGAACCAGGATGAAGTAAGGGCGCGTTCACTGTATATCTTTGGATAATTCAAATCCGAGATCATCAGGTAAAATTGGATGCTGGAGTTGGTGGGCATATTGGCTACCACAGCCGCCACCGTGTAGTCTTCAAATTTTTCGCCCAGTTGCAGTGAAATGGTTTTTCCGATAGGATCCGATTTTCCAAAATATTTTTCCGCCAGCCACTCGGTGATCACCACACTACTCTGCCGGTACATGGCCTCTTTGTTTCCTTTCACAAATTCGAAATCGAAGACAGAGAAAAAATCCTCACCCCCGAATGTCAGCGTTTCGGTGAATTGATCTTCACCCACTTTCACTATCGTCCCGATTTTATTCACGCGCACTTGACTTTCCACCTCCGGGAAATATTCTTTCAGAGACGGCCCCATGGCAAAAGGCGTAGTGGTGTAAAAGAACACCTGATTTTCACCCCAGTTTTCACGCGCCCAAACGCGGTAAATCCGGTTGGCTTTAGTGTGAAAAGTATCAAATGTCCACTCATCATTCACATAGAGTGCAATCAGAATGCAGCAGGCGATTCCCAGGCTGAGTCCGAGCACGTTGATGCCGGAGTGAATTTTACTGCGCCAGAGCGCACGAAAGGCAATTTTCAGGTAGTTTTTTAGCATAACATGCAGTTACAATTTAACAACTATCACCCAATGAAGCGGTTTATTGGCAGTGGTAAAAACTGAACAGAACCAATACCGACTATGATGTATCAAACTTCACAAAAGTTGTATTGAATTAAATAGTAAAATAGTCTATGGCCCATAGATACAGAGGTTTTCGGAAAAGGAGAAGCGGTAGGGAAGCGGCTTAGGAGCTCATTCCAGAAATCGGTAATGCTGGATGCTGGATTTTGGATGTTGGTCGAACAAGCGGAAAATCATCCGCACATGTTCACATCAGGCAATCCGCTCATTAGCATTTCGTGTTTCGTACCTCATTATTCATACGTCACTCCCCACTTTGGTGTTCTCACCACCAACTATAAAAAATATTTTTTGTGAATGAAGAACACCCGATAAAAAAGTATCCCCTCTCCTGCTTTACTTGAAATTGGTCATGGCTAAAAATACGCCATTCGTCCAGCCGAAGCCATCTTGATTAGGGTATTCGCCTCCGCCTGCTTCTCCTTGCGTGCATACATTATACTTTTCCGTTAGTTTGTATGATTGAGCATAAACATTCCGATTGGTAGAAAGCCAATTTTGCTTTAACACAAGAGCCGTTTCCTCAAACCCATAATGAAGCAATCCTTTAAAACAAATCCATTGCAGGGGCGCCCATCCGTTAGGGGCATCCCACTGCTGGCCGCTATCTTGAAGGGTTGTTATCATGCCTCCGGTTTTTAAAAAATTATTTTTTAAAATTTCATGCACTGATACGGCCTGCTCCGGAGAGGCCATTTCAAAAAATAAAGGAAAGACAGCCGCCAGTGTATATGATCGTTTTTGTTTTCGTTCGGCAAAATCGTAGTCAAAGAAAAATTTTTTCTCATCACTCCAGCAATATTTTTTTATGGCTGTCTTGCGTTGATTGGCCTGTGCCATCAGTTGGTTCGATCTTTCGCGATTGCCGGTATGGAGGTATACTTCCGCCAATGTTTTTTCCAGGTAAAAAAGCAAACAATTTAAATCTACGGGCACCAGATCGGTAGTATGGATGCTGGCGAATGAATCGTCTTTAAACCAGCGGCTGCTGAAATCCCAACCCGATTCGGCCGCAGCTCGAATGTGACGAAACAAGGTTTCAGGTTTTTGTTTGCTCCGGAGCGAAAGCTCCCTATCTTCTTTATAGGCTTCGGGCCGGGGCGTGTCGTTTTCATCCCAATACCGGTTCAGCACTGTGCCGTTATCCATTTTCACCACATGATACCGGGCTTCTCCCATTTTTATTTCATCAGCCCCCCTCATCCAAAATAGATACTCCTTTTCTAGTTGAGGCAAATAGATAGCCAGCGAATCCGGTTCTTCCTCATCTGCCGAGTTGCCTTTTACTTCGTGCAGCAACTTCACCATCAAAGAAAAAAAAGGGGGTTGCGATCGTCCTAAAAAATAAGTTCGGTTGCCATTGGGTATGTAGCCAATGGTGTCAATTAAAAAGGCAAAGTTATCTACCATGTGCTGAAGGAGGTCGGCCCGTCCCGATTCGCGTAAGCCCAACATGGTAAAGTAGCTGTCCCAGTAATATATTTCGCGAAAGCGCCCACCCGGTACTACATACGGATGTGGCAATGGAATAAACGAACCCGATTGCCGGCCGGGCTGCCGGGTTAGTTCGTTCCAAAGCAATGAAATGTGCTGCTCAATAGAAATGGTTTTATCGAATCGATGGGAATGTGTAAGGGGTTCAGGTAAAGTAAAATTTTCTTGAACAAAATTTTTAAGATTGAACGAAGGTTCTTTCTTTTTTTGGATATAGTCCGTTTCAATTTCGGAGAGTAATTTTTTGGGCAAACAATCCGAAAAAATTTTTCCATCGCCCAAGATTACATTCATCTGAACTTGTTCAAACAACTCGTCTAACTCATGAATCGCTTTCATCTAGAAAATGGTTTCAGTGTGAGGCTGTCTTAAATTCAATGTGAGCAGCCGATTTTTTCTGAAGGCGGTTAAAAAAATAGAGGCACACGATCAAAATAGTAATCGGTACAAGGGAACAGTAAAAGGCTACTTCACCACCAAATACCTGAAACATATTTCCTGTAATGATCGACCCGGTAGTGCCACCCAAAGCAGAGAAGATAACGATTAGCCCAGACATAGGCCCATGCTGGCGTGCCGGGAGGGTGCCTAAAATAACAGAGTTAATGGCCGGGTATATGGGGGCAATCAATAGACCGATCAGCGGAAAAACAAATGCCCCCAAAGGTGCATTGCCCCAACCGGTTACGGCTACTCCGGACGAAGAACGTGCCAACGGAATAGCCACCAGCACCAACGCTGTGGCCGCTACCAAACAAATAACGAGAACATAAAACCAATGAATCTTGCGCAAAGCAAAGCCGGCACTGAACCGGCCCACCGCAGTGGAGGCCGCCAGAATACTGGCCATTTGTATGCTAAGTGTGGAGGGTAAGTTCAGCACCTTACTGTTAAAAGTTGGCAGCCAACTCATAATACTTTGTTCGATCAACACATAGGTAAAAGCGCTCACGATAAAAATCAGCACCAGTGGTTGAGCCGCCAATTTTACCATGTCTGTAAAATCTTCTAACATAGGTTTGGATTCATCGGCTTTCACCGATGTTTCATCGAGCGGAGCGCTGAGCAACAATAGAAAGGCGGCCAGCGCAATGGCGGCACACAGATAATATACATTCAGCCAGGAAGTAGATTGTTTATCGGCATCGTTTACAAAAGCACTGAAAACAAAATAGCCGGTTAGAATCCCCACCATAAAAAATGATTCTATGAAATTCATAAAACTGGCGTGTTCTTTTTTATCGGTAGTTATAATACCCATCGTGGCATAGACCGATACTTTAATTAAAGCAAATGAAGTTCCGGTTATAACAAAGAGTACTTTCGTCATAAAAAAACTTCCTAACGAAGGCATCGCCAGACAGGCCACACCCACCAGCCCCAATGCAATAAGCATAGCCCGTTTATAGCCAATGCGGGTAATGTAGGAAGCTACCAGAAAAGATACGAGTGCAATGCTCAAATCCTTACATGCTTCCAGCACACTAGCGGAAGATTCGGATACACCATAGCTATTTTGAACTTGCAAAATTACCGTGCCTACACTGTTAAGCAGCATGGCAATAACGAAATAGTTAAGAAAAAGGGATAGTTTAATTCGCCCATGAGCCATAATTCAAATCGTTGAAATGAAAAACTTAACTTATACCGGTTCCTTCCAAGGGCTAAAGCTATCCAATTTTTTAGTTGATGGAAATAATAGAGCCTTGTTTTCAATTACATTTAATAGAATAAAAGAAAGGTGAATAGCCGGTTAATTTTTAGGGTCTATTACCGTAAGCCCGAGAGTGTATTTATTTGGTGTGGATGTGGTCGTTATTTTCAGTGTGAGCAAACGATTCATAAATTATGGAATCGGCAAAGTATACTACTACCGACCATCAGCAGATTGCTCATTTCGAATCAAGACTATGCGTCCGTTACGCTCTTTGCAAAAAACGGAAAGGCTACCCTGAAAACGGGTCACGGGTTCAACCTACTTTCTACCAGGAGTAAGCAACCGCCCTCACGCAAATATGGCGCAGGTTCACTCAGGCAATTACTCAAACCGCAATGACTCAATCGGGTCGAGCTTAGAAGCTTTGTGGGCAGGATAATACCCCGAGATGAGCCCCACCACAATACACACCACCATACCCATAAACATCCAGAACCAGGGAACGACAAATGCATCAATACCAATGGCACTCGAAATCAGATTACCGATAAGAATACCCAATAAAACACCGCCAATGCCGCCCATCACACACACGGTAATAGCTTCAATAACAAATTGCTGACGTATTCGCAAAGGAGTGGCACCCAATGCTTTACGCACACCTACTTCTCGTGTTCGTTCGGTAACAGAAACAAGCATAATATTCATTAAAGCAATCGAAGCCCCCAACAGGGTTATAAAGCCCACACCAAACCCACCAATACGCAGCCCGTTAGTAATACTCTCCATTTCCTGTGCCAGCGATTCGCTTTTTTCTATCTCAAATGAATTTTCGCGGCCGGTTTCATCATGCCTGATTTTGCGCATCACTCCCGTAGCTTCGCCCATGGCATAATCCATCTGGTTAGGATCGGGCACGGCCACATTGAGGCGGTAGCGCAGCCCGGCTCCGGAAGCTAATTGATTGGCCACGATAATCGGAATGATCATCATGTTATCAAAATTATTTTCTGATAAAGATCCTTTTTCTTTCAGCTTGCCGATCACTTTAAACTGCATGCCTTTAAACGATACTACCGTATTTAAAATATTTTTACTCTGTCCGTACAGCGAGCGGCAAAGTTCATCGCCAATAATGGCTACGTGTGCCCCGTTCTGTATTTCAAACGGTGAAAAATTTCGCCCTTGCTCAATATTCAAACCTTTAATCGGTATGTATTCTTCATTAGCGCCCACAACATTTACCCGGGGGCTGGTCTTTTCTGAAGCGTGCTTAATTTCAGCAATAATGGTGAGATTGGCCGATAAGCTGACCGTGGCCGATGACACCTTAAACTGATCAATAAATTTTTGTGCTTCATTTAATAATACAGGTGGGTAAACTTTTTCTTTTACCCCGTCTTGTGCGGCATTCCGGTTATTTTTTGAATAGATATCGAATGAATTGGCACCCAGCGAAGACAAACTTTCGTTTACCGAATATTCTATTCCATCGATGGCCGTTAAAATCCCTACAAGGGAGGTGATGCCAATAGCCACAATTAAAGCCGTCAGCACCGAACGGAGCATATTGGCTTTAATGGAACGAAGACCTTCTCTGATATTTTCTATAAAGTTCATGAACGGGTTAGTATGATGGATGAATGAGAGTTTCTACACATTGGGTTTGCCGAATCAAAATTATACCTTTATAGGCTGATCGAACGACATTTTTTTGTTCAATTTGTTACAACCATAACTGGCTTTTACGATGCAATCGAGGATTTTGTTGCTGTTGATTTTGTTGCTGGCTAAAATTTGTCAGGCTAACTCCATTTTTATTCCTATGGATAGCAAGCAGGCCAATCATTTAAAAGCTTATGGCATGGCTTATTGGGTGCTGAAAATGGATATGGAAGTGAGTTGGCTGCTAAATTACAGAGGCGGCAGTTTTATGTGTAAGTATCACCCTAAAATACAAAATGAACTGATTGTGCGGGGGGTGAGTTACGAAATCATCTCCGAGGCGCAGGTAAACGCCATCATTACCGAAATAGCAAGGCCCTCGGTAAACTATGACCTGATGAAATTAGAAAAAGCGCCACGAGTGGCCGTGTATTCACCCAAGTCAAAACAACCGTGGGACGATGCCGTAACCCTCGCCATGACCTATGCCGAAATACCGTATGATGTAATTTTTGATGACGAAGTACTGAACGAAAACCTGCCCAAATACGACTGGCTTCATCTGCATCACGAAGATTTTACCGGGCAATATGGAAAATTTTATGCCAGCTATGCCAACATGCCATGGTATATTGAGCAGCAACACGAAGCAGAAGAAACCGCCCACCGCTTCGGGTTCCAAAAGGTATCTCAGTTAAAATTAGCTGTCGTAAAAAAAATCAAGGCTTTTGTAGCCGGGGGTGGCTTTTTGTTTGCCATGTGCTCGGCTACCGACTCGTTTGATATTGCTTTGGCGGCCGAAGGTGTAGATATCTGCGAATCTATGTACGATGGCGACCCGGCCGACCCGCACGCACAAGAAAAACTGAATTACGATAATACACTGGCCTTTACTCAATTTACCCTGTCGAAAGATCCTTATCAATACGAGTTTTCTGACATCGACAACAACATACAAGACCGCGGCCTGGTGCAAGCCAACGATTATTTTTCCTTGTTTCAATTTTCGGCCAAGTGGGACCCCATCCCTACCATGCTTACTCAAAATCATGAAAAAATGATTAAAGGATTCTATGGACAAACTACGGGTTTCAAGAAAAAAATGGTAAAGCCCGATGTGGTGATCATGGGCGAAACCAAATCTATAAACGAAGCCAAATACCTTCATGGAGTATTAGGCAAAGGATTCTGGACCTATTATGGCGGGCACGACCCGGAAGATTACCAACATCAAGTGGGTGAAGATCCTACCGATTTAACACTTCATCCTAACTCGGCCGGCTACCGGTTAATACTTAATAATATTCTTTTTCCGGCCGCTAAAAAGAAAAAGCAAAAAACGTAGTCTTTGTAAAAAAGTATGACTCACCCCCGCCAGGTTATTCTGCTTGCCCTCATGGCAATAACATCAGGAAATATATCCTGCCAGTCATCCGCTACAGCAAAAAATAAAATTGATATCAACAAAATTATTGAGCGCGAAATGGGAAGCCCTGCTACTGCATCCTATAATACAACCCACACCTTAGTGCTGGCCTATACCGAGAATAACCGGGTGCTGACGTACCTTGTTGTACGTCCGGCTGACGGAAAAATAATTCTTAAAGATAAAGCCCATGCCAGTGCCATAAGTTGGGTGAGCGAACATCAGATAAAACTCAACATCATACCGGGAATGGTGAAGCGCGATGTCACCCCCGAAGACAACTACCGGTTTATTAATCTCGATTCATTTTTAAAATAGACTATGAATAAAATTTTACTTCTCACAACCTGTTTTCTATTGGCTTTGACAGCCGGTGTATATTTTAAAAATAAAGGAAAACATTTTACGGACAGATCCACCCAGGAAAGAGAAAAATGGGAATGGGAAAAAGAAGGAGAGGCAGAAAAAGAAAAAGATAACCCGGAAGAAAACGAGCTTATGGACGGCCCGATGGAATTTTTAAAATACCATCAGGGAATACGAACCCGCGAAGACCAAACTGAACCCGGCTATCCCAAAAACTATCAGTGGGCCGAACTACAAAAGGCTCGGCAAGCTTCTGCGAAGCGAGCTTCGCCCATCGCTCGCACCCAAAGCGGCAATGGTGTACTCGGTTTTACCGAACGCGGCCCCGGAAATGTGCCCGGCCGCACCCGCGGATTAATTGTAGATCCGGATGATGCCACTAGCAAAACCTGGTTTGCCGGGTCAGCCTCAGGCGGAATCTGGAAAACCACCGATGCCGGCACCAGTTGGCAATGGCTTACCCCCAACGTTCCTAACCTGGCCACCACCACATTAGCGATGGCTCCGTCTAACCACCAGATTATCTATGCCGGAACAGGCGAAGGATTTGGGTTAGTGGATGGCATCACGGGAAGCGGCATCTTTCTCAGTACCGACCGGGGAAACACCTGGAATTTATTATCCAGCACGTCTGCTTTCAGCAGTGTGAACCGCATCTTAGTAAACCCGGCCGATGCCACCAATGTGTTGGCTGCCACCAACACCGGAATATACCGGTCTGTTAATCAGGGTACCACCTGGACAAAAGTATTTTCCAGCACCTCTAACCCGGTACAAGATTTACGCAGTACCCCCGGAAATTTTTCGGTACTCTATGCCGGGCAATATAGCGTAGGGGTTTTAAAATCAGTAGATGGTGGTCAAACCTGGAACCTGAGCAACACCAACATGTCGCCTACCGGCCGTGTAGAAATTGCAGTGTCGCCCACCAATGGAAACTACCTGGCGGCCTCAGCACAAGGTACACTTTCGGGGGCCAACTCAGACCTTTACATTTCTACCAACGCGGGGGGTACGTGGTCGCTGGTATCTATGTTGCTCAATGCCAAAACACTCGATTATTTAGCCAGTTCGTCTGGCGATCAGGGCTGGTACGATAACACAGTTGCTTTCAGCCCATATAACTCCAACGTAATTTATGTAGGCGGGATTGGAGCATTCCAAATTACGTTAGGCTCTCAACTTTCTTCTTCAGCGGTTTCGTATAGCCTTCAGCAAAATAACACCTCTCCATTTCTGGCTTTGCAAGGTTTTTCAAATGCCACGTATGCTGGCGGAAAACTCAGCATCGGCACCAGCGGAACCACCGACAGTGTGATCGTAAAATTTGGTCCGGGAATAAAGCAAAAAGCCTATCGTTTTTTAGTTCCGGCCGGAGCTACCTCCGGAGTTGCTTCCTCCAGTTACACCTACCAAAATTATGTTAACGTGCCCTTTCAGGTTTGGGATTTAAAAACCGGGAACCAGTTGATGGTTTCCTTCCGCGACCAAAACAGAAATGGTGTTTTTGATCTTATTCCGTCTAACCTTACCTCAACCGATGCTACCCAGCAAAGTCGCGAGTATGTGTTTATCAATAATGTACCCTACTCGGCCACACCCAATCTTTCTTTGGCTACTACCGGGGGACAAACCTTCAACCTGATGTATAATATATATCCGGCACTGGCTTCCGGGGCTACCTGGGATTCTACCGCGCTGCCGGTATCCAATATAAAAGTGCTCGTACAACAAACTCCAAAATACTCCAGCACGGTTAGTTCAGCCGTAGACCCTTACGGAGATTACGACAGTAAAAATGCCGGGCTGGTGCATCCCGACCAGCACAACATCTATCCTTTTATAGTAAACCCGGCTGCACAGACTTACCAAATTCTTTTGGCTAATGATGGCGGGGTTTATCTTTCGGGACAATCGGCCTCGCCCGGAACTACACAAGGCGAATGGAAAAAAGTAGGCAACGGGTATAACACCAGCCAATTTTACGGAGCCGATAAAAAACCCGGAGCACAAGAATACTTTGGCGGAATGCAAGACAATGGCACCTACTTTACACCCGGTGGAGTGGTTTCGTCTGCTACCACTTTATTTAAACCAGCCATCGGAGGCGATGGGTTTGAAGTTTTGTGGCACAGTCAAAATCCTTCTATGTTAATTGGAGGGTCGCAGTATAATTACTTTGCCCGTTCCTTAGATGGCGGCCAAACCTGGGCCAGTGCGTTTACGGGATTTCCGCTAAACGGTACCAGTCCCGACAATAATCAGTTTCCATTCATTTCTAAGTTGGCCGGTTCCAAGCAAAATCCCAATACCATTTTCTCGGTGGGCTCGGGTGGAGTGTGGCGTTCAACAAACTTTGGAGGCAGTTGGGCGCTGACAGCCATTACATCCAACTGGGGCTTGTCTTCGTTTGCCGATGTGGCCGTTTCGCGGGCTAATGCCAACATTGTGTGGGCCGGGGCAGGCCAAGGCAGCGGAAGCAATTTGTTTGTTTCCACCAACATGGGAAAAACATTTACAGCAGTACCTAACCCACCCGGAAAAATTCTGGGCAACATTACCCGGATTGCCACACACCCTACCGACCCTAAAACTGCCTATGCGCTTTATTCATTTGCAAAGACTTCGAAAATTTTAGTAACCAAAGATTTAGGACAAACATGGGCCGACCTGAGCGGATTTGGTTCGGGCTCCACCAGTACCAATAATTTTCCGGATGTAGCCGTGTACTCGTTGTATGTGCGGCCTGATAACCCCAACATTATTTGGGCGGGAACCGAAATAGGAATTGTGGAATCGTTAGATGGTGGCACCATCTGGAACATGCTCTCCTCGTTTCCGAGCGTAGCTGTGTGGGATATGAAAGGACAAGACAACGAAGTGGTCATTGCTACCCACGGCCGTGGCATCTGGACGGCCGAACTAACGGTAGATCAGAATGCCAATTTCCCGGTGCCAGCAATTATTGCTTCCGGCACCTCACCCCAATCAAAGTATGTGGTTCAGGCAAAAATTCCTGTAAAATACGATTCTGTACAATTGCAAATTGGCTTGCAAACATTATCATTTATACCCTCACAATCTGGAATTTATAACATATCTCTTTCAGGGATCCCTAAGGGAAGTGTTACAATTCAACTGATTGGCTATGTTGGTTCTGGCCCTGTCTATGCCCCTTCCTATACCGGAACTAATTTAACCCTGCAAAACCCTCAACAACAGTATTACGATTTCTTTGAAACAGGTACAAATTTTTATCAAAACGGGTTAACCATTCAACCCTTTGGCCCGGCTAACGCCTCTTTACAAAGCCTCCATAATTATGCCTCCGGCACAGACGTATCGGCCACGCTGCTTGTTCCCGTTATCGTAAATACGGGCAACATCACGTATCAGGATGTAGCCATCCTTACCGCCACGGATTCTGTTTTTGTAGAAGCCACCCAAGACGGCATTGTATGGAAACCGATAGCCGGGTATAATGCAAAGGCTAACAGCGCATGGCAAAATGCCCTAACCGGTCAGCAAAGTGGCGATCCTACCATGCAGGTAACCGAAACCTTTAATCTGAAAAATAAATTCGCAGCTAACGATACCCTGCTGATTCGTTTCCGGCTGCATGCCAATTATGAAAATGCCACCGCCTGGGGCTGGTCGGTAGATGATCTCTCTATTCAGGTGCCGGCTGCCGATGTGCAACCTGTGGCCATCAGTTCGTTTGTATTATTCCCTAACCCCTCGCCCAACGGCAACTTTACCATACAGTATTCATTGCCCGAAAAAGCAGAAGTATCCGTTTCGGTTTGGGATATGACCGGACGGCTTACCACCTCTTTGTTCTTAGGTATGCAAAGCGAAGGGCAACACCAGCACGCTCTAAACTTAGAGGCCTTTCAAGACGGAGTGTATGTGGTGCAACTCAAAGCAGGGCAAACAGAGAAGGCGCTGAAAATAATGAAAGGAAAGTAAGCACAATCAGTTTTCCGACTTAGGAAGCACGTTGGCCGAAAATGTAATCTGGCTGTTGCCAGCAGTGGCATTAGAAACAATAACCACCACTTTGTTTTGCCTCCCCATTTTATTGGTGCTGTCGAACTGAATAATTATCTCTGCTTTTTTTCCGGGCTCAATCGGGTCGCGCGGCCACCCTTTGGGCGTAGTGCATCCGCAGGTTACTTCTACATTGGTAATAACCAATGGCTCAGAACCGGTATTGGTAAATTTAAAAGTGTGCTCGGCCTTCGCCCCTTTTACCATATCGCCAAAATCAAAATAATTTTTTTCCCAGGTTATGGCTGCTCCGGCCTGCGTTTGAGCCGCGACTAAACTTGCGTATAAAAAAAGGCAAAAAAGAAATACAAATTGTTTCATGATTACTTTAACGATACAAAATTAGTAATGTTTTAGCTTTACAGACCAATATAATGGCTTCTAAAAATGGAAAACACAGTCCATCGGTTTTACGGCAACCGGTTACGGGTAAGGGCGTGTGGGCTTTTAATAGAAGATGACAAAATCTTGATGGTAAACCATGCCGGAATAACAGAAACCAATTTTTGGGCTCCGCCCGGGGGTGGAGTTTCTTTTGGTGAAGAAACAAAATCAGCCCTTGTGCGCGAAGTAGCCGAAGAGACAGGGCTAACCATTACCACAGGCGATTTTCTTTTTGCCTGTGAGTTTATACAAAAGCCGCTGCACGCCATCGAATTGTTCTTTCGCATCACCCGGGTTACGGGTACTTTAATTACCGGATCCGACCCCGAAGAAAACAGCCCACAACTAATTAAAGAAGTAAAATGGATGAGTTGGGATGAATTGGCCCAAGTGCCCCTCCAGCAAAAGCATGGTATCTTTAGATCGCTGCCCTCTCCTCATCAAATTGCTCATTTGAACGGATATTTTATTATATAAATACACTACAAAAAGCCGTAAAATTTTTATACTTGCATAAGCTAAAACCGATAAACCACTCCTTTTGTCAACGGCCGTTACCTCTTACAAATTAATAAAGCGTGTAAAAGACGACCGCCTGGAAGAAGAACATCTTCATCAATACCGGCTCCTGATACAAACGGGGGCTAAAGATTTTCAGGTGGCGGTAATAGATAGTGCCGATGACCGTTTGCTGTTGCTGGAAGATTATGCCTTGGGCCAGGTGCAGTCGCACGAAGAACTTTTAGTTGTCTTAAAAGAACTTTTTGAAAACCATGCCATGCTCTCGGCCGGCTTTTGGAAGGAAGTAAGGATCGGTATTAAAAACAATAAATTTTGTCAGGTGCCGGCTGCCTTTTACGATGAAAAAAAAATGGCCGAATACCTCCGGCTAAATGCCACGATTGATGAATCCAAAGAAGTAATTCTATCTTCCCGCCAGGCGAGTGTGGAGGCTGTTACCGTCTTTGCTGTGCCGGGCGATCTGTATCACTGGCTGAAAAGCCTCTATCAAAACATCCCGCACTATTTTATCCATCAAAGCACGGCACTGATAGAAGGTGTGCTTCAACACAAAGCGCAAACTGCTCCCACACTTTACCTTTATATTGACCGCTTTAAACTGCATTTGCTATCGGCCGAGGGGGGAAAGTTGCTGTACTATAACCAGTTTCCCATTAAGCAATTTTCCGATTACATCAAGTACATTATGCTGGTATTGAAGAGTTTGAACATGGATCAACAAACCTGCGAAATAGTATTGTGGGGATATATCGGTAAAAATTCTACACACTACGTAGAGTTTATAAAATACATACGGAATGTAACCTTTGGCCAGCGGCCGAAACATCTTAAATATAATTACCTGTTTGACGAATTACAGGATCATCATTTTTTTGATCTTTACTCTATGAATCTGATATCCGGCTCATGAAAAAAATAGCTTTGTTTCCGGGCTCGTTCGATCCGTTTACAAAAGGACATGAAGATATTGTGCTGCGGGGGTTACGGCTGTTTGACGAGATCATCGTCTCCATCGGCTACAACAGCGGAAAAACCAAACGATACTTCCCCATTGAACTGATGATTTCAAAAATACAGGAGACCTTTAAAAACAATCCGCAAATAAGCGTGCAAACCTATGCTGAGCTTACGGCTGAGTTTGCCAAAAAAAACAGAGCTAAATTTTTGCTGCGGGGCCTACGCAACACCACTGACTTTGAGTATGAAAACAGCATTGCCCAGGTAAACCGGCATCTCTACACCGAACTGGAGTCGGTCTTTTTAATTACTTCCCCTAAATTTGCTTCAATCAGTTCTTCTATCATACGCGAAGTGCATAGTTACAACGGAAATGTATCCGATTTTTTGCCGTATCGTCTTTAGTTTAAGACAAGTCATCTTAAAACGAAATCATCCTAAAAAATTAACATCACTTTCGCAGTTATTTTTTAGTTAACGGTTAAGAAATTCTCCTCTCTTCCAACTGCTTGTGTTAACTAATTGATTAAACTTAGATTTTTTGTATGAAAACTTTTATCAAACTACGGTAAACACAAATACCATTACAAAAGAACTGCTTATCATCGGTATCTTCATTTTATTTTTTAGCAGGAGGCGATCAGTAACATAAAACAAAATAGATGATGAATTGAGTTGCCCTAACTTTTGAGTCAACTCCATTGACCGTATTAACGGCATCCCTTATTGCAAAGCAAATGCCACATAACTATCTCCCGATTTTGTTTTCAGTTTTCCACCACCACAGGCAATCACTATAAATTGTTTTCCGTTGGCTTCATAAACAGATGGTGTGGCGAAGCCAGGTGTGGGCAAGTTTGTTTCCCACAAAAGTTTTCCGTTCCATTTATTGAACGCACGCAGTTTTCCATCGGGTGTGGCGGCTATAAAAACCAAACCGCTTGCAGTTACTACAGGCCCGCCATAATTTTCAGAGCCGGTAGTGATGCCTTTCTTTTTAAATTTTTCAATTTCACCAAGCGCTATTTTCCATTCTATTTCTCCTGTAGTTAAGTTCACGGCATTCAATGTTCCCCACGGTGGTTTGATGCCCGCGTAGCCTTCTCTTGTTAAAAATTTGTTATAGCCTGTAATGGTGTAAGGTAAGTGTCGGAAAGAATCAATTGTAACTGTTGTTGACTTAAATTCTTTTTTCTGTTCCGATTTCAAATCCAAAATAAAAGATGCGATAGCCGATGTTTCTTCATTGGAAAGATTTATGAATGCGGGCATCATGCGCCTGCCTGTGCCGAGCAATTCAATAAAAGTTTTTTCACCATATTTTTTGTTTACGTTTACAATTGCGGGATAATTTCCTGAACCTTTTCGCTCCGTGCCATGACAAGCCATGCAGTATTGGTTGTATAAACGCTGACCTGCTTTTAAATAAGTTTCTTTTTGTGGAGTAGCGTAATCAATTTCTTTCATTTTCAATATCCACGGCATTTCATTGGCATTGACATACAAAAGTTTTGTGGATGGGTCATAAGCGACTCCGCCCCATTCAGCTCCGCCATCAAGACCGGGAAAGAAAATTGTTCCGTTGAATGTGGGCGGATTGAACATGTTTCCTGTAAGATAACGGCTCAATCTTTTTTTTAATTCTTGCTGCGATGAATCTGAAACCAAATCATTCAAATCATTTTCATTTAACACTTGCCGTGTGAATGGTTTGGGAAAAGTAGGGAAAGGTTGCGTAGGCCAAAGCTCTTCCCCTTTCAATTCCGATTGATGCGGCACTTCTCTTTCTTCAATTGAGTAAATTGGTTTGCCTGTTTCGCGTTCCAATAAAAATACAAACCCATTTTTAGTTGGTTGAGCAACGGCATCAATTTCTTTTCCATCCTTCTTTAGTGTGATGAGTGCAGGAGCGGTTGGCAAATCTTTGTCCCACACATCGTGATGAATGGTTTGGAAATGCCACAAGTATTTTCCTGTTGCTGCCTCGATTGCCAAAATGCTGTTGCCAAAAAGATCAGTGCCCTTACGTTTGCCACCATAAAAATCGAATGAAACAGAGCCTGTGGGGGCAAAAACAATTCCGCGTTTTTCATCTAAACTAAAACCTGCCCACGAGTTTGCCCCACCGAGATGCTTGTATACAGTAGAGTCAAGCCAAGTTTCATAACCAACTTCACCGGGGTGTGGAATGGTATAAAAAATCCAAATCAACTTTCCGGTAATAACATCATAAGCTCGAATGTGACCGGGAGCCGCATCACCATCTTCGCTTACACGTGAACCGAGGATGAAAAGATTTTTGTAAATAATGCCGGGCGATGTAGCCGCTACATATAAATCAGAAACATCTTTGCCAAGACCATCATGAAGATTAACAGAGCCGTTATTGCCAAAATTCAAATCGGGCTTTCCTGTTGTGGCATCAATGGAATAAAGGAATGAACCCGCAGCATAAAGGATTCTTTTTTCATTGCCATTGCTCCAATACGTTACACCACGATTGTTGTTCAAAATAAACCGAGTTTGGTTTGATAGGTTTGTCTTCTGTTCAGCTTGTGGGTCGAATACCCATTGCTCTTTTCCCGTAGCAGCATCAACGGCAAAAAGTTTTAGTTGAGGCGAAGTGCCATAGAGTACACCATCAACCACAATGGGATTACATTGAATTTGCGAATGGTTTGTTGTGTCCGCATCGCCCGTGTGATATGTCCAAGCTACTTGTAGTTGCTTTACATTGGCTGTATCAATTTGTGTGAGCGAACTGTAACGAATGTTTTCTTTCGAGCCACCTGTTACAGGCCAAGAATTGTAGCTATCGTATTTTCTAGAACAGGCCACAACCAATAGAAGCGTAAGCAGAAGCAAACTGTTTTTCATAGCTGTAGGTTTGATGAAAATAATATATTTTTTCTGATGATTTCCCTCACCCCGTATCGGTTCGTTGGGCAGCCCATCCTTACCTTTGTAAGGCTTCAACTGTAAAAAAATATTTGACGATGCGATTCGTAAAAAATCAAACCTCGTGACTTAGTTTTTTATCTTTCTTTTCCTGTAAAATTCTTCAAAGACAAAACGAATGGAGCGGTAAGAGTTTTCGAGGGCGTGGTAAACTTCTTTTTGGGTCATCCAACGTATTTCTTCTATATCCTCTTCCCGTTGTGGGGCTTGGTGTTCGTCATTGAGTAAATCCATTTTATACCAACGGGTTTTCTTAATCATGTTGTTCTTGTTCATGGTATAAGTGTGCCAGGTGGTACCTATTTTTTTTCCTACGCGCACCTCTATGCCACATTCTTCTTCCACTTCGCGCACGGCTGTCTCCTTATATTTTTCGTTGGCTTCCTTTTTTCCTTTAGGCAAATCCCATTTTTTCATCCGGTAGATCATCAGCATTTTATCTTTCTTTACTACCAGCCCACCGGCTGCTTTTACTACCTTAAATTTTTTACGAATAAATGTTTTAGCCCCCTCATAATCTTTCACGGTAATGGTCAGCGAAAGCAAAGGCATGGGCACTTTGGTATTGATCAGATCTAAAATCAAATCCAAATCCATTATGCTGGCTTCATTCACCCATACATGGTTAATAAGCTGGGCTTTTGTTACCGGCTCGGCAGCAGCATTTATTTTTGTATTGAATGTACCCGCATCAGGCTGTTTGCCTCTTTTCAGGATTTTAACCGGGATATCGTTAACAAATAAATCCATGCTTTTAGACGATGCAAAAACACAAAATATTTTCAATCCTACAACAGTCGGGTAAGAAAAATAGAATATTTGCCAAGGCTTTATCGCTTGATTCATGACGATTCGGGGGTTAATTTGCGGCATGATAAAAACAGAAGAATCTACGGCCGAATCCGTTGCCTCAAAACTGCTCGCTATTAAAGCCATCAAATTAAGTGTAACACCTCCCTTTACGTGGAGTTCGGGCATAAAATCGCCCATCTACTGCGATAACCGGCTGGCGCTCTCCTACCCGGACATACGAAACTATATTAAACGGTCGCTGGCGGGGGTTATAGACCGTAACTTTGGCAGTGCCGAGGTAATAGCCGGAGTGGCCACCGCAGGCATACCACAGGGCGCTTTAGTGGCCGACCTGCTCAACCTTCCCTTTATTTATGTTCGGCCCAAACCGAAAGACCACGGTATGGGAAACCTGATTGAAGGAAAAGTGGAGCCGGGAAGAAAAGTTGTGTTAGTAGAAGATTTGGTTTCTACCGGTGGCAGCTCATTAAAATCTGCCCAGGCTTTGAACGAAGCCGGTCTAAATGTAATAGGCATGGTTTCCATATTTAGCTACGGTTTTGAGGTGGCTCAAAAAGCCTTTGAGCAAGCCAAAATACCTTTGATTTGTTTAAGCGACTTCAGCTACCTGATTTTGGAGGCCGTTTATAAAAGCTATGTAAACGAAAAAGAAATAGAACACCTTAAAAGCTGGCGCAAAGACCCGGCCAACTGGAAATAAATACGCTAGCATTCACACTTCTTTTCTTAGTGCTTGTAAGGGTGAGGTGTTAATAACATCTCTCGAATTAAACCAGCCAATAAAAACCGTCAATATAACCACACCTAAACTGATCAGGACCAGTTCAGAATAATTCGCGGCAAACTCTATTTCAAAGAAAAATTTTGTAAGCAGCCAGCCCCCGCCCAGCGAAAGCAGTAAGGCGGTGAGGGTACTGAACAGACCAAGGTATCCGTATTCAATAAGGGTGATACGTATAATTTGTTTGGTGCGAGCGCCCACCGTGCGCAGCAGCACATTTTCTTTACTTCGTACGTACTTGCTGTTGATAACCGCCCCCGCCAATACTACCAGGCCCGTGATCATACTAAACGTAGCCAGAAAGCGAATTACCAGCGCTACTTTATCAAAAAGTTCGTTTACTGTGCTGAGTATAAGCCGCAAGTCTATCATGGAAACATTAGGATAAGCCATTACTAGTACCTGCTGAAACCGGGCGGCCTGCGGGGCATCGTCTATGCGGGCGGCCGCTACCCAAATCTGGGGAGCGCTTTCGAGTACGTGCGCAGGAAAAACAAAAATAAAATTAGGCGGGTCTTTCGGCCAATCTACTTTTCTAATTCCGGAAATAAACGTTTTCACCAAAACACCCTGCACATCAAACACTAATGAATCGCCTACATTGATATGCAAATTTTCCTGCATCCGGTCTGAGATCGTAACAAAAACAGAATCTTTTTTGCCTGGGTTAAAAGAGTGCACCTTCCCCGCTATCATTTTTTCTGAGCCCGTCAGGCTATCGCGGTATGTTACACGGTATTCACGCGTAAGCGCCCATTCGGGTATGGAGGTAGTGTCTTTCAGAATTTCTTCCACACCCTTTCCTTTCAGTTCTTTCAAACGGCAAGTAATAATCGGGACCAGCTGATTCATTTTCACTTTTCGTTCCTGAATCAGTTTTACTACGCCTTCTTTTTGATTGGGTTGAATATCGAACAAAATAGTGTTCGATTGGTTTTTATTTCCTTTAAACGCTACCTGATTAAGCAAGCTGGCCTGAGTAATGTTCAGCACATAAATAATAAATGCGCCCAAGCCAATGGCTACCATCAGCATGCGGGTTTGGTTATGAGGTCGGAATAAATTAGATAATGCGTGCCGCCAGATAAAGGCCGCACGAACCGGAAAGAATTTTTTTATAGCGTACAGCAATCCATTTGCCACCAGCGCCAGGCAGCCAAGCACGGCTGCTAAGCCCAGCGAAAAATAACTCCCCCAAAGCAGGCTTTTCGTTTGGTAGGCAGCGATGCCCATCGGAAAAAGTATAATAAAAAAAAGAGTAACCAGCCGGGTTTTAGAAAATACCCTTCCGGGAACAAAGTCGGTACGCAAAACCGTAAGCGGAGGCACAAACCGCACCGACACCAACGGCAAAACAGTAAACAAAACAGAAATAATAACTCCGATTAAAATGCCTTCGCCTATGGCACGCCCGGAAACAGCAAACGGCATTTGGTCTGGCAAATAGCTTTTGAATACCACCGGGATAAGCTGATGAACCAGCGAGCCCAACAAGGAACCTGCTAAACTTCCCACTATGCCAAGCATAAAAACTTGAATAAAAAAAATATTAAATGCCTGCCAGCCCGATGAACCAATACAGCGGAGCATCGCTACTTCATCTCGTTTTTCGCGGGCGTATATATGCACCGAACTGGCCACGCCTATACAACCGAGTAGCAATGCCACAAAAGCAAGCAATGAAAAAAAACGGTTTACCGACTTAAATCCTTCGCCCAGGTTTTCTTTCCTTCCTTCTACGGTCTCTATGCCGTTGCCCAATTTTTTGGCCAGCGGTCTGGCTTTTTCCAAAAGTTTATCGGTATGTTGAACGTCTCGTGTTTTAACGTAAACACTGTAGTTTACCCGGCTGCCGAATTGTATCAGGTCGGTTTCGGCCAGCGATTTCATAGAAATATAAACAGACGGAGCAATGGTGGCGGTAAGGGCTCCATTGCCGGGCGATTTTGTAACTACTCCGGCCACTATCAATTTTTTATTGCCCAGTTTAATGGAGTCATTCGAACTAATTTCGTATTGACGAGCCAGTGCATCGTCCACCATAACATAATCGCCAGACTCTACCCGGGCATACGCATTGGCCGGTTGTGTTACCAACTGTCCGTAAAAAGGGAACGCACCTTCCCGGCCCACCACTTGCACTAATCTCGACCGGCCGGTGTTCATAAATAAAGCCATCGAAGCCATCTCGGCATCGCGTGCTATTTTTACCTCTTCCTTTGCTAAAAAACTCCACCAGGCCGAATCAATTTTTTTATTACCTGTAATGACCAGATCAGCGCCCACCAGTTCTTTGGTGTTCGTCTCAATTTCTTCTTGCATGGAATAGTTAAGAGAACTAATGGCTACCACGGCCGCAATACCTGAAATTAAGGAAGCCACAAAGAGAAACAACCGCGATAGGTTATGGCGGGCATCGCGCCAGGCCATTATCCACACCCAGCGGTCGCGAAAGAGGGATTTTGTTGGTCTGTTAATTCGGATAAAATATTCTACCATACCTTGGCCTGTGGCCTTTCTATTCATTGAGATTAAGCACGGGCAGGTCTTCTATGAGATGCCCACCTTTCATTCTTAAAATACGTTGTGTTTTTTGCGCCAGGTCCAGATTATGGGTTACCAACACCAGTGTTGTTTTTTCTTGCCGGTTCATTTCAAAGAGTAAGTGGATAACCTGAGCTGCATTTTCTTCATCTAAATTACCGGTAGGTTCATCGGCAAATAAAATCCGGGGCGAAGTAATAAATGCCCTTGCGATAGCCACCCGCTGTTGCTCGCCTCCCGACAATTGGGAGGGGAAATGATTCAGCCTATCTGAAAGACCTACTCTATGTAGCAACTCTTTTGCCCGTGCTGAAATATTTTTTTCTCCGCGCAGTTCTAAAGGTATCATTACATTTTCTAATGCCGTGAGGGTGGCCAATAACTGAAAATTTTGAAATACAAATCCCACATACTGGTTTCGTACATACGCCCTGTCATCTTCATTCATGGCGTTTAGCTTAAGGCCCATCAGCGAAATAGTGCCGAGGGTGGGCACATCCAGCCCGGCACACAAACCTAACAAGGTGGTTTTGCCACTACCGCTCGGACCAATAACGGCCAAACTGGTACCTTGCTCTGCCTGAAAGGAAACATTTTCTAATACTGTAAGTTTTTTGCCGGCCGAGGTATAGGTCTTGGTTAGTCGGTCGGCTTGAAGCACAATTTCGGCCATGAGTATAAAATGAATACGATGACCAAAAGTACTATGAAATTGGGATTGAAAACCAAGAATAAAACGTAAATAAAAAAGAAATTAATTTATTGTATCAGTATCTTCTTTATATAAATATCCTTCCCACTAGACATCTTCATTAAAATCAAACCAGAGTCAGTTTTATCAAATGAGATAACAAATACACCTTCCGAAGAATTTTCAATTGACTTTGCTTTAATAATTCTACCAAGAATATCGGTAAATGTAAAGTCAATAGCATTATTATTTCCGCAAGAAACAAAAAATACGCCTGTAGAAGTAGGATTAGGGTAAACTACAGGATTGAAATAATCGGCAGATACGACATCGGTAGTAGTGTTCCAAATTCTTTTTAAAAGAATAGTTTCATTAGGGCCAAGCGATTGATCATAAATCCTAACTTCATCCAAAGTTCCGTAGAAGCCATAATTGGTAACCGAGGGCAGCATTTTACCAAAAGTAATATCAACATTCGAAGTATTTAATAATCCGGAACAAGAAACGTATGCGTTAAGCCATCCATTAATGTATAATTCCATGGAGTATCCGGTATAGACTACAGTAATATGATAAAATGTATTTAATTGAAGAGGAAATGTGCTGTCTAAATCAGTAATGCCATTCGTTGTGTTAATTGTCCAACGAATTTTACTGTTCGATAAAATAGAAATTTTCCAGCGTTGCTGATAACTTCCATGCGACAGCACATACGACTCGGCCGGGATCATATCTAATTTTATCCAACACGATAGCGTAATTTGATTTTGAAAATTTAAACTACTTGCATTAGGTATATCTATGATATCTGTGTTTGATGAAAAACGATACGCCTTACCTGGCAGACCGCGGGCATCGCTGGTGGGTTGAACTCCGGATAGTGTGCCATGGTGGCTATTCCCAGAGTAATCTTTAGCGTTACCATCTAATGGATAGTATGCTGTTGCCTGGCCAATCCATCCGGTCTTAGATTTAACTAAAAAACGTAAAACAGAATTAACAGAAAGCGAATCAGAATTTTTTACTGTAATCGATATAGAATAAAGACCTTCGGCAGAAGGGGCTCGCCAGGATATTACAGAATCGGATCGGTAAGATATTGAACCATTATTAGCTGCACTCCAAGAATATTTTAATTTTCCAGGTGCATTAGCAACAGCACGACACGTAATCGATACCGTACTGTCTGTATAGCACCAAATAGAATCAGACGATACAGAAAAAATAGTTGGCAATGTTGGCACATGAGGCACTACATTAAACTGAAGTGAATCAATTGCTGATGACACCCCATCGCTGACGTTTAGTTTTACCCGGTAGGTACCAGCTAATGAGGGGGCTGTCCAAACGTATAAGCTATCGGTAGTGGTGGCCGATAAATTTCCATTAACATACCAATTGAAAGTAACCGGGGCTTTTTTATTTCGTACAGATGAATAAATAGTAACCTGTTTATTATACTGAACAACCGTATCGGCTGCCGCTAATGATTGGATTATTAATTTTCCATTAAAATTGTAGCCGTAGCGATAGTCTATTATTTTTTGATTAGCATAAAGCTTTCCGTTTAAGTTAGTTAAGAGAGAGCCGGCCGGAACATACACCAACATCATGGCCTGATCAGAGGGAATAGTAATCAATGAAGAAGATGTGGCCGATGTTTTAATGACTTGTTGTGATATGGCATCGTAGATATCATAATTATTAGTACCTAACTGAAGTGTGATGGCTTGAGAAGTTGATAATGGATTATAAACCAAATAGGTAGGATAAGAATTGCTTGCAAAAAAATCAGTCTTATTCAAGTTTAGCAATAAAATACCCTGCACCTCGGTTGTATCAATGAGAGAAGCCATATACCCCACATGAGACGAGCCGTACAACCCTAAATTAGTTTGTGCCCAACCAGATCGTTTAGCATCACCGGTAGCAAACAACAATGAATCATTCAATCCTTTCTGTTTCAATGCTTCATAACCGATTACGGCCTTAGGGTCATTACCCGAACTCCACATGTAACTATCTTGATGTGAGGCTGGCAAATAGGGACGGTAAAATAGGCGGCTGGCATTAGCCAAATTCAAAACCCATTTTGCAATCGTTCGGGCAAATCGCTTATCGTATTTTACCATTGGAACCAAAGCTGCGGCCTGCTGAAACCCATTCATGGCAAATGCATACCCTGTAGATGGATTATCCACCTCTCCCACCAAACCTGAAACATCGTTCATTCCAGTAACTGCGTTCCCCCAAGTTCCTACAATAGTACCCCAATTACGAACGCTGCTTTGATCAAAGCTCCAGTTGATCATCTTTGTTATATTATAGTTTGTACCCAGTTCTGCATTCATTCTTGCTGCAGTATATATTCCATACGGAAGTTGTATCTCATACGCTGGGTTAATATTTAATGATGCTAAATAACCGATAGCCATTTCTGCTCCTTCTAAATATTTTTTCTTTCCGGTTTGTTGATATGCCTGATACAATATCCAGCCGATAGCACCTGCTGCTTCTGGTTCAGACCAACTTCCGGAAACGGGTAACATGGTACTAAAATTAAAAGCCCGGTAATTCATATTGGGTAAGCGCCAAGGAGTAGTTGATCCGCCCATTGCATTGACAGCCGACAGCCATCGGTCTGCTACAATGGAAAACTGAGATTGAAAGTCTGGC
Source organism: Bacteroidota bacterium (assembly GCA_018267195.1). GTDB lineage: Bacteria > Bacteroidota > Bacteroidia > Cytophagales > Cyclobacteriaceae > ELB16-189. The sequence continues at coordinate 114,928 of JAFDYY010000003.1, read as the reverse complement.
GTAGCCGGATACAATGAACAGAGTTGGTAAAAGAAAACATTGGGCATTACATCATACCACCAATCACCGCCACTGGTTGCCGCATACCCATTAAGGTATATGTTTTGAGCATTGGCTTGATTAAAAAAATCTTTGGCTTTTAATACCCAGTTATTTCCGAATTGATTCGATTTATCAACCCCTACCAGCGAGGCACTTACCAAAGAAGGAATAATATTGATTGCCTCGGCTTGCGAACCACTACTGGCCGAGCCAACATACGAATCAAACAAAATGGGTTTAAGTAATGGGTAGTTTACGCCCGATGCCCGGAGATGCATAAGCGGAAGGTACTGCCCGGTAGCATTTAAATTATATACAAAAGAGTCATATTGTAAAGTCACTTTTTTCCAGTTGCGCATACTATAGGGTGATGGCATATTATGCATCAAGCCCACCTTATTTATATCAATTTGACCGGTTTGTGCCTGAAGTGATAAACTTATGCAACCCAAAAAAAAGAACATTGAAAGGAACCCTTTCATCAAAAATAAATTAGAGTAAAAAAATACATAACGCCATACAAGAAAAAAGAGCAGCTACAATGTCGCTGCTCTTTTTTTTCTAATTATAAATCTACGGTTTTTCGAGGTTATAAATACTCGTAACTTCGGTAGAAGTCAATACCGTTTTGTATATTCTGAGATCATCAATAGCTCCTATAAAGTATCCGCCCCAATTTACATAATAAGGAGAACTTGAGTTGGTAGAGTACATTGAAGTGGGTAAATCTTGGCCGATTGTTAGGTTTACCGGTTTGCTCGAAATATTAACAATCGTACCGGGCACATTAGTCCAATCATAGATTTGAATTCCATTGATGTAAAATATTTCATGGCCTCCGCCAAAAGTAACTACCAAATGATACCACTTGTTTATTGGAGTGAGTTTACCCACATTCATATCCCGGTCATAATATGTTGTGTCCGCACTAGTACCTAATGGAGGAGTATTAAAACCAGAGGCATGAGCTGTGAAAAAGGGCCTAGGGGTATCTTGAATCTGAAATTTATATCCATTCCAACGATTCATAGAAACGATATAGTTATTAGCCCAATATTTATTGGGGTTTCCAATTAGCGTATCAGCTTTAACCCATACAGAAATAGAAATCTGACCGGGGTTTAATTGCGTATTATATGGAACTTCAACGTTAGCACCTGCTGTAAAATACAATGCCTTGTTTGCATTACCATACCGGTCGGCCGTTTGTGTGGGCACATTACTTGTTACGGTATATCCTGACCAAGGAAGCCCAGCCCCTGAGCTAAAATACGGATGGCCTGCCTTAATGGTACCATTGTTATTATTGCCAGAGTAATCTTTAACAGAAGTACCTGCTGCTGCTGTAGTCAATTCATCAAAAGTCCATTGTCCCACTAAATTGGTAGGGTCAATGGCCGTAACCACAGCTCCTTGATAGGTAGTAATAGCAGCATTTAATTGTGCTGTGGCAGCTGTAACTTGCGCTTGTGTAGATTGCGTATTGCTAGCCACAGCCTGCGCAGCTGTAATAGCAGCCTGAAGAATAGCTTGCGAGCCACGTATATATTGACCGGCAGCCGTACCTTCTGTCGTGTTTGATAAAAGAGTTTGTGCAGAAGTAATTGCCGCATTCAGGGAACTAAAGTTAGTGGGTGCAGGAGCATCGCTCTTCGAGCACGAACTAACAAACCATGCCGACAGCACGAAGGCTATCAGCAAACTTTGTAATTGAATTGTTTTTTTTGTTTTCATAAAATTTAATTTGGATTAGAGTTATTATTTATAAGTGGAAAATGGTAAATCATTAATTAGTAATAGCCGGGTTGGTATCAAGCTCTGATTGCGGAATCAGGAAGTATCTGTTTTTAGCATAAGAAAAACCGTTAGCTCCTAACGCAGCTTCAGCTACTTGTTGCCCATACCGCATCAAATCAAAATAACGATGAAATTCAAAACCTAATTCAACTCTCCGCTCATGCTGAATGGCACTACGCAAGGATGCCTGGTCAGTATAAGCCACATCGGGTAATAGGTTTGCTGGAACGGCTCCATACCCCGGTAAGGAGTTATCATATAGGTAACTTTCTCTGGCGCGCTTTCGCACTAAATTTAAAGGTGCAATGGCTTGGGCTCCCTGATTCATTTCATTTAAAGCCTCGGCTTTCATTAAAAGAATATCGGCATAGCGCATGTACACATAATTTAGCCCGGAGTTGCCTATAATAGGCGCATCAAATTTTGACTGACAATGTTTTTTACTGAGGAAACCCGTTGCCGACCAAGTGGGGTCAAATGCCTCTCCATTTAGCCATTTGTTTCCGGCACGCCCCACGGTATAATCCAACCGAGGGTCAACAACTCCACCAATCGTTTTTTCAAATTCATCTATAAAATTCTGAACCGGAGCGTCAAAGTAATATCCATTGTAGATGGCCGGTGAAAACCATTGATTTAAAAAGTTTCCTAAAGAAGGAGTTTGTCCGCTAAGGTGTTGAATCTCAAAAACTGACTCCACATTATTTTGGGTAGAGTCATAAAAATTATTTTTGTAAACAGAAACTAATGAATACGCTCCGGAAGTTTCCAAAGAATCAATTGCTGTTAAGGTTCCAGACCAATCTTGATTGTATAGTTTACATTTAGCTAATAAACCAAATGCAGCACCTTTAGTGGCCCTGCCCACATCTGTGCCGGAATATACCTTGGGTAAAACAGTAGAGGCATCCGTAAGATCTCTTTCTATCTGGGCATAAACATCCGAAACTTGCGACTTCGGTATATTAATTAATGAAGGGCTGAGCGGAGGCTGTGTTTTCAGGGGAATCTCACCATAGATATTAACCAGATTAAAGTAAAAAAAGGCACGAAGAAATTTGGCTTCACCCAAAATCCTGTTTTTTAAAGAATTATCCATTGCTATTCGCGGTACATAGTAGAGTACATAGTTGGCCCGCGATATACCTTCATAATAATATTGCCACACATTCGACAAAACAGTGTTGGTACGTACATAGCTAAACTGATCAATATATTGTATATCTGCCTGATCTCCGGCCAGCCCACCCTTCACCGCATCATCGGATGCCACGTCACCAAATACCCATAATTGATTTTTTATATTAACATACGCTGTCATGTTATAAACCCCTGTAAGAGCCACCAGCGCATCGCTTTGCGTTTGATAAAATGTAGCACTGGAAAAGGTACCCTGAAGATTTTCATCTAAAAAATTATGACACCCGGTAAAAATCAAAACCAAAAAAATAAATTTGAATAATCTCATAGTTTCAATCGTTAGAAAGTGATATTTACCCCTACATTATATGACTTTGCTGCCGGGTACGTTCCCCAGTCTATGCCGTTTGCTTTATCTCCATCTGATGTGGAATTATTACTAACCGACATTTCTGGATCCATGCCTGAATAAGCTGACCATGTGATCAGGTTTGTTCCAGAAAAATAAATTCGGAAGCTAGAAAGGCCATAACGCTGCACCAGTTGTTTGGGCAATGTGTATCCAATTTGCAAATTCTTTAATCGGGTATAAGACCCAGATTCTAGAAACCGGGAAGAAATTTGCGTGTTATTTCCTGAAGCATTCCAAGAGGCGCGTGGATATTGATTGGATGATCCCTCGCCAGTCCAATGATTTTTAAAATATCGCTCCGTAACATTAAACGGTCTGTAAAAACCTTCAATGTCGCGATTCAATACCGAAAGAATTTTCTGGCCATAGGCCCCCTGAAAAAATACGGAAAGATCAAACCCCTTGTAGCTGGCACTAATATTTATACCCCCGCTCACTACCGGTATGGCGCTCCCCAAATGCTTCCGGTCATTCTGGTCAATAATGCCGTCTCCATTTTGATCTTTAAATTTCACATCACCAGGTTGGATACGGGAAATACCTGAACTGGGCCCCTGCACAGCATGGGTAAAAATATCAGTTGCATTCTGAAAAATGCCTTCCATCTGTAACATATAAAAAGATCCTACCTGGTATCCTTTTTCCGTAAGAGTTACATATTGAGAACCGTACAAGCCTCCGGGAATATGGGAATTTACCGCAAGCACTTCATTATGAAGTATTCCCGCATTAGGACTAATTGTATATCTCAGCTCTCCGATATTATCTGAATAGTTCAGCGCGAGTTCAAATCCCCGGTTTAATATTTTACCATTATTTACTATGGGGGAAGCCGCTAATCCGGCCGAAGTTGCAATGGGCTGGTTATTGAGTAAACCCGATGTTATCTTATTAAAAAAATCAATAGAACCGGTAAGTCGTCCGTTCCAAATAGCAAAGTCAGCTCCCGCATTCAATTGATTACTTGACTCCCACTTGATATTGGCATTGCCCAACTGAGATACCGCATACCCCACATTTTTTATTCCTCCGAAGGGGTAGTTGTAGGTTACTCCATACTGATCAGAAAAAGCATAGTTAGGAATTTCCTGATTCCCTACCACTCCGTATCCCACTCTCAGCAAAAGTTTATCAAGCCATTGTGTGTTTTGTAAAAAACTTTCTTTATCAATCCTCCACCCTAAAGAACCGGCATAAAAATTTCCGTATCGGTTAGATGCTCCAAAACGTGAAGAACCATCTCTCCGTACAGTAACAGAAGCCAAGTATTTTTTATCTATGTCATAACTAATTTTTCCAAAAAAGGAAAGAAGCGCATTTCCCTGCAGAGTCTCTGATAATGTTTTTTGCCCCAGGCCATTTCCCAGATAAACCAAATCACTGCTTTGGGTAGCAAACTGAGTGTCTGTAGCCGTAATATCATACAGCGATGTTTTGATTGCCTCCGTGCCAACTAATACGGCTATATTTTGACTACCTAAAGTTTTCGTATAAGTTGCAAAATTGCTGAATGTGTACGTTCCATTTCGATCATCCGCTACGGTTAATCGATTAGGGTTGTTGATCCGCAGTCCGGTTCCCCAGTTGCGATCAAACCTGCGATGGTTTTGGCTAATTAAATCTACCCCAATACTTGACGTAAAGGTCAGCCCCTCAATAGGCGTAAGTGTAATAAAGTATCTTCCAAAAATTCGGTCAGCTTTTAATCTATTTTGATTATATGCCAACATCCCCACCGGATTATACCCATCTCCAAACAAATCGTACCGATCGGGCTTATCAACAAAATTTCCGGTAGAATCATAAACCGGAACGGCCGGTGAACGAAAATAGGCATAGCGCAAAACGCTTCCTCCATTACCTCCCGCGCCATCTCCCGAACTTCCAATTAGGTCGGTAATAGCATGCGATATATTAAGGTTAACCCCGGTCTTTAACCATTTTTTCAATTCCGACTCCACATTAATGCGTGCTGTAAGGCGTGAATAGTTACTTGCCTTAATTATTCCACTTTGTTTAAAATAACTGCCTGCCAAAAAAAATCTGGTTTTACCTTCTCCTCCGGAAAAAGACAGGCTGTGTGTTTCAATCATAGCATTGGGTTGAGTAATAGCCTTTACCTGATTAACATTTGGTAACGTGGCCGCTAGCTGATTAGGAATATAGGGTCGTTGAAGAAAACTCGGTAAATCAAGGTTATCTGTATGTGCCGCTTCATTATATATAGATACATATTGGGAAGTACTCGCCATGGGTACAAGACGCGTTGGCGACTGAACCCCCATTTGTCCGTTATAAGAAATTGTTAGTTTATTCGTGCTACTCATTTTAGTAGTAATAAGAATGACTCCGTTGGCAGCTCTGGCTCCATACAAAGCAGAAGCACTGGCATCTTTTAATACGGTCAGTGTCTGAATGTCCTGCGGAGCAATGGCGGTAGCATCTAATGTGGGCATGCCATCTATTACGTAAAGTGGCTGATTGTTACTGTTCAATGAACCAACTCCTCTGATGCGTACAATTACCCCCTCCCCCGGTGCACCTGTATTTTGCGTTACTACAACCCCCGGTATTCTACCTTGAATAGCTTGATCAATTCCGGCAACCGGTATCTTAGTTAATAATTCCGGTTTTACGGTAACCACTGCCCCCATTACTTTATTTCTCTCTTCAGATTGATAGCCGGTTACTACTACTTCTTCTAGTGCTTTAGAGTCTTCTTTAAGTGTTATTAGAAATGTTTGTTGATTATTTAATGAAACTTCTTGTGTGATGTATCCAATAAACGAAAAAACTAATACCCCTCCGTTTTCATAATCAGAAGGAAGTTGAAGCAAAAACTTTCCTTCAGCATCCGTTGAAGTTCCTGATCCAGTATTTTTTATAAGTACAGTAACTCCGGCAAGAGGCTCATTCGTATCGCTTGTAACTACCCCTGTAATTGTTTTTTGTGCCCAGGCACTTTGTGCAGAACAAACAATCATTAACAGAATAAAACAAAAAAATAAAAAGTATCTATTCTTCATCTCTACGGGTTAATTTTTATTATTTATATGGTAAGCTGCAATAATTCCTTTTGAGTGATATACTCCATTTTCAGATTTTATAATCGTTCCGTTGGGCAAAACGGTTATTAACCGGGAAGATTTATTACCGATATCAAATCGACATTCTTCCGTTACATTTTTAGCAATTATTTTTTTTGAAAGGACATCAAATAAATCAACCGCATAAGATTGATCGTTATGAAAAACAACCGACTTAATACTATCATAAGGATTGTAATACAGGTACGTTGGAAAAGATTTTTTTGAATAAAAATCAGTAGTTCGGCAATTGATTTGCAAAATTTGGTCAACATTTGTCTTCCTGATCATCGCTCCGAGAATTCCTACTTGGGCTGAACTGTATATACTAAACATTGATTCTTCCGGTTGATTCTTGGCCCATTGTGGCCCATCTCCCAGCGCTACCGGGCTCACCCCTTCCATAGATTTTTTACGGTAAACCCAATCTAATTTTCGTAATCCCTCATAAGCAATAACATTTTTAGTAATCTGTTTTTTATCAGCCAGCCATTGATGCCGATCGTCAATCTCATAAGGATACATTAATCTTGCTGCATTAGCCATATTTAACATCCATTTGCCTATGGCGTTGGCAAACCTACTGTCATAGCGCACCATGGGTACTAACGGCCAAGACAAATCAAAGGAGTTCATAAGAAATGCATACCCCCCGCCATCCGTTATGCTGCCCTGCAAACCGTGTACATCATAGTCACCCCATCGTTCTGCTATTACCCCCCATCCCGTTCTTCCATCTTTTGCTTTACAGCCATCGAAAGTCCAATCTAAAATTTTCTTAACATCATAGTTCGTTCCATATTCAGCGTTTAATCGAGCCGCTACTAAAGCCCCAAACGGCATAAGGACTTCATAGAAACGACTTTCTTTTTGACTTACAAAAGAATTCATGGCAGATTTGGCCGCATTCAGGTAGCGCGTATCATTAAATTTTTCATAGGCAGAAAGCAATACGTATGCATGCCCTGCGGCCGCATCTTGCTGATGCGGTATGTGGTTAGACATCCCTTTTAATTTTCCGTAATCAAAATAAGAATAATCGTAATTGCCGTTCAGTACCGAATCAGCTTTATAAAATTGTTCGGCTATAATGTGTTGTAAACTGTCTGCACGAGGAACGTTTGGAAATATCTCGCAGAGAGCATAAAACAAGACATTAGGGAAAACATCGTACCACCAATCTCTTCCATATCCACCACCTAAAGCGGCTACTTTAGAATTGGTATTATCCATCATTATATTCCATCCATTCTCGGTATTAAAATAATTCTGTATTAGTTGCACATAATTTTTACCATTCTGATTGGTTTTATCGATACCAACCAGGCCGGCTCCCAGTAAAGCCCCCATACTACAAAGCGCTTCGTGAAATTCAACGTTTCCTGTAACACCTTGCCGCACATCACCTATGGCAGTATATAGGCCGAATGTGTTTTGATTAAAATTTCTTTTGGATTGGTCGGTCCAAATAAAAGGAAGAAAATCACCTTTCAAATCAGCGTTAAATACATATTGGTCGAAGTTGTATGCTTTTTCATACCAGTCTATCATTTTGTAAGGCTTGGGGTGATCGGGCATACTCAATACTTTATCAATCATGATCTGCTCAATCATTTCATCTTTTTTTTCGCAGGAAATGGCAGTGCAAAAAAGAAAAGCAAACCCCGAAATTTTTAAAAATGATTTGATTATCATGCCCCAGAAAATTTATTAGTGAGTGTAACTATGTGTTTGGCTAAAGGAATAGAAGCAAGTTGTACAATAGCGATAATAATCAATGCATATTTTAACGCAAAGTCTTCTGAAACATACTGCGCCAGGCAAATAAAAAGTACTAAGCCAATAAACCGGCCTAAGTACAGACCAAATTCATGATTAAAAATATACGCAAACTCATTTCGGTTTTCGATTTTAGATACTACATCAATTGTTCTCATTTCAATTGGAAAATAGGCAATGTCGTGTAGTGGGGTAAATAGTACTTTACAAAGAACAAAAATGATTACTCCAACGGCAGAAAAGAGTATTCCATTTGCCAGTGTTCCGATAAGGAAAATAGTAAGGCCGGCCGTAAAAATATATATGCGGTGTGCGGGTTTGGCTACACGCCCCAATAAATAAAGCAAAAAGGCAGTAAGCACACCACTAATACCCTGCACCATACCAAGCGAGCCTTCATTACCAACTAAACGCATAATTAAAATGGCCGGAGCCGTAACTAAATATCCTTGAGCTAACCCCTTAAGCCCGGCTAATGCAATCATTTTTTTCCATAACGAATGGAACTTAAAAAAAACAAATCTCTTTTGAGACGGGTTATTAAATTTCCCCTGATGTACAATCAGACTGGAGATAATGGTAAGTAGGAAAACCACTACAGTAACCAGTCGGTATGCCGCATTAACATTTCCTAAAAACCATCCGTCTTTTTCGACACCTGCTAAAAAATAGCCAACTAAAAGAGGTACTATAATATAGGTAATGGTATAGAAGAATGTTTCAAGGCCATAATAATAATTTCGTGTTGAATCGTCTGTTGAATTCAGTGTCAGATAATCGCGGTTGGCCCAGAAAAAACCAAACGAACACCCCATTAGCACACCTGCCAAACTTATTCCTAAAGAAGACAAACTGGAAAGGCTCATCATTACTAACATAGACAGCCCACTTAGCATCATACCAAAACTGTAAAGCCGAGATATTTTGATATAGTTTAAAAGGAGCCCATTGATATAAAAGGCAATAGGGATACCTGTATAAACTGCCAGCTGATATGCTGCCACCTTACTTGGGTCATTTGAGTTTCGCATAATATAGGCTCCCACAAATATTTCAATAACAGGCAACACAAAAGCATAAACCATATTAGTAATAAGCAGCACCCGGGTAGCCTGGGGTAAAGACAAAAAGAAAGAATACTCCTTTATCGGTCTTTTAAGAATCGCTGCAACTGTCATAAACAATTTTTTCTTTTTAATAAAGAATCCAAAATATTCCTCACAGAAAGTTCGGCCTGGCAAATCACTTCATCGCTAGCACCATAGTATAGATGGATGGTATCCTCAATTACATGATGTCCGTTGGTAAAAATAACATTGCCAAAAAAACCGGTCAGTTCATATTCAGCTTCAGGAACCATAATGGGTTCTTTGCTTCTGGCTATCACTTTGGAAGGATTATGTAAATCTAATAGCAAAGCGCCTAAACAATAGCGGTGTTTCTCATCCGCACCATGGTATATTTCTAACCATCCTTCGCTGGTTTTAATGGGAGCAGCTCCCGCCCCTATACGGGCACTGTCCCACTCCCCCTTTCGTGTAGTAGCAATACATTTATTATTCCCCCAATGAATAAGATCGTTTGACTCGGCCAGCCAAATATAATTTCCGCCTAGCTGAGGGCTGCTTGGTCTGTGCAATGCATAATACTTACCATTAATTTTATCAGGAAAAATTGCACAGTCTTTATTATGTGGCGGAAAAATCATTCCCTGACGTTCAAATACTTTCCAATCTGTAGTTTGTATTAACCCTACACCTACCCCTAGAGAAGAAACCATAGTGTAGGTTAATAAATACGTTTTGCCTATTTGGGTTACCCTGCAATCCTCTATCCCATATTCTTCAAATTGACCTTGCCCATAAATAGGCTTGTACCCATCGGGGGCATAAAAATTTTTTCCATCATGACTACATACTAACCGTAAGTGCGAAATGGTTGTTAAATAATCTTTACCTCCATAGTTTAGCACCCGGGGGTCGGTAGCTTGTAAGAGGGGGTCATTCTTTTTAAAAGAAATAAATTCGACTTGGCCTTGCTCATTATAGATAGGTACCGTGATTTGTTCATCCGTTTGTTTTGTTCGCTCAGCCACTCGGAGTAACAACCAAATTTTATTATCAAAAATAAAAACACCAGGGTTTAGCAAACACTCTACAATCATATTCTCCGAGCTGGGATTTACATCTCGGGGGCAAAGAATCGGGTTAGCTAAAGCCCGTTTAACAAAGACCGTATTAACACTCATAGAATTAGCATACTGATTTATCTATCCGTAGCAAATATTTTATAAAACGGTTGCACAAACGTCCTCTATAAAATTTCTTGTGTTCTTTAAATTCTAAAATGATGTAAAAAAGAACCAGTAGGACAAAAATGAAATACAGTGGACAACTAAAGGGGTGTTATCCTGCGTGGTATTTCCTAACTTTAAAGCTAAATCTCGTAGAATTTACAGAGCATGAATACTCTTTTCCTATTTTTTACTCTATTAAACTTCCCGCAACCAGACTCCAGTTTAGCCCTTCCCTATCAACACATTGGCAAAGAGGTAAATATCTCTAATTCAGCAGTTACATCTATTTATATGGATAGCTATGAATATATGTGGCTCGGCACATGGGATGGCCTCAATCGGTACGATGGCAGTTCCATTAGTATATACAAACCTGATCCCTATCAAAAAAATACAATTAGCAACAATGTTATCAGGGGTTTTCTGGAAGACAAGGCAGGAAATTTATGGGTCGTAACACATCGGGGTATAAATCGTTTTGACCGCAATTCAGAATCTTTTACAAGCTATCTTGACAGTTTAAATGATATACCTTTTTTAGAAAATAACTTGCGTGCTTGCATAGGTCCCGATTCTGCCGTATGGGTAAGCCATATCGGAAACGGCATAAAACGTTATAATAAGATAAAGGACATCTTTGAAAAAGTTTCTTTTGAGGGAATCAAAGCGGATTGGCTATCTCACACTATTAATATTGGGAGTTTTAAGGGCTTACTATACATGCTTGGTTCGGATGGTAAAGTAGTATGCAGTTTGAATAACCGTGTAATTTTTTCTAAACAACTAACCCTGCCCAATCCATTTGTATACCATAAGTTTATCCAGATAGGCAATCAGTATTTTATCAGCTATGCCAATCTTGGGAAACTATTCTTTTATAATTTATCAAATATTGAAGAAAATGCTCAGGTTATTCCCTTGGGTTCATCGCAGGTAAGCTTATTATCGGAGACAAAAAATAAAAAATCTGCATGGGTTGGTACTGAATCCGGGTTAGTCTATCAAATAGGGATTGAAAATGGAACACTCTATCTCCGGAAAATGGGTGATTACTTTCCGGTACTTGTTTCGAAAGGAATTAAGATTCTCTCTATAACCGAAACTCCGCAAGACTTGATCTGGATAGGTACCGATGGTGATGGCGTATATAAATTCCTGAATCGTGAAAAGGTGTTTTATTCTATTTCTTCCGGATCACCATTAAAAAAACAAATCTCGCACAGTATTGTTCGTTCCGTTTATGAAGATGAAAGCAGCATTCTCTACATTGGCACCAGAGGTGGAGGCTTAAATATACTTGACCCTAAAACTAAGCAAACCAAAATAATAAATACAAAAAACGGCCTAAGCAATGATGCCGTCCTCTCACTTAAAAAAGATCACCTAGGGAATCTATGGGTAGGTACTGATGGAGAGGGTATTGATATGATTGAAAATAAAACCAACCGCATCTTTCATTTTCCAAGAGATTTCGAAAATAAAACCAGCATTGCATTCAGTTCGGTTTATGCCATTTGTGTAGATTCTTATAACGATATATGGCTGGGCACCAGCGGGTATGGTGTAGTTCATCTAAAAATGAAAAAACGAATATCAGGAGGATATGTGCTCATCGAAGAAGACCAGATAAAACATTCGGCAAGCGACAAAATAAATTCTATTAAAAGTAACATCGTCTATACCATCATAGAAGATGGGCCCAATAGTCTTTGGTTTGGAACAAGAGGCGGAGGAATATACAGATATAACACCCTTGCTAAAAAAATTGAAGAGCACATTGAAGCCAATGTAAACGAAAAAATAAATTTGTGTAACGATGATGTACTGAATTTGTTTTTTAATAATAAAGAAGAGCTATGGGTTGGTACTAGCGGAGGAATCAGTTTATTATCACTCAAAACAAGGCCTTACCAAAGCACAAAATTTACCGCCCGAGAGGGGCTCATGAACAATACCATTCATGCTATTTTAGAAGACAAAAAATCGAACATATGGTTCTCTACGAACAGGGGTTTGGTAATGTTTGACCGCGCAACCAATTCTTTTAAGAATTTTGATAGCCAAGACGGCTTAATCAATAGCGAATATACTGATGGAGCCAGTTACGCATCAAAAAAATCTGAACAACTTTTCTTTGGAGGTATCAATGGGTTAGATATTATAGAACCCGCTAAACTCAATCTTTCAACCTACTTTCCTAAGTTGGTCATAAGTAATTTTATATTATACAATCAGTCAATTAAAGCAAAGGACGGAAGTAACATCCTCCACAAGCACATAAATTTTACTGATGAAATTAATTTAACATACAATCAAAATTTTATTAGCTTTTCGTTTACAACGTTAGACTATTGGACCAAAGACAAAAGTAAGTTTGCCTATAGGCTTGAAAATTTTGACAATAACTGGAATGAATTAGGACAGCAGCAAACCATCTCTTTAACTAATATCCCTCCTGGGCACTACCATCTGAAAATAAAATACACTAATGAAAACGGTATTTGGTCTTCTTCTCCTAAATCATTAGCTATCGTAATAGCTCCACCCTTTTGGAAAACCACATGGGCCTACATTATCTATAGCTTACTATTTATAGGCGTTCAAATTTCGATTGTATTGATTGTTCGGTGGCGGGCAAAAACAAAAAAAACAGCTGCCATAGAACGATTTAAAGCTCAACAATTAAAAGAGCTAAATGATTATAAGCTACAGTTTTATACAAATATTGCACATGAGTTTCGTACTCCCCTAACTCTCATACTGGGACCAGCGGCTGCATTGCTGCAAAAGAGTAGTGATCCAGATGTTAAAAGTCAATTAAAATTAATCTACAGCAACTCGATTCGTCTTCAAAAATTAATTGAAGAGCTGATCCAGTTTAGAAAAATTGAGAGCGGTAAAGACAGATTGGAATTAGCATCGGTTGAGATTGTAGGATTCACCCATCAAATCGTAGAATCATTTCAACAGTATGCGCTAGATCGGGATATTCATTTAGAGTTTCATACAAATCATGATGAGATAACGGCATTGGTAGATCTAAAAAAAATAGAAAAAATATTACTAAATCTCGTTTCTAATGCAATCAAATACTCATATAAAGGTGGGCAAGTAGTCATCCTATTAGAAAAAGATGAAACAAATTATAAATTCACTATTAAGGATGAAGGTGCAGGGATTCCAGAAAAAGATATCGATAAAATATTCGAAAGTTTTCAACAAAGTTCGCAAACACTTAATGATCAATTCGGATTTACTAAAAGTACGGGAATTGGATTATCCTTAACAAAAAGTCTTGTCATACTCCATAAAGGAAATATAACAGTTATTAGTAAGGAGGGAAAAGGAAGCACATTTGTGGTTACGATACCTATTAAAATACAGCCGCAAGCAAATCAAAGTCCTCCTCACGCTTTGGTCAATATAAAAGAAAGGATATCTCAGGAGTTTGAACTTTCAAACACTCATCCTTCGCAAATAGATAAAATAAAAAATAATTCAGCAAGCAAGCCGGTATATTCACTATTAGTAGTGGATGACAATAACCAAATTACGGAGTTGCTTGAAAATATGCTGCTGCCAAAATACAATGTTTACAAAGCAAGTGATGGTCAAAAAGCATTAACAATACTGGAAGAAGAAAGGATAGATTTGGTAATAAGCGATATTCTGATGCCTAGTATTGATGGGCTAACTCTGTGTAAAATAATTAAAGAAAATATTCAAACAAGCCATATTCCTGTAATCTTACTAACTGCTAAAGTAGAAATAGAAGATCGAATTGAGGGACTTCAGGTTGGGGCTGATTCTTATATACCTAAACCCTTTCATCCTGAACACTTATTTATTCGTATAGAAAAGCTCTTAGAACGGATGGAATTGATCCGAAATAAATTTCAAGACTCGGGTACAATTGAATGGAGTAAGGGTTCATTAGGAATAAATGAGAAAGAAGATATTTTCTTTTCAAAAATTATTTCATGTATTCAGAAAAATTTGGGGAAACCAGATTTTAATGCTAATGAAATTGAAGAGGAAGTTGGCATGAGTAAGGCTTCGTTGTATAAAAAAATAAAAACCATAACTGGTTTAACTCCGCATGGACTAATTAAACAATATAGACTTAAGAAAGCCGGAGAGTTATTAAAAAATTCTTCCCTCAGTGTATCAGAGGTAATTTATGAAACCGGTTTCAACAGCAGATCTTATTTTTACAAATCATTTAATGAAATGTACCACTGCCATCCCAAGGATTTTAACTCTCAATAACGATTTTCTTTTTATCCCTCCATCATCTCCTTCACAAACCGGTTAATATCTTCTTCCATGGAAGAAGTATTCTTTAATAAATTAATAAACGCACTACCTACGATTGCCCCGGCTCCATACCGACATACTTTGGAAAAGGCAGCGCAATTGGAAATACCAAAGCCTACTAAAAATGGATTTTTCAATTTCATCCCTTTCAGTTTTTGTAAATAGTTTTCCTGCTCACCGGATAAATCCGTCTTTGACCCGGTAGTGCTCGAAGCGGACACGGCATAGATAAATCCGCTTGATGCCTTGTCTATTTCTATTATTCGCTGAGCCGATGTTGTGGGCGAAATCAAAAATATGTTTAACAAATCATTTATATGAAAAAATGATTTACACTCTGTTTCGTATTCCCGTATAGGAAGATCCGGAAGAATCAAACCATCTACACCCGCTTGTTTTGCCTCGGCACAAAACTTCTCTACCCCATACTGCATCACTGGGTTCAAATACCCCATCAAGATAATCGGCAACTTAACCGTTTTCCTGATTTCCGTAACTTGTTTCAAAAGTAATTTTACATTCATTCCGTTATCCAGAGCCGTTTTATTGCTTTGCTGAATCACGGGCCCGTCTGCTACCGGATCAGAAAATGGAATACCGATTTCTATGATGTCTGCTCCGGCTTTTTCCAAAGCAATGGCAATCGTTTTGGTGTCATCTAATTTTGGAAATCCGGCCGTAAAAAAAACAGATAGTATGTTTTTATTTTTTCGTTTAAACAATTCGTGAATTCGGTTCATGATAAGAATTTTGTTAGTAGTTTATCTGCCTTCAATACCTTCCCCATTTAATGTAGGTCTCTAAATCTTTATCTCCCCTTCCCGACAGGTTTAGCACCACTACATCCTCTTCGCTCAACGTTAACTGGCTAAGGGCTGCTACCGCGTGGGCACTTTCAATAGCCGGTATAATTCCCTCCAGGCGGCTCAGCTCAATACCCGCATTCATCGCTTCATCATCAGTAGCGTTTATAAACTGAACGCGCCCGACATCAAACAAGTGTGCATGCAACGGCCCAATGCCAGGATAATCCAGTCCTGCCGAAATGGAATAAGGCTCAATTACCTGACCATCTTCTGTCTGCATCAGCAGCGATTTGCTGCCATGCAAAATACCTACTTTCCCCAGAGCTGTGGTGGCTGCCGATTCGTTTGTGTTTACTCCCTTTCCGGCTGCCTCCACTCCTATCAGTTGCACGTGTTCATCGTTAAGGAAATGATAATACGCACCGGCTGCATTGCTGCCACCACCAACACAAGCTACCACATAATCCGGGTATGGATTTCCGATATCATTTTGTAGCTGATTTTTTATTTCTTCACTAATTACCGACTGAAACTGCGCCACCATATCCGGATATGGATGTGGCCCTACCACTGAGCCAATAATATAATGTGTATCAGTAGGGTGATTAATCCAGTGGCGCATAGCTTCGTTCGTAGCATCTTTCAGCGTCATGTTGCCCGAGGTGGCAGCGATGACCCGTGCACCTAAGATTCTCATCCGCTCTACATTTGGGCGTTGTCTTTCCATATCGAGTTTCCCCATATACACGATGCAGTCCATCCCCATCAGTGCGCACACCGTAGCCGTAGCCACTCCGTGTTGCCCGGCTCCTGTTTCGGCAATGATCTTGCCTTTACCTAATCGCCTGGCCAACAATATCTGACCAATGGTGTTATTGATTTTGTGCGCCCCCGTGTGACAAAGATCTTCGCGTTTTAAAAAAATTTTAGCCCGGTATTTTTCAGAAAGACGAGCAGCAAAAAATAACGGAGTAGGCCGGCCTACATAATGCCGGAGCAAATATTGAAATTCGTTTTTAAATTCAGGTGACTGCATAATGGCCTGATAATTCAACCGGAGTTCTTCTACATTCGGGTACAACATTTCGGGAATGAATGAACCTCCGAATTTTCCGTAGTATCCGTTTTTATCTATCGTATATTTCATCTTATAAAAGATTAGAGTTAGTTTAAGAATAAAATGATATCGCTTGTATAATGGAATTTACTTTGACAGGGTCTTTAACCCCGGGCTCCGACTCCACTCCACTGTTTACATCCACTGCAAACAGGTGTTTAAATTTTAGGTTAGCTATCGTATCGATATGATCAAGCGAAATTCCTCCGCTTAAAAAAAAGGGAACTACTTCATTATATTTCCGGAGTAAAGTCCAATCAAATATTTTGCCGGAGCCGCCATAGCTGGTGCTTTTGGTATCGAATAAAAAATAATCGACAAAAGGAACAAAAGGTTTAGTCAGATTAAAATCAAAAAATTCATCTACCTGAAAAGCTTTTACAACTTGTGTTATTAGCTTTAATTTTTTGCAGTGAACAGGCGGTTCATCTCCGTGTAATTGAACTACGTCAAGATGATGCTTTGTAATTTTTTCTCCAATCGAAACAACAGGTTCATTTACAAAAACACCCACACGTTTTATGGTATCAGGAAAATCAGACGGTATAAAAAAATCATCTCCTACAAACCGTTTCGATTTTTCATAAAAAATAAATCCCATAAAGTCAGGGCAAAGTGCTGCCACCTCTCGTATGTTTTGCAGTTCGCGCATGCCACAAATTTTAGTTTTTAAATTCATGCTAACGCTTTGAGGGTTAAAATAAAATCGGCTGCCGCTAACTCGGGCCGGTTATGTTTCATAAAATTTTCGCCCATCAAAAAGCCTTCGTAGCCCTGCTTTCTTAAATCTATAATTGTTTCCGGTTGGCTGATACCGCTTTCGGAAATTTTTACGATGTTATCCGGAATAAATGGCAAAAGTTTTTTAGAGAGATTAATATCAACTTCAAACGTTTTTAAGTTGCGATTATTTACACCAATCAAATCAACAGATGAAAATACTTCAGGGTACAATTCCTTAAACGAATGAACTTCTAACAGTACTTCTAAACCAAAGCTATGAGCAAAATCGCTCAGGTATTTTATCTGTTCAGGTTTTAAAATAGCCGCAATTAATAAAATGGCATCTGCCCCAATAGATTTGGCCTCCACTATTTGGTATTCATCTATAATAAAATCCTTTCTCAAAATCGGGCATTGGTTCAGTTTTCTCGCTGTTACTAAATCTTCATGACAGCCTCCAAAAAAAGTAGCATCGGTCAAAATAGAAAGTGCACTGGCACCGGCTTGCACATAGCCGGTAGTAACCTGTGCCACATCAGCCACATCATTGATAACTCCTTTTGAAGGTGATTTCCGTTTAAACTCAGCGATGATGCCAAATCGGTCTTTGTCTTGGATACTTTTTTTAAAAGAAAATGGCTGTGAAAAAAAATATCTGTTTTGTTCAAGTTGTTTTATCGAAATTCTTTTTTTTCGTTCTCCTACTTCTTGTTTTTTATGCTCGATAATTTTTTCAAGAATATTCATGCATTACCGGTTTAAAAGTTTTATAAATGCAGACAAAGCCCTGCCCGACTCTAACGCTTCTTGGGCGATGGCCAGCGCATCGTCAATACTTTTTTTCTGATCAGCACAAAACAGCGCCATTCCGGCATTCGCTATGACAACTGAATTTTGCTGAGGAGTACCGCCTCCCTCCAATACGTTCATAAAAATTTGTGCGGCTTCTTTCATTGTTGAGCCACCCTGTAAATCGGCTAATGTAAGGCGGGGTAATTTCATATCTTCGGGCTCCATCAGGCTTTCACCACGATTGGAAAAATATTTAACGGCACCGGTAAGTGAAACTTCGTCAAACCCATCGGTAGAATGAAGAATCAAAAAATTTTTATCTGTTCGTGCATACAAGTATCCATATTGGCGTGCCAACTCTAAATTAAAAACCCCCACCATTTGCCTCTTTGGAAACGCGGGGTTTACCATCGGGCCCAGCATATTAAAAAATGTTTTTACTCCCAGTTCTTTACGTATAGGAGCTACATTTTTCATAGCCGGGTGAAACAATGGCGCATGCATAAAACAAATATTAGCGCGATTCAAACTGCGATGTAGTTCGTCCGGGTTATTAGTAAACTGATACCCGAAATATTCTAAAATATTAGAAGAACCCGAAAACGAAGAAACGCCATAGTTGCCGTGTTTAGCTACCGGTTGGCCGGCTGCCGCTACCACAAACGAGCTAAGGGTAGAAATATTAAAAGTATTTTTTGCATCGCCCCCGGTGCCACACAAATCCATTACGGGCTCATCAAATTGCACTGGAATGCATAACTCCAACATGGCATCGCGAAACCCCTCCAGTTCATCTACGGTAATGCCACGCATCATGTAAACGGTCATAAAAGATGAAATCTGGCTGGGATTAATTTTGCCTGAAGCCAGATCAACCAGCACCCGTTTGGCAGTTTCTTTGGTAAGCGCGCGATGGTCTATCAATTCTGTAAGTATCTCTTTCATTTTGTTTTTTTCTTACTAAAAAATATTCAGTTCATCAACCAGTTTTTAATCATGGTCGGTCCTTCTTCGGTCATGATTGATTCAGGATGAAATTGCAACCCCTTAACATCGTACTGTACATGACGAATTCCCAATACTAAGCCCTCTGTATTAACAGCCGTTACTTTTAAGTCAACGGGAATACTTTCGGGTAATACGGCCCATGAATGGTAATGAGTGCATCTAAAATTTTTTGATACGTTTTTAAATAACTCCTCCTGCTCATCTTTTACTATTCCGGTAGAGGTAACACCATGCAATACATTGGGAATATTAAAAAGTCGGGCTCCATACACTTCAGCAATTCCCTGATGCCCCAGGCAAATACCTAGAATACTTTTAGTGGGTCCGTATTTTTCAACTACTTTTTTCATAATACCGGCTTCATCAGGAATACCCGGTCCGGGCGATAATAGAATTTTATCATAGCGTCCGGCATCCTCCAATGATATTTTATCATTTCTAAAAACATCAGGTTGGTATCCCAATGCCCGGATAATATGCACCAGGTTGAAGGTGAATGAGTCGTAATTATCAAGAACTAATATTTTCATGTCAGATAGTTATCTAAATATTTTCTGCCATTTTAATGGCTTTGCGCAACGCGGCTATTTTGTTGTTTACTTCCTGTAGTTCGGAAGAGTGATCAGATTTGGAAACGATGCCGGCTCCGGCCTGATAGGTCAATTCATTATTTTGACTTAGGAATGTACGAATCATAATGGCTTTATTTAATGAACCATCGAAGCTGATCAGCCCAATAGCACCTCCATAAAAATGGCGGTTGTTCTTTTCATATTCTCCTATCAATTTCATTGCCATTACCTTAGGCGCTCCTGATAAAGTACCGGCCGGAAAGGTATCTGCAAAAAGTTGTGCAGTCGAGGTATTTTCATTAAGCCGTCCGGAAACCTTTGACACCAAATGAATAACGTGAGAATAGTATTGCACTTCTTTAAAAATTTCAACCCTTACCTCACGGGCATTGCGGCTCATGTCATTGCGGGCTAAATCTACCAACATTACATGTTCGGCATTTTCTTTTTCATCAACCGAAAGCTTCTCGGCTAAAGCCGCATCTTCCTGGTCGTTGCCACTTCTGCGGAAAGTACCGGCAATCGGGTAGATATAAGCCTGGTTATTTTTTATCTGAAGTTGGGCTTCGGGCGAAGAGCCAAACAACTTAAAACTCCCAAAGTCGAAGTAAAAAAGATACGGAGATGGGTTAATCGAACGCAACGCCCGATATACATTAAAGTCATCGCCCTGGAAAGCCTGAGTAAACCTTCGCGACAATACAATCTGGAATACATCACCCCGGTAACAATGTTGTTTGCCTTTTTCTATGAGCTCTAAAAACTCCGGATCTGTGTAGTTAGATTGCTCAGCGCCATCGGCACAAAAACGAAAAGTAGAAAACCGGTTACTAAAAATAATCTGTTCGATTCGGTGAAGCTGGCTGGGCTGATCGTTATAGATAAACTCGTGCAATCGCAAATCATTATGAAAATGATCTACCACAATTACGTAGCGGAACAATTTATACACCATATCCGGAATGCTCGCATCTTTTACTTTATAATCTACATCTTCAAAATAACGTACGGTATCAAACGAAGTATAACCAAACAAGCCAAGCGAACGGAAAGGAGCTTCGGCATGGCTCAAGTCAAATGAGTTTTTAAAAGCCTCCAGTTGCGCAGGAATAGGAAGTGCAGTATCTGCTTTTGTTTGGGTAACTGTTCCATCAGGAAACCGTTGCGTTAATACATTATGGTGTAGCGTAAAAGAGGCAATCGGTTCGCAACAAATCAGCGACAAACTATTTTCGGTGCCATGGTAATCCGAACTCTCCAATAAAATACTGGCTGTAAATACATCGCGCAGTTTCAGGTAAATGTTTACCGGTGTCAGCGTGTCGGCCAGTAACTTTTTAT
The DNA here is from genome assembly GCA_018267195.1 of Bacteroidota bacterium. GTDB lineage: Bacteria > Bacteroidota > Bacteroidia > Cytophagales > Cyclobacteriaceae > ELB16-189. The sequence goes on along the minus strand of JAFDYY010000003.1, from coordinate 93,700 downwards.
AATTTGTGTTTAAACGGTATTTCATTTCTACTTTGTTGAGGATAATAAAACAAAAAACCCGCTCGGGCTGACCGGGCGGGCTTTGGTATTTATGTTAAATCTATTTCAACAATACAAAGACAAGCACCGATCACTTACTGATCTGTGCCACCACCATGCATTGATAGAAAAACGATTCATTTTTTAGTCTTCTTTTTTCTTAGTAGGTTTTTTCGTTTTCGGTTTTTCGGTCGAAACGGCCGAATGTTTTTTATTCGCTTCCCTTTTCAATCGGGTTTTAATTTTTTTTCTGTTACGCGAATTTCCATACGATCCCCTCCAACGTTTTCCCTGCTCCGATTTTTTATCTCCTTTTCCCATGTACTAAAAATATTATGGAGCAATAATAAGGATGATTTATGAAATCACAAAAGGCTGGTTAAAAATTATAATTGAGTTTTAGCAAGATCGTGTGGATTATCTGTTATTTGATTCCTACTTTTAAGACTGATATTTGCCCATGAAACTCCTTGTCTTGTTCCTTGGTTTAGCGGTTTCGGTAAGTGCCCAGACAACAGCCTACGATACCCTGCCTAATTTACCTAATCATTACACCCAGCGGTACGAATTTTTTAAAAAGGAACCGATCGTTACTGGCGGCATCGTTATGCTTGGCAACAGCATAACCGAAATGGGCGATTGGAAAAAGCTTTTAAAAAATGATTCTGTCATCAACCGGGGAATTTCGGGAGATGTAACCTTTGGCGTGCTCCACCGTTTGCGTGAAATAACCGACCGCAAGCCAGTCAAAGTATTTATCCTGATTGGTATTAACGACCTCTCGCGCAACACACCGGAAGAAGTAGTTATTGAAAACATCTTTAATATTGTTACTAAAATTCATGGCCAATCGCCTCAAACACGTATTTATGTACAATCTATTTTGCCTACAAACGAAACTTTTAAAAATCTAAATAAAATTTTTTTAGGTAAAGCCGAGCACATTCTCACTATTAATGGCCAACTTAGAAAATACGCCTCTCAGATTCACTACACGTTTATTGACTTGCATACTGCTTTCTCAGACAATGAAGGGCGCTTAAATGCCATTTATTCTAACGATGGATTGCACCTGAACCTCAAAGGATATGAACACTGGGTGGAATTTCTGAAAAAAGAAAAATATCTGTGACGACATGAAGCCCCTAGCCTTATTTTATTTTCTTCTACTCCCATTCATATCATCGGCTCAGTTTAAAAACAGTAAACTGATCGAGATAGACGACAACAGCCGGGCAATCGTTCCCACCGTTGCAATCAATAAATCGAATCCTAAAAATATAGTAGTGGGCGTAGCGCAACACTTGATCCGGTCACCGGACGGTGGGATTTCCTGGCAATCTTTAACATTAAAATCATCCTTTGGTGCCGGTAGCGATCCGGTACTGACCGGCACACATAAAGGAACTTTATTTTTCTTTCAATCGGCCGGTGAAACTGGAGCCGGCCAGGTAGTGTGCCATCGTTCGGATGATGAGGGGGTGACATGGACAGAAGGCACTTTTCTTGGAAATCAGTCAAAAAATAATAGCCGGGTCTGGCCGGTTGTACATCCTCACAAAATTTTTTTATACCTCACGTGGACACAATTTGATCAATTTGGCAACTCCTCTTCCGATTGTCAATCGCAAATTATGTTCAGCAAATCGCCTAACGGATCAGTTTGGTCTAAGCCTTTGGTTATCAGCCAAACTGCAGGCGACTGCCTCGGCAAAACAAACTCAGCTGCCGGAGCACAACCCACCATAGGAAGCGATGGAAAAATATATGTAGCCTGGGCTACCGACAAAAATATTTATTTCGATCGTTCATTTGATAATGGAACCACTTGGCTGGATAACGATCTGGTTATTGCCAGCTACGATGGCAAGCGCGATTTCTCTCTGCCGGGCCTAACACACAGCAACACCCCCACTTTGCTTTTCGACAACAGCGAAGGAAGATTTAAGGGAACTATGCATTTGGTATGGGAAGATCAAAAAAAAGGTTCAGACAATACAGATGTCTGGCTGATCCGTTCGCGCAACCGGGGCGACTATTGGGGCAAGCCGCAAAAGGTGAATCAAGACACCACCCATGCACACCAGTTTGCCCCACAAGCCGTAGTTGATCAAACCAGCGGCCATGTGTACATCGTATATTACGACCAGCGTGAGTATAACGACAACCAAATCGATGTGTACCTTGCCTACTCCTTTGATGGAGGGAATAATTTTAAGGAAGTAAAAATCAGCGAAAGTTCTTTTCAGCCGGATGAAACTCACCCGTTGAGATGCGCCACCGGGATAGATGCCCACAGCAACCTCATCTTTCCGGTTTGGACACGCACTGACAGTGGCCACACTAGTATTTGGGGCACACTTATTAAAGTGGATGAATTAAAAAAATGATGCCTCCCTCGCGTATTGCCGTAAAATTATTTTTTTTTCTTAATGGCTTTGTACACGCCAATTATTTTTCGCGGCTGCCCCGCATTCAGGATCAGTTTGCAATCGATAATGGCATAGTTGGTTTGGTGCTGCTCGCATCATCCATAGGTGCCCTGATTGCCATGCCTTTTACCGGCTGGCTAATTATCCGCAACGGCAGCCGCAAAATCACTACGCAAGGGATGTTGTTTTATTGTGTACTGATTCCGCTCATCCCCTGGATGCCAAGCCTATGGGCACTGATTATTTTATTTTTCTCGCTGGGTATTTCTTCCGGTATGCTGGATGTTGCCATGAACTCGCAGGCGGTAATGGTAGAAAAGCAAATGAAGAAACCGATCATGACTTCTTTTCATGCCCTTTTCAGTATAGGTATGGCAGTCGGGGCGTTTACCGGATCTTTCTTTACCAAACTAGGGGTAAGCTTGTTTGTTCATTTCGCCTCTGTTGCCCTGCTCAGTCTGATGGTCACCTTGCTGGCAAGCTATTCCCTTATTCATGACAAACCCGAAACTAAAAATACAGGCGAACCGGCCTTTCGGTTGCCCAACAAAGTTATGGTAAGTATTGGTGTAATTGCTTTTTGTTCTATGCTGGGCGAAGGAGCCATGGCCGACTGGAGTACCAACTACATGGAAAATATAGCGCATGCCGAAAAATCGCTTGCCCCCATTGGCTTATCAGCTTTTGCGTTGGCCATGACAATCGGCAGAATTTTAGGTGATCAAGCTCGCATCCGTTTTGGCGACCGTACATTGATGGTTGTTTGCGGTATCATTGCTACTCTTGGAATTTCCATTACTATCATTTTCATTCATCCCATTTCTGTTATTGCTGGTTTGTTTGTGGTGGGCATCGGCCTGTCGGCCATTGTGCCGATATGCTATAGCCTGGCAGGTCACACAAAAGATTTACCACCGGGTGTAGGGTTGGCCATGGTAACCACCGTAGGCTACTCAGGTTTTTTATTGGGTCCTCCCCTCATCGGATTTATGGCACAATGGCAAAATCTGCGTGTGGCGTTGGGATTAGTGGCGCTTCTTTTTGTAATTATGACATTGCTGGGATGGCACCGAAAGGGCGAGCGTCATACAATGAGTTGATCTAAATCTGGCTTTAAGACATTCTTAATTACCTTTGTTCTACTATGTTCCTCAAAAAAACACGAATACCTATTTTATTTTTAGTATCCATCTTCAGTTATAATATCGGTGGTTCACAGGTTTATACCAATTTCTCGTCTTCAAATTTACCCATCGTAATAATTGATACCAATGGCCAAACCATTGTTGACACCCCAAAGATACCGGCCCACATGGGCATTATAGACAATGGCCAGGCCAACCGAAATAATATTACGGATGCCTTCAATAATTTTAATGGCAGTATAGGAATTGAAATACGCGGGTCATCATCGCAAATGTTTCCAAAAAAACAATACAGCATCCAAATACAAGATGTAAATGGAAATGGAATTGATGCATCCCTATTAGGCATGCCTAAAAAAGATGACTGGATACTCTATGCTGCGTATGATGATAAGACCCTTCTTCGCGATGTTTTGGCTTATCGTATGGGGAGACAAATGGGGCGCTATGCTTCCCGGTCGCGGTTTGTAGAAGTCGTTATCAATGGGCAATACATGGGGGTTTATATCCTTTTGGAAAAAATTAAGCGAGATAAAAATCGTGTCAACATTGCTAAGTTAGATAACACCAGCACCAGTGGCGACAACCTCACCGGAGGATACATCATCAAAATCGACAAAACAACCGGCAGTGGTGGAGCCGGATGGAACTCCCCGTACAAGCCTGTCGATGGCAACGGTTGGCAAAATATTTATTTCTTATATGATTACCCTAAACCAGAAAACATAGTACCGGAGCAGCAAACTTATATCCAACAGTATATAAACGCTTTTGAGACGGCTCTTCATGGAACGCAATTTCAAGATCCCATTTTGGGTTATGCCCGATATGCTGACCGCGATTCGTTCATTGATTATTTCATCATGAATGAAGTAACAAAAAATCCGGATGGCTACAGGCTCAGTACATTTTTTTATAAAAAACGTGACTCTGATGGTGGAAAAATTTTTATGGGGCCAATATGGGACTACAACGAGGGCTTTGGCAATGTTGATTATTGTACACAAGGTACTACCGATGGATTTGCGGTTGACTTCAATACCATCTGCCCTAACGACAACTGGCAGATTCCATTTTGGTGGAAAAAATTATTGATGGATTCATCATTCAAAACACATCTGGCAAAACGGTGGCAGTCTTTGCGGGCAGGGTCTTTTGCTACATCTCATGTACTGGCTTACATTGACTCAGCCAGTACCGTGCTCAATCAAGAAGCACAACAACGAAACTTTCAGTGTTGGCCTATCTTAGGCACCTATGTCTGGCCTAATTATTTTGTAGGGCAAACCTATCAAAGCGAAATCAACTGGTTAAAAAACTGGGTGTCTGACAGACTCCTTTGGTTAGATACTCACCTCCCCTCACTGGTTACATCCGTTGAAACAAATTCAGGATTTTTTTTACGTGCATATCCCAATCCGTTTTATGAAACCTTGCATCTTGATTATGACTCAGACAGTTTAACTTCTATACAGATAGAAATTTATGACCTCATGGGAGAAAAAATTATTGAAGCGAGTTATCAGGGCATAGGATTACAGTCTGTTTCGATCCCCATTTCACACCTTGCCTCTGGTGTCTATATTTTAAAAGCAACCCAAGATGGCAAAAAAGTTATTCAGCGGTTGGTAAAGAAATAGGGTTCATATTTTACAAATAAGTTCAGCGTTCATCTCTCATCCTATTGGGGGCATAGAAAAGGCATTAGCCATACTTGGAATTCCTCCAGCAGAAAATAAAAAGGCTAAAGTCCGGTTAACTTTAGCCTTTCGGTATAATTAATTTTAAAAACTATCTCAGAAAATTAACATCAGAAAGTTTCATACCCTCGTACACAAATGCCACTAACATCCAAACGATAAAGATGATAGGTACTAAAATAGACCAGATTAATACCTTAGCTTCATACTTCAGGTGCATAAACTCACCTACAATATAGGTAGCCTTTACAATGGTCATCACTACGAATATAAATGTCTTCCACGTGCCATGTTGCATGCTGAAGGCAACAATAAATTCAAAAATAGTAACTACTAAAAGAATACCCGCCACCTTCCACAGGTGCATAATTTTTTCTTTGTTAGGAGGAATTACTACAACCTCCGGTTCGTGTGATGCGTGGTGCGCCATGATCTGTTAATTTTAAACGAGGTAATAAAAAGTGAACACAAATACCCAAACCAAATCAACGAAGTGCCAGTATAACCCCACCTTCTCCACCATTTCATAACTTCCTCTCCGGTCATACATCCCTGTAACAGTTCGGTAATAAATCAAGAAATTCAACATCACCCCGCTGAATACGTGAAAACCGTGAAACCCGGTGATGAAGAAAAAGAAATCGGCAAAGTCATGAGGCCCATATTGGTTTTCGTGCAGGTTAGCTCCATGAATAACGCGGGTAGCCCAACTGCCATTTACAAATTCTTTTATGGTTGATCCTGCCTCCGTTCCAACAATAAAATGAGTCCATTCCCAAGCCTGACAGCTTAAGAAAGTAATCCCACCCAAAATCGTCCACAACATCCATTTTTCAACGGCCTTGCGATCCATTCTATGCCCCGCCTCCACAGCCAATACCATGGTAACACTCGACATAATCAACACAAAAGTCATAAAGCCTACAAACACCAACGGCAAATCTACTCCGTGGAAGAAGGGAACAGCTTCAAATACTTTTTCTGGTACAGGCCAATACTCCTGCGAAAAAACAAAGTGAGCATGGTCGCCTGGAAAGGCCGGATGTTGCGAACGGATCAATCCGTAGGTAATGAGTAATCCGGAGAAAGTGAATGCGTCAGACAAAAGAAAAAACCACATCATGAGTTTGCCATAGCTTACGCCCATAGGCGATACTCCGCCATCCCACTCGGTTCTACCCGGAATTGTTGCTGCTGTTGGTTGTGACATTGTTAACTGATTTACCTGTACAATATTAAGAAGACGAACAAATATAGCCAAAGGGCTCCTAAAAAATGCCAATAAGTTGTGCACATTTCCATCTTAGTCATGTTGCGGGCCGATACTTTACCTTGAAAAACAGCCACCAACATAATCAACAAAAAGACGACTGCGCTAATCAGGTGCAACGCATGCAGGCCGGTAATAACGTAAAGGAATGATCCGGAAGGATTCCCCACCAAATAAACATTTGCCTGAACTAATTCCACCCAGCCTATAAACTGCCCAACCAAAAATGCAACTCCTAAAACAGAGGTAATGGCAATATGCAACCTAGCTTTGGCCAAGTCATCCCTTTTTGATGCCCGGTAAGCCCAATGCATGGTTATGCTACTTACCACAATAATAAATGAAGTAATATAAAACGAAGGGGGTAATTCAAAATAAACCCAATTACCTTCAGCCTGACGTACAATGTAAGCTGACGTAATAGACATAAACAACATCATTACAGTAGCCAAAAAAAGCCACATCCCAAATTTTTTGGGATTCATGGCCAACGGCTTTTTAGGCTCCTCCACAAGACGTAAATCAACAGCGTTTTCCATAATTAAATTTTATCCAACAAATAAGCAATCTGCACAATCGGCAAATACAAAAAAGAACCAAACATTGTGCGCAGGGCCGACTTACGTGTACCGGTTTTCATTAAAGAAAAAGTCTGAGCAAAAAAAGCCACGCCACACACCGTAGCTACAATAGCTGAATTTATCCCGGTCAATCCAAAGCGGGTAGGCAACAACCCTAACGGAATCAGAAACATGGTGTAAATCATGATCTGAATAGCGGTGTTCAAATCTTTTCCGCCTCCCGAAGGCAACAACTTAAACCCAGCTTTCTTGTAATCGTCATCGGCCACCCAGGCAATAGCCCAGAAGTGTGGAAACTGCCATACAAACTGAATCCCGAAAATAATCATCGCTTCGTGGCTGATCGCTCCGGTAGCAGCAATCCATCCGAGCAACGGAGGCAAAGCCCCCGGAACCGCCCCAACAAAAACAGCAACCGGCCCCACTCGTTTTAAAGGTGTGTACACAAAACTATATAGCACCATCGATACGAACGAGAGAATTACAGTCAGAGGGTTAGTGAAAACAAAAAGGATGAGAAGACTCGACACAATACAAACTGCGGCAAAAACAATAGCTTCTTTTACGGACACCCGGCCGGTAGGAAGCGGCCGGTTCATCGTACGGGTCATTACCTTATCAAAATCTTTTTCTATTATCTGATTGATACACACCGAGCCACCCGACAACATAAACCCACCCAACGTAAGCATGAAAAGAGTGAGCCAGTTTACATGACCATGTGTAGCTAAACCATAACCAAAAGCACATGAAAAAGCTACCAGTAAAGACAACCTCATTTTCAAAAGCTCTACGTATGCTTTTGCTTTTAACAGCAGACTAACCGAAACGGGGTGTGCCGATGTCATTTTATTAGATAAACCATTTTAAGCTGACAACTATACTTTCCAAAAATCTTTCCAACCAAGTCTATAAAAAATACGGACTAAAGTGTATAAAAAGATCAGTGATGTTTCTTTTCCTCTACCCGCATCGTGTTATCTATCCCTTCTAATTTTATCAACTCACTCTCATGCGGCAGATTTGATTCCGGTGTTTCAGAGAATGGGATATGCTGCGGAATATAATCTTCTTTCGCTCCCGGTTTGCTGTAATCGTACGGCCAACGGTACACGGTGGGGATTTCACCTGGCCAGTTGCCATGTTGTGGATGACGAGGGGTTGTCCACTCTAACGTATTCGATTGCCACGGGTTAGCCGGGGCTAATTTCCCTCTGAAGATACTGTAGATAAAATTGAACAGGAAAATAAACTGTGCCCCCACCGATACAATAGCCGATATGGAAACCACCATGTTCAAATCGGTAAATCCGCCAAATGTTTCAAAGTTCGTCCAGGTATAGTATCTTCTGGGGAATCCGGCAATACCAATATAGTGCATGGGGAAAAATACCATGTAAATTCCGATGAATGTAATCCAGAAATGGATGTAGCCCAATTTATCATTCATCATACGTCCAAACATTTTCGGGAACCAATGATACACCCCAGCCACCATACCAAAGAATGAAGCAGCCCCCATTACCAGGTGAAAGTGCGCTACTACAAAATAAGTATCGTGTAACTGAATATCTACTGCGGAATTTCCTACAAAAAGACCGGTAATGCCACCTGTTAGGAAGAACGATACCAAGCCGATAGAGAAAAGCATAGCTGGTGTAAATCGCAGATTACCCCGCCAAATCGTAGTAACGTAATTAAATATTTTAACTGCGGAGGGTACGGCAATAATCAAAGTGAGTAGGGTGAAGATCGAACCCAAAAACGGGTTCATACCGGTTACAAACATATGATGTGCCCACACCACAAAAGATAGTACGGCAATAAACAACATAGAGCCTACCATAGCCTTGTAACCAAAAATAGGTTTGCGCGAGTTCGTGGAAATAATCTCGGAGGTTATACCTAATGCCGGTAATAATACAATATAAACTTCCGGGTGCCCCAAGAACCAAAACAAATGCTGAAATAATATAGGGCTACCTCCTTCGTTGGGTAGAGCCTCCCCTCCAATGTAGATATCGGAAAGATAAAAGCTCGTACCGAAACTTCGGTCGAAAATCAATAATAGCGCGGCTGCAAAAAGAACCGGGAAAGATAATATACCGATAATGGCCGTAAAGAAGAATGCCCAAATAGTAAGTGGTAATTTTGTAAACGACATGCCTACCGTGCGCAGGTTTATTACAGTCGTGATATAGTTAATACTTCCGAGCAATGAACTGATAATGAATAAAGCCATGGAAACGAGCCACAGCGTCATACCCAACCCGGAACCGGAAATAGCCTGGGGCAACGCACTTAACGGTGGATAAATTACCCACCCGCCTGCAGCCGGACCGGTAGAAATAAAAAGCGAAGTAAACATCACACAACTCGAGGCAAAGAAAAACCAATAAGAGAGCATGTTCATAAACCCGGAGGCCATATCTCTGGCACCCACCTGCAAGGGAATAAGAAAGTTGCTGAAAGTGCCGCTCAACCCGGCCGTTAATACAAAGAACACCATAATGGTGCCGTGCATGGTAACCAAAGCCAAATAAAACTCCGGATCAATCTTACCTTCGGCTGTTATCCACCCCCCAAGCAATGGTTTTAACCAACTTAAATTGGCATTTGGAAAACCTAATTGCAGACGGAAGATCACCGAAAGGGTGCCCCCAATCAATGCCCAGATCATACCGGTAATAAGAAACTGCTTAGCAATTACTTTATGATCTTCGCTAAAGATATACGTAGTCCAAAAATTTCCATGGTGCTCATGTCCATGTTCCTCGTGTGAATGATTTTCCATTTTAAAAAAATTATTTCAGTGAAACCGAATTTGATGTTTGAATACCCTCTAATGACAACCCCGCTTTAATAGCAGCCGCTTCTTTTAAATTGGCTGGCACATATTTCATATAGTCTGGGTTTTGCTTAAGCCAAGGAGTTTGCGATGCCATCCATCTTTCATACTCATCCGGCTCGACCACTATCACCGGAAACCGCATCGAAAAATGCCCACGTCCACAAACTTCAGTGCAAGCCATTTCATAATTAAATTTAGCATTCCCTGTTTCCGTGCGCATTTCTTCGGTCGTCTTGGTAGGGGTAAATTTAAATTGGGTTTGCATACCGGGTACGGCATCCATCTTTACACGGAAATGAGGAAGGAATACGCTATGGATTACATCTTTCGCCCGGATTTTCAATAATACTTCTTTGCCTTTTGGCAAATACAGAGTCAGCGATTTAAAATCATCAAATGAATTTTTATCGGTTAAGTCTAAACCAAACTCATTGGAGGCGTCAATCAGCTTATAATTATGATGTCCTAACTCGCGGTCTTTTACCCCCGGGTAACGTGCTGTCCAGGCAAACTGCTGGCCAATCATTTCTATAACCACTGCCTCTTTGGAAGCCGGGCCTGTAATATCGCCCCATACACGCAAACCTTTAAGGATAAGCAAAGCTAAAACGACAGCCGGAATTACCGTCCAGGTAATTTCAAGATAATGGTTATCCGCAAAGAAAGCTGCCCTACGGTTTTTATTGTACCGGTAGATGTAGGTAAACCAGAACATCACAATAAAAATGGCCACAAAAGCAACTACGGTGATGGCCATCGTTATCCAAAATAAATTATCGGTAACCACACCATGCTCGGAGGCTACAGGAGGTTCGTATGTTCCATAGTGTTTGTAGGAATAATAGAAAAAACCGATCAACCCAAAAACCATGAAAAGCAAAAAAAGAAAAGCATTGATATTATTCCACGAGTTATCGTCTTCATTTTTCTCCTTGGCTACTTCCATGAGCCTTCCGATACGAAAGATCATGTATAGAATGGCTACTACTAAAACAACTCCCAAACCAATAATCATATTCATAATGTCGTCTTTTAAAGTCTCTTAAATATGATGGTTCAAACTTTCTTCCATAAAAGGATGATGTTTGGCCACCAATTGAATTTTTGAAAGTGCGTTCAGTACTACAAACAGGAATACAGCAAGGAACACAAGGCTCACACCAATTTCTAAAAAGCCGACTCCTCCATTGTGTTGCATAACTCCGGGTGTTACCATATTATAGAAATTAAACCATTGTCCTATCAGTACAATCGGGCAAACCAATTTCAACATGGAAATATGCCGCTTGGAGTCTCGTGTCATCAGTAATAAGAAAGGAAGTACAAAATTCATAAACAAGCTGACATAAAAAATCCAACTATAAGGAGTATTCCTCATTTGCGAAATAAAATAGATGGTTTCTTCGGGTATGTTGGCATACCAAATCAATAAAAACTGACCAAACCAAATGTAGGTCCAGAATATGCTGAACGCAAACACGAACTTTCCAAGGTCGTGCAGATGATTGGCATTGACTAACCTCAAGTACCCGGCACTTTTTAAGTACACTACAAAAATGGTTATGGCGGCAAGCCCGGATAACCACCAACTGGCAAACACGTACCAGCCAAACATCGTGCTAAACCAATGTGTATCAATACTCATTACCCAATCCCATGCGGCAATGGAAGAAGATACGGCAAAAATTACCAGGAAGATGGCCGAATACTTTCTGGCCTTCAACCAATGAGTTGTTCCTCCATTGATGTCTTCTGCCAGCATTTCTCTTTTTATCCACACATAGAATAAATACCAGAGTCCAAAAAAAGCTATCATTCGTATAAAGAAAAAAAGCGGGAAACTTCCGGCCGCTAACGGCCAATAGAAAAAACCGCCTTTGCCCTCAATTACCTCATCATACGATAGGCTGCTTTTATCAAACAAGTCGTGATGTGTCCAGTGAAAAATATCGCCTTTGGCCACGAACCACAGCACTACCATAAAAATACCAGCTACGGGAATCCAACTTCCAATAGCCAACGGAACACGTTTAATGGGGGCCGACCAGCCGGCTTGAGCAGCGTATTGTATGGCTACAAAGAATAAGCCTATAATTCCTATCCCGGTATAGAAAATACTATTCTGCCAAAGTGAAGTGTATATTTTCTTCAACCAGACAGGGCTGCCATGGTGTTCTCCTGCTGCCACTTCCTGATGCCCGGCTTCTTGCGGAGCCAAACTGGCCGTAAGCGATTTTGATATTTCAATCGAAGCATGGTGCTCTTCATGCCCGCCCGAATTAACCATGAAAATACCTGCTACCAAAAGGAGAAGGCCTACCGCTGCCAGAATAATCAACTTGGTTTTAGTCTGGGCTTTAAACTCGTATTTTTCGTCAGCAATCATTTGCATGCTATTTATTATAGATCAATTTTTCTGAAGTTCTTTTACATACTTGGCTATCTTCCAACGGTCTTCCTCGCTTACTTGCGAGCCGTGTGCCCCCATCAGGCCTTTGCCATACGTGATGACATGGAAGATATGTCCTTCGGTAATTTTTTTGTAGGCATCGCCCCGCAAGTTGGCTACTCCGGGATATGAACTGTGCTCTACATCATCAATTTTTACACCTTGAGCTACTTTACCATCGCCTCCACCTTTGGCTCCATGACAATGTTTGCAGTATGTTTCATAAAGTACTTTGCCTCGATCTAAAATAGCCGGTGACGCCTCAAACGGATTCACTAACCGGTTGGCTAAACGCAATCCGGTTGTATCATTTGTGCCCCGATAAGGCAACCAACCATGTGCCTCTCTCTTTACCACATATTTAGGTGGCTGACGCAGGTTCATCTTATAGGGATTGTACGGGTTGGAATTGTAAAACTCGCCCGATCGGGCATCAAGGGCATTGAAATACCAGCCGGCATCCTGATCGGTAATTTGCGAAAGCGATTCATAAGCTACCGAGTGATACATGTTGGGAGCATATTCTGTTCCCTGGTAATCGCCTCCGGCTTTACAACCGGCCAGAAAAATGGCGGCCGATGCACCCAAAACCAAATTCGTTATCAAACGCATATTTACCGAATTAAAAATTTTTCTCATTTACTTCCGAAGCGCCACTGTCTTTCAACAATCGGCCAATTTCATCTTTGCTCAATTTGTTATGAGCTAAGTCAATAGCCATAACGTGCTTATCGTCTGTGCTGCGGATATCATACGAACGAGGCCAGGAATACGGCTTCATATTGCTCACAATTAAAAACGTAATAACAATTCCAAACGAAGCACAGAGTACCGTAAACTCAAAAGTGACTGGAATGAATGGAGGCAACGAAGCATGGTTCTTTCCGCCAATATCCATGGGCCAGTCGTACCCCAACATCCACGTTTGGGTGAAAAGGGCTAAGATGGTGCCCGTAATACCAAACATAAACGAGGCAATTGGCAGGCGTGTTCTGCGATAGCCTAAGGCCTCATCCAATCCGTGAACCGGAAATGGAGAATAGACTTCGTCTATGCGCACCCCATTGCCGCGTATTTTTTCTACGGCATCGAGCAGCACATCTTCGTCATCAAAAATCCCAACCACAAAATTTTTATTGCTTTGCATATCACTATTTCTTTTCAGAGGTAGATTTTAAAATGCTTTTTACTTCGGCCATGTTAATCACCGGGAAATACTTGGCAAACAGCAAGAATGCGCAGAAGAACAACCCGAAGGTAAATATATACTGTCCTACATCGTAGAACGTAGGGTAAAACATAGACCAGCTTGACGGGAGGTAGTCGCGGTGAATAGAGGTGGCAATGATTACAAACCGTTCGAACCACATACCAATATTAACAATGATGGAAATAATGAATGTAGCCACTAGGTTGGTTCTGATTTTTTTAAACCAGAAAAGCTGAGGCGAAATCACATTACAGGTCATCATGGAAGCGTAGGCCCACCAGTAAGGACCAAAGGCCCGGTTAATGAAGGTATATTGCTCCGCAGGAACCTGCCCATACCAGGCAATAAAGAATTCCGTGATGTAAGCAATCCCCACAATAGACCCGGTAATGATAATAATGATGTTCATCAACTCAACGTGATAGATCGTAATGTAGTCTTCCAAATGGAATAACTTACGCGTTACCAGCAACAGGGTAAGCACCATAGCAAATCCTGAAAAGATCGCACCGGCCACAAAATAGGGAGGGAATATAGTAGCGTGCCAGCCGGGAATTACAGACGTGGCAAAGTCCATTGATACAATGGTATGAACGGATAATACCAGCGGGGTTGACAATCCGGCTAATATCAATGCAACTGATTCATAGCGCATCCATGTTTTGGCTCCTCCACTCCAACCAAAACTTAATGCATTATAGATGGCCGCCCGTACATTATGCCCGGTGCGAACGGCCCGGTCGCGGATAACGGCAAAGTCGGGTATTAGCCCCATGTACCAAAACAAAAGCGATACTGAAAAATATGTAGAGATGGCAAACACATCCCACAGCAGGGGAGAGTTAAAGTTTACCCACAACGAACCAAAGGTATTGGGGAGTGGCAACGACCACACCGGGCCAATCCAAAGACGCCCCATGTGTGCCAACGGGAAACTAGCGGCACAGATCACGGCAAAAATAGTCATGGCTTCTGCCGCCCGGTTGATAGACATTCTCCAGCGCTGACGGAACAGTAATAAGATAGCTGAAATTAATGTGCCCGCGTGACCGATACCGACCCACCACACAAAGTTGGTGATATCCCACGCCCAACCGATTGTTTTATTAAGCCCCCAAACACCTACCCCATTCCAAAGTAAAATCCAAAAACAATAGGCACCAAAAAGAAACAATACGGAAGAAATACCGAAAGCGATCCACCAAAGGCTGGTGGGCTTCCCTTCTACTTGCCTGCTGATGTCTTCCGATACATCACGAACGGTCTTTCCTCCGGTTACTAAGGGTTCGCGTAAAGTTGAGGTTACTTGCATGTTCGTTGGTAATTATTCGTTTTGATCTGAATTTATATGTTTATGAAGCATGTTCGGCTTTGTCTTTGTTCCTGATTTTGGTCAGGTAGAAAATATTGGGTTTCACGCCCACATCTTCCAACACACGGTAAGCGCGCGGGTTGCCAATTTTTTTATCGAAGCTGTAGTTGAATACTTTCTCGGTTACTTTCTTCCCGTCTTTTTCAACTTCTTTTTCAATATAATGATCAATCTTCAGCAATTTGCTGATGGCGCTTTCCGGATTGTTCATGTCGCCAAACACAATAGCCCCCGAAGTGCACGATGCCTGGCAAGCCGTTACCACTTCTCCATCTTTCAATTCTCTGCGTTCGCGCTTGGCATTTAACTTGCCCGCCTGAATACGTTGCACACAGAATGAACATTTTTCCATTACCCCTCTGGAGCGCACCGTTACATCCGGATTCAATACCATTCTTCCGAGATCGGTATTCATAGCCGGGTTAGACTGATAGAATTGTTGGTTGTCATGATATTTAAACCAGTTGAACCTGCGCACTTTATAAGGGCAGTTATTGGCGCAATAGCGAGTACCGATACAACGGTTATAAGCCATCTGGTTTAATCCTTCCGTGCTATGAGTGGTAGCCGCTACCGGGCACACCGTTTCACACGATGCATTATTGCAATGCTGGCACAACATCGGTTGGAAAGTAACCTCCGGATTTTCGGCAGCTATCTCTAATCCTTTGTAATCATCATGCTTGGCATCGCTGCTGTAATAGCGGTCTATCCGTAGCCAGTGCATTTCGCGTCTGCGGATAACTTCATCTTTGCCTACCAACGCAATATTATTTTCTACATTACAAGCTACCACACATGCACCGCATCCGGTGCAAGAGTTTAAATCAATCGTCATTCCCCAATGGTGATTAGGATAGGAATGGCCTTTCCACATACTTACGGAAGCAATATCTACTTTTTCATCCCACTTGGTAATTTTAGGAATATCTCTTCCCGCTGCCGGGTCTTCTTTAAACTCTGCCAGCGTAGCTTCCTGTATCACATTTTCACGCCCCATGTAGGTTTGATGAATCTGTGTCTGAGCAATCTGAAAATCTTCCGTTGTTTTTTCAATGGATACTCCGGTTGAAACACTGTAGTTCAGTGATCCATTTAGCAGAGTAACCAAAGGATATATGTTGGCTCCAATATTTTTGGCCACCACGCCTACTTTCGTTCGGCCATAGCCGAGCGAAAGGCCAATGGTGCCTTCGGCCTGACCGGGCTGAACCAATGCTGCCACGATAACGGTTTTTCCGTTAGCCGTTATTTTTACTTTCTGTGTATTTCCTTCCGCATCATTATCAATTCCCCACTTGTTAGCATCTTTTTGCGAGATGGTAACATAATGATCCCAAACTGCTTTGGTAATGGGATCGGGTAACTCTTGCAACAACGGGTTATTGGCCTGTGAGCCATTGCCTACGGCATAGCTTTCGTAGATTGCTATTTCCACGCCTTCATTGGCAGCTTTATAGTTGGCCGCAATGGAAGCGGCCGCTTCCTGCTCTTTTCCGATATAGCTGAGAACTTTATCAGACAGCTTCTGTTTTTCCTTGCCTTTTTCTTTTCCTTTTCCCTTAGGTTCTTCCTCTTTCTTACCGGCAACAGCCTGATAAACTCCATCGTACAGGCATTTATCCCAGAAGGTTTGAAAATCAGTTCCTTTTTCAGAAAACCAATTTTTCCAATTTTCCTGCAATACACTAAAATAATCCTCCACGGTTTCTCCTGCCCACATCAGCAAGCTTACCTGTGCCTGACGCGATTTGAATATCGGTGTGATGGCCGGTTGGGATAAACTGAATGAATTGGGTTTCGGCTCAAAATCATTCCAAGATTCTAAATAATGATGATCCGGAGCTTTATAAGCCGAAGCTGAAGAGGTTTCGTCCGGAGTGTAGGAAGTAGAAACTGTCAGCGAAATATTTTTCAGTGCGTTTCCTAATTCTTCCCCCATCGGGTGATCGTACACCGGGTTACAATTATAGAAAATAACTGCGCCTAATTTTCCGTCTTTGGCATCTGATATGAATGAAGCCATTGTTTCGTCATTTCCTTTACGGAAATTAACCGGCAAACTGGTGTTGATGGTAGCGCCATAGCTTCCTAATAAATCATTAATAGCGTTAACTATTACCTGCACCGCTTTGTCGTTCGAACCACTCACGACCAAAGCGCTGCCTTTGTTGCTCCACAGTTCTTCGGCTGCCTTTTCCAGATTAGCCACTTTATCGATTCCGGCTGATAATGCTGATTTACCCGCCTTGGCGGCAATCAGGTTATATAATTGTGCCACGACTAAGCCATGTTGCGAGGGCTTAATCATGGTGCGGTAATCGGCATTGGCACCGGTTAACGAGAGGTTCGACTCAAACTGATAGTGGCGAGACATCTCGCGTTTATCCTCGTTTACCACACGTGTGGCGGCATACTGTTTGGTAAATTCGATAGGCGAAACCCATGTACCTAAAAAGTCAGCATCGATGCTGACAATTGTTTTAGCCTTACTGAAATCGTACGATGGGATCATGGCCACACCGAAATTTTCTTCATTGGCTCGGGTTATACCATACGTTGAAACCGGATCGTACTGAACATGTTCGGTGGTGGGGTACTTGGCTTTAAATTTGGCAAGGGTGGCCAATGTACTCGGGCTTAATATAGTATTGCTTACAATGCGGATGGCGGCTCCTTTAGCCGCTGCTTCTTCCAGTTTTGCAATGATCTCTTTATCAATAGCCTCCCAATCGGTTTTGGTATCGCCTCTTTGCGGGCCACGAAGCCTGAAATTATCATACAAGGAAAGCACGGAAGCCTCTACCTGGGCGCTGGTACCGCCCAACGTTACGGTTGAAAGGCTGTTGCCCTCTACTTTAATAGGGCGGCCATCACGTACTTTCACTACAATGCTACAGTAGTCGCCTCCGTTTACGTAAGAGGAAGCATAGTAATTAGGAATGCCCGGATCAATATCAACGGGCTTCATAATATAGGGAATCGCTTTTCGTACGGGGGCTTCGCACGCGGCCAATGAAGCCGCTGCCACGCTGAAACCCATCATCCGCAGAAAATCTCTGCGCGAGTGACCGGGATCTTCTTCCACGCCTAAATCAACAAATTCATCGTTGGCGTGTTTTACGTAGTTGGGATCGTTTTTCAGCTGGGCTAACCCTTTCCAGTATGTCTTTTTTGTTTCGCTCATATTGAGATCGAAGAATTGATACTATGTATTAATAATGACATTTTGAGCACTCCAGCCCACCAATGTCTTCCACTTTCATTTTAGATTTATTGCCTTTGGCTGCATTGTGTACTTGCACCAATCGGTCGTAATAGGCATTGCCTTCTGTATTAACATCTGTTTTGCGGTGACAATCAATACACCAGCCCATGGTAAGCAAAGAATATTGTTTCACTACTTCCATTTCTTCAATAGGGCCGTGGCAGGTTTGGCATTTAACCCCGGCTACATTATAATGTTGGGAGTGGTTGAAGTAGGCCAGATCGGGTAAATTATGAATGCGTACCCACTCAATCGGTTTTTGTTTCCCGGTATAAGAAGCCGAGTTTACATCATACCCAATGGCCGCATAGATTTTCTGTATCTCTGGTGATTCTTTTTTAATCTGCGAGTGGCAGTTCATACAAATATTAGGTGAAGGAATGTTAGCCTGTTTGCCCTTCTCTGCACCCGTGTGGCAATACACGCAATTAATTTCGTAAGAGCCCGCATGCAATTTGTGTGAAAAGGCAATGGGTTGCTTGGGCTGATAGTTTTGCTGAATGCCAATTGAATAAAGTCCGTCTATTACAGTCTTAAAGGTTACCGCCCCCACCACAAACACTACTAAAAATATAAAGCCCGGGCTGCGCAAGAAACCACCTAATGTATAAGGGCTATTCACCACTTCTTTATCTTCTTCGCTCAGCGGCTTTTCATTCAGGTATTTTTTTAGCGCTTTACTTACGATACCCAGAATGGCCAACATCAATAGTAAGATAACGATCATCCCTACCAAGATAACATCCAGGTATCCGGATGGTTCGCCTCCTTGGCCGGCTGCATTTCCGGCTGCAGTCTGTGTGGCGGCCGTGGCATCGGGTTTATCTGCTTCCGATTTTACATACGCCAGTATGCTCATGATCTGATCATCTGTGTAGCTGGTGAAAGCCGTCATCTGGCTTTTGTTGTATTCATTATACAAATCCACAGCATACTTATCGCCACTGGCAATAACCTTGGCCGGGTTGCGCACCCAGTTTTTGATCCAGGCTACAGACGGCACACGTGTATCCACACCTGCTAAGGCAGGGCCGACTAATTTTTGTTTAACCCGGTGACAAGCTTTACAATTCCCGTTGAACAACTCTTCGCCTGCTTTAATGACGGCTGCGTCTTTTGAAATTTCTTGTGCAAAAGAAACCGTAGTAGCAGAAATGAAAAGGGCGAAGGTGAGTGACTTGAGAAGACCGACTAAATTTTCCTTCATCTTGGTATGTTTAGGCATCCGCTTTTTAGAACCGCACAAATCTACATCTCACCGGCATTTTTTCAAATTTATTTTTTCCACACGCAATATTTTATTTCTTTTTTATCAGCTTCGAGGCGGCTTGCCCCCATCATCTGAAGCATACCGTTCGTGTTTTTTGCCTGATCCCTCCTCTCACAAGAACCCATAGCTTGGCAGCCAGGCCGTATGTTAATTGCCTTTAGATCAATGTCTTTTATAAATCTTAAATCTGCTTACCGTAAAACATAGTGGCCGTTATCATGCCCCTTTCCAAATAAATTATCATTTTTGTATTCGTTGGCTTGGCAAAATAATGATGAACGAAAGTAAACAACTGAAAATTGATACGATTACATCTCCTGACTTTGTTTCTTGGTGTGGTTGGTTTTTGCTGCGCCCAAACCAATGAGTCTTCTATTACTCTGATTGACGCTTCCGGCTGGACTATTAACCACTCTCCCTTTCAGGTGAGTGGGCCTGCTCATTTTTATGAAGGGCGTATTTTGGCTGCCAACGAACTGGCCGGCCAACCTTTTAGTGTTGTGCATTTTCCTGGGTTATGGGATAAAAAAGAAAATGGCAAGCCGGCTGATCTGGGCACATACCTCATCCGTGTATTGCTCCCGGCTCATGTTGCCGACAGCCTATCGCTGTTTGTTCCGGAAATGTATAATGCTTATCGGCTCTATGCGAACAATAAATTAATTTCCACAAACGGTAAGGTGGGGTTATCAAAAGAAGAAACAACGCCCCAATGGCTTCCCCATACTGTATCTTTTAAAGTTACCAGCGATACCCTGCAGTTAGTAGTGCAGATTGCCAACTTCTATCATCATAAATCCGGCATAAAAGAAATGATCTTTCTGGGGTCGGTCGGCCAGATGAACTGGCGCACCCAGGTACGCATTGTCAGCAACTTAATTGAAACTTCAGTGTTAATGCTAACGGGTTTATTTTATCTGTTCATTTTTTTTGTATCTCGTAAAAAATCAGCGGTTTTGTACTTTGCGTTGTTGTGTATCAGTTGGTCGGTACGGTCGGCCTTCTCTAATAATTATCTCTTCGGCACTTTCTATCCGGAATTCAGTTGGATTGCCACCATTCGCATTGAGTACCTTACTCTCTACCTCACCATGTCGTGGGCTATTCTTTTTGTGGGGAATATCTTTCATAATGAAACCAACCTGATGATTAAGTATGGATTAATTTTGGCCAATTTTGCTTTTGCGGTTTTCACACTTACTACAGAGCCCTTCACCTTTACGCAGGGGCTTGCGGTTTATCTTGTTACCTCTGGCACCCTTCTGCTGTATGTGGGCTTCATCGTAATCCGTGCGTGGGTAAATGAGCGAACCGGCTCGGGGTTACTTACGCTTTCCATCATTCTCGGGTTGATCTTATTCTCGTACGATATTTTTGTGTACGAAGGTTTCTCCACTTATAACCCGGTCATTTTTGGTACCGGTTACATTATCATTTTTATGATGCTGGCCTGGGCGCTGGCCATGCAGCTTAAGTTGGTAAAAAGTAAACCGACTCCAGCCACCAGCCTTACCTACGAAGATCTTTACAAAAAAGAAGATTAAATTTTAAAAAATCATTCTTCTCTCAAATCGCCACTTTAGGCTACTTTTGCAGTTTACAACTGTTTATATTTTTTGGTTATGGCCGATTACAGCAAAGAAGAGATCAAGCATATTGAAAACAAGTGGCGCGAAAAATGGGAAAAAGATCAGGTCTATAAAGTATCCAACGAATCGGATAAACCTAAATACTATGTGCTGGATATGTTCCCCTACCCTTCCGGTGCGGGATTGCATGTAGGGCACCCGCTGGGCTATATCGCCTCAGACATAGTGGCTCGTTATAAACGCCTGAAGGGGTTTAACGTACTGCACCCGATGGGGTTTGATGCCTTCGGCCTCCCGGCCGAACAATATGCTATTGAGCATGGTGTGCATCCGGCAAAATCTACCCAAGACAATATTCAGAATTTTAAAAAGCAACTCGGCAAAATCGGCTTCTGCTACGACTGGAGCCGTGAAGTACAAACGTGCGACCCAGCCTACTATAAATGGACACAGTGGATCTTCCTCCAAATCTTCGATAGTTGGTTTAACCGGAAAACAAACCAAGCCGAGCGCATCGTTACACTGACCCGCACATTTGAAGTAGCCGGAAATGCCGAACACCCTGTACCCAATCCTAAGTTTGAAACACCACAATTCTCCGCAGCCGAGTGGAAATCATTCCCTCAAAAAAAACGACAAGAAATTTTGATGCAATACCGCCTGGCTTACTTGGCTTATACCGATGTAAACTGGTGCGAAGCACTGGGCACCGTGCTGGCCAATGACGAAGTGATTAATGGCGTAAGCTACCGCGGAGGATTTCCGGTAATAAAAAAACAAATGCGCCAATGGAATCTGCGTATTACCGAATATGCCGACCGGCTTCTGAAAGGATTGGAACAGATAGACTTCAGCGATTCCATGAAAGAAATCCAGCGCAACTGGATTGGAAAAAGTATAGGTGCTGAAGTAGAATTTAGTCTTGCCGTCCCCCCGTTAATGAAAGACGCAACCCGTGAGCCCCAAATTCGTGTCTTCACCACACGCCCCGATACTATTTTCGGAGTTGATTTTATGGTGCTGGCACCGGAGCATGACCTCGTTCAATCTATCACTACAAAAAATCAGAAAAACGAGGTCGACAATTATTTAAAATATGTAGAGAGCCGCTCGGAAGTAGAGCGCATGGCGGAAGTAAAAAAAATTACGGGGGCTTTTACCGGAGCCTACGCCATCAATCCTTTCAACAAAAAGAAAATACCGGTGTGGATCAGCGAATACGTGCTGGCCGGCTATGGCACAGGCGCCATTATGGCCGTGCCCTGTGGCGATGAACGCGATTTTAAATTTGCCAATCATTTCAACATCCCCATCACCAATATTATCGGTGCCCATTTCAATGGCAAGGAGGCCAACCCTACCCAAGATGCCATCCTTGAAAACTCGGGCTTCCTCAATGGATTGGTGATGCACCGGGCAATAGATGTGGCCATTGATGAAATTGAAAAAAAGAAAATAGGCCATCGAAAAGTGAATTATAAAATGCGCGATGCCGGCTGGAGCCGCCAGCGCTATTGGGGCGAGCCTTTTCCGGTGGTGTACCAAAATGATATGCCGTATGCCCTAAGCGACAAAGACCTGCCGTTGGTGCTGCCCGATACCGACAATTTTAAATCGTCCGGCAACGGGGAAGGGCCGCTGGCGAATCTGAGCGACTGGATTCATTTTACGCAAGAGGCGAAACGAGACAGCAACACCATGCCCACCCATGCCGGTGCAGCCTGGTATTTTTTACGCTACATGGATCCGCACAACGCAAACGAATTTGCCAGCCGAAAAGCGCTCGACTACTGGAACCAGGTGGACGTGTATATTGGCGGATCAGAACATGCCGTGGCTCACTTGCTTTACTCGCGCCTGTGGGTAAAAATCCTGCACGATCTGGGCTACTTAAACTTCGATGAGCCATTTAAAAAATTAATTAACCAGGGAAAAATTACGGGCGACTCCAGGTTTGTTTATCGCCTGCGCGGAACCAATCAATTTATATCCTTGGGGTTGCTTAATCGCTACGATGGCCGGTACGATGAACTCCATGTAGATGTAAACATAGTGAACGGAGTAGAACTGGATACCGAAGCCTTCAAAAAATGGAAACCCGATTTTGCAAATGCGGAATTCATCTTGGAAGAAGATGGAAAGTATGTATGCGGCACGGCCATTGAAAAAATGAGCAAGTCATACTTTAATGTGGTTAACCCAGATGATGTAATCGATGCCTATGGTGCCGACACCCTGCGCCTTTACGAAATGTTCCTCGGCCCGCTGGAAGCCTCCAAGCCCTGGAGCACCAGCGGCATAGATGGGGTGTATAAATTTTTAAGGCGTTTCTGGAATTTGTTTCACGATGCCAACGGCCAGGTAAACATAAGCGATGCCGAGCCCACACGCGAAGAACTGAAAGCCCTGCATAAAGTAATTAAAAAAGTAGGGTACGATGTTGATCATTATTCTTTCAACACCTCGGTGAGTGAATTTATGATCTGTGTGAACGAACTCTCTTCGTTAAAATGCAGCAAACGAAAAATTCTGGAGCCGCTCACTATTGTGCTGGCTCCGTTTGCCCCCCACATTACAGACGAACTATGGGAAAAACTGGGCCACAATAAATCGGTACTCTATGCCAGCTTTCCAAAATTTGATGAGAGTTATTTAACGGAAACTTCATTTGAATATCCCATTTCCATTAACGGAAAAGTGCGGGCCAAAATGAACTTTGCGCTCGATGTACCTAAAGAAGAAATAGAAAAACAAGTACTCGCCTCCGAAGCCATGCAAAAATGGAGCGAAGGAAAAACCCCTAAAAAAGTAATCATTGTTCCGGGGAAGATCGTAAACATTGTGCTGTAGGTTTTTTACCAACTCTTTAAAAAAGGAATGGATCGGATAAAAAAAATATTTATTTTTTCCGTGTTCTTCCTCGCTTGTATTAATGTATTGGGTCAGTCGGTCATTAAAGGGAAAATCATTGACAGCATCAGCCGCCAGCCGGTAGCGTTTGCCAACCTCACGCTAGACGATGGGCGCAGCGGCAGCACGACCGACATCGAAGGAAGTTACACCTTATTTGTTCCGTCCGGGTATTCAGGTGTGATTACTATTTCGCATATCAGTTATAAAAGCCGAACGCTTTCTTTTATACAGTTACAGAGCAACCCTACCCGGCTGCTTATACCTTCTTCTACCTCGCTGGCCGAACTTATCATAACCGGAACAAAAGGAGAAAATCCGGCATTCCGTATCATTCGGCAGGCTATTGCTCATAAAAAGGATAACGATCCGCGCAACCTGAAATCGTACCAATACATTTCATACAACAAATTTGTGGTGACTATGAGCGCGCCCTCAAAAAAAATGGACTCCACCGTTCGGGCATTGCGTGCCCGACCCGACACCATGAAATTGAATAACCACCAAAAAGATCTGCTCAGTTTCGACAGCCTGCTTCAAACCACTCATTTTTTTATCAGCGAATCGGCCACCGAAAAAAAAGTAATCAATCCGGGTCAGGAAAAAGAAAAATTGCTCGGCCTGCAAGTATCGGGCTTTAAAAGCCCGCTCTTCACCAGCCTGGCAAATAACTATCAGCCCATTTCATTTTATCAGGATCCTATTTTCTTAATCGACCGGGATTTTGTAAACCCCGTAACCAAAGGAACATTTAGCCGCTATCAGTTTCAACTGTCTGATACCACCTACTCCGGGCAAGACACCGTTTACATTATCCGTTATCAGCCTAAACCTAAAACATTTTTTAATGGACTAAAGGGAATGCTTTCGATCAGCACCGATGGCTGGGCCATAAAAAATGTAATTGCCGCCTCGGCCGATTCGCTTGCCAAAATAGATATCCGCATCCAGCAAAATTATGAAAAGACCGATGGGCATTGGTTTCCCACACAACTCAATACCGACCTTACGTTAAAGGAATATGCTTTTGCCTCGCGCAAAATGCTCATGCGCCAACGCAGTTTTTTAAAAGAAATAAAAATTAATCCCAACCTTAAACATCATGACTTTGGCGATTTAAAATTAGACCTTACCCTTCCTCCGGATAAAGAAAATAAAGTAGCGCTAGCTCGTTTCCGCAACGACAGCCTCGACACAAAAGAGCACCGAACCTATACCCTGCTGGATAGCACCCTGCGCAAAGTGCGCTGGCTGGATAAAGGACTTGAAATGTTAGTTACACAAACTGCACCGCTCGGGCTTATTGAATTAGATTTGAATCGTTTGCTTAAAATCAATAGATATGAATCGCACCGATTGGGTGCCGGGCTTTATACCAGTAACCGTTTTTCTAAATGGGTGAGGCTGGGTGGCTATGCGGGATATGGTTTTCGCGATGAGCGTTGGAAATACGGAGGCGAGGCGCAATTTAATTTTAACTTGAACAAAAGTTTTTTTTTAAAGCTATCCTACGCTAACGACATCTACGAAACCGGCTCTTCGCATTTTACCAGCGAGGGGCAGCTGCTCGGCTCGCAAAGTTTTAGAAACTGGATTGCTTACCAATACGACCGCATCGAATTTCAGAAAGCTGAATTAGGCTATCTTATTCTTCCGGATGTGCACGCCACCCTGTTCGTATCAAGAAACCAAATCCATCCTACTTACACGTATCATTTGCTCTTTCATAACGAGTCTATCAATTCATTTACCCTTGCCGAAACCGGCATTGCTCTTCGGTACGTACGCAACGAAAGCTATCTGAGGCTGAACGGGAAGAAAATTTTTATAGGGCAGCAATTTCCGGTATTCACTTTTTCTTTTGCCCAGGCCGCTTCGCTGTGGGATGCTCAGAATTTTAATTACGCCCGGTTCGATTTTTCGGCTAAACAATTATTGACACACCGCAATGGCAGCCACACCCGTTTCTTTTTGGCGGCCGGGTATATCCGCGGCTTGGCTCCGTACGGAAAATTATACAACGGCCGTGGAGCGGGCAACACTAGTTTTTTGGTGGACGATTATTTTCAGACGATGGGCCTATATGAGTTTACGGTGTCGCAGTATGCTTCTGTTTTTTTACAGCATAATTTCGGCAACATCTTGCTCAACAAAAAATATTCTAAGCCGGAGTTGGTGCTCTACCACAACACGGGGCTTGGTGCATTAGAAAACCAATCGGCACACTTGGGTTTGCCGTTAAAAAGTTTTGATAAGGGATTTATAGAATCCGGACTGGGTCTGAACAACATTGTTCGCTACAACTATGCACACATCGGTTATTGGGGTTTTGGCGGAGCCCTTTTTTATCGCTATGGCCCTTATCAATTTGTTAATCCATCCGATAATCTTTTCTGGCGCATTACCTTTAGCCTGATTTTGTAAGTTTTCAAAAAGTTATTTTGAAAAGCGGAATTTCAGGTATTTAATTTTTTCTCCAGCTGCGGTAAAAATTGCTTCGTAGCGGGTCTGAATATCATAGCACTCAGCCCGGAGGTCGGAGTTATACAAATCAAACGTAAAGGCGACATCGCGGATGTCAGAACGCTGGTTAATTTCTTCCAGCGTATAGTTAAACAAGCCGGTGTTGTCGGTTTTAAAACGGAACCAGCCTTCGGCCTTCAGTATTTTCTTAAACATATCTAAGAAACGAGGACTGGTAAGCCTTCGCTTAATATCGCGTTTGCGCGGGCGCGGATCCGGAAAGGTAAGCCAGATTTGATCGGCTTCATTTTCTTCAAAAAAACTTTCGATGTGTACTATTTGAGTGCGGAGAAAGCCTACGTTTTTCAGTCCTTCTTCAAAAGCCCAGGTGCTGCCCTTCCACAGGCGGTCGCCCTTCACATCAACCCCCACAAAATTCTGATCGGGAAATGTTCGGGCCATCCCAACAGAGTACTCTCCCCGTCCGCACGCCAGCTCAATGGTAAGCGGATGGGTATTTTTAAAATACGTTTTATTCCAGTTTCCTTTTATTTCAAAATAAATTTCTTTGCCGGGCTCAATAACATTTTCCCGTGAGGCGTTAATTTCAAAACGTTTCAGTTTGCTTTTCATTCGTTCAATTACAAGTCTTTAATTTCAGCCACTACAAAAGTGCTTCCTCCGATAAAAACCATATCGTCTGTTTGGGCTTTACTTTTGGCTTGCGCAATAGCTTCATTTACATCCTCCACCACCTCGCCTATTAAACCGAACACGGCTGCCTGATCTCTCAACTGGGCAGCCGGAAGAGCGCGTGGTATTTTAGCCTGGCAAAAATAATAATGTGCCCGGGTGGGTAACAACGCCAGCACCCGGCTGATGTCCTTATCGCGCACCATGCCCCACACCATGTGCAATTGTTTTTTTTTCTGTTCTTTTATCTGCAGCCATACCTCGCTTACTCCCGATTCATTATGTGCGGTGTCGCACACAACCAATGGCTTATGGCCAAGTATTTGCCAACGTCCCTTCAGCCCGGTAAGTTGTATAGTGTTTTTCAGTCCGTTGGCCACAGCCTGATCTGAAATTAAAAAACCTTTCGTGCGAATTACCTCTAATGTTGCCAACACTCCGGCCAGATTTTTAATTTGGTAATTTCCTTTCAGTTCCAGTTCGTAGGTGGCCATAAAATCCTTATGTCTCACTTCAAAGTGCCCGCCCCCTACCGAGTGGATGGCCCATTCATCCGTAGCAAAAAAAAGAGGGCTGTTTGTTTCGTGGGCTATGTTTTCAAAAACAGATTGTACTTCGGGCTGGCGTTCGCTAATAATAGTCGGGATAAGCGGCTTAACAATTCCGGCTTTTTCCTGCGCTATCTTTTGTAAAGTATCGCCCAATAAATCCATGTGATCCCAACTGATGTTGGTAATAAGGGAAACCTCGGGCGTAATAATGTTGGTGGAGTCGAGCCTGCCCCCTAAGCCCACTTCAATAACTGCTACATCTACTTTTTCGCGGGCAAAAAAATCGAATGCCATTACCACGGTTGTTTCAAAAAAAGAAGGTTTGATCCGGTCTATGTGTGGTCTCATTTTTTTTAGAAATGAAACTACATACTCAGGTAAAATTTCTTTTCCATTAATTTTTATGCGTTCGGTAAATTCTTTCAGGTGGGGTGAAGTATAGAGACCGGTTTTGTAGCCGGCTGCCTGCAACGTGGCAGCGAGCATGTGCGAAGAACTTCCTTTGCCATTGGTGCCCGCCACATGAATGCTTTTAAAAAGTTTGTGGGGGTTACCGGCCGCTTCGCTTAACAATAAGGTGTTTGTAATATCTTTTTTATAAGCTGCCGCCCCCACGTGCTGAAACATGGGCAAGCTTTCATATAAGTACCGGATGGCTTCCTGGTAGGTTTCCATTTTTTTCGCTGGCGCGAAATTAAACGGAAAGATTTCAGAAATAGAGTTTACACGGAAGAAATATTACAATACCCCTGTATGGATATAGAGGACCATTCCTTTATTCTTTTTCGTGGCGATCTTCTTTCTGGCTTTTATCCTCTTTACTTTTATTCCCTCCATCGCTGCTTCTGTGGCGGTCGTGGCGGGTCATATACTCATAAAGATCTTTTTGTTGTTCCGGCTTTAAAATAGGATTGAG
Organism: Bacteroidota bacterium; assembly: GCA_018267195.1. Lineage (GTDB taxonomy): Bacteria > Bacteroidota > Bacteroidia > Cytophagales > Cyclobacteriaceae > ELB16-189. The sequence goes on along the minus strand of JAFDYY010000003.1, from coordinate 64,991 downwards.
TTTTTGCACCATGGAGTCCATAACGGAGCGCACATATTTCATGCCTTCATTTTGAAGCCGGTCTATTTTAGTGGTGGTTTCTTCTATAATGGGCTTCATCTGTTTTTGCTGGGCGGAGTCGGCATCGACCACATAAAATATTTTTTCGCTAAACGACCACTTGCCATGTTTGTATGATTCTCTGCTTCCCTCTTTTTCAGAGTGGTAATGTTGGCGGGCAAAAAAGCCTGTAGCCAATACACCAATAATAATACCGGTTATAAATGTAATCCCCATCATTAAAAAAGCCTTTCTTCGTTCAGTTGTCATCTTCGTGGTTATTTTAAGTTCTGATATAAATCAATCGTTACAATACTGTCTTGGTTTTGATCTTCAAATCCTAAAATAGATTTGAAGGTGAGCTGATCGGAAAACATGATGTTTAAAGCAAGGAGTGCCACCAAGACTCCGATTACAGCCACCTGGTATTTTCGGAAAAAGAAAAAAATCTGATAATCAATTTCTTGCTTCAGATTTCTAATTTTATTAACGATCCGTTCGGCAAAAAAAGGCCCGAATGAATCTGGTTCTTCCCGTTTCAGTTTTTCGCGGATGAGTATATATTGATCGGCCGTTAATTTAAGCTTCCGGTCGCTCAGTAATTGTTGAGCCAACACCTCTTTTTGTTCGCGGGTGAGTGGCCCATCGAGTGATTGCAAAAACAAATCTTCTACTTTCGTTTCCATACTCATTCATTTAGATATTTCGATAATCCTTCTTTCAATTTTTTTTGTGCTCTGGCCAACCGCGACATTACCGTACCCATAGGAATGCCCAGCAGTTCGGCTGTTTCTTCGGTGGAATAGCCTTCTACCAGCCGGAGGGTGGCTACCGTGCGGAAATCGGCATCGAGCTTACCAAACTCCAGCGTCAGCATTTCGTTCAGGTCGTGCGTGTCGTCTTTAGCTTTTACCTGATGCCCTTCTTCGTCACCGGTAAAAAGAAAGAACCTGCGCTTCCTCCGTTTCAGTTCGTTCAGCGATAAATTAATGGCAATGCGTGTCAGGTAAGTACTTACCGCAGAATCGCCCCGGAACTTATGAAGCGACTCATAAAACCGGATAAAAACCTCTTGGCCTACATCTTCGGCTTCGGGGGTTTGCCCCAGCATAGACCGTACCACACCCGCCACTTTGCCCTCATGCCTGACCACCAGCTTTTTAAAGGCTGATAAATCACCCGCAAGCGTACTTTGAATCAATTCTTCGTCTGATTCAACTGCCATAGTCTGAAGGGGTTGACTGATCACGCCCGTTAGACACTCCCAACAGATGTTTTATTCCCGTGCGCATAAAGTTTTTTGCCCTTGAAAATTAATCAATTTCATCGGGAAACCTATCGAAGAAATGAGCTGCTTAAACCACTACTAACCAACTAAGTTTTTATATTAATTTAATCCGGGAATATATTGCATGTTGAAACTGTCTAACCCCCAAAAACCAAAACACATGAAACTTACCTCCCGAAACACCCACCGCGACATGGCTTATTTTTATGTAGGATTAATCATCTCCTTTTCTCTCTCGGGGATTTTCTTAAACCACCGCCAAAGCTGGCACCCGCGCAGATATACCTACGACAAAAAAGAAATTGCCATATCCCCTACTTTAAAAGACTCCGTTAATGAAACCTGGATAACGAACTTTACTAAACATCAAAACATTAATGATAACCTGAGGCGTTTCCGGGCTGAAGAAAATACACTCCGTATTTCGTACGAAAGCCACGATGTGCAGATTGATTTAGCTTCGGGTAAAGGGCAAATAGAAGCCTACCGGGTAACTCCGCTGTTGGGGCAAATGACACAGTTGCACCAAGACACCAGCAACTGGTGGATTTACTATTCGGATATTTTTGGAATCGGCATGATGGTGATTGCCATTACCGGTATGTTTATAGAAAAAGGAAAGTTTAGTTTTCGCCAACGAGGATGGAAATTAGCCGCTATCGGAATTGTGTTCCCGCTCATTTTTCTTTACCTGCTATCGTAACTCTTAAATACATGAAAAACACAATGATTCTATGGCTATTGGTAGCCGGGTGCCGGCTGATAGCCCAACCTGCCGAATTGGATAGAAAAGTGGAGAGCTTTTTAAAAGAACACCGCAGCGAATGGCACGACCTGAATGTACCTTTCGTTGACGGGCAAACCTTGCACGATATCATCGTAAAAAATCACTACACATCGGCTTTAGAAATTGGCACCTCTACCGGGCACTCTACCATCTGGCTGGCGTGGGCCATGAGCAAAACAGGGGGCAAAATAATTACGGTTGAAAGAAACAAAAAACGCCACGAACAAGCCATTAAAAATCTTACTGAAGCCGGTCTGATAAGCTATGTAGATGCCCGGCTGGGCGATGCCCACGAGATAGTAAAACAACTGCCCGGCCCATTTGATTTTGTCTTTTCTGATGCCGACAAAGACTGGTACCAGCAATACTTTATAGATGTTAAACCTAAATTAAAAAAGGGGGGCTGCTTCGCAGCTCATAATGTAACCGATGGCAACGTGCCCGAATCGTACGTAGAATTTGTCAATGCAGACTTGGATTTTACCACCCACATAGACCAAAAAAGCCGATCGGGAATACAGATCAGCTATAAGAAATAAGCATAGTTAATTTCATTCCATTCAAAAACAAATTGCCTCAAGCAATTTGCTCAACACTCTATTGCAAATACTTTTTTATGTCAATAACCATTCTGCTTTTTTTAGGAACCATACTTTCCTTTTGGATAAGCGCCATTGCGGGCGGTGGCGCGAGCCTGATCTTAATCCCCATCTTAAATTTACTATTACCTTCAACCGTTGTTCCCTTTTCACTTACGGTCGGCACTTTTACTAGTTCTGCTTCCAGGATTGTCGCCTTTAAAAAGCACATCCAATGGAAAATATTTTTGTGGTTTGTTCCTTGTTCAATCCCGGCCGTTTTTGCGGGCGCTCAACTCATCAAATACATAAACCCCAACTATATACAATTGGCTGTTGCCTTATTTTTAATAGCTAACCTGCCACAGGTTTTTCCTTCAAAAAAAGAAACCGCGAAACCAACCCAACCCTACACCAATTCTAAGCTGGCATTAATCGGTTTATTTGCCGGGTTCATTTCCGGGATAACCGGAGCCATTGGTTTGTTGTTTAACCGGTTTTATCTAAAATACGGCCTTACCAAAGAAGAAATTATTGCTACACGGGCTGCCAACGAAATATTTTTGCATCTGATTAAATTGATAACCTATGCATTTTTAGGTCTATACTCATCAACAGCTTTGTACTTGGGGCTAACCATTGCATCGGCTTCTATTATTTCTTCTGTTTCTATTAAGTCTGTACTACCACGGATAAGTGATTTTTTGTTCAAAAAAATAGGCTATAGTGCAATGGTGCTTTCGGGGTTTATTCTTCTGATTAGTGCTACCAACAAAATAACAATACCGGGCAACAAACAACCCTCTTTAGCCAACGTTAACACAACCAAAAAGGCCGCTTCTAATCAATATTTTGATTTTAAAAAAAGGGTTAGTCATAAGGTCGTTACAAAAAAGCATTGCCCCCATAAATACACCTCAGCTTCACCAAAACATACGCACACCTCTTAGCTACTTATTTTAACCCAGATGATGCATTCGGGATGCATCATCTGCCCAAAGAGTTTGACCATGAAAATCGCCATTGGGTATTTTATCTTCATGGGTTGTTGATTTTCATTCGTCAATCATACCAATCAATTTTCTATTGCATGATCTGGGTTTAATCATTAATGTTAAATTTGCATCAAAAAAAATAGCGTGGTTTGGTTTCGCGACTGGGGAATAACCCAAACAATTATTGTCTTTTTATTTTGTGTGCTTTATGGATTTTTTCTTTTCAGGATTTATCGAATTAGCCGCACACTAAATACTCCTTTTTTTTATACTGTTTTTTTAAAATTAATTATCCGTACGGTTTTCTTCGTCTTATTGCTGGTGGCTTTTCTGGGCCCCTCGTATGGCGATGCCCGAAAAGAAATTAAATCCATTGGCAAAGACATTATGATCTGCGTAGATTTATCCAAATCCATGGATGCCTTCGATATTCAACCCACCCGGTTGGAAAAAATAAAATTTGAGATGAAACGTGTAGTGGAAGCCTTCAGCAGCGACCGTCTGGGTATAATTATTTTTTCATCGGAGGCCTTTATGCAATGCCCACTCACCTACGATCAAAATGCGCTTAACTTGTTTATCGAAACCATGAACACCAATCTGGTGCCCTCTTCAGGTACAGACTTTGGCCCCCCACTGCGTATGGCGCTTAGTAAACTCAATAACCAAGAAGGCCCCAGCACACAACAAAAGTCCAAGGTCATAATCCTGATCAGCGATGGCGAAGATTTTGGAGAGCAAACCAACGATATCGTAAAAGAAATTGAGGATAAAGGTATTAAACTTTTTACCCTGGGCGTGGGTACTGAAAAGGGTGGATCCATCAATACCGGGCGAGGCTACAAAACCGATGCCCAAGGAAATGTGGTGGTAAGCAAACTTAATGCCTCCGAACTGAAATCGCTGGCTCAGCGCACCAATGGCCAATATTTTGAAATTAACGAAGAACAAAATGATGTATCGCGGATGATCCACACCATTGATAAAATTGAAGGCGAGCTGCGCGATGCCCGCATGGCCGATGTTTCGGCCAACCGTTACTATTATTTTCTACTGGCGGCCCTGGCGCTGTTTGTATTGGATCTGTTGGTAGACGTAAAGACCGTAACGATATGAAAGGGGCCGGCCTGTTGCTGATTTTTTTATTCTGGAAAATTGACCCTACCAAGGTAAGTAAAATCAACTCACTTAAGTCGGAAGCCAAGAAAGCCTATCTGGCAGGCGATATGAAAACAGCCATCCGAAATTATATAATCCTGCGCGATTCATTAGGGGTAAAAGAAGAAGAATTGGAAATGAACCTGGCCAACTCCTATTTTACCACCAGCGATACCACCCGGGCTTATCAGGCTTACCAGCCTCTTCTTACCAGTGCCAACTCAAAGATTAAAACATGGGCCAACCAACAGATGGGGGTTCTTACCAATCGGCAAGGCAAATACGAAGAAGCCCTTCATTATTTTAAACAAGCTTTAAAAGCAGAACCACAAAACGATCAGGCTCGTTTTAATTATGAAATGATAAAGAAGAAACTGGAAGAGCAGAAGAAACAACAACAAAAACAAGATCAGCCGAAGGATAAAAAAGAGAATCAGAACAAGGAGCAAAACAAAGAAAACAAAGAGCAGCAAAAGAAAGATTCTGAAAAAAAACAAGATAAAAAAGATAATAAAGACCAGCCCAACAAGGAGCAGAAAGAAAAAGAACAAAAGGAAAAAGAACAGAAAGAAAAAGAACAGAAAGAAAACGAGCAAAAAAAACAGCAGCAAGAGAAAGAGCAAAAAGAAAAGCAACCGGAAAAAAAAGAAACTAAAGAAGATCAGAAAAAACCCGATCCTTCTTTACAAGACAAACTGAAAGACATGAAGATAAGCGAAGATAAGGCCAAGATGATTTTAGAAGCTATGAAAAACCAGGAAGTGCAGTATCTTCAACAAAATAAACGAAAGGCAACCAAGCCCAAAGACAAAGGCAAACCGGATTGGTAATTTTACTGTACTAAAAATTTATAACGCAAACCATTAATCACCCAGAATATGAAAGAAGTTGTTATTGTTTCGGCTGTACGCACCCCTATCGGTAGTTTTGGCGGAACCTTGGCTAATGTTTCGGCCGTGAAGTTAGGTGCCACCGCAGTAAAAGCAGCCCTTGCCAAAATACACTTACAAGCCGGGCATGTTCAAGAGCTTTTTTTTGGCAATGTTATCGCTGCCGGCTTAGGGCAAGCCCCGGCCACTCAGGTAGCTGTGGCTGCAGGGTTAGGCTACAACATTCCCTGCACTTTAGTAAATAAAGTTTGTGCTTCCGGCATGAAATCTATCATGCTGGGTGCACAATCCATTATGCTCGGTCAAAACGAAGTAGTTGTAGCAGGCGGCATGGAAAGCATGAGCAATATTCCTTATTACTTAACAAAAGCCCGGTATGGATATAAGTACGGAGACGGCCAACTGCTGGACGGCCTGACCTACGATGGGCTTACCGATGTGTACAACCATTGCGCCATGGGGGTGTGTGCCGATAACACTGCCAAAGAAATGAACATCAGCCGCCAAGATCAGGATACCTTCGCCATCAATTCCTACAAACGATCGGCCACTGCCTGGGCTGCCGGAAAATTTAAGGATGAAGTAATTCCGGTTGAAATCGTAGGCAGGAAAGGAGATGTTACTTTATTCAGCGAAGACGAAGAATACAAAAATGTAAACTTTGATAAGATACCCGGGCTAAAGCCGGTGTTTACCAAAGAGGGCACCGTAACGGCCGCCAATGCTTCTACCATTAACGATGGTGCGGCTGCCGTAATCCTGATGAGTGCCGCGAAGGCCAAAGAGTTAGGCATACCCGCCATCGCCAAAATCCGCGGCTTTGCCGATGCCGCCCAAGATCCCATGTGGTTTACCACCACTCCTGCACTGGCCATACCCAAAGCCATGAAGATGGCCGGGGTAGAGAAAAAAGATGTGGGCTATTATGAAATTAACGAAGCGTTCAGTGCCGTGGCTATTGCTAACAACATTAAACTCGGCCTTGATCCGGAAAAAGTAAATGTAAACGGAGGCGCGGTGGCGTTGGGGCATCCGCTGGGAGCCTCCGGAGCCCGCATTACCATAACGCTGGCCAATGTATTGAAACAAAACAACGCATCGGTGGGCGTGGCCGGTATCTGCAATGGTGGAGGCGGGGCATCGGCCATTGTTCTGGAGAAAGTATAACAATGATCGGACAAGGAAAGCGTTATTCTGAAGTGCTAAAAAAGAAACTGGCTATATCATTCTTTCTACTCTGCTCCTCACCTGTTTTTGCTCAGAAGGAAGTAAAAATTTACTTTGATCCTTCTACGAAATCGCGGGTGCAGGAAGAGTATTTTGTTTCGGCCGACAACGAGATGAATGGAAAATACCGCAAGTATTTTGTAAACGGAAAAATTGCCATTGAAGGAACTTTTGTAAACGGGGTGCGGTCGGGTACGTTTTTCGAATACAACGAGCGGGGAACACTCCTGCGCAAAATCAATTACGAAAACGGATTACGGCAAGGGGCCGTGGAGGTATTCAATGAAAATGGAAAGCCTATCCAAACAGCCTACTATCAAAACAATAAACTGGTAGATAGTGTAAAATCTTATTTCCCTTCGGGTATCTTAAAACAGGAAGGGATGTTTGTAAAAGGTAAGCCCGATGGCTTCGTGAAAGAATACTACGCTACAGGCAAACTCCGAAAAGAAATCACCTATAAAAATCAAAGACCTAACGGAGTAACCAAAACCTACTACGAATCGGGGGTATTAGAAACCGAGGCCAATTATAAAGATGGCTATGTAAGCGGCTACATGAAATCATTTTATCCGAATGCCCAACTGGAATTGATCTACACCATCAAAGACGGAGAAACCGTAGGCGATTTTCTTAATTATAACCTGCGAGGTCAACTCATACTGAAAGGGCATTTTAAATTTGGTAAACTGCACAGCAGCAACACCGGATATTATGACGATGGTAAACTGCAGCACGAATACAACTTTAACTTAGGCGCAAAAATTGGAACCAACATAGATTACTACCACAACGGCCAGATCAGCACCCGCGAACAATTTTCTTCTAATGGAATAGACAGCGAACTAAGAGCATACGACAGTACGGGCATTCTCTTGTTTAAGAAAAATTTCAGGCGTACCAAGCCCCATGGCACTTGGTCTTTCTATGCCCACGATGGCAAAACACTAACCACGAAAGAAAACTATGAAAACGGTATGCTGAGCGGCATCCGTACGGTGTATTATTTAAACGGAGAACGCAAAGTGGAAGAGACCTGGAAGTACAATTTAATTACCGGCCCGGTAAAAAATTATTATGAAGATGGAAAACTGTCGAGCGAAAGCAACTACATCGGCAGCCGCCTGCACGGCCTCTACACCGGGTATTGGCCTAACGGAAAAATAAAAGAGCAAGGCGAATATGTAGCCAACAAAAAGCACAAGGAGTGGAAAGAGTTCGATCAAAATGGAACTTTGATTAAGAAAGAAACTTTTCGGGCAGGTATTTTAGTGGAACCTAAAAAGTAACCTATTTTAATAATCGCAGATAGTTTTCTTACTTGCGCCCTTATGCATGGAATAAAAGAAACCCATTTTCATTTTGCCGGACAAACAGGCTTTTACCGGGGCAAGGTAAGAGATGTTTATTATTTCGGAGAAAAAATGGCGATGGTAGCCACCGACCGTATTTCTGCCTTTGATGTGGTGCTGCCCAAGGCCATCCCCGACAAGGGAAGGGTACTCAACCAAATTGCTGCCTTTAACCTTCATGCCACCCAGCACATTGTACCCAACTGGGTAATTGCCACGCCCGATCCAAACGTAACCATCGGTTTTAAATGCGATCCGTTTCGTGTGGAAATGGTGGTGCGCGGGTATTTGGCCGGCCATGCCGCCCGCGAGTATAAAGCCGGAAAAAGAAAACTATGCGGAGTACCTCTGCCCGAGGGGCTCCGCGAGAATGACCCGCTGCCGCAGGCCATCATTACCCCTACTACCAAAGCCAGCGAAGGGCACGATCAGGATATTTCTAAAGAAGAAATTATTACCCAACAGATTGTTTCCCATGCCGACTATGAAATGTTAGAACAATATGCGCTTAATCTGTATAAAAAAGGAACTGAACTGGCAGCCGCACGCGGGCTGATTTTGGTCGATACTAAATACGAGTTTGGCAAATACAACGGAAAGATATACCTGATAGACGAAGTACATACGCCCGACTCTTCGCGGTACTTCTATCAAGACGGCTACGCCTTGCGCCAATCGAAAGGAGAACCCCAGAAACAATTATCGAAAGAGTTTGTGCGGCAATGGTTAATAGAGAATGGGTTTCAGGGAAAAGAAGGCCAGTCTATTCCTGAAATGACCGATGCCATTGTTAAAAATATTTCTGATCGTTATGCCGAGCTGTACCGGCAAATGACGGGGGAAACCCTGCCCCCGGTAGATTATGCCACCCTCGAAAAACGAATTGAGCAAAATATCGTTAAATCATTACCTTAGCAGACAAAGAAATTGACAACCCTTAAATCGTAACCCTTCCACATGAAATACACCATCGATAAACAAGAAAAATATACTTTAATCCGGCTTCACGAAGAAAAGCTCGATTCCACGGTGGCCCCGCAGTTGAAATCGGAAATGGTAACCCTGCATGCAGAAGGTGTGCGCAATATTATTTTAGACCTGAGTGAAGTAAAATATGCCGACTCGTCCGGCTTAAGTGCCCTTCTGGTGGGCAATCGCATCTTACAGGAAGAAGAAGGAATTTTTGTATTGGCTTCCCTGTCTGATCACACTATGAAACTGATCAAGATTTCGCAATTAGATAGTGTACTAACCATTTTACCCTCTGTAGAAGAAGGTATTGATGCGGTATTTATGCACGAAATTGAAAAAGACATGAAAAAAGAATAGGCATTCTTTTTTCAAAAATATTCTTTCCTTTTTGTTTGGCACTTAGTCTCACGATCCTTGGCTCAAGCGGAGCACTTCCTTCTATCGGAAGGTTTCCCACTTCACAACACCTGATTATCCAAAACCGGCATTGTCTGATTGATTGCGGAGAAGGAGCACAAATACAATTAGCCCGGTATCAACTATCCTTGCATAAAATAGAGCATATCTTCATCAGTCATTTGCATGGCGACCATTATCTGGGGCTTATGCCCTTACTCTTCTCCATGCACCTGCACAAGCGGTCCAGCAATTTGCATTTATATGCTCCTCCGGGGTTGGATGAAATTATCCTGCTACAGCTTAAATACTCTCGCTCGGTGCTGAACTACAAAATCATTTTTCATGTTTTCAACCCAACCCAAGCCAGGTTAATTATGGAAGATGAGGCGATTAGTGTGCATACGATGCCCTTGTTACACAAACTGGATTGTGCCGGGTTTCTTTTTCGGGAAAAAATAAAGCCCCGAAAAATAGATAAGGATAAACTGCTGCCGGGCATGAAACTGCAACACCTTGCCTCCTTAAAAAAAGGAGAAGATATTTTTGATGAACATGGAAACCTGCTTTATCCCAATCGGGATTATACATTACCTCCTCGCCCCTCCTTGTCGTATGCTTACTGCTCAGACACCGCTTACTGCGAAGCCCTGCTCCCGCAAATAACCGGAGCCGACCTACTCTACCACGAAGCTACTTTCTTAGAATGCGATATCGGGAAAGCACAAGAAACCAAACACAGTACGGCCGCCCAGGCCGGACAGATAGCACACCGGGCGCAAGTAAAAAAATTATTGATCGGACATTTCTCTGCCCGCTACAAAGATTTGAATTTACTATTAACTGAGGCTCAAAAACATTTTGCCAATACGGAACTTGCTGTAGAAGGAAAGAATTTTTCGTTAACTGATTAACCGTGTCGTTTTAAGCCTATGATCGAGCAGAAGAAAAATAAATTATTTGTGGTGTTGGCCGGAATATTTCTTACCAATGCCATCGTAGCCGAACTGATTGGAGTAAAAATTTTCTCAGGCGAAAACACACTGGGGTTTCAGCCGGCCAATATACCGGTGCTGGGATTTGTGATGGATTTTAATCTGACAGCCGGTGCCATTATCTGGCCGGTAGTGTTTATCACTTCCGATCTGATCAATGAGTATTTTGGAAAACCGGGAGTAAAACGCATCAGTTATCTGGCAGCGCTGTTTATCGCCTATTCTTTTTTGGTCATTTATCTGGTTATGAAACTGCCCCCCGCACAATGGTGGCTGGAGGCCAACCGGCACGATGATGCCGGGAATTTTTTTAATATTGATTTTGCCTTCAACAAAATACTCGGGCAAGGGCAACGCATCATTGTAGCTTCCTTGTCTGCTTTTTTACTGGGGCAATTGGTCGATGTGTTTGTATTTCAGAAACTACGAAAAATTACAGGCAGCAAAATGCTTTGGCTCCGCGCTACCGGCTCTACGCTCGTCTCTCAGTTTATTGACAGCTTTGTAGTGCTCTATCTGGCCTTTTATGGCACCTTTACGGTACCTCAGATTACAGCCATCGGCATTACCAATTACCTGTATAAATTTGTTATTGCCATCTTGCTTACCCCGCTCATTTACGCAGGGCACTATGCCATTGACCGTTATTTAGGCAAAGAAGAAGCCGAAAAACTTTCGGAAGAGTCGGCCGGCCAAAGCGGTTCATTCTTTTAACCGAAACACATTATCCAACACAATGCCGGTAGCCATGGCCGCATTTAACGATTCGGCTTTTCCGATTCGGGGAATGGTAATACGGTGTGTAACCAACGAAGAAACTTCTGGTGAAATACCGTTCGACTCATTTCCGATCACAATTAAACCGTGTGTACTAAATTCAGTTCGGTGCACATCTTCGCCCTGCATAAATGTGCCGTAAACAGGCCATTGGTTCTTTTGCAAAAAAGTGGGCAGGTGTGTATAGAAAACATTAACACGGGCAAAAGACCCCATGGTGGCACTGATCGTTTTGGGATTATAAAAATCGGCTGTTTCTTCGGAAGCTATGATATTCTTTAATCCGTACCAGTCGGCCGTGCGAATAATAGTGCCCAGATTGCCGGGGTCGCGCAGGTCGTCCAGCACCAGGCAAAATTCTTCATTCAGTAAGGGCGGGGTATTGGGTTTCATCCGGGCTACGGCCAGTGCCGCATCGTTGGTTTGAAACGTGCCTAGCTGAGCCAGTTCTTTTTCGTTTACTTCAACCACCTCAATTTCTTTCTTCAAAACACCAGCATAAGCTTTCCGAAAGCCTGGCTGAGCCAACACGCAGTCTATTATAAAATCGGAGGTAAGCAATTCGGCTACACTTTTGGCGCCTTCTACCACAAAAGATTGCTCCTGTTTTCTATATTTCTTTACTTGCAGGGATTTGACGAATTTTATTTTTGCTTTGGATAACATTGTTAACGCTTTCGTAATTTTTTACAGACAGTTACTCCGTCATTTTGCCTGGGTGCTTTTGCTTACGGGATGCATCGGCACAAAACACCTCGAAGAAAATCAAAAGATATTATACCGCCAAATGCTGCGCCACCCAAAGGGATTTAACAATGAGGGGCTGAGCGATCTGTTCGTACAAAAAGTAAACACCCGGATAAAGCCTACTGCTATCAGCATACCAGTAACCATGTACTATATCGGCAAGCAACATTTTAGCCAGGAAAAGTTTTTCAGGAAACGGACCCGGATCGAAAAAAAATTCGACACCCGGATAGCGGCTGCTAAAAATCAAAAAAAGATTATTAACCTGCAATATCGCAAGCAAAACAAAGTAGATGCCCTGAATAAAAAAATAGACAATGGAAACTTGTTTATGCAGTGGGGCGAACCGATTACCGTTTTTGATTCAGCTGCCGTACATCAAACCCAAGAGAAACTAAAAAGTGCCTTGTTTAACCGGGGGTATTTCCATGCCTCCGTTCAGGCTCACACCCACGCATTAACAAACCGGAGAGTTGCATTAGAATACACTATCACACCCGGAAAATCCTATATATACGATACCCTTTTCTATAACATCCCAGATGATAAAGTGAAGAAAATTATCAGTCAACATCAATTGTTGTCGTTCGTAAAAAAGGGTGATGTGTATAGCCAAGATAAACTGACACAAGAACGCGACCGAATTGATCAGATATTAAAAGACAATGGTTTTTATGATTTCAGTAAGCAGTTCATTGATTTTGCCCTGGACACCAATTCGCTAAAAGGGAAGATTAAACTAAAACTAGAAATACTGAACCCATCCAGGCGTGGGTACCATAAACAATTCAGGCTCGATTCTATCATATTCACTCCCGATGTGGGTGTGAAGGGGAAAGAAGCTTTACGCAGGCAGCCTTCGTTCTATCATAATATTACATTTAACCGCTACGATGTTGAGTTTAATCAACGGCTGCTGGCTCAGCGCGTGTTCATTACCAAAGACAGTTTGTACAGCCGCACCCAAACCATAAATACCCAACGCCAGCTGGCCAACCTCGACAATTTTAAATTTGTAAACATCAATTACGATACTACCGGGGGGCGTGTTGTGGCTAACTTATTTACCAGCCCCAGCGACCGGTACACCTGGAGCAACGAGGCCGGCATGACCGTAACACAGGGTTTTCCGGGGCCGTATGTCAGCTCTAATTTTAAGCGAAGAAATTTATTTGGCGGGTTAGAAATCCTGGAAGTAAACGGGCGCATCGGTTTTGAGGGGGTAGCTGCCGTAACCAGCACGGGTGGCTTTTACCGCAGCGTGGAAACCACCGGAAATGCCTCCATTACATTCCCTCAATTTCTATTTCCCTTTCATACAGCTGCTCAATTTAGGTATGCCCGAAATAATCCTCGTACCAAGTTGCTGGCCGGCTATACGTTTACCGACCGGCCTGAATACCAGCGATCAATTACTACCTTGTCGGCCACCTACACCTGGGATCTGAAACGGAAGTGGATGTTTTCTTTCAGCCCCGCCACACTCAACGTTATCAACTCTACTATCAGCGATGCGTTCCGATCCACTTTGGTGCACTTAGATAGTTTGGGAAATAAATTAATAAACGCTTTTAAGCCTTCCTACGTAAGCAGCATCATTTTTACCCTGACGTGGAACAACAATTACGGCTTAGCTCAGAAAAACTCAACATTTATACGCACCATGTTAGAAAGCGGAGGCACTTTGCTTAACGTGTACTCGCCTAAGTTTATTCAAGACCAAGGGTTGGAGCCGTACAAATATTTCAGAGTCAGTTTCGATTTCAGAAAAAACATACCCATCACTAAAACAACCGCGCTGGCTTACCGCTTCAACTCCGGTTTTGGGTTTGCCTACAGCGAAAACAAAGTACTGCCCTACGAAAAAAATTTCTTTGCTGGCGGGAGCAACAGTGTGCGGGCCTGGCGACCACGCAGGCTTGGCCTGGGGTCTGATCCGCCCATGCTTAACACGAACCCCAGCGGCAACGGGTACTTCGATTATAGTTTTGAAAAGCCAGGGCAGGTACTTTTAGAAGGCAGCGTAGAGTGGAGGCAAAAGCTAGTAGGCTTTTTAAACTATGCTTTGTTTATTGATGCCGGAAATGCCTGGGGCCTGCAAATATCTAACAACAACCGGGCGAATTTTTCGTGGAATAAGTTCTATCAACAGTTTGCAGTAGGTACCGGTTTTGGGTTGCGGTTTGATTTTACATTTCTCATCATGCGACTGGATGTGGGCATCAAGGCCTGGGATCCGGCACGCGAGCCGGGCAGCCGCTTTGTATTGCCTAAGGTCAGTTTCGCGGGGCCTTATGCCTTTCATGAGCCGGTAATCTACAACATCGGAATCGGGTACCCGTTTTAGTCAGTACGATAGCAACCGGTTGAGTTCCTCGGCTACTTTTTCAGCTGATGGCAGCATCCTTTTTTCTAGCTCTACATTGAGCGGAACGGCCGGTAAATTGGCTGCCCCAATTGGCCAAACGGGAGCATCGAGGAAATGAAACAGTTCTTTTGAAATACGGCCGGCCAATGATTCGGCAAATGAATTAAGCAACGGTTCTTCCGTTAGCACAAGTACCCGTCCATGTTTTTTTACTGCTTCGGATATGCACTGCCAATCCAGTGGATTGAGCGACCGCAGATCTATAATTTCAATGCTCCCATTAAATTTCTTAGCAGCTTCTTTCGCCCAATAAACGCCCATGCCATAGGTAATCACTACAGCCGATTCGCCACCGTCAACCTTATCTTGATCGGCCTGTAAAACAATAGTTGCTTTGCCTAACGGAATAACATACGCTTCATCAGGCTCGGTAGTTTTGGCATCTTGTGTGCCCGGCACCTTACTCCAATACAACCCTTTATGTTCTAACAAAACAACCGGGTTGGGATCATAAAAAGAAGATTTGAGTAGCCCCTTCATATCAGCTGCATTACTTGGGTACACTACTTTAATGCCCCGTATGGTAAGTAAAGCCGACTCTATGCTGCCCGAGTGGTAAGGCCCTCCTCCGCCATAGGCACCAATCGGCACCCGGATCAATGTTTGAACAGGAAATTTTCCACACGTGAGATAACAACTCTTTGATATCTCTTCTACCAGTTGATTAAGCCCCGGCCAGATATAATCAGCAAACTGTATTTCAACGATAGGCTTCACTCCTACGGCACTCATGCCAGCGGTAGAGCCGATAATATACGCTTCTTGTATGGGAGTATTAAACACCCGCTCATCACCATACTTCTGTGCCAGTGTGGCCGCTTCCCGAAAAACACCGCCCAGCCTGCGCCCCACATCCTGACCATAGAAAATAGCCTCGGGGTGTGCTTTTAAAATTTCATCTACCGCATGGAGTGCCGCATCTACCATGGTAATTTTTTCTGAATTTACCGGGCTCCGTTTTCCTTTTTCTTCCCGAATAACAGTAGATGCAAACTCGTGTTGGTCAAATTCATTATCATCCGGATCGGGCGAGGCTACCGCTTTTTTAAAATCCGTGTTTACCCTTTTTTCTGCATTTATTTTTAGTTCATCCAATTGAGAAGAACGGATCTTATTTTGCAATAGATAGTTTGTAAGTTTGGGAATGGGGTCATCCTTCATTTGCTGAGCCAAATCCTCCTCACGATACCATTCTTTTCTTACCCCCGAAGTGTGATGCCCCAGTAAGGCACAGCGGGCATGCACCAGCACCGGTTTGCGCTCGTGGCGTGCATAATCTAAAGCCTCACTCATTACCCGATACGAGTTAACGAAATCAGACCCATCAGCCTGAAAACATTTCATCCCCTTAAAACCTTGAGCGTATTCGTAAGCATCCATCGCACGCATCTCCTGGCCTGTGGCCGAAATACCCCAGTTATTATCTTGCACCAGATAAAGAATGGGTAATTTTTTAAGCACGGCCATTTGAAAGGCTTCTGCCACTTCTCCTTCCGTAACTGACCCATCGCCTAATGAACACAACACTACCGATTTCGTTTTTAACAGGCCTTGCTGTTCTAAATAGGCTATGCCATGTGCCATACCGGTGGCGGGAATAGCCTGCATACCGGTAGCCGAGCTTTGATGAGGGATGGTGGGAAACCCTTTTCTCTTCAAGGACGGATGGCTGTAATAGCTGCGCCCTCCGGAAAACGGATCATCGCGCTTGGCCATCAGTTGAAGCATCAGCTCATAGGGCTCTAACCCGATGGAAAGCAACAATGATTCATCGCGGTAGTAGGGTGAGGCATAATCTATTGCCGTTAGCTGAAGCCCGGTTGCTATCTGAATGGCTTCATGGCCACGCGAAGTGCTGTGCACATATTTAGAACAAATTTCTTTTTCTTCATCGTACAATTCAGCCATGCGCCTGGCCGTGCACATCAACGCATACGCCTTCAAACAAATATTTATCCAATTAATATTTTCTTCTTTCACTGTGAGGTCATTAGTTTTTTTAAGAAACAAACCCCACTCATCTAACATGATAAACAGATGTAATTTATTTCTTAAATGTATTGTGCAAGTTGCACAACTGCCTTAAAGGTAAATAAAAGCGCTTAACTTGAAGGCATATACAAGGGCGAAATGGTTTCGAAGAAAAACTCTTCTGCTGTGTTCAAGTAATAAGTGCAACAGCTACTTTTGTTGTATGCTGAGCCATTATTTAAATCTAGTCATTCCTATATTATAAGTCCCTATGTAAGCCCCCCTTAAGTTGAGCTTTTGTTCGTCAGCCACACTATTGCAAAAAAATACTTGTTGGCAGTAATGCTTTTGTTTTTAGTTTGTGTATAGAGAAGTATTTAATATTTTCGCACCATTAAAATCTCTTTATAAAATATTGATTCTGCTTTTTACAAAAGCCCATCGGCTTTTGTTGGTTCTCTTTGTCTATCTGACAAGTGTAAGGGTAATTACAATTTCAAATTTTATAAAGAACAAGAATGAATAATAAAACAAAAATCGCTGTGATTGGCGGTACCGGAAAATCAGGAAAATATCTTGTCAAGAAACTATTAGAACAAGGTTTTCAGTTAAAAATTCTTCTTAGAAATCCTGATAATTTTAAAGCTAAAAATTCATTAGCCGAAGTTGTCATAGGTGACGTAGCAAATTATAGAACTGTCAGTACTTTAATTGAGGGCTGTCAAGCTGTAATTAGTTCATTAGGTTTGGGTATTCCAGCAAGTGAACCAAGAATTTTCAGTAAAGCAACTAGCAATGTTATCCAAGCTATGAATGAGCAAAATGTTCATCGTTATATTGTAACTACAGGCTTGAATGTTGACGCTCCTTTGGATAATAAAAGCCCCAAAACGCTGTTCGCAACAGAATGGATGAGAAAAACTTTTCCTGTTTCAACGGCAGATAAACAGTCTGAATTTGATATATTATCAAACAGTAATGTTGAATGGACAATGGTAAGACTTCCTTTAATTGAACAGACTGACGAAAGCGGTGAAATAATAGTCAGTTTGAAGGATTGCCCTGGTGATAAAATAAGTGCAACTGATTTGGCAAATTTTCTAATTGAACAACTATCTACAGATACGTTTATTAGAAAATCTCCGTTTATTGCAAGTGTCTAAATTAGTAAATAGTGGGTCTATAAAAGACTCACTATTTATTTTTGCTCAGGGTTGCCATAACACTCTGCCTACGGTTCGGGGCTTACCGAGGACGGTAAATAAGTGTCCATTTTGCAAATACAAAAAAATATTTTTGCTTGTACGCACCAACTCTTATCAAAAAGCCAACCAATTGCAAATACCGGTTTATTTCGGAATCGATTCTTCTTTGGGTTCGTTTACCGATCCGGTTTCTTTTGGTTCGTCTTTCTTTTCAGGCAGGTTGGCCGTGCCATTGGTAAATTTTTCGTAGGTAGTTTGGTGCGCAAATGGGCGCTTACCAATTAGCCGTTCTAGGTCTGATTGAAATAAAATTTCTTTTTGCAACAATTCTTTGGCAATAATTTCTAATTCGTTTCGGTGATCGTTCAATAGTTTTTTGGTGCGTTCAAACGCGCTCTCAATAATTTTTTTTGCTTCTTGGTCTATCTTTTCAGCCGTAGCATCCGAATAAGGTTTATTAAACGTATAATCGGATTGCTTAGAATCGTAGAACGATACATTTCCAATTTCGCGGTTCATGCCATACACCGTTACCATACTATACGCCATTTTGGTAATACGCTCCAGATCGCTCAAAGCACCGGTAGAAATTTTTTCAAATACAATTTCTTCTGCGGCACGTCCGCCAAAAGCCATACACATTTCGTCTATCAACTGCTCGGTTTGATATAGAAACTGTTCTTTAGGTAAATATTGCGCATACCCCAGTGCAGCTACCCCACGAGGCACGATACTTACCTTTACCAACGGGTCGGCATGCTCTAAAAACCAGCCCGCCACAGCATGGCCTGCCTCATGATAGGCCACAATTTTTTTCTCCTCGGGCGAAATAATTTTGTTTTTCTTTTCCAAGCCGCCAATCACACGGTCTATCGCATCTTGAAAATCAACCATCTCTACTTCTTTTTTATCTCTGCGGGCGGCTATCAGGGCGGCCTCGTTGCAAACGTTGGCAATTTCTGCACCGGCAAAACCGGGGGTTTGGGCTGCCAGTTTTTTTACATCTACGTCTTTCGAGAGCTTGATCGGTTTTAAATGAACTTTAAAAATCTGTTCACGTCCGGCAATATCGGGTTTATCGATGCTGATTTGGCGGTCAAACCGACCCGGGCGCAACAAAGCAGAGTCTAACACATCGGGCCGGTTGGTAGCGGCTAAAATAATTACGCCACTATCGGTGGCAAACCCATCCATTTCCACCAACAATGAGTTGAGTGTATTTTCCCGTTCGTCATTAGCCCCCGGCAGAGAACCCCTGCCACGCGAGCGGCCGATGGCATCAATCTCATCAATAAAAACAATGCAAGGTGCTTTTTCTTTAGCTTGTTTAAAGAGATCGCGTACGCGGGCGGCTCCTACGCCCACAAACATTTCTACGAAATCGGAACCCGAAAGGGAAAAGAAGGGCACACCCGCTTCACCGGCTACGGCTTTGGCCAACAAAGTTTTTCCGGTTCCGGGAGGGCCCACCAGTAAGGCACCTTTCGGAATTTTGCCACCCAACTTGGTAAACTTAGCAGGTGTTTTTAAGAAGTCAACAATCTCTTTTACTTCTTCTTTGGCTTCTTCCAGACCGGCTACGTCTTCAAAAGTAATTTTTACTTTACTCTCGGCATCGAAAAGAGCTGCTTTCGATTTGCCAATGTTAAATATTTGTCCGCCCGGACCGGCCCCGCCTGTCATTCTTCGCATCAGCATCCAAAAGCCGAGCAAAAGCAATACTAAAATACCCCAGCTTGTAATCCACTCATACGCGCCACCTTCTTCTACCTCCAGGTCGGGGG
The DNA here is from genome assembly GCA_018267195.1 of Bacteroidota bacterium. Lineage (GTDB taxonomy): Bacteria > Bacteroidota > Bacteroidia > Cytophagales > Cyclobacteriaceae > ELB16-189. Next base: position 45,402 of record JAFDYY010000003.1, on the reverse strand, counting down.
CATCGGCATATTTTTTCTTCAATTCTTCATACTGTCTGATAAAACTATCAATCGTGGCAATTTTATAAAAATAATGTGGGCCATCTGTTCCGGTAAGACGGTTTCCTTTTTCTAACTCAATCTTATATTTCGTGTTTTTTAAAGCTTCTTGTTTTAAGGTTATTTCCACCACGCCATCTTTTTTCAGCAACAGAACTTTTCGTACATCATTCGCTGCGATCATCGACTCAAAAGCTGATTTTTGAACTTCTACCATTCCGGAAGTTCCCCGCACATACGTTACAAATAAGATCAAAGCCGTTAGCCCCAAAATAATCCACATTTGGTAGCTTGCCTTGGGGCCTTTCGGTGGCAGTATCTTTTTTTCTTTTTTATCTCTGTCAGCCATGTTAAAAAATTAAAAATTAAAAATTATTCGCCTATCGCTTCTATCTTGGCATCGCCCCACAGACGCTCGAGTGCGTAAAACTCGCGTTTGTCTTTTCGTAAAATATGTGCCACTACACTGATATAGTCGAGCAACACCCATTCTTTATTGTTTTTTCCTTCGCTGTGCCAGGGGTTTTCTTTCCTTTCCTTGTAAACAAACTCATCTACCGAATCGGCAATAGCGCTCAGTTGTTTATCGGAGTTCCCCGAACACAACACAAAAAAATCGGCTATAGCATTTTTTACCTCACGCAGATCCATCACAACGATATCCGTTGCTTTTTTTTCCTGCATGCCTTTTACCACTACTTCGGCCAGCTTTTCCGAATCCTGCTTTTTTTTTCTTGGCATGAACCTCTTGTGCTTTTTTAATAAGTTGCGCGAAAAGCCCGGAGGCCAATCACAAAAGTAACCAAAAAAGTCTTGTATAAAATCCCTGCCAATACGCTTTTTATAGGGCAAAAGTTGATTTTCGTGCCTGAATGTCAGTCAACCAATACCTTGTTGGCCGAATTGGCGACTACCGCATCGCTGCCCGAGGGCTCTGTGGTGATTACCTCTTCGCAAACAGCCGGCCGCGGGCAGCGCGGAAACGTATGGCTATCCACCACCGGGTTAAATCTTACTTTTTCCATCTTGTTAAGGCCTTCCTTTATGGCCGCTCAACAACAATTCCAACTGACGATAGCTGTTTCGTTAGCATTATGCGAGTTTCTTAAAAGCCTGGGGCTAAACGAAACTAAAATAAAATGGCCGAATGATATCCTGGTAAATAAAAAAAAAATGGGTGGAATATTGATTGAAAATTCGATTCAAGGTGATCGGATTCAACAGAGTGTTGTAGGTATCGGATTAAATATAAATCAAATTGAGTTTGACTTGGCTACGGCCACCTCGCTTAAATTGCAGACAAACCAAAGCTATGATCTTAATGAAGTGTTACACCAGTTAGTACCTTTGATTGAATCGGCCTATCTGCAATTACGCTCGGGCAACAACAACCGGCTTCGGACGGCCTACCTACAAAATCTTTATGGCCTGAACACCCTACTCCCATTTGAAACACAAGGCAAAAGGGTTGATGGTATCATTCAAGATATAGACGAACACGGGCGACTGATTATCGCTCATTCATCGAGCCGGAAAGCATACGAAATGAAAGAAGTAACTTTTATTTTGTAGTGTCTCTTATTTATTGGTAGCTACCGGGTCTTTGGCAAACAACATATAGTGCTGCTTGCGGGTACTCCAATGATAGCCCAATGAAAACGGCAAGGGTTGTGCTGCCCGTTTAAAGGCCGAGTCGAGCGAAGCCTGGTATAACCCACGGGCAAAGTCTTCTACCGGAGGCACATAGTTACCAAAGAAAATACCCTTCCACTCAGGCTTGTTCTCAAAAAAGCGGTACGGCACCCCGGTGTCGTCTTGAAACAGGGTAACGGTGTTATCTAAAACAAGCGAGCGTATTTTACTAAACTGCTTGCCATCGTGCATCAGATACGAGGCCGATTTTACAAAGGTATTATACGGCCCACGGCCTTTAATGAATTTAACCAAGCCCGGTCTGATTTTTAGTCCGTCATTTGATATACTCACGGCAAAATAATAAACAGTCTTCATCATTTTGGTTTCTGTATTTCGCAATCTGAATTTTACGCCCGGAGTTTTTACCTGATTGATTTTCTTTGCGCTCATTTCCTGTTCGTGGCCCAACGTATCGAGGGAGATAAATTTTTGTTCGATTATCTCATAACCTGCCCGTTCGATAAAAAAGTAAAAGAGAGGCAACACCCCTTTAATCTGCCACAAATCTTTTTGCATGTGATTGGTGATGAAGTAACTCTTTCCAAAAATATCGCGCAGCGAACGTCCCAGGCTGTCTAAAAACCGATCGCGGTCGCGTTCAGAAATTTTCTGAAACGAGGGGACTTCGCGAATGGGCTCGAGTGCCGCCATCACATATTCTTTCGTTCTGGGGTAAAGAAAATTAGCGTGCAAAAAATCAGGTCCCGAAAAAGGATAAAATAATTTCAGTGTATCATTTACCGATTTAGAAAAAACATCGCGTTCCCATTCCTGCATTTTTACCAATCGGTTATTATACATTTTTTTCCAGTTGTCGTCCATAGACGATTTGAAGTCAACCCAGTATTTATCTTTCTCCAAAGCGGAGAGTGCATTGGTTTCTATCTGAGGGAGGCCGGCAATAAAACGGGCTACGTTGTCGGTGGCGGTATCTCGGGGAATAAGTAACTCCGCAGCATGGCGGGCTGAGTCTATTTTGGCAATCGAATCTACCCGGTGGAGCGAATCGGCCGTGCGTTTAGACCGAACATCTTTATGGGTACATGAAACAAAAAGAATAAATCCTGACAAAACAAAAAATAACAGCAGTTTTTTCATACATTAAAATTGTGGCGCAAAGATATTTTAAAAATTGATGTGAAAAAGTGATTTTCCCCACATAGCCTCCAATGAACTGTCCTTATCGGTTTGGGTATTGCCGAAGGCGGGAATTTTTAGCACAAAAGTTCAATCGAAGAATGAATGTTGAACCTTAAACAAATGATCAATCGAAGGCGTTCAGCCCCGCTTTTGGCAATACCTTGTTAGTGGCTGGTGTTCTTCGGTCTTATCGGTATCCAAATTTCTTCTTCTGATGTTGGGTCGTTGTTTTTGTATTTGTTGCCCAAAACTTCAAAATGCGGTCTGTCATCTAAAACATAGTCCGAACTTGGCAACCACGTTTTAAGAATATATTGAAAAATGGAATTGTCTGCGCTTAAACCTTTGTAATCAAAAACCGCATAAAGTCCGCTTGGTAAAATAAGCGTTTCCATTTCGTTAGGAACATTTTCAAAGTCTGAAACTTCAACTGTCGCCCAACGCTCAAATTCGTTTGTAGGTTTGAAGTCTGCAAAATGTGTCGGTTGGTAAAGTGCTAATGAAATTAGTTCGTTTGTTAAGTTGTTAGTTATATCTTTTCGCCTTGATATAAAATTTTTCCATAGCTCTCCAACTTTGTAATTAGCAAAACTCATTGTTAGTCGCTTTCCGACTAATTTCTTTTCGTTTGTTGTTTCAATTCTTGGTGTCATTTTTCTGTCATTTGGAAGGGTGTCTTATTACACTTGCCGCTAACTCTCGGCTATACTCAGCGCTTTTTAGAAACCCACGCATACACCAACAACCCCGAAACAATGGTACCGCCCGAATACAAGACTACCAAAGGGTTTTTAGTAAATTCAAAATAGATCATCCAAAGGGTAACGGCTATAAAGAATACCGGCACCAGCGGGTACAACGGCATACGGTATGAACTTACCGGATACCGCTTGCGCACGATAACGATACCCGCCACCGTAAGCAGGGCAAAGACCGATAAACTTACGGTAATGTATTGAATGATCTGTTTGAAATCGCTTACCAACACTAAAAATACAGCCCACCCTCCCTGCACCAGCAAAGCAATGTAGGGCATATCAAACCGGTTGGTGGCCGAGAAACGTTTTAGCCTGGGGTAATCATCGCCCATGGCTTCCAACACACGCGGCCCGGCAATGGTCATGGCACTCAGTGTAGAAAGCAAGGCTATACTAAACAAAGCAGCAAAAACAGTCCCCACAGCAGGGCCAAAAAGTTTAAAGGCCACTACGTTGCCAATATCATTTTTCCCTTCCAGCTCATGAAAGTTGGCCACGTGCAGAAATGTGGCATTTAATAAAATATAAGAAGTAACCACTACCAGTGTTCCGAGAATGAGCGAGCGGGGTAAATTTTTTTCCTGATTCTCTAAATTTCCGGCTATGTAGGCGGCTGCATTCCATCCCGAATAGGCATATACTACATACACTAACGAAACCGCAAACCCAGAGCTAAAAACCAAACCGGCATCGCTGCTCTTAGGCCAAAAGGTAATTCCTGAAAAAGAACCAGCCGGCATAAAAAAGGCAGCAACGCAAAAAACTAAAATCAGTAACAACTTTAGCGAAGTAAGAATATTCTGAGCCAGCCCTCCGGCCTTTACTCCAAACCAATGGATGCCGGTTATTAACACAATGGCTGCCATGGCAATCATTTTAACGGGCATCCCCAATAACTCATGTGCATACTCGCCAATGGCAATGGCCACAGCCGATATAGCACCGGCAAACCCCACTAACAAACTAATCCATCCGGCCGAAAAACCTACGGCCGGGTGATACAACTGGCCTAAATAGTAATACTCTCCACCCGATTTTTTCAGGCTGGCTGCAATCTCAGCATAGGTAAATGCGCCACACAAAGCCACCACCCCGCCCAGTGCCCACAAAAATAAAATAGCAAAACCCGAAGGCAGCGAACCCACCTGGTACCCCAACGAAGTAAAAACACCCGTGCCAATCATGTTAGCCACCACCACGGCAATTCCTACAGTAAGGGTATATTTATTCTTGTGGTTCATGAAAATAAAAATTTAGATAGGGCGAGTTAAGCCGATGTTGGTATTGGATAACAAAAATTAAGAGCGCAAGGTATTACATACTCTATGAAATATCACAGCATATGGATTTGCCGAAGCGATTTTTTTTTTACTACTTTTAACCGAAACGAACGGGCATGTTAAAATCACTTCTTCGAAAAAAATCCATTGACGGCCTGCTGAAAGGTTCTTCTCTAAACGATTCGGAGGGAGCACAGGTTATGAATAAAGTGCTGGGTGTACGCGACCTTACTTTTATGGGCGTGGCCGCGGTGATTGGTGCCGGCATTTTTTCCACCATCGGCACAGCTGCTTACCACGGAGGCCCCGGAGTTATTTTCTTGTTCATCATTACTGCCGTTACCTGTGGTTTTACAGCTCTCTGCTATGCCGAATTTGCCAGCCGGGTGCCCGTATCGGGCAGTGCTTATACTTATTCGTACGTTACCTTCGGAGAAATAATCGCCTGGATCATCGGCTGGGCTTTGATATTAGAATATGCTATCGGTAATGTAGTAGTGGCTATTTCATGGAGTGCCTATTTTAACAATATCCTGAAAGCAATCGGCATTCATCTTCCCGACTGGCTTACCATTGGCCATCAAACAGCCAAGATGGTATATGATGAGGCCCTGGCCACAGGGCACTCCGTTACAGACCTAGTCTATACTCATGCCCCGGAAATTTTCGGAATGAAGTTCATCATCAATCTGCCCGCCTTTGTTATTGTGGGGCTTATTACGATGCTGGCCTACATCGGCATAAATGAAAGCCGCAAAAGCGCCAATTTTATGGTAGGGCTGAAAATTATAGTTCTCTGTTTTATTGCCGTAGTCGGGTTCTGGCTTATTTTTTCTACCGGCACAGAAAGCAACTGGTCGCCTTTTTTGCCGGAGGGTATGAGTGGTGTGTTGCAAAGTGTGTCTTCGGTATTTTTTGCGTACATCGGTTTCGATGCTATTTCAACTACGGCCGAAGAATGTAAAGATGCCCAAAGAGATTTACCCCGGGGGATGATTTATTCGCTGCTGATCTGTACGGTAATTTATATCGTTACCTCGCTTGTTATTACCGGGTTGGTAAACTATAAAGAATTTAATGGTGTGGCCGATCCGCTGGCTTATGTGTTTGATAAAATCAATATGCACAAAATTGGTTTCATTATATCCATCAGTGCCGTGGTTGCTTCTACCAGCGTGCTGCTTGTTTTTCAGATTGGGCAGCCCCGTATCTGGATGAGCATGAGCCGCGATGGTTTGCTGCCCCGGCGTTTTGGCAAACTCAGTCCGCGTTTTCAAACACCGGGCTTTGCCACCCTCATGGCAGGGTTTCTGGTGGGCATCCCGGTATTGTTTGTAGATGATAAACTGATGACCGATCTCACCAGCATTGGCACATTGTTCGCCTTTGTTTTGGTTTGTGCGGGTGTGCTAAAACTCCCTTTCCGAAAAAAATTACTCAACGATAAATCCTTTCATCTCCCCTACGTTAGCGGTCGCTGGGTTGTGCCTGCCTTGTTACTTGTTTTTGGCTATGGGTACCGCAGCCGCATTGGCGAAGCCGTAACCAATTTATCGGGCGAATCCTATCAGGAAATTTTATTTCTGATTTTTCTGCTGGTCGCCATCGTAGTAGCCACTTTGAGTTTTGTAAAAAAACTTTCGTTGATTCCGGTACTCGGCCTTTTGTGTTGTTTGTACCTGATGATCGAGATCCCGGCCAAAAGCTGGATGGTTTTCTTTTTTTGGATGGCCACCGGTTTGCTGATCTACTTCAGCTACGGACGAAAGAAAAGCAAGCTATCGGGCACACCCTGATCAAAAAATAAGCCCTGCCCTACTTGGCTAATTTGATCTTCAGCTTCTCTATTTTGTACGACAATGATATTTGCAATACCTGGTTGCGCGAATAGGCTGTGCTCAGCGAGTGTGTCAGTACCTGCCCCTGGCCATTGGTAGGAAATGATTTGGAGAGTGTGTACTTGTTTACATCCGAAATACCGGTGGTATAACGGATAGAAATACCCCCGCCAAAGGGAAACTCCAAACCGGCTCCAAACCCAAACGAGAAATCGTATTGATGTATGTAGTTTTTAAGATCGCCAGGGGTAGCCTGCCCCAGGTTTCCCTGGTTGTCCACCGTTACAATGTATCCGTTGGCACCCGTAAGCCGGCTAATCTGTGGCCCCGCTTGCACATAAAGCCCCCCTGCCAAATAATACTTTACCATAACCGGCAACTGTATATAATTCAGTTGCGTGTACAGGTTAGAGTAGTAAGGGGTGGTAAAATTTTGCCCTTGGTTAGAGAAAATAAGTTCGGGCTGCAACGCTAAATTTTTGCGCCTCGCCTGCGCATAAATACCAAAATGATAGGCCGGCCTGATGTTGTAGGTAACTCCGGCAATCTTACCATCGGGGCTTAACGCAAGGCCTGCAAAGTTGATCCCTCCTTTCACACCAAAATCTATTTGCTTCTGAGCATACATATCCGCTGCCAAAAAAAGAGCGCTAAATACAAGCAACCACTTCACTTTCATCATACCAGTTAAATTTAGGTGACAAAAATACAAAAAGACTAACGGCCTGAAAATGAAAAATCCCGGCAAGCGGGATTTTTATCGGTTTATTAAATTCTTAAAATCAGTTGCCCAACTTAAACAAGCGATACCCAACCGAGGCCATGATCACCTGATTTTTAATTTCGCCTGAAGTAGAGGGGGCATTATTGTTGTTAGACAATCCTAAGTTATAACGAGCATCTATACTCAGGCCAAAAGGCAGGTCCCAACCTAAGCCCATGGCCAAGCTGAGATCGTTATTTTTTATAGCCTGAGAATATCCCTGAGTGGTAGTAATCCCATTAAGCGTGCTTTTAAGCTGGCCACCGGAAGCAAACCCCAACTGCGGGCCTACTTGTATGTTTATCCCGGCAACCGTATAAAGTTTAAACAAAACAGGAACATTGATGTAATCATAATTAGCTTCCCAGTTGGTAGAACTGACTGTATAATTAGAGCCTTGCTTAGAATACAATATCTCGGGCTGAATACCGATTTTTCCAAACTTAAAAAGTGCGTAAGCCCCAAAGTGATAGCCCGTACGGTTATTGTACGTATTGCTTAAACTTTGGCTTCCGCTCAGCTTAGCAAAGTTAGGACCTCCCTTAATACCGATACCGATAGACTGCGCCATGGTGAGTGTGGAAATAAAACAGAAACATCCCACCGCCAAGATTTTCGTCATTAATTTCATAGGCATATTTGTTTTAATTTGTTTACAAAGGTAGAAATACTTTGGTTACCTGCTTTTTTAAAATCCACCTTCCAGTTTATACAACCGATAGCCCACCGAAAACTGATACACCTGGTTATGGGCTTTAGAGGTGCCCATGGAAGTGGTAATAAACGTATTGGGATAACCGGTAGAATAGTAATTGATGTTTGCCAATCCAATATAATACCGGGCGGTTACGTTCAGCCCCCGCGGTAAATCCCACCCCAACCCCAAGGCAATTCCGGCATCGTTCGATTTAATGTATTGATTCAGCGATTGTGAACTTACTGTGGGCTGGCCCGAAAGCTGCGACTGTACGGAACCTTGCGAGCTAATTAAAAAACCAAACTGAGGCCCCACCTGCAGATTAAACCCACCGGCCACATACGCTTTTAACATCACCGGCAAGGTAAGATAATTGATCTGCGTAGTAAGCGGGGGGAGCGCTGCGGTAATCGGATACTGAAAAGTTTGCCCTTGTGCCGAATACAACAATTCAGGCTGAAGGGCAAAATTGGAAATTTTAAACATGGTGTAAATCCCTCCGTGGTATCCCTGAAAATAATTAGTATTTAAGGTGGAGGCAGAACCCGAATTAATACTCGTTAAGTTATACCCGGCTTTAATCCCTACATCAAACTGAAAAGGAACTTGTGCCTGCCCCTTTAACGCAATCAGTATAATAAAACAGCAAACGCACAACCCATTTTTCATCATCTTCAAACACATTTAAACGCGAAAATTACAAAAAGTATTGTTTACCGAATTCCCAACTCCGGGTTTCTTCCGGTTATACCTCGATAAAAATCCATCAATACCCGAAAATCGTCCTCTATGCTGGCCGAAGTATAAAGAGGCGAGCCAATGATTACCTCTTTTTTAGCAAAATCAAATCCGCACGGAATAATGGGCACTTGGGCTTGTCTGGCTATATAATAAAATCCGGTTTTTAGCCGCTCTACTTTTTGCCGGGTACCTTCGGGTGCGATGGCCAGAATAAACTGATCGTGCCGGTTAAATAAATCCACTACCTGATGTACCATGTCATGCGATGTGGAGCGATCTACCGGGTAGCCACCCAGCAAGCGAAAAAGCCAACCTAATGGAGGTTTAAATAATTGGCTTTTTCCTAAAAATTTTGTGTTCTGCATTCGTAAAATACTTCGGGCCATGATCCCAATAAAAAAATCCCAATTGCTGGTGTGCGGAGCTACCGCCACAATGTATTTTTTTAAGTGAGGAGGGAAGGCTCCTTCTGTTTTCCAACCCGTTATTTTGAACAAGAGAAGATAAACCGGGCGGAGCATAAATTTTTAATTACGGTGAGTGGCTTTATCCAACACTTGTTCATCCACCCGATTGGGCATAGTAAATTGAAATTGTTTGCCCATCTCTTTTTGTATCGTTTCCAGTGCGCCCTCATTCCGCGCCCAGGCTCTCCGGGCTATGCCGTTGTTCACATCAAAGTAAAGCATGTTCTTTAATTTTCTTGATGCATCATCAGTTCCGTCAAGCAACAAACCAAAGCCGCCATTCATTACCTCGCCCCAGCCTACGCCTCCACCATTGTGGATGGATACCCAGGTAGCTCCGCGAAAAGAATCTCCGATAACATTGTGAATAGCCATATCGGCTGTAAAACGGGAGCCATCATAAATATTGGATGTTTCGCGGTAGGGTGAATCGGTTCCGGAAACATCGTGGTGGTCGCGTCCTAATACAACCGGTCCGATTTTCTTTTTCCGGATGGCTTCGTTAAACGCGAGCGCAATATTAATCCGGCCTTTGGCATCGGCATAAAGAATCCGTGCCTTGGAGCCCACCACCAGCCTGTTATCTTTAGCTGCCTGTATCCAGTTTATGTTATCCATCAATTGTGATTGAATTTCTTTCGGTGCGGTTTTTAAAATTTCGGAAAGCACATCGGCTGCCAGGGAGTCGGTGTAATCCAGATCTTCTTGTTTACCCGATGTGCAAACCCACCGGAAAGGCCCGAAGCCATAGTCAAAACACATCGGCCCCATAATATCCTGCACATACGATGGGTATCGGAAATTAATTTGATCGGCAGCCATTACATCGGCTCCTGCTCGCGAGGCTTCGAGCAGAAAAGCATTTCCATAATCAAAAAAATAAGTGCCTTTCCGGGCGTGGGCATTCACGGCAGCCGCATGTCTCTGCAAAGTTACTTGAACCTGTTTCTTAAATTCATCGGGTTGCGAGACCATCAGCGTATTCGATTCTTCTAACGAGAGGCCCACCGGGTAATACCCGCCCGCCCAAGGGTTGTGCAGCGAGGTCTGGTCTGATCCTATATCAACCGTAATATTTTCTTTTAAAAATTTTTCCCACACATCAACAATATTTCCCTGGTAAGCGATGGACACTACTTCTTTTTTATTTTGTGCTTCTCTTACTCTGGCACATAATTTATCCAGATCATGAAACACTTCATCTACCCATCCTTGCGAAAATCTTTTTTGAGTAGCCTTTTCATTTACTTCAGCTACCACGGTAATACAGCCGGCAATGTTTCCGGCTTTGGGTTGCGCTCCGCTCATTCCTCCCAGCCCGGAGGTAACAAACAATTTTCCGGCAAGCCCTTCTCCGTTTTTTGAAATTTTTCTTCCGGCATTAAGTACCGTAATGTTGGTGCCATGCACAATACCCTGCGGCCCTATGTACATGTAGCTGCCGGCTGTCATCTGCCCATATTGGGTTACGCCCAGTGCATTGTACTTTTCCCAATCATCGGGCTGGGAGTAATTGGGTATCATCATGCCATTGGTTACCACCACACGCGGTGCCTCTTTCGATGAAGGGAACAATCCCATGGGGTGGCCGGAGTACATGTGCAGGGTTTGCTCATCGGTAATAGTGGCCAGGTATTTCATCGTGAGTAGGTATTGCGCCCAGTTTTGAAACACCGCTCCGTTGCCTCCATAGGTAATCAATTCATGCGGATGTTGAGCTACGGCCGGATCGAGGTTGTTCTGAATCATCAACTGAATGGCCGCCCCTTGTAAGCTTTGATGCGGATATTCATCTATCGGCCGCGCTGTCATTTTATAACGAGGGCGAAACCGATGCATATATATGCGGCCAAATTTTAAAAGCTCATCGTAAAATTCACTGGCTAAAACTTCGTGGTGTTTAGGATGAAAATATCGCAATGCATTTTTTACAGCCAATTTTTTTTCGGCCGGAGAAAGGATATCTTTTCGCTTGGGCGCATGGCTTACTGCCTCATCGTACGGTTGAGGTTCGGGCAGTGCATCCGGGATTCCTCGTAATATTTCTTCTTTAAACGATACTTCCTTTAGGCTCATACACTCGGGTGAAAATTTTCTGGTTTAAAATTAGATCGGGTAAACTGATATCCAACTTCAAAAATTTCTTTGGCTTTTCCAATATCAAAAACGGTAAAGCGATCCATGTTGGGCGGAGCAATGGAGACATGGCACAGTGCTTGGCTCTGCTGGGTATTGGCATAAATGGCGATAAGCAAACTGCGTTCAATTACATTTTTAAAATTTTTAGGATCGAACTCCTTGCTGATTTCATTGCAATGCGAACCAATCAGAAAATCGCATTTATCTTTAATGCACCCGGCCGGTAAATTATCGAGCAGACCTCCATCTACATACACGCTGCCATTAAACTGAACCGGATTGAAGATCACCGGAATACTGCATGAAGAAACTACAGCCGTTGCCAACTCACCCGATGTAAAGTAGGTGGCCACACCCTGACGAATATCGGTAGCCGACACCGTTAGTGCGATTTTCAACGCATTAAAATTATTCTCAGGGATATTTTTCAGAATTAATTCTCGCAGGCCATCTAAGTTGAGCAACCCAGCCATAGACCAGGCCGGCTTTACTGACTTGCGTAAACTAAGCCGGGTTACTTGTTCTAAAATCTGATCGGGTTTTAGGCCGTAAGCATAAAGAGAAGCCACAATGGAGCCGGCACTGGTTCCGGAGATAACCGAAATACTCACTCCCATTTCTTCCAACGCTTTGAGCACACCAATGTGGGCAATGCCTCGCGCCCCTCCTCCCGACAACGCCAACCCGATTTTCATTTTACAGAATTTCTTTCAAAGAAAATGTTTGATCCAGTCTCACGCCCCGCTCGGTTTCTTTTACCGTACAACATTCATTAACCGAGTCGTGCTCTAAAAACAAAATGTAATTATTGGCGGCTGCTTCTTTTAAAAATTTTTCTTTTTCTGCCAAAGTAAGCAACGGCCGGGTGTCATACCCCATTACATACGGCAATGGAATATGGCCTGTTGATGGCAACAAATCGGCCATGTAACAAATAGTGTGTTTTTTATACCTGATCTTCGGTATCATCATTTTATCGGTATGGCCCGAAGCATAAAAAATTTCCACATCATTAAACGGGGAATGGTTATCTTTTTCGTTTATAAATTGAAGATGCCCGCTTTCCTGCATGGGTAAAATATTTTCTTTTAAGAAGCTGGCTTTCTCGCGGGCGTTGGGCTGTGTAGCCCATTGCCAATGCGCTTCGTTACTCCAATACACTGCCTTTTTAAAAACAAGCTGGAGTTTGTCGTTTTCTTTTTTTACACCGCCCCCGCAATGATCGAAGTGTAAATGTGTAAGAAACATATCGGTAACATCCTCTTCGCTGAAACCACAAGTGTGCAAACTTTTAGTGAGTGAGTCATCCCCATGTAAATAATAATGTTTAAAAAACTCGGTGCTTTGTTTATTGCCAATGCCGTTATCAATTAAAATCAATTGATTTCCGTCTTCAATCAACAAACTACGCATGGCCCAGGTACATAGGTTGTTGGCATCGGCCGGGTTCGTTTTTTGCCATATCGTTTTGGGCACTACGCCAAACATGGCGCCTCCGTCAAGTTTAAAAAAACCGGTGTTGATTATGTGCAGTTGCATCCTGATTGAGCTTGTTTCAAACTAAATGTCCGAATAATTCAGAATACTAAAGCGGGGACTCGTGAATTATTCTTTAACTACCCCCATGGCACCGAATTTATCTATGCGTTGGGTAATCCGCTCGCGAGCAGAAAGTTTATTGAGTTCAGCAAAATTATCAAGGATGGCTTTCTTCACGGCATCGGCCATCGCTTTTACATTGGTATGCGCGCCTCCGAGGGGTTCTTTAACAACACCATCAATCAATTTAAGAGAGTACATATCCTTGGATGAGAGTTTCAAAAGTTCGGCAGCTTGTTCTTTAAAATCCCAACTGCGCCACAAAATTGCAGAACAGTTTTCGGGTGAAATAACAGAATACCAAGAGTTCTCGAGCATCAGCACACGGTCGCCAATGGCAATACCCAATGCTCCGCCCGAAGCCCCTTCGCCAATGATGATGCAAATAACCGGTACTTTAAGCATAAACATTTCTTTAATGTTTCGGGCAATGGCTTCGCCTTGCCCACGTTCCTCAGCTTCCAGCCCCGGAAAAGCACCAGGTGTATCAATAAGGGTAACAATGGGTTTATTAAATTTTTCTGCCAGCTTCATCAGCCGCAATGCCTTTCGGTAGCCTTCGGGGTTAGCCATACCAAAATTGCGGGTTTGCCGCTGCTTGGTATTTCTTCCTTTTTGCTGACCGATGAACATAAACGTTTGCCCGTCTACCGAGCCGAATCCGCCCACCATTGCTTTGTCATCAGCTACGGTGCGGTCGCCAAACAATTCAATAAAATCGGTAGTAATCTCGTAAATATAATCAAGGGTATAGGGTCTGTCGGGGTGACGTGAGAGTTGCACGCGTTGCCAGCCGGTCAGGTTTTCAAACGTTTCTTTTTTCAAGTCTATAATTTTGTTTTCAAGGGCTCGTATGGCTTGATGAACCGATTCATCGCTGCCATCGGCCAGTTGTTTCATATCGGCCAGTTTGGTTTCTAACTCGGCAATTGGTTTTTCAAAATCCAGTAGGTTCATTCGATATGTGTTTTAAAAGCAAAAATAAAGATTAAAAGAGGAAGGCATTATCTAAATTTTTCCCAGTACCTCTTCTAGTTTTCGTTCGAGAGCCGGCCCTCGTAAATTTTTAGCTACAATCTTTCCGTCTTTATCTAATAAAATAGAGTACGGAATAGCACTGATATTATAATCTTTGGCCGCCTGCGAATCGAAGTATTTCAAATCTGAGACGTGTGTCCACACCAACCCATCTTCTTTAATGGCTTGAAGCCAATCTTCTTTGGTGCGATCCAGCGAAACAGAAAACACTTCAAATCCTTTACTCTTAAATTTGTGGTATGCTTTTACTACGTTAGGGTTTTCTCTACGGCATGGACCGCACCACTTAGCCCAGAAATCGATGAGTACATATTTGCCCCGCAGCGAAGAGAGTTTTACTACATTTCCATTTGGATCGGGCAGAGCTATCTCGGGCGCCATTTGCCCTACTGCCGTTACTTTTAGCTTGCTCACCAAATCGCTAAACTCTTTGGTGTAGCGGTAGTTGGGCCAACTCTTCTTAAATTTATCTAAGGCTGTGGTAAACAGATCTACATTTTTGTCTTTATCTACCAGGTTGGGGTCTTGCAACAAATAGTAAAGTGCTAATGAAGCTTGTTGTTGTTTCAAAAAGCCGATAATTTTTTGTTGTTCTTTTTCAAGTTCTTTTATATACGCTCCGCGTAGTTCCTCCATTCGTTGTTCATTTTTAGCATTGGCGGCTGCCTGAAAATCCGTTTCAATTTTTTTTAAGGTTGGTGCGTTTTGTAATTCCTGAAACATTCCCTGCACTTTCTGGTACAGATCATGATCGGGCGAACCTTTAATTTCAACTGCCCCCTGCTGGTTGTTACCATCCACCGTTAGTTCTATGGTGCTGTGGTCCACCATAATATTTACAGCCTGTTTTCCATAAAAATTGATTCCATAAACACTTGGCTCCGTTAAGTGTAGCGTTTTGGTAAACGTGTTGTCTTTATTAAGTGTAATGGTTTCGGGGGTACCGTTCTGTGAGGCTTGAATTTGAATATCGCCTGGTTGTGGAAAATTTACTTTTCCTTTCAGCACGACATCCCAACCGTTGGCCTCCTCAGCCGTTTTTTTTTCGGGGCTGCAGCCCAGCGAAATCAAAAACAAAAAAGAAACTGCAAATAATTTCATAAAAAAATAAATTAAGTAATAATGTCTCTATATCCTTTTCTATCCGCTAACGCACTCCGGTTTGAGATAGTTTCTTTATCAGCTTCTCACTGGCCAATTTATAATCAACCTGTCTATGGCTTCTTTTTTTTAGCTCGCCCATAAACATGGTTACAATGCCTTTTTTACCTTTCTGGTACTCTTCTACTTTGAGCGGAAATTCTTTTACTATTTCGGCAATTAATTCATCCAGTTCACCGGCATCATTTACCAGCAGCAAATTTAACTCTTTTGCGGTTTGCATGACATCGGCCTGCGGAAACTTGAGTAAATGGGGAAAAAGTTGTTGTACGGCTGTGGTATAGCCTATTTTTTTATCGGCTATACCACGTATCAGTTCAGCCAATGTTGCCGGTGCGAGTTGAAAATCCGGCATCGACCATTTCTGTTGATTGAGTACGGCTTTTACCGGCCCCATCATCCAATTAGCGTTTTCTTTAAATAGCCCGTTGGCCGCACACAATTTCTCGAAATACAATGCCACTTCTTTTTCTTCCGTCAGCACTTGTGCCTCGTATTCGGAAAGTTGGTAGCGATGTATAAATTTTTCTTTCAGATCGTTTGGCAAGGCTGGCATAAGAGATTGAATATGATGCAGCCATTCATCCGATATTTCTACCGGACTCAAATCAGGATCCGGAAAATAACGATAGTCATTTAATTCTTCCTTTGTGCGCATAGCATACGTTTTGCCGTCATGCATATTAAACGTAC
This sequence comes from Bacteroidota bacterium, assembly GCA_018267195.1. Taxonomy (GTDB): domain Bacteria; phylum Bacteroidota; class Bacteroidia; order Cytophagales; family Cyclobacteriaceae; genus ELB16-189. The sequence continues at coordinate 29,354 of JAFDYY010000003.1, read as the reverse complement.
GTGTTTCAGAAATTACCGGCTCCTCTTTTTCCAATAACGCTATTTGCCGGGTTGCCTCATAATCAATAGCCCGCTGCACGTTCTTAAAGGAGTTCATATTTTTAATTTCTACTTTTTTACCTAAAGCTGAATGCCCCTTCTGTCTTACTGATATATTGGCATCGCAGCGCAGCGAACCTTCTTCCATATTGCCATCGCAGATTTCAAGATAGCGAACCAGTTTGCGTATTTCCATCAATACCAATGCAGCTTCTTCGGAAGTATGAATCTCCGGTTCAGTTACTACTTCAATCAAAGGCACACCGGCACGGTTAAAATCCAGCAGCGTAACTTCCTCATTTTCCGGATGGATGGATTTGCCTGCGTCTTCTTCCAGATGAATCCGGTTCAATAAAATATTTTTTTCTTTTCCCTCTTTTGTTTTAATCGAAATGTATCCGCCCCGACAAATAGGCGTACGGTCTTGCGTAATCTGATATCCTTTGGGCAGGTCAGGGTAAAAATAATTTTTTCGGTCAAAGATCTGATGACGCGAAATGGCAGCATGGCAGGCCAATCCCATTTTCACGGCATATTCAACAACCAACTTGTTTTGTTTGGGTAATGTACCGGGGTGTGCCAGCGTAATTACCCCCACCTGAGAGTTCGGTGTGCCCCCATAAGAAGCCGGGTCTGAATTAAATATTTTACTGCGCGTGCGTAATTGTGCATGGACTTCTAACCCCACCACTATTTCATACTTTTCAGCTACCCGATCTATCATTGCGAAATCAATAAGGCAGCTTTTGTTAACACGGCATCGAGCCCGCTTAGGTTTTTACCTCCGGCTGTGGCAAAAAAAGGTTGTCCTCCTCCCCCTCCGTCTATTTCTTTAGCCAGTTCTTTTACTAAGTTACCCGCATGAAACTGATTGGTAGCTGCCAGTTTCTCGCCAATCATTACTGCCACCTGGGGCTTTCCCTCTACATCCGCTGCCAGCACCAGCAATAGGTCATCAAATTGATTACGTAGCGCATAGGCAATGTTTTTCAGTGCCTCTGCATTGGGCACCGTTACTTTGTCTAAAATCAGTGTATAATCTTTTTTCTTTACTGCCTTTAATGCCAGGCTGTCTTTCAGCACATTCGATTGTTGTTGGTACAGGGTATCTAATTTTTTTTCCAACGTCTGTTTTTCTTCGATCATGTTTTGCAGCGAGGCGGCTGTATCTTTTGGGTTTTTCAAAAGCGATTTTACTTCTGTCAAAAGTGCCAGCGATTCATTCACAAACTCTTGAGCTCCTTCAGCCGTTACCGCTTCAATCCTGCGCACCCCGGCCGCCACCGAACTTTCAGATATCATTTTAAACAACCCAATATGGCCTGTAGCCGCCACGTGTGTACCCCCGCAAAGTTCTACGGAAAATTTTGGATCGAATGTAATCATGCGAACAAACTCACCATACTTTTCACCAAACAAAGCCATTGCCCCCATTGCTTTTGCCTGCTCGATGGGCACATGGCGCTGTTCGGTCAACAAAATATTTTCGCGGATTTTCTGGTTGACTATCCGTTCTACCCGAGCTATCTCTTCCGGGGTTAGAGCGGCAAAATGGGAAAAATCGAAGCGAAGGTTTTTTTCGTTTACCAATGATCCTTTTTGCTCCACATGCTTGCCCAGCACCTGCCGCAGCGCAGCATGAAGCAAATGTGTGGCCGAGTGGTTGTTCTTGGTTAACTCGCGTTTGGGTTGATCTACCCGGGCTATAAAAACAGATGAAAGACTTTCGGGTAGTTTTTCCGTGAAATGAACAATCAGTTCGTTCTCTTTTTTAGTATCGGTTATGTTTATTTTTTCGTTCACGGATTCAATTACTCCGGTATCGCCCACCTGGCCACCGCTTTCGGCATAAAACGGAGTTTTATCAAAGACCAACTGAAAAAGTTCTTTGTTCTTGTGTTTTATCTTCCGGTATTTTACAATTTTGATTTCGCTCTCCAGATGATCATAGCCAATGAACTCGGTTTTTTTATCTTCTCCGGTTAAAATCCAATCTCCGGTTTCTTTGACCGCATCGGCTTTTGACCGGGATTTTTGTTTGGCCATTTCTTCATGGAAGCCTTTTTCATCAACCGTCCCATTTTTTTCGCGGGCAATAAGCGAGGTCAGATCGAACGGAAAACCAAACGTATCATATAGTTCAAATGCTTGAACTCCGGAAATTGTTTTATCATAATTTTCGATCAGTCGGAGTCCCTTTTCTAATGTTCGCAAAAACGAAATTTCTTCTTCGTGCACGACACGGGCTACGTATTCTTCTTGTTGGTGCAGTTCAGGAAAAACGTCTTTTAGCTGCAAGGCCAGCAGTGGCACCAGCCGGTGCATAAAGGGTTCTTTAAAATGAAGATACGAAAAACCATACCGCACGGCCCTTCTTAAAATCCGCCTGATTACATAGCCGGCTCCGGTGTTGCTCGGCAGTTGGCCATCGGCAATAGCAAATGCCACCGCCCGAATGTGGTCGGCCATGACTCGTACCGCTATATCTTTTTTAGCATCGGTTCCGTACCGGTACAAATCGGCATGAAGAGAAATAAAATCAATTAAAGGGCGGAATACATCGGTATCGTAGTTAGATGTTTTTTGTTGTATGGCCATGCACAACCGCTCGAAGCCCATGCCGGTATCTACATGTTGGGCAGGAAGTTTTTCAAGAGACCCATCGGCTTTCCGGTTAAACTCCATAAACACCAAATTCCAAATTTCTACTACCTGCGGGTGGTCGTTATTTACCAACTCTTTTCCCGGTTGGTTTTTTACTTCTGCTTCCGGGCGCAAGTCAATGTGAATTTCCGAACAAGGTCCGCAAGGCCCTTGCTCTCCCATTTCCCAAAAATTGTCTTTTTTCGACCCGTATAAAATACGGTCGGTAGCGATGTGTTGCTTCCACAAGCTTTCGGCATCGGCATCAGTCGGCAGGTGGTCGTTCTTATCGCCTCCAAAAACCGTAACGTACAATCGGTCTTTAGGAAGTTGGTAAACCTCCGTCAGCAGTTCCCATGCCCAGGCAATGGCTTCTTTTTTAAAATAATCGCCAAAACTCCAGTTGCCGAGCATTTCAAACATAGTGTGGTGGTAGGTATCAAGGCCTACATCTTCTAAATCGTTGTGTTTGCCACTTACGCGCAAACATTTCTGAGTATCGGCTACTCTATTATATATGGGCTTAGAATGTCCTAAAAAATTATCTTTAAACTGCACCATACCTGAATTGGTAAAAAGCAGCGTAGGGTCATTTTTTAATACAAGCGGTGCCGAGGGTACTATTTTGTGTCCTTTACTTTCAAAAAACTCCAGAAATTTGCGCCTGATGGTGTTGCAATCCATTGAAAAGGGGATGTTAGGGGTTAGAAAAACTTTATATATTGCGAATTGTTTATAAATAAAAGGCCAAAATTAGGGTTCTAATGGCCATAATAAAAGGAAAAATTTAATTGGATGCCTCAACCTCAGTTTCGATATAACCCCAAAACCCTGCGTTATGAGCGTGTCCAGTTCTCCGTTTGGCGACTTTTAAGTTCATTCATCTCCTATTCGGCCTTTGCCTGCCTGTTTTTTGTCGCCCTCAACCAGCTTCAAAATGTCTTCATCGAAACAGACGCAGAGAAATCGCTTCGTCAGGAAAACAACGAGTTGGTGGTTTATAAAGCCTCCCTTACCGGACAGGTAAATGAATCTGCCAGTCTTCTGAAAGACCTCCAGCAAAAAGAAGGGCATCTTTACCAGGAATTATTTGAAGCTCCGGCCGAAAAAGTAACCGACAACATTATATCCCTGCCCAATCAATATGATACGGAGGCTCAGATCGAATATCTCCAAACCAAGTCGGCACAGATCAAAGAAAAATCAGAAACTACAAATTATGTATTGAGCGAATACGCCTCGGTTGATAAACTTGATTTGCCGGTGCTTTTTAATTCGCCTTGTGGCGTACCCGTTTCAGGTATTACTCCTGATAACCTGATTTCAGGCTTTGGCATACGTATCAATCCGTTTCATAAAGCGAAGTTTCATCACGATGGTATTGATTTTAGTTTTACCAAAGGAACCGATGTGCTGGCTTCCGGAAACGGAAAAGTATCAGCCATTCAATACGCTGCCAACGAAGGCGGCTTAGGCAATTACATTGATATTGACCATGGGAACGGAATTATTAGCCGGTATGCACACCTACAAAATGTAAATATAAATTGGGGGCAGAAGGTAAAGAAAGGCCAAATAATAGGCACCGTGGGAAATTCAGGCAGTTCGGCAGCTCCGCATCTTCATTACGAAATCATTAAAGACGGAAAACACATCAACCCCATGTTTTATATGGTGGAAGGAGTTAGTGCGCCCCTGCACGAACAGCTTGTTATCAAAGCAAAAAAACTAAATCAATCTCTAGACTGACATGCGTTATACTTACAACTCAGAAACTTGTCGCTATGAGCCTGTTGTAGTCAGTCCAAAGCAATTCTTTAAGAGAACATTTCAGTTTTTGGGCGTTTCTCTCTTACTGGGAGCCGGTATTTTACTTTACTATAATTCGCAATATGATTTTTTGGATGAGCGTATTGAACGTGAAAAAAATGAAACCCTGAAATTAGAATGGCAAACCCTGCAGCAACATCTTAACAAAATTTCTGATGACCTGGCCAAGCTAGAAGATACGGACGACAATAACTTCAGAACCATTCTTGAACTGGAGCCGCTTTCGCAAAGCATACGCGATGCCGGTACGGGTGGTCATGAAAAGGTGAGTGACCAAATCAGTAATCCGATTATTAAAAATTCGGCCGTGTTGGCTAATAAAATAAGCGGCCGTATTACTATTGAGCAACAGTCTATGCAGGAACTGGGCGAAAAACTGGAAGCAGTACAGCGCGAGCGGGCTTCGCGGCCGGCCATTCAGCCTATCAGCAACCACAACCTTATCCGGCTGAACACGATTTTTGGTTTACGCCTCCATCCTATCTTCAATTACGTAAGGCCACACAACGGTCTAGATCTGACCGCAGCTTATGGCACGCCTGTATATGCCTCTGCCGATGGGCAAGTAGTTTTTGCCGAACCTAACACAGGATATGGCAATGTCATTTTTATAAACCATGGGTATGGTTTTGAAACCCGATATGCACATCTTTCTCGCTATAATGTAAAAAAGGGTGAATATGTAAAACGCGGGCAGATTATTGGTTTTGTAGGAAGCACCGGCACCTCTACCAACAACCACCTCCACTACGAAGTAATCTATAACGGAAAATACATCAATCCGATTTCATTTCTCCACACCGACCTGACACAAGAGGAATACAACAAACTCATTCAGCACACCCACAACAGTAAAACCGGGCGTTAAATAAAATAGGGAGCAGGCTATTGGGTATTGGTAAATGTGCTCAGAATTGTTTTTATTTTAGGAAAGCCATTTTATTGTTTGAAGAAAAAAGAATTATTACTTTGCATCAGGTTCGAAAAAATACGGAACCACTCCTAACCTACTTCATGGCGTACAAAGAAAAAGAAATAGAGAAACTCTACTATTCCATCGGTGAAGTAGCAGAACAGTTTAACGTGGCGCCATCGCTTATCCGTTTTTGGGAGTCTGAGTTTGATATCATCCAGCCAAAAAAAAACCGCAAGGGCAATCGTCAATTCACCAAAGAAGACATTGAAAACATCCGCACCATTTATCATTTAGTTAAACAAAAAGGCTTTACCCTGCAAGGCGCCAAAGAAATGCTGAAAAATGATGCCCAAGCCGTAAAAGATAAAATGGAGATGTACGAGTCACTCAAGCGAATCCGTCAGTTTCTGGTGGAAGTAAGAGATAAACTTCAGTAAGAAGAAACCGGTTATTTTCATTTAGTAACCCTGATGAACCAAGAGAGGCTCTCATTCCTCGCCCTTCACCTCACCCCCGGCATAGGCGATTATCTGGTAAAACAATTAATAAGTTATTGCGGATCGGCCGAAGCTGTTTTTAAAACCCCCAAAGGAAAACTGCTTAAAATACCCGGCATCGGGCCGGCTACAGCCGAAGCTCTCAAAGCAAGTTCTTCTTTTCATTTAGCCGAACAAGAATTAACAAAAGCCGAACAGGAAGAAACCGAAATCCTTTTTTATACCGACAAAAAATATCCTCACCGGCTAAAAGAAATTGAAGACGCCCCATCTGTTTTATACTACAAAGGCACCCTGGATCTAAACATTGAAAAATCGGTGGCCATTGTTGGTACACGGCAAGCTACAGAATATGGGAAAGAAGTGGTTTCTAGAATTGTGGAAGATTTAAAACCCCATCAGGCTGTTATTGTGAGCGGACTGGCCTACGGCATAGATATACAGGCACACAAACAAGCCCTGAAAAGCGAATTGCCCACGCTGGCCGTAATGGGCAGCGGCATGGATGTTATCTACCCCTCTGCGCATAAAGACACCGCTAAAAAAATTATCCATAACGGGGCTCTGCTAACTGAAAACGGTTTTGGCACCAAGCCCGATGCGCATCATTTTCCGGCCCGAAACAGAATCATTGCCGGGTTGTGCGATGCCCTCATTGTAGTAGAGGCCGCTGAAAAAGGCGGGGCATTGATTACAGCCGAAATTGCCAACACCTATAATAAAGATGTCTTTGCCGTACCGGGCAGCTTGGGCGAAACCTATTCAGAAGGGTGTAATAAACTGATCCGGAACAATAAGGCCACCATTTATACTTCCATTCACGATCTGGAATATTTGATGAATTGGTCGGTGGGCGATACCTCTCCAAAAAAGAAAAAAGTAAAACACGATTTTAGTTCATATTCAGAAGATGAACAAAAAATACTTTCTATTCTATACGATAAGAAAGCACCGATGATGATTGACGAATTGACCGTACGATCCGGGATATCGCCCAGTTTGCTTGCCTCGCTCCTGCTCAACTTAGAGTTTGGCAATGTGGTAAAGTCGTTGCCGGGGAAACAGTTTATCCTTGTAATGAAGTGATTCAACTCATTCTTTATTCCAACCACTACTTTAGAAAAATTTCATCGGCCATAGCCATGGCCACAGCAAATTCCTCCAGGTTTAGGTTGAGCGCCATTTGCTTGTTCGATAAGTAACTCAAAATAGTTTCTGTTGCCAGGTTACCTACCAACTCATCTTCTGCCATGGGGCACCCCCCCCATCCTTTAATCGCTCCATCAAACCGGTGGCATCCTGAAATAAATGCTGCCTCAATTTTTTCTATTGCCGTAGCCGGAGTAGAATGCAAATGGGCTCCAAACTCAATTTGTGGGAACCGGCCTACTAACGTCTTGAATAAATAAATGATCTGGTCGGATGTAGAAACACCAATGGTATCGGCCAGCGAAATAATGGCAATGCCTAAACCGGAAAGCTGGGATGAAAATTCTTCTACGATACCCACATCATACGGATCGCCATACGGATTACCAAAACCCATACTTAGATAAACGACCAGTTCTTTCTGTCTGCTTATACACTTGCTCTGAATAGCTTTTACTATCTCCATGGCCTGGGCAATCGATTTATTGGTATTGCGCTGTTGAAATGTTTCCGAAATAGATAGCGGAAAACCGAGATAGGTAATTTCATCAAACTGCAACGCCTCGTCTGCTCCACGTTCATTTGCTATAATCGCCAACAGTTTTGATTTTGTATTAGAGAGATCAAGTTTTTTCAGTACTTCAGTTGTATCGCGCAATTGCGGAATGGCCTTGGACGAAACAAAACTGCCAAAATCGATTGTATCGAATCCTACTTTTAATAATTGCCGGATATAAGCCACCTTTTTATCGGTTGGAATAAAATTTTCCAATCCCTGCATTGCATCGCGAGGGCATTCTATAAGTTTCATGGTTAAAAGTATAGTCTTTTTGCTGTGAATAAAAATATCGGGAGTGAGATAAGCCCCAAAATAAGCACTGCGAGCAATGATGGCATTCACCATAAAATCTGTTTTTCATATTCCCTATTTTAATTCAATTTGCAGCCTGTAATACCGTAGTATGATATTCATGGAATCTAACGTGAGCCTCAAGCCCTATAATACCTTTGGTATTGATTGCCGGGCCAAATACTTCTTCGAGGTAAAATCGGTTGCCGCACTGCAAGAGTTGATTTCAACCGGTGTATTTAAAAAAGAAAAGTATCTGATCCTAGGGGCGGGAAGCAACGTGCTCTTTACAAACGATTTTGACGGGCTCGTCATACTCAATTCTATCAAAGGCTTTGATATTGAAAACAAAAAAGACGAAAAAATAAGCTTACAAGTCAATTCAGGCGAACGATGGCATGATGTAGTGATATACTGCACCGATCATAATTGGGGTGGAATAGAAAATTTAGCTCTCATCCCCGGGTCGGTAGGTGCTGCGCCTATTCAAAACATCGGTGCGTATGGTGTGGAGGCAAAAGATGTGATCGAAAAAGTAGAGTTCATAGATCTCCACAGCGGCAATGTAAACACCCTCACTAATCGTGAATGTCAGTTTAACTATCGAGATAGCATCTTTAAACACGATTTAAAAAAAAATTTTTTTATCTCAAGTGTTACTTTAACGTTGACCCTAAAAAACCATCGTTTCAACACATCGTACGGTGCTATCATTAATACACTTCAACAGATGAATGCTTCTGCTGAAAACATTCTGCACATCCGTGACGCGGTGATAAAAATACGCAGCGAAAAATTACCGGATCACCACACTCTTGGCAATGCCGGAAGTTTTTTTAAAAACCCAGAGATCACGGAAGAACAGTTTCATCAGTTAAAAAATAGATACCCTACTATCCCTTCTTATCCTTCTGCCAATCAATTAGTTAAGTTATCAGCCGGCTGGCTTATTGAACAGTGCGGATGGAAAGGAAAAACGCTGGGGCAAGCAGGCGTTCATGCGCATCAGGCATTAGTATTAGTAAATCTTGGTGATGCGAGCGGGAAAGAAATTTTATCACTTTCAAAAAATATTTCAGATGATGTTCAAAAGAAATTTTCAATTACACTCACCCCTGAAGTGAACATTTTTTAATTCTTCGGTTCAAGATTTTTTTAGTTGATGATTGAATAATTTTTTTGTGGAAAATTTTTTGACATCTGAAAATTTTTTGCTCAAAATTTTTGCAGATTAATTTTTTATTATACCTTTCGATCAGTTTTAAACAAAATATTAAAACGCTATGGCAAAAAAACCAGCTAAGAAAGCAGCTAAGAAAGCAAAGAAAGCTGCTAAGAAGAAAAAGTAATCAGCTAAGCTGATACTTACAAAGGGAAGCAATCTAGGATCGCTTCCCTTTTTCTTTATACTCATGTGTGATGGTCATTAAGAAACTCTACAAATAAAAAAACAGAGGCTTAGCAGCCTCTGTTTTTCGTTTATGCACTGTGTCAATTATTTTTTATCGGCAAAATTTTGAAACGTGTAAAGCATACCGATCGAAAACGCCTGGCTTATTTGCACATTGTTATCTTGATTATGGTCGTACAATAAAATAGTACCAAAGTTGAAGTTAAAAAACCGACCAATCTTTGCTGTCAGGTTCAGGTCGAGGCGATGATAAAGCTGATCGAGCGACATTTGTTGATAGTTGGCAAACATAATATAGCGCCACTTCAGGTTTACATTCTTAAAAATATCTTTATCAAACTCGGCCAGCATCTGAAAAGCCAGCCATTCCATGCGCGCGGTACGGTCAGGACTAATCCCGTACGGAGTTGGGTTATCGGTATTAATAAACCGCCTTACGTTGTTAACTACTGTTAACCGCGGAGCTAAGGGTGAAAGTCTCAGTTTAAAATATTTAACCGGGTGGTACTCAAAGCCAATAGCCGAAGTAACAAAGGCCGGGGCAAAAAAATCAGACAATGTTACCAGTGAGTCTAAACCCACCTTCGATTTAAGGTATTTGTATCCGGTACCAAACTGCGACAAAAGATTGGCCGAAAGAGCCATATCCCATTTTTTGTTTAGCGCATGGCCATACTTAGTGTCTATAAAAATACGATCGAGGGTTTTTCGATAGCCTAATCCCTGATTGTTGATCATTCCGTATTGAAAATCGAACTCATTATCCCACGAATTATGATCGCCTTTGTAGTTAGCTTTGTAATTTAGGAATGCCGTTAAGCCAATTGAGTTAACCCCCCCTGCTTTCCAGTTCGATGAAAAGGTAGCCTGGTTCATATTAAACCCGGACCGAAACGATTTTTTCCACTTGGTAAGGGTATCTATTTTAACGATTTGGGCAAAGAGCTGGCCTGAGAAAAGGAAAATGAGTATTAAAAAAAAAGAAAGCGTGCGATTCATACGGAATTGGATTTAGTTAATTCCGCAAAAATAATAACTGCCGTGAATTAGGAGAAATTAAATGCCACCAAGTTTGATCTCGTCTAACGCTACTTCGGTGAGCGGCTTGGTAATAAATTTTATTACGTGATCGTTGTTTACAATTTTATCAATATCACGTTTGTTATCTGAACTGGAGAGGATGATTACTTTGCATTTATTACGTACCAGTTCATTAAATTTTTCAAATTCATATAAAAACACAAATCCATCTACAATTGGCATGTTAATATCCAGGAAAATGATGCTGGGTAAACTCCCCGGCACGTTCTCATATTGTTTAAGATAGTCTAACGCACCTTTACCTGAGCTTTTTACCTCTACGTGGTTGGCAAATTTGGTAATTTCAATAATACGTTTGCTGATGAAGTTATCAGTGTCATTGTCATCCACCAGCATTACCACATCCAACGCATTAACCGTAGCATCTGTCAGCATCTTACTTTAAGATAAATCGTTATTTCTGAATTTTGATGCAACAAAAATATCGTTTTTTATTAAAATGCCCTTAGGCACGCAAAAATATAACAGGTATAAGTAAGAATTTTTAGAAAAATGTAAAAAAACAGCGGTTACCTTTTTAAGATTTTCAATTTTTCGCCTACTGAAATAGATAAGGTGGTCTTCTTATTCCAATCCATCAATTCTTTAATGGTGGCACCATGTTGCCGGGCAATACTATACAATGTGTCTGAGTTTTTCACGATGTATTCTATTGCCTGCGGTTGAGTTTCCGGGGCATTCGTTACAATATTGTTTTGAGGCTGATTTAAAAGTGAATCTTTTGTCGGACTATTTTTCCTTTCCTCAATCGTTTTGGAGGCTACCAAAGGGGTAGATTGTGCTTGGGCCGACCATGTAAAACTTTCATTGCTTAATTCGGCCACTAAGTCAGAATCGCCAACGGGCAATGTTTCTGGGGCCGGAGATACATTCTTCTCTATTGTTATTCGGTTTTTTGAATCTAACCTGACTAATGTGCCGGCCGGAATCAGGCCTTCATTAATATCAGGATTTAGCTTCTTCAGGTTTTTTAGCCTGACCCCAAATTGCTGGCTTACCCCCCACAGGTCATCGCCCATTTTTGATTTATAAAGACCCCGGGCATTCTTTTTCTTTTTTTTCTCTGTAAAATAAACTTCGCCTACTCTTACCTCATGATCAATGGCTATGTCGTTTACCCTAATAAACCGGGAAATATCAATCCCCGCACGCGATGCCAGACTTATTAAAGTTTCATCTTGGCCGGCCACTATCGCTTCCAACTCGTTTATGCGCTGCCGTTGGTTAGAAACTATATTGGCTTTTGCCACAGGCACTGCTTTAGAGGCTTTTGGAGAGTTGATAACTAGGTTATTAAAATCGGCCAGAACTGTACCGGCCGGAATTGCCACCGCATACCGCTTATCGTCAGGCACAAGGCCGCGCTTGGCCCATTTGTTATATTCTTGTAAAAGAGCTTCGTCAACAGGCAGTTCACCGGCTAATAGAGTCAGTCTTTTGCCTGAGGTTTCATATAAATTTAACCGCAGTTTGGGCTCCCCCTGAATCGCCTTCTCGAAAGCAATTTTATGTGCCAGGTATTTTTTTATGTACCAATACGTATCGGAAGTGATTAGCATGTGATTATCGCCATTGTATTTATCACCTACCGTACGCCTCACACCCCCTGCCCCCATTTGGTAGGCTTGCAAAGCCAATATCCAGTTATTAAAATAGGTGTTGTTTTGTTTAAGGTAGCGGGCAGCACCGCGCGAGGCAGAAACAATATTCATTCGTTCATCTACTTCATCATCCACCCTCATGCCCATTTCTTTGGCCGTTACATCTTTAAATTGCCAAAAGCCCACGGCATTAGAAACCGACACGGCATCGGGTACCAGGGCACTTTCCTGCAAACAGAGGTATTTAAAATCTAAAGGCAGATTTTCTTCCGTGAATATTTTTTCGATAATTGGGAAATACGTTTTGGCACGCTCTATCTTCATATCAAAGTAGCGGCCGGGACGCGCCAATGCATCTACATCTAACTGAATTTCGCGTCTGGCATCATCGCGGATGGTAAGCGACATGCCTGCAAAATGCATCTTATGCGGAACTTCGGGAGTTTGTGCGTATGAGGCAGCAACTCCGCAAATGAGTACAGCTGCAAAAAATCTCATGGAGGCAAAGGTACGTAAATTATTTTCTCCTGATCATCATGATTCCATCGCGCAGAGAGAGCAGTAAGTTTTCTACCCGTGCATCTTCCTGAATTTTTCTATTGAAATCAATAATTGCTTGTGTGTCTTTGTCTGGCTTGGAGGCAATAATTTTTCCGCTCCACAGCACGTTATCGGCCAATATTAAACCACCGGGCTTTACTTTATCTATAACCAAATCGAAGTACAAAGAATAATTTTCTTTATCGGCATCTATAAAAACTAAATCAAACTCATCGTTCAGCAACGGAATCATTTTACGCGCATCGCCTATGCGGTAATCTATCTTATCGGTTGCTCCCGCTTCCTTAAAGTGGGCTCTTACTTTTGTTTCTAATTCTTCATTAATATCCATTGTGATGAGTTGGCCTCCTGCGGCCAGCCCTTCGGCTAAACAAACGGCCGAATACCCTGTGTAGGTGCCTATTTCTAAAATCCGTTTAGGCTGAAGCAGCTTACTGATGAACGAAAGGAACCTTCCCTGCACATGCCCCGACAGCATACGTGGTTTTAATACGTTAGCCTGTGTGTCGCGATTTATTTTCTTTAATAAGGCACTTTCTTCGCTGGTGTGCTGCTCTATATACTGTTGTAAAACCGGGGGCAAAAAATCCATTATTTTTTTTTAAGCGTGCATTCGTAAAACACTCAGTTGTTCTTCATTAAACATATCATTAGCCAGACGTTGCAGATCAGAGGCAGTGGTGTTTTTTACTTTGTCAAAAATTTCTTCCAACGAAATAATTCGATTCTGATCTAACAAGCTCCGCGCCATCATCATCATGAACCCGGCATTATTTTCTTCTGCCATGGCTATTTGCCCGAGAATCTGTTCTTTAGATGAAGCTAATTGTTTTGTGCCCAACTTATCATCTCTTAGTTTTCGTAACTCCTGCATTACTAAAGCTATACTTCGGCTCAGTTGCGAAGGTTCTGTACCAAAGCTGATAACAAATAAGCCCGTGTCGGTAAAAGGTACGAATTGAGCTCCAATACTGTAAACAAAGCCGTACTTTTCACGCAATGCCAAATTTAACCGGGAGTTCATCCCGCCTCCGCCTAAAATATTGGTAAGCAGATAAAAAGAGGTGCGCTCTTCCTGGTGTGAATGGTAAGCCGTGCGGCCAATAGCGCATCGGGCTTGCTTCATCGGACGTTGCAATGTCAGTTCTTTGGGGCGGTAGCTCAAAAATTTTTTTCTTTTTATTTTCGAGGAAGTGGAGGAAACAGGCTCCAAATATTTTTCAGCTAACTGCACTACTCTTTCAAAAGGCACATTCCCTACACTTGAAAAAACAATCTTATGGGTATTAAGATGTTGCCGGATGAATGTTTGGAAATCTTTTCGTTTAAATTTCTGCACCGTTTCTTTCCTCCCTAAAATATTCATCCCCATAGGGTGGCCTTCAAAAATCAACGAATCAAATTCATCTTGGAGCGAATCTTCCGGATCATCGTAGTACATAGCCATTTCTTCGAGGATAACATTTCGTTCGCGGTTGATTTGGGGTGCCGGAAAAACAGAATCGAACGTAATATCAGTCAGTAATTCAACTGCTCGCTCAAAATAGGTATCGCGCAGAGAGGCATAAAAAAGGATTTTTTCTTTGTCGGTAAAGGCATTCAATTCGCCTCCCAGCGATTCGAGCCGGTTTACAATATGAAATGCCTTTCGCTTATGAGTACCTTTAAACGCCATGTGTTCCCAAAAATGGGCAATACCTTGATTGGCCTGTGTTTCATCCCGGCTGCCGATATCCAGCATAATGCCACAATGTATAATTTTAGTAGTGGTAACAGGGTTATGTACCACACGTATGCCATTTTTTAAGGTATGTATTTGATAGTTGCGCATAACTAAAGATAAAGCTTGCTGTGTTCAACCTCTTATGTTGCACTTATTCCTTGAACACGGCAATAGATAAAAATCATGTTTTACATTTAACAAAATACGGAGCCAGCATTGTTCCCTGTTCCTATTTTCATTTCATCTAAATTGTGGTTGGCAATAATCAGGTTTTCTTGCCTGCAAACAAAGGAGCATCAAAGGTAATGCAATGAATACCCCGTATTAAAATTTAATTTTCATATCCCAAATACTGTATTTTTACTAAAACTAAATTTTACACTGATTAGTTGAGCGCAGCATTGGTTTTGTTATACGCATAACGTTATAACATACATTGATTAACCAATCTTAAAAAACAATGCCCATGGCAGCAAAAATAGGGTTTGTTGTGTTGGTTTTCTCCTCAAGCCTGGTGCAGGGACAAAGTTCGCCTACTTTAATGGGTGCCCGGGCTGCCGGGGTCGGATATGCCTCGGCCGGCCTAGCCGATGAATGGGCTTATTTTAACAACATTGGTGGTATAGGAAAACAAAAAATAGCCAGCGGCAGTTTTGCTTATGAGATAAAACCCACGCTAACCGGTGCTAACCGTATGGCAGCTTCGTTTCTTACTCCCCTAAAATGGGGAACTGCCGGAGTAGGTATTTTTCGATTTGGTGACGAGGTGTACAACGAGCATTTATTTTCGGTAGGGGTTGGCAATACCATCGGTCATACTTCACTCGGCCTCAAAACCAACTACGTTCAATATCGTGCCGAAGGCTTCGGGCAGCACTCGGCCATCAGTATCGATTTGGGTGGTATAACCCAACTTACCCAACAGTTTTCCATTGGCGCTTATATTACCAATCTTACCCAATCGAAACTGAACAGCGTAAATGCTGAGCCGCTGCCCACTAAGTTGGTAGCGGGGTTTTCATTCAGACCATCCGATCAGGTTTTAATAGCTACCGAGTTAGAAAAGGATTTGCTGTACCGGGCCACCTGGCGAAGTGGCGTAGAGTATGCTCTTTATAAAAAGATTTTCTTTCGCACCGGGTTTAACCTCAGCCCCAATGCGGCCTTTTTTGGTTTGGGTGTACTTAAGAAAAATATAAAAATAGACTATGCCATTCGTTTCAATCAACTGACCGGCACGGTTCATCAGGCTTCGGCTGTTTATCAGGTACCCATTAAACCAGCCCCATGAAACCCCCTTGCTCAATCATCCTGTTTTTTAATTTCACGATAGCATGGTGCCAGGATTTTACCAAAAAAGATTTTGACCCGGTTCATTTGGTAGACGAAATTTTCAGTTCACAAAACCTCAACATCGATTATCAGGATTTGTACGAAGACTACCTCCAACTTCTTTCTAACCCGGTTGATCTGAATGAAGTAACCAGCGAGCAACTCCGGCTCCTCTACATTCTGAATGAAGAACAAATTAACGCTTTTCTTACCTACCGCCAGGAAGCAGGCCCGATTGTGTCGGAGTATGAACTTCAGCAAATTTATGATAAAGATACCTTTGAAAAGATAGCCCCTTTCGTAACGGTTCGCCAACCCGAAATGCTGACTAAAAATATATTCAGGCGTATTCTTTCTGAACCCAACAACTACCTGTTGCTGCGGTGGGGACGTACACTGGAAAATCAACAAGGCTACACTTCTCAGGCCACTCCCTCCACCCGTTATGTAGGCTCGCCCGATCATTTTTATGCCCGGTTTCGCTCCAGTCGGGCGGCCGATTACAGTTTGGGTTTTACTCTTAAAAAAGATGCCGGTGAAAGCATGCAGTGGAACCCGGCAACGCAATACTATGGCTTTGATTACATCAGCTTTCATGTGCAAACCATGAACAAAGGCCGGGTAAAAAATCTGATTGTAGGCGATTACCAGGCTCAATTTGGGCAAGGGGTGGCACTGGGTTCATTCTTTGGAATCGGAAAAAATGCGGAAGCCGTTACTACCCTGCGAAGACCCAACCTGGGATTTCTGCCTTACACCTCCCTCTACGAAGCCGGGTATTTTAGAGGAGCCGCCATCAGTTATACGTTAACTAAAAAATTAACCGGGCACGCACTTCTTTCGCACCGTGGCAGAGATGGAAACCTTCATCAGGATACGCTCTCCTCTTCGGCCGATTATTTATCATCCATCAGTTATACCGGCTTGCACCGCACCTCTACGGAATTAGCCAATCACAATGCTATCAGTGAGTTTAATACTGCGGCTGTATTGCAATTTAAAGATCGGTCGCTCGATGCCGGTTTAATTTTTCATCACACTCTATTTGGCGCCCCGTTAATTCATAATACCTCGCCCTATAATCAATACTATTTTAATGGAAAAACTAACAGTAATGCAGGTGCCTACCTGAATTACAGTTTTAAAAACAGTACTTTTTTCAGTGAGTTCACACAAACGCTGAATAGTGGAAACGCAGTGGTAGCCGGTATTTTATCAAGTCTTACTTCCCAACTTGATATGTCTCTTTCTTACCGGAGGTTTGAAAAAAATTTCTACAGTTTTTACAGCAATGCCATCTCAGAAAGTTCAGTACCCCAAAATGAAACAGGTATATACTGGGGATGGAAATATGTATTCAATAAAAAATATTGGTTATCGGGGTATGTCGATTTATTTTCGTTTCCCTGGCTTCGCTACCGGAATTATGCACCCTCGTCTGAAGGAAGCGAATGGCTGATGCGATTTAATTACAAACCCACAAAAAACGTAGTGATCTTCATTCAGTCGCGGCAAGAAACCAAACCCCGAAACACCGGAGCCGACCATAATCTTTTTCTCACGGCCACGGGAACCAAGCAGAGTTATTGGATCAATTGCGACTATGCAACCGACCTGCACTTAGCTTTTCGCACCCGGTTACAATTCAGTTCGTATTCGCTAAACGGAAAAAACACGCAGGGTATGGTTATTCTTCAAGATGTTACCTATCAAATAAAAAAAATAGCGCTCTCAGGCCGGTATGCCCTCTTTGAAACGGATGATTACGACAACCGCCTGTATGTATTTGAGCATGATGCCTACCTTACTTTTAATTTTCCGGCCTATTACGGAAAAGGAATCCGTCAGTATGTGCTTCTTCAATACCAGGTTAATTCAAAGGTTGATATTTGGGTGCGTTGGAGTCAAACCCATTATCTTAATCAGGAAAAGATCAGCTCGGGAGGCGATACGATTCTGGGCGATTCAAAAAATGATGTTAAATTTCAGGCTCGAATAAAATTCTAATGCGCGGAGCTGAATTGGTAACACCCGGGGTTTTGGCCATGCTTTGCCTGGGCCTTGTAATTTTCATGTTAGTTTTCTGGCTGATCTTCCGAAAAAAGACAAAGTAACTCATCGCTTTTTTAAACTTTTTAGCGTAATTCTTGCATTTTTGTCGAATGTAAATTTATTTTACATGTAAGCCTATGCAATTTTCTGTAATTCAAATAATTATCGCATGCGGAAACTAAACCTCATCCTCGTACTCATTGTGGTATCGCTGTTGCTATTGTCAGCCGCGTCCATTGCTTTTGCCCAAGCCACCAAAAAAACATTGGAGCTTCCGGAGTTTAAAAGCATCTATGTTAACTCTAACTACACCGTTTATCTGAAACAAACCAACAAACAGGAAGTAAGTGTAGAAGCCGACCCGGATATTTTTGCCCTGACTAAAATCTTTGTTGAAAATGGCGTGCTAATGATTAATGTTGACCGGAAGCCGGACAACCCCAACAAAAGTATATGGTCGAAAATTGACGACATTAAATTGAAGGCGGTAATGAAGGTAACGGTAAACGTAAAAAACATTAATGAACTTCAGGTAAATGGTGGTGGAAAAATTATTTCAGAAAACTCCATCGCTACCGATTACATCAGCTTAGCGGTGTCGGGCAGTGGAAATATGGACTTAGACCTGAAAGGCAACAATGTAAAAACGGAAGTAAGCGGATCAGGGGCCATAGCCCTGAAAGGATATGCCACCACCAACGATATTACCATTGGTGGGAGCGGCAGCCTGAATGCTTTCCCTTGCGAACTGGAGACGGCTAAAGTTAAAGTGAGCGGCTCCGGCAACTGCGAATTAACCGTAGCCAATACTTTAGTGGCCACTGTGCTGGGCAGTGGTACTGTAAAGCACAAAGGCAATACGAAAGAAGTAACTAAAAAGGTGTACGGCTCAGGCTCTATTGACCGCGCTTATTAAATAATTGCCCCTGTTTTATGAGAAGCTGAAAGATTACCAGCCGATGCCGTAGTCTTCTCCGTGGTTGCTGCTGCCTCCCCAAAAGCTGCCATGTTTCCAATCAAAGTAGATGGCATTAATCGGCCCTGAGGTTCGTTCATCCACACTCAGTTTATATCCCATCTTCAGCAGTTCTTTTTGTACATAAGGCGGTGTATTCGAATTGATCAGGATGTAGCCCGGTTTGGGTTTGCGGTCTTGCCCGTCTCCGCTTGCATCGCCCAGCGATAAGTGAAACTGGTAAGTGTTAATGTTAGGCGCTTCGGTGGCTTCCTGCACGGTCATTCCAAATTCTACCATATCTAAAAAAAACTGTAACAGATTTTGATCTTGTGTGTCGCCACCTTGCACAGCAAATGATAAAAATGGTTTGCCTTCTTTTAGTGCCAAAGAAGGTGTAAGTGTAACGCGCGGCCGTTTGCCGGGTGCCACCACATTAAACGGGCTCAGCTTTGGGTCAAGCACAAAACTCTGCATCCGTTGACTCATGCCTACCCCTGTTTTGCCGGCTATGCAAGCGGGTATCCATCCGCCACTGGGCGTAATGGAAACTACCCATCCTTCTTTGTCGGCTGCTTCCACTGAGGTGGTGCCGGCCCAAACTTTGTTTAAATAATTTTCATCGAGAGGGGTAGGCACATTCCAGTTTAATGCTTGGCTCCATTGTTTGAGGTAATCGGTGTAGGGGTTTACTTTTCCTTCAAAGGGATAGGGGTCGCCCGGGGCTGCATGGGCATCGTTCTTTTCCCAATTAATTTGCTTGACCCGTTCTTTGGCATAGTCTTTAGAAAGCAGGCCTTTTATGGGTTGATCGGATGCAAAGGCCGGATCACCATAATAAAAATCGCGGTCGGCAAAACTCAGGTTCATCACTTGGTATAACGTGTGGATGTACCGGGCCGAGTTAAAACCCATCGCCTTCAAATCTATGTTTTCCAGCATGTTCAGTGCCTGCAACATTACCGGGCCTTGTGTCCATGGTTGCATTTTATATACCTCTATTCCTTTGTAGTTTATAGAGAGCGGTTCTTCTATTTTCACTTTCCAGTTAGCCAGGTCATCTTCTGTAAAAAGCCCGCCTTGTTCATTGTTTCCGCGCACTATCTCTTTGGCTACATCGCCCTTGTAAAACCGATCGTAAGCAGTGTAGATAGCCGCCTTACGGTTTTTTCCTTTTTTCAACGCTTGCTGTTCGGCATCTACCAGTTTTTGCAATGTTTCCCGTAAATCCGTTTGCTTAAAAATCTCTCCGGGTTCAGGTGCCTCGCGGCTCTCGCCCAAATGGGGGAGAAAAACTGATTTTGAATAGGGCCATTTTTTAATCATCTCCTTGCTACGTTCGATCGAGTTAGCCGTTTGCGCCTCGATGGGGTACCCTTCCGCCAATTGCATAGCCGGAGCAAGTACTTCCTTTAAACTTAAGGTACCGTATTCGGCAAGCATGGTGGTAAGTCCGCCCACAGTGCCGGGTGTGGTGGCTGCCAGCGGGCCGAAATTAGGTGGAAAATGATATCCCTTATTTTTAAAAAACTCAGGAGTAGCTCCGGTGGGCGCCACTCCCAGCGCATTGATAGCAATTACTTTACCAGTTTTTGGGTTGTAGATAAGGGCTTGTGTTTCGCCTCCCCAACTTAGCACATCCCACATGGTGCAGGTGGCCGCCAACATAGCACACGCGGCATCTACCGCATTGCCACCTTTCTGAAAAGTAATAGCCCCGGCCGTAGCCGCTAATGGTTTACCTGTTATCGCCATCCAGTTTTTTCCATGCAAAGGAGGTTTTTGCGTTCCGCCCGGGCGGGCATTGAAAGATTGGCTGAATGAACCTACCCACATACAAGTGGTTATCAGGAGCAGAAGGGTTTTCATAACAAAGGAAATTTGGTTTCAAAGTAACAAGTTCAACCAAACATAAAAGAATAAAATTTGACCGATGTGCGATACCGGATGCAGAAGGTATGTAATTATTCTTTTAGCGGCATCATTACATTTCGTATCTTGCTGTAAACCCTTTAGCTTATGGACTTACCTGCATTGATGAAAAAATATGCCGACCAAATTGGCGGGCAATACACGGAATACGACCCAGCCTATTCTATTATTATTGTGCCGGTTTCGGGCGGGCGTTTTCAAACGGTAGTAGGCCATGTTTTAAAAAATGATTTATACAGCCGCCAGGTAGTATCGGTTCGTTCGAAGATATGCCCGGTAAAGCCGGGAATAGATTATAAAATGCTGTTAGAGCAAACCGCCTTTTTTAACTACGGCCGGTTTGTTATTAAAGAAAATTATTTACAGGTAGAAGCTACAGCCTCGCTTACCGGTATTTCGGAGGAGACCCTCAAAGAAATGGTGCAGGAGGTAGCCAACTTGGCCGATCAGTTTGAAATGAAACTGACGGGAGCAGATATTTATTAGACTTCAACTCAAAACCACTTCTTGTATCTAAAATAGAAGACCATACCTATGGTTACCATCAGCATAACAGCCCACACCACCGGGTAACTGAATTTCCAATGCAATTCGGGCATAAATTGAAAGTTCATTCCATACACCCCTACAATAAAAGTAAGCGGAATAAAAATCGTGGAAATAACGGTAAGCACTTTCATCACCTCATTTAAGCGGGTATTCTGGGTGTTCATATAGATATCCATCAGGCTGGAGGTAAGGTCGCGGTAGGTGTCTAACGAATTAATCAGATGAGTCACATGGTTGTACACATCAGAAAAGAACCGTTCGTTAGAGGGATCAATGAACCCACTTTCGTCTTTAATCAGTTTATTCAGGGCATCGCGCAAGGGGAATAACGCTTTGCGCAAAAAAATCAATTCTTTTTTTAGTCGTTGGATTTTGCGAAACTCCTGCCCGGTATTCGAATTATAGATCTGCTCCTCTATTTGCTCTATCTGCTGGCCTATGGCATCGAGTACCACGTAGTAGTTATCAATAATAATATCAATGAGCCTGTACAAAAGGTAGTCGGCCTTCTTTTTTCTAACCCGGCCCATATCCAGCCTGATGCGTTCGCGCAGGGCATCAAATGGATCTCCTTCCTTTTCCTGAAACGACAATAAGTAATTGCGTCCCAGCACAAAACTGATCTGCTCGTAATCTATTTCATTGTTTTCTATCCGGTACAGCATTTTTAACGAAAAGAAAAGATACTCATCATACTCTTCCACACGGGGCGAGTGTTCGCTGGTAATGTCTTCCAGCAACAAACTATGCAGCGAAAATTGGGTTCCTATTTTATTTACCAATCCGCCATCGGTTAATCCATCCAGGTTAATCCAGTTTACCAGATCGGCACGTTGCTTTTTCAGCAACTCGTCTATGGACAGAGCATCGTATCTCGAAAATTCTTTTTCATTGTACTGAATCAGTTCAAGGATAACCCGATCTGAAATGGGTTCTGATTTTTTTTTCACCGGTTTATATTTTACCAACAACCTGATACTGCATAGCCGAGAGCATAATGCCTTCTTTATCAAATCGTTCTTTAATGGATTTATTCAGGTCGCATTTTAAATCAAAGGCATCGGAAACGTTCTTCGTCCACACGTAAGCGCGAAGCAATATGCCCCCGTCAAGAAAGGTAAGGACACGTACCATTACCGGTGTTTCGCCCCGGGCAGTATCTGTGGTATTTCGGTTGTCAATGTAATAGCGGTGTTGTGCGGCTTCTTCTTGTATGATACGTATAGCCTGATCGAGATTGGTTTGAAACACCACCGCTATCTCCAGATATACACAAATTTTTTCGTCTGAAATGGTCGAGTTAATAATCGTTTCATTGCTGATGACCGCGTTGGGGATTATGACTCTTCGGTTTTCAAAATCTTTAATGACCGTGTGGCGCAAGGTAATGTCTTCTACATCGCCCGCATAAAGTTGCCCCACCCGTATCCGGTCGCCTACGCTAAAGGGTTTAAAAATGACTAAAAAAATACCACTAACTATATTCGAAAAAGCCGATTGCGAAGCAAAACCCACAATAGCGGCCAATACCCCTGCCCCCGTCAGCAGGCCTGTGCCATACGTATGCAAAGCAGGAATAGACCGGAAGATGATAACCGTAGCAATAAAAAACAGAATAAAATCAACCGCATTTTTAAAAAAATTGTAGCGGGTAGGATCCACTTTTAATTTGCGGGAAGCAGCCCGAATAAAGCGCCCCAGAAAATAACGCAATACCAGGGAGATCATCACCGTAATTGCCAGCACAGTTACAATAAAAATGAACTGCGCCCAGTATTTGTCGAAAGTTGCCATAAGCCGAAAATTAAGAAATAGTAAACGGCCTACCGTAAACGATCCGTAGTTTTTTTATTCTCAAATCTTACGAAGCGGATGAAGGAACTGTTTACGAATGATTATACTTGCAACTATGTCTTTAAAGCTGGACGATATTAAAAGGCCTGTAGCCCGTGAGATGGACGAATTTGAGCACAAATTCCGGTCTGCTATGAAAACCAAAGTGCTGCTGCTCGACCAGATCATGAACTACATTGTAAAGCGCAAAGGCAAGCAAATGAGACCCTTGTTTGTTTTTTTAAGCGCAGGAATGTGTGGCGGCATCAACGAATCTACTTTTCGCGGAGCCGGACTGATTGAGTTAGTACACACCGCCAGTTTGGTACACGATGATGTGGTGGACAATGCCAACTACCGCAGAGGTTTTTTTTCGGTAAACGCCTTATGGAAGAACAAGATTGCTGTTTTGGTAGGCGATTTTTTATTGACTCGCGGACTTTTTTTGGCGCTCGAACATAAAGACTACGAATTGCTGGCCATCTGTACAGAAGCCGTAAAACAAATGAGCGAAGGTGAATTGCTCCAGATGGAAAAAGCGCGCCATCTCGATATATCGGAAGATATTTACTACGAGGTAATCCGCCAGAAAACGGCTTCGCTTATCGCTTCGTGTTGTGCCATAGGCGCCAGTTCGGCCGGGGCAGCCCCAGAAATGGTAAAAGAAATGCACTTGTTGGGCGAATTTGTGGGCATGGCTTTTCAAATTAAGGACGACCTTTTTGATTATGGCGAAGAAGAAATAGGCAAGCCGGTAGGCATTGATATTAAAGAAAAAAAAATGACTTTACCTCTGATCTATGCCTTGTCTAAAAGCACGTGGCTTGAAAAAAGAAAAATAATCGGATTGGTAAGAAAGGGCGATAGCGATCCTAAAAAAATACGCGAAGTAATTTCATTTGTAAAAAATTCTGGCGGCATAGACTATGCCCGCGAAGCCATGAACCGATACTACCATCGGGCGCTCGAAAAATTAAAATCATTTCCTGATTCGGAATATAAAAACTCGTTAGGCCAGTTGGTGCAGTTTACGATTGAACGCCAAAGCTAAGCTATCATGAGGCTATAAAGCCACTTTATAGCGGCCCGCCTCAAGCACGGCATATTCTTTAAATCGGTTAAAACTGCTGTCATCTAATTGTTGGGCGGCCGGTCCGGATGTTTCCGGGGCGTACAAACCTTGACTCTCCCACCATTTTTTGGCACCGTTGCGCGCTTCGGTTTTGTTTACTTCAAAATAATTGATGATGGAATCAGAGATAATCCATGGCTTGGCAACCGCAGCATATTTTTCAAAAATCAGATGACGCATTTGTGTGCCGGCCGGTTGGTTATTAAAATGGGAAATGGTGTACGAAAGTGTTTCCGGTTCAGTCATTACCCAATCCCAATATTTTTTGGACGAAATAACCTGAGCTGTGGTTAACAAATAGCCCAATCCTGCTTCAAGCGGTTCGTGTGTAATGGTGCAAAAAGCCCGAAATGGTTTCTTTTTTTTTCCAAATAAACGGGAAATATCCATGGGTGCGTGTTTTATACCCATTAGATACTCTCTCCCGCACAAATAGTTGCATGGAGCGCGA
Organism: Bacteroidota bacterium; assembly: GCA_018267195.1. Classification (GTDB taxonomy): domain Bacteria; phylum Bacteroidota; class Bacteroidia; order Cytophagales; family Cyclobacteriaceae; genus ELB16-189. The sequence goes on along the minus strand of JAFDYY010000003.1, from coordinate 4,797 downwards.
AAAATATTTTACCTGGCTAATGCCCCGCTCCTTTGGTGGCATTGGCAGCAGCCGATTTTTTCAGTTGCAAAAAACGTTCGTGCTTGGTTAAGAAATCGTCTATTTGCTTGATCGGTATTTTCTTGGCAATGATAATTTTTTTATCATCTAAAATATAAGTACTGGGGGTGGTGTCAGCATAATACAATTTACTGAAATGCTCTTTAATATAGCTTCGCGGTCCGTTTACGGTTATCCAAGGTGTTTTAAATTCTGTAATAAAATCGCGCATCATTTTCATGGAAGTATCGGTGGCCACGGCAAACACTTCTAAATTGTATTTGCTTTTATTTTTTTTGTAAAACTCAACCAGTTTGGGGGTTTCTTCGCGGCAGTGGCCGCAGTCGGGCCGGAAAATAAATAAAATGGTGTACTTGGCTTTAATGTCGTACAGGGATTGAGGTTGCAAATGCTGATCTTGCATAATCAGGTTGGCTCCTTTGTGCCCCAACATACACGACCGAATTTTATCGGCATATTCTTTTACGGTTTGTTTTAATCGGGCGTTAGCCCAATAATCCATTTCTCCGGAAGCAAAATAGGTGTCGTACAGTTTTACAAACACTTCGTCTAACCCCATAATTTCGGGCTGCTGGTACAAGAACATACAACTCCATACTAAATATTTATAGGTTTCTTTATTTAGTTTTACACGGGCAGCTAAACCGTTTACGGCCTGTGTAACACTGTCGGGGGTCTGTAAAAACAAGCGCGAGAGATATTCTTTCAGTTTTTCCTGATACATCGGCTGCGAGAGGTGAATCATCGCCTCATCCGCCAAATCAAAATTGTCGAAAAAATGCTGACGGTAATATTTCAATTGAAAGGTGGAGTCGATTGAGCCATCGGGCTTTTTGGGCGGATCGGGAACGTGTACCGGCTGCGTGGCTTTCATGATGCGCGCGGTAAGCAAAGACGGATACTTTTCAATCAACTCTTTTTGGTGAGCCATCACTTTATCGTTCACCTTGGCAAAGGCGGCACGTGCTTCTTTCTTCTGGTCTTCTTTTAGCGTGGTATCTTTCAATGTTTTAATAAACGGCTCTATTTCCTTATTGCGTTCGATGTTGTAAGCTATGTTTTCGTAGTATAGCTTATTATCTTCATCGTCTTTCACTACCATGTTATTAACATATTCATCAATTTTTATATATCCCGAGGAGTGTGTTTCCAACGTAAAAAATTGATTTTTACCAACCACGAATTCAAACAGCTTGTTCTTGTCCAGCACTAAATAGTAAACCCCCTGAGGCAACGTCTTTTTTCCATTGAATGAAAAGGAGCCGTTCTTTACCTGAGCGGTATCCATCAGCACCGTGCTTTCGCCCACATAGCTCCCCAGATACACCGTAGTGTCTTTCCAGCTTTTAATTTTAAAATTGATTTTATACCCGCTCTGGGCAACCGCCAACGAAGTTGCCAACCAAAAAATAACCAATAGCCGAACCTTCATAATGAAAAAATTTTAACAGACGCAAATTACACCAAAAGTGTTTTCACTTGCAATGGCCATAGATCGGCCGGGCAGCTGTTTGGTAATCGGATTTTAGAAGTTGTTAACAATTATTTACTTCCATCGGTTTCGTGGCCCAATCCCAAGTTCAATTTTGTATTTTTGCCGCACATGTCGCTGGATGTAACCCAACTCACCAAAATATACGGCTCTCAAAAAGCCGTTGATGCTATTTCTTTTACAGTTGCACAGGGCGAGATTGTGGGTTTTCTCGGGCCCAACGGGGCAGGTAAATCTACTACCTTAAAAATAGCTACGGGATTTATACCGGCTACCCGGGGAGCGGTGCGGGTAAATGGCTATTCGGTATCAGAGCAGCCCTTGTTGGTAAAAAAAATGATTGGCTATCTGCCCGAACACAACCCGCTTTACCTCGATATGTATGTGCACGAATACCTGGTTTTTATCGGGCATCTTTATCAAATTCCATCGCAACAGATCAAAGGAAGAGTGAAAGAAATGATTTCGCTTTGCGGGCTGGAGGCAGAGCAAAATAAACTGATCGGGTCGCTCTCCAAAGGTTATCGCCAACGTGTTGGTTTGGCTCAGGCGTTAATTCATAATCCGTCTGTCCTGATTTTAGATGAACCCACCACCGGCCTCGACCCCAACCAAATCCTTGAAATCAGAAAACTGATTAAAACTATCAGTCAGAACAAAACAGTGATTTTCTCTACACACATTATGCAAGAAGTGCAGGCTCTGTGCAGCCGTGTCATCATCATTCACAAAGGAAAGTTGGTAGCCGATGATTCGCTCAGCCGCCTAACCGGCAAAAACGAAAACAAAACAGTGCTCGTGGTCGAATTTAAAGAAGCTGTTGCCCCGGAAGATTTATCGGCTTTGCCCGGTGTAGAAAAAGTAGTGGCCCAAAATAATCTGTTCTACATTCATGTTTCTCCTCACCATGACGTGCGCCCCGAACTTATCCGGTTCAGCACCGAAAAAAATATTTCGTTAATCAGCCTGCGGCATGAAGATAACTCCATCGAAGAAATTTTCCGTTCACTAACCACCGAAGCTGCGGTATGACCCGGATTTTTATTAAAGAATTTAACAGCTACCTCAACTCGCTCATTGCTTACTTGGTTATCAGCGTGTTTCTTACCGGCATCGGGCTGTTGCTATGGGTTTTTCCGGAAACGTCTGTGCTAGAGTATGGATTTGCCGATATGGGTACGCTTTTTTCTACCGGGCCTTATGTTTTTATTTTTCTGATTCCGGCCATTACCATGAAAAGTTTTGCCGAAGAAAAAAAAATGGGCACAATGGAGCTGCTCCTTACCAAACCCCTTACCGACTGGGATATTGTGTTAGGGAAATTTTTAGCCGCCTTTACCTTAACACTGGTAGCGCTGGCTCCTACAGTCGTTTATTATTTCTCAATTTACCAGTTGGGGAACCCCGTGGGCAATGTAGATACAGCCGGTGTCATCGGCTCGTACATCGGGCTAAGTTTATTAGCAGCCGTATTCTGCAGTTTTGGTATTTGTGCCTCTACCTTCACTTCTAACCAGATTATATCTTTTATTGTAGCCGCTTTCTTTTGTTTCATTTTCTACACCGGGTTCGATTCGCTCTCTACCCTCGGCAGCAATGCCTCTCTGTTAATTAAGCAAGTAGGAATACTCTATCACTACGATGCCCTTAGCAAGGGGCTGATCGACAGCCGCGATGTTATTTATTTTTTAAGTGTAACGGGGTTGGCGCTGCTGTGTGCCAAAACCATTATTGGGAGCAGACAATGGCAATGAAATTCTTTCGCTCCATATCACACCAAAAAAAAACAGGCGATCTTTTGCTGCTGGCCAACGGCATTGCTTTTGTGGTGTTGCTCAACTTAGTTTCGCAAGGCTATTTTTTCAGGCTCGACCTAACCGAAGAAAAGCGCTATACCATTAAACCGCAAACCAAAGAGTTGCTGAAAAACCTGGACGATGAAGTTTTTGTGGAAGTATTTCTGGAAGGCGATTTGAATCCCGGCTTTAAACGTTTTCAAAAAGCCATTAAGGAAACGCTGGAAGAATTTCGGATTTATTCTCACAACAAAGTGAAATTCATTTTCACTAACCCTACCCAGGCCAAAGGGGAAAAAGCACGAAATGAATTTATGAGTGCGTTGGCTTCGAAAGGGATCACACCCATGAATGTAATTGAAACCCAGAACGGGCAGCGTGTAGAGAAATTTATTTTTCCCGGAGCATTGGTTTCTTATGGTGGGTTTGAGGCGGGTGTCATGCTACTGAAAGGTAACCGGGCAAAAAACGCACAAGAAGTATTGAACGAATCTATTGAAGGTACCGAATACGAACTGGCCAACGCCATTTACAAATTGAGCAACCCAAACCGAAAACAGATTGGCTGGCTAAAAGGACATGGGGAGTTAGACAGTTTGGAGGTAGCTAGTTTAATTCATTCATTGTCGGAACAATACCAGGTTCAACCGGTCGATCTGACCGAAAAAAAACAGATTAAAAATTTTTCGTTGCTGATCGTTGCCAAGCCCACACAAGCTTTCTCGCAAACCGATAAATACAAACTGGATCAATACCTTATGCACGGAGGCAACCTTCTTTTTCTGCTCGACCGTATGGATGCCAATATGGATAGCGCCTCGCGCGATGATTACTATGCTTTTCCCTACAACACCCAACTGGACGACCAGCTTTTTAAATACGGGGTACGTATCAATCCCGATTTAATTGAAGATCGCGTAGCCGGGAAATACCCCATCGTAGTAGGGAAAGCCGGAAACCGTCCGCAAATGATGCAACTGGATTGGCCTTTCTTCCCGCTTATCAATCAATATGCCGAACACCCCATTACCCGCCACCTCGATGCCACACTTACTAAATTCATCAGCAGCATAGATACCGTAAAAGCAACCGGCATAAAAAAGACCCCGCTCCTCTTCTCTTCTCCTTACACCCGCAAGATTACAACCCCGGTAAAAGTAGGTGTAAACGATCTGCGCAAGCAACTTCAGGAGGGCAATTTTAACCAGGGAAAAATACCGGTAGCTTATTTATTGGAGGGGCGTTTTACTTCACTGTTTAAAAATCGTTTTGCCCCGGATGGCGTGGATACGGCCGGTTTCCTGGATCATAGCCGGCCCGCCAAAATTATTGTTGTGGCCGATGGCGATGTAGCCCGCAATGATGTAAACAAACGCGAACAAAAACCCCAGCAACTTGGCTTCGATCCTATCATGCAATACACCTTTGCCAATGAAGACCTGCTGATGA
>JAFDYY010000039.1 GCA_018267195.1 Bacteroidota bacterium | reverse complement strand
AGAAATGAAACACAAATTCGTGTAGTTTTTTTTGCAATAGCCAATGCTACGGTTATCTTTGCAGCCTGTTTTTTGGGTCCGGTAGTTCAGCTGGTTAGAATGCCTGCCTGTCACGCAGGAGGTCGCGGGTTCGAGTCCCGTCCGGACCGCCAAAAAACTAAACCTTTATTGTTTTTTTACGTCTAAACTTAAATTTGAACCCAAAAAAAAAGTTATACGTATTATTTTTTAATGGCTGGTTGCCATTTCGTGCCGATAAAATAAAAAAACATCAAATTACAGATTCTTTATAAAAAAATGAGGCAATCCTTACTCATATTCGCTGTTTAACTTGTTCCGGCCATTTTGAAACCATTTATAAAATATCTTTTTCTAACAAGTATTCTAGTGTGGGGCGTGCTTCATCAGCAGCGCAGTTTCTATTTTTCCAAAAAAACAAAGGACTCGTTTCAGACGGCCCGTGCAACTGATTTATTGAATCAGGCCATCATCGCTAAGACACCTGTGTTAACGTCTGATCAAGAGTTTATTTCCATCGAAGAAGGCGAGGAAGATCGCACTTGCACCAAAAAGTTTTTTTCTGACAATCTCAGTTATGCTGTATTGTTGCCATTGCTTCGTTCTTTTTCTTATTGTGCCCCAGAACGGGCACATTTTAGTGCCCATCGTATTGTTGTTTTTCCATTGCATTCCCTTTGTATCTTTTTTCAGATATTTAGGATTTGATGTCTCTGTCCTGAGAAGCCGCAGGCACCTCAGGCCGTTTTATTTGCCTTTCATTTTCAAAAGTTTGAAAAGAAATATGAACGGAACACCTACCCAATCCAAACTAGATTTTATCGAACAATAACCATTTTATGAAAAAATTTTCTGCCCTCATCAGCCTGCTAATTTTATTCGGTTACACTGGCTGTTCTAAAAAAGAAACCAAAGAAGAAGAAGTTAATTTTCTTGTTACCTCTCCGATGCGAAAAGACACATTGGTAACACGCGCGTATGTTTGCCAAATACACGCCATTCAGCACATTGAAATGAGGGCTCTTGAGAAAGGATATCTGCAAAGCATCTTTGTGGACGAGGGGAAAAATGTAAAGCAAGGCCAACTAATGTTCGAGATTTTACCCTTGTTGTACAAGGCTGATTTACAAAAGGCAGAAGCCGAAGCTAAATTTGCGGAAATTGAATACATCAATACCAAGCAGTTGGCCGACAGCAACATTGTTTCGCCCAACGAACTGGCACTGGCCAAAGCCAAGTTTGACAAGGCAAAGGCAGAGATGTCATTAGCTTCTGTTCACCTCGGTTTTACACAACTTAAGGCTCCTTTTAACGGCATCATGGACCGCTTTTATGTTCGGCTGGGAAGCCTTGTGAACGAGGGTGACTTGCTTACTACCCTTTCTGATAACAGTGAAATGTGGGTATATTTTAATGTACCTGAAGCAGAATACCTGAATTATAAAACCAACCAGAAAAGAGACAGCCTGATGCGGGTGCGGCTGCAAATGGCCAACGGCAAAATTTTTGATTACCCGGGGATTGTAAAAACTATTGAAGCCGACTTCAATAATGAAACCGGAAACATCGCTTTCCGGGCTACCTTCCCCAACCCCAAAGGGCTTCTGCGCCATGGCGAAACCGGAAACATCCTGATTAATGATGAGATGAAAAACGCCCTGATCATCCCCCAAAAAGCAACTTTTGAAGTGCTTGAAAAAAAATATGTATATATCGTTGATAAGGATCATGTTATACACCAACGGGAAATCGGCATCAGTGCCGAGTTGCCCGACCTCTATGTAATTTCATCGGGCGTAACCGAAAAAGATAATATTATGCTGGAAGGCATACGCAAAGTGCGTGATAATGAAAAGATAGGCGAGTATAAATATGAGGATCCCAAAAAGGTGCTCCCCAGTTTAAAAGTATATGTTGAATAACCCCCGCTAACCGCTTTACCATGTTTAATGAATTTTTAAAAAGACCGGTTCTCGCCATTGTCTTATCCCTCATTATTATTTTTCTGGGTGTGCTATCGATTGGTACGCTGCCTACTTCGCAGTTGCCAGCGGTTGCTCCGCCCGTAGTTATGGTTTCGGCATCTTACCCGGGGGCCAGTGCTAAAACACTAACTGAATCTGTTATTATTCCTCTTGAGCAGGCTATCAACGGTGCGTGGGGCATGCGCTACATGACCTCTGATGCTACCAGCGCGGGCGAATCAAACATACAGGTCATCTTTCAGCCGGGCAGCGACATTAACCAGGCCTTGGTGCAGGTTTCTAACCGGGTAGAACAAGTGCGCAACCGTTTGCCCATACTGGTTCAGCGCGAAGGGGTTATCATTACACCTGTTATCCCCAGTATGCTTATGTACATCAACTTGTACAGCACCGACAAGAACGCCAACATGAAATTCTTGTTCAACTATGCCGGGGTAACCATGATTCCTGAAATCCAACGGATTAACGGGATAGGCCAGGCGCGCATTCTCGGCAGCCGGCAATATGCCATGCGTGTATGGCTAAACCCGGAACGGATGAGAGCTTACACCGTTTCCCCGGATGATGTAATGGAAGCGCTGGGCGACCAAAGTATTATCGGTAAGCCCGGCCGCATCGGTCGGGGCGATAGCAAACGGGCCGAAGCACTAGAGTATGTGCTCGCTTACTCCGACCGCTTCAGCGACCCCAAGCAATATGAAAATGTAATTATCCGCGCCAAACCTAATGGAGAGTTGCTCCGCTTAAAAGATATTGCTACCGTAGTGCTGGGAAGCGAATACTACGATATCTATTCCAACATTAACGGATACCCTTCGGCTGCTATCGTGCTGAAACAAACGTATGGAAGTAACGCCAGCGAGGTAATTGCCAATGTGAAAAGCAAACTGGAAACTCTGAAAAAAGATTTCCCTCCCGGAATGAATTATGAAATCAGTTACGATGTGTCTAAATTTTTGGATGCCTCTACCGAAAACGTAATCCATACATTACGAGATGCTTTTATTTTGGTGGCATTGGTAGTGTTTATCTTTTTGGGTGATTGGCGTTCTACGTTGATCCCTACATTGGCCGTGCCCATATCGCTGATTGGGGCTTTCATCTTCATGCAGGCTTTTGGGCTAACAATTAATATGATTACGCTCTTTGCCGTAGTGTTGGCTATCGGTATTGTGGTGGATGATGCCATTGTGGTGGTAGAGGCCGTACATGCTAAAATGGCTTCCGACCACGTATCGCCCTACGGGGCTGTAAAGTTAGTGCTGGGCGAAATCAGCGGGGCCGTTATTGCCATTACACTATTAATGACGGCTGTGTTTGTTCCCATTTCATTTATGTCGGGGCCGGTGGGTGTTTTTTACCGGCAGTTTTCTATTACCATGGCTAGTTCCATTGTCCTTTCAGGATTGGTGGCCCTTACGCTCACCCCTGTGCTTTGCGCCATGATTTTAAAGAACACGCACGGCATACCGAGAAAGAGAAATTTGTTTAACCGGTTCATTGATAGTTTTAATACCGGGTTTGAAAAAGTAACGGGCAAGTACGTATGGATTTTACAACGAATTGCCAAACGCAAACTAGTTACCGCTGGCCTTTGGGTAGCCTTTACCGTAGGGATTTTAATTATCAGCACCAGTTTACCTTCCGGCTTTATACCCAGCGAAGACCAGGGGATGATCTATGCCATTGTGCAAACCCCGCCCGGATCTACACTGGAACGAACCAACGATGTATCGCGCCAATTGCAAGACATCATTATGAAAGTGGACGGAGTTCAATCGGTTTCGTCCATTGCGGGATACGAAGTATTAACCGAAGGTCGCGGGTCTAATGCCGCTACCTGTTTGGTTAACCTCAAGCCATGGTCAGAACGAAAACTTACCATGCAGGAAATTATTTATGAACTGGAAGGAAAGGCCAAAGAACTACCCGGGGCAACGATCGAATTTTTTGAACCCCCGGCTGTGCCCGGTTTTGGAGCAGCTGGTGGTTTTGCTTTACAGCTTCTTGATAAAAACCCGGACGGTACTTACGAAGATCTGGAACGGGTAAAGAACGAATTTATGGCAGCCCTCGGCAAGCGCAAAGAGCTGATGGGATTATTTACCTTTTTCAGTTCCAACTATCCGCAATACGAAATTGAGATAGACAACCAACTGGCCATGCAAAAAGGTGTTACTATTGGCAATGCCATGAACACGCTTTCCATTTTTGTAGGAAGTACCTACGAACTTGGTTTTATTAAATACCAACGTTTCTTCAAAGTGTTTGTGCAAGCTGCTCCTGAATTTAGAAGGCTTCCTACCGACATCATGAACTTGTGGGTGAAAAACGACCGTGGAGAAATGGTTCCCTTTTCGGCCTTTATGAAAATAAAAAAGAAACAAGGTGCCAATGAAATTAACCGGTACAACATGTATAACACTGCGGCTATACGGGGTGGCCCTGCCGAAGGATATAGTAGCGGGGAAGCCATTGCGGCCGTAAAAGAAGTAGCCAAAAATTTACCGCGCGGGTTTGATATTGACTGGGCAGCTCTTTCGTATGATGAGGTAAGGCGTGGAAATGAAGCGATCTATATTTTCCTCATTGTAATTTCTTTTGTGTATTTGGTGCTGGCCGCCCAATACGAAAGTTTCATCATACCGCTGGCCGTAGTGCTTTCTTTGCCGGCCGGGGTCTTTGGTTCGTTTATGATGGTAAAAGCCATGGGACTGGCCAACGACATCTATGCACAGGTGGGATTGGTGATGCTCGTTGGTTTGCTGGGCAAAAATGCCGTCTTGATTGTGGAATTTGCCGTGCAGAAAAACCGGCAGGGTTCTTCTATTCTGGAGGCAGCCATTGAAGGAGCCCGCGTGCGCTTCCGCCCAATTTTAATGACCTCGTTTGCGTTCATTGCCGGATTAATTCCGCTGGTATTGGCCCACGGAGCAGGTGCCATCGGAAATAAAACCATTGGCGCTTCGGCTTTGGGCGGTATGTTATTCGGAACGGTGTTTGGAGTTATCATCGTGCCCGGTTTGTATTACATCTTTGGCAAATTGGCCGAAGGCCGCAAATTGATTAGAGACGAAAACCATGATTCGTTATCCGAAGATCTCGTTCACAAAATTGACAGTTTCCCTCCACCCGATGAAAGTGAAGACCATGCGCACTAAGAATATATTATTAAACCTCGCAATTATCCTGATGGCCCTCGCCTATACCGGCTGTAGTGTTCCTTCGATTGTTTCAAAAAAAGAGAACAATACCGCTCCGGTAACTTATCGGGGGCAGACCGATAGCCTTAACTCGGCCAAAATAAAGTGGAAAGATTTTTTCACAGACCCTTACCTCTATGCCCTCATTGATACGGCCCTGAGGAACAACCAGGAGCTAAACATCGTTATGCAGGAAATCAATATTGCCAATAATGAAGTGCGCGCCCGTAAAGCAGCTTACCTGCCTTTTGTAAATATTGGGGGCGGTGCCGGGTTTGATAAATCGGGACGTTACACAAGGCTGGGGGCTGTAGATGCCACTACCGATATTTCTACCGGCAAACAAATTCCTGAAGTGCTGCCCGATTTTCTTTTGGCCGCTAATGTTTCTTGGGAAGTTGACATCTGGAAAAAACTGCGTAATGCCCGCAAGTCGGCCATATACAGTTACCTCGCTACTACGGCCGGAAAAAATTTTATGGTGACCCGCCTGGTAGCCGAAATTTCTAATTCATTTTATGAACTCATGGCGTTAGACAATCAACTGTTTATTCTTAAACAGATGATTGTGATACAACAAAACGCACTTGAGATTGTAAAACTTCAGAAAAAATCTGCACGGGTAACGGAACTGGCCGTACGCAGGTTTGAAGCCGAGGTATTGAAAAACCAAAGTCGTGTTTTTCATATCCAGCAAAGTATCGTTGAAACTGAAAACCGGATCAATTTTTTAGTGGGGCGGTTTCCCAAACGGGTCGCCCGAAATTCGTGGACCTTTATTGAACTCGTACCCGATTCTATTCATGCCGGCATTCCGTCTCAATTACTGCAAAACCGGCCAGATGTAAAACAAGCCGAACTGGATCTGGCTGCTGCCAACTTAGATGTGAAAGTGGCCAAAATGTATTTCTACCCTTCGCTAAACATTACCGGTGCCATTGGGTTTGAAGCGTTTAACCCCACCTATTTGGTAAGCAAACCAGAGTCTATGATGTATAACCTGGGCGCAGGATTGTTTGGCCCACTCATTAACCGAAATGCTATTAAGGCAACATACTACAGCGCCAATGCCCGGCAAATACAGGCAGCGTTTAATTATGAGCGCTCCATATTAACTGCCTATATTGAAGTAGCCAACCAACTCTCCAACATCAACAACCTGAAGAGGAGCTATGAAAAGCGAGCCCGGCAAGTGCAAACATTAACCGAGTCTATTGAAATTTCCAGCAACCTTTTTAAATCGGCACGGGCCGATTACATGGAGGTGTTGTTTACCCAACGCGATGCATTGGATTCAAAATTTGAATTGATCGAAACTAAAAAACAGCAGATGAATGCCATGGTAAATATTTACCGGGCACTCGGGGGCGGCTGGAATTAACAGACACTAAAAAGTAAAAAAGGTTAGGCTTATCGCTTAACCTTTTTTATTGAACTGAATTATTCCATTCAATAATTTTATTTATTTTCGTTATCCTCGCACAACTCACCACAGCTATGAATGATTCTTTAAAAATTATTTCCATTAAAATAGGTAATAAAGATTTTCTACAGTTTGATTTTGAAGGCGACTTAAAAGACCCCATTGCCTTAGACTGCATTAAGCAATGGAAAGATGAAATGCGTAAACTTTCGCCTGGTCAAAAAATCAATCTTATTTTCAATTGCTGTAAGATGAGTGGGTTTGAAACCGAAGCCCGAAAACACTGGCAGGAAACTATGAAATTATTTAAAGGGCAGATTAATGATGTATGGATAGTGAGTGAAAATATTTTTATACGTACGGCCGCCAAAACCATGGGGCTACTCACCGGTTTCAACATGAAGACTTGCAATTCGGTAAGCGAGGTTAGCTGAGCCGTCTTGCTTTATTGTGCATTGAGTTTACAAAAGAAAAGCCACACACCTTCTTCTCATGCCTTTTAAACTGTGCTGATTTTCTTGTAGAAACAGAAATCCTTATTTTTCGAAAAACAAAAAAGCGTGAAAAACAAAAGCAACGTTCTTGGGTTAATTCTCCTTACTCTCGTTATCGCTTATTCGGGTTCGGCACAACCCACTACCTCAATAAGCAAATTGCGTTTTATTAACGAGTATGTGGTTGCTTTCGACCAGCCCTTTAAAGGAACTTCTATTGGCGGGCTTTCGGGTATTGATTACAATAAAAATACGGATACCTATTTCCTGATCTGCGATGATGGCGAAGCCCACTATTATCAGGCAAAAATTGATTTTACTATCCGGGGTATTGATAGTGTGCGGTTTACCGATGTTGCTTATTTCCTTACGGCCGGAGGGGAACGGATTCAGCCTGTAAAAAAAACCGGGGGCGAGGTAGATCCTGAATCAATACGTATAAATGTACCCGCTCAAACTATTTTCTGGACCAGCGAAGGAAAACGGGCAGCTCAACAACAACTCTCGATCGACCCCACCATTTATCAATCTAAATTGAATGGTGAGTGGATTGGTAAACTATCTACTCCGGAAAACGCGAAGATGAGCACAACGGAAAAAGGAACCCGAAACAATGGCGCCTTTGAGGGAACTGCATTTGCCGATGACTATAAGACCTATTTTGTATCATTGGAAGAACCCCTCTATCAGGATGGTCCCCGCGCCTCTCTTACCCCTACCAATAGCTGGGTCCGGTTTTATAAATACCGCATCTCCGACATGAAAAACGTAGCGCAGTATGCTTACAAACTCGATCCGATCGCTTTGCCGGCCGTACCGCAAAATGCTTTTAGCGTAAACGGGGTATCCGAAATTCTTTCTACCGGTTCTAACACCTTGCTGGTTATGGAGCGCTCTTTTTCTTCCGGCCACTTGGGGTGTACCATCAAAATTTTTCAAGCCGATTTAGCAGGCACTTCCAATGTAAAGAGTGTCTCTTCGCTGGCCGCTACACCTCCCATCAAAGAGATTCAAAAAGAATTAATCCTGAATATGGATGACTTGAAAATGTATATCGACAATATTGAAGGCTTCACCTTTGGGCCTGATTTCCCGAACGGGCACAAGAGCTTGATTTTTGTTTCGGATAATAATTTCAACCCTTTTCAAAAAACTCAGTTCTTGCTGTTTGAAGTAATTCCCTGATGTGGTGCATAGAACCCCGGCTACACATTAAGGAGTAAATTCCTTTTTACCTAAAGACAAAACGAGCGACAATAACACCACCACAGCACACCCAATGATGTTGTAATACAAGAAGGCCAGCCGGTCGCCTAAAAAATAATAACATGCCAACACACAAACTTCGGCTGCCACGGCTGCCCAAAAAACGGCATCGGCCTTCACTTTTTTAAAATAAAAGGCTACCACAAAAAGACCCAGTATCGTTCCGTAAAAAAGCGAGCCTACAATATTTACAAACTGAATCAGGTTTTCAGAAAAATTGGCCAGAGCCGCAAAGCTTATGGCAATCCCCGCCCAAAACCCCACCAGCATTTTAGAAATGGCCAGGTCACTCAGCCACGGGTTTTTCAGATTTATTATTCGCTTATAAATATCCACCATGGTAGTAGAGGCTAAAGCCGAAAGTTCGGACGACATACTCGACATAGCCGCAGAGAAAATAACCGCCAGCAGTAAACCGATTACACCATGCGGTAAATGAGTGAGCACAAAATTTAAAAAAGCATAATCACGATCCTGGCCTCCGGTGTTAGGCGCTACTTTCATCGCTATCTCCTTCGCCTCTCTTCGCAGGCTGTCTTCCTGTTGTTTATACAATCCAAAATGGGTTTTCGCCCAAACTGCTTGGTTCAAATCATTTGTATGAATTGCCTCTGTCAGATTCTCGGTCAATTGTTTTTCGTGGACTTTAACTTCATTAAATTTTTCTTCCAATTTTATCATTTCTTCTCGGGCAGAAGATTGCTTTAGCTCCTTAAGCAATACCTCATTGTGCAAAAGAGGAGCTTCGTTATACAGATAAAATACAAACACTAACACCCCAATAAATAAAATAAAAAACTGCATCGGGATTTTCAGCAGTCCATTAAACAGAAGCCCCATCCTACCTTCGGTTAGCGATTTCCCATTGATATAACGTGCCACTTGCGATTGGTCTGTACCAAAATACGACAAGAATAAAAAAGTGGAGGCCAGTAATCCTGACCAAATATTATAACGATCGTTCCAGGAAAAATCGGTTGTTACGATGTTAAGTTTGCCCAGCGTACCTGCTATGCGTACGGTATCGGTAAAAGAAACCTGGCTGGGAAGCAATGAAAAAGCAATACCACCAGCCAGTAACATACCGCCTAAAATAATGGTCATCTGCACACGCTGCGTAATACTTACCGCATTATTGCCGCCCGATACGGTGTAGATAATTACCAACCCGCCAATCAGCACCGTGGTAAAAAAAATATTCCAACCCAATATAGTTGAGAGTACCAGCGAAGGGGCAAACAACGTAATGCCTACCGAAAGTCCGCGCAGCAACAAAAACAAAACGGCTGCCAACGTGCGTGTCTTCAGATCGAAACGGGTTTCGAGGTATTCGTAAGCGGTGTAGACTTTTAATTTATAATAGATTGGCAGGAGTGTAACTGAAAGAATAATCATGGCCAGCGGCAATCCAAAATAAAATTGTACAAAGCGCATTCCGTCTTCCATGCCCTGGCCTGTAGTAGATAAAAATGTAACGGCACTGGCTTGTGTAGCCATAATAGAGAGCCCCACCATCCACCACTTCTGCTGCTGATCGCCTTTAATAAAAACTTCCATGTTTTTAGAACCACGCGATTTCCATGTGCCATAGGCTACGATAAATATCAGTGTGCCAAACAGCACCAGCCAGTCAAGTACAATCATGAAAAAGATTTAGTGATCAGAAAATACAAGATAATCTGCCCGATAAGGGTGGCTGCTACCAACCAATACCAACTGCTCCACAGCCGGAACAAGGGTGGCTTATCGTCCGCCCGATTTTGATTTTCCTTTCGATCCGTTGCCATTTTTATTTTTTCCGATCGATACCAGATTAGCAAATAATTTATAGGCGCCCGGCACACCTTCGGGCAACTCGCGAAAGAAAGACAGAGCCGTGTACACATAATATCCCTTACCATATTTAGCTACCAGCAGACTGCCATTGCGGGGTGGCTCTCCTGCATCGTTCATGGAAAGAGGAGCTTCAAACTCAGATGCCCATTTGGAAGGAAAGTAAAGACCGCGTTCCTGCACCCATCCTTTAAAATCGGTATCGGTAATTTTATTTGGGTAATTCAACACCGGATGGTCGGGTTTTAAAAAACGCACTTCACTCTCTTCCTGGGTTACGCGGTCGCGCGACAAGGTGAGGGCATAGGGCGAAAACTGATCAGTGTCAATGTGAAGTTCAAAGTTGGTATTGTACTGCATCACCAGTGTACCGCCTTCTTTTACATAATTTAATAAATCGGGCATAAAGAAACGGATGCGCTCATTGGTATTCAGCACCCGCACGCCCATCACTACAGCATCTACTTTTTTCAGGTTAGCCGTGGTTACTTCCTCGTCCGTCATCTCCCACACATCGTAGCCCATGTTGCGCAGGCTTGAAGGGATTTCATCGCCCGCACCCATAATGTAGGCAATGCGTGTGCCTTCTTTCTTCATATTGAGCCGCACGGCTTTGGCCGATGCTTTCGGCAACACCACTTGTGTCGGTATGTGGTCATATTGAATTAGCTTAATCGATTTATCATACTCATTCCCTCCCATCTTTACCAACGCCTCTAGAGGCCGTACGCCCTCCTCCGTTCCGGGATACACGGTAAACGAAAAAGTTTGTTCCTGTCCTTTTTTCTTTAACGCAAAATTGTGCTGGGTCGGATCAGAACGCCAGCCGGACGGAAGTTTCAACTCAATTGTACCGGTACTATTTTCGGCAGAAGATATGATCTGCACATTTACCGTTTGCGGAGATAAATTATAAAATAAATATTCTGCCTTGTCAAAATTTATGAACACCGGGGGAACTATGGCAAAGGGGCGGATTAGCTCGCCTTTCACCGGGTCAGTCCTTTTATAAATTAATGGCACCGACACTTGGAGTTCGTCTGTGCTTACCCTAAAAGTAAAATCAACCAAAACGGCAGCGGGGTTTTCGGGCCGGCCTATAAGCGAAGCGTTATCAACCGTAAACACCCCTTGCGAATGTGGTTTTTTTAGCCAATATGGATCGGAGTAATCCAGATCGCTGTTCAATAATTTTTCAGTTTTGAAATTCAACAACATATTATCGGTCAGGGTAGCCGAACAAGTGCTGTCTAACGATAGCGGCAGAGACCGGATGCCCGTGAGTTTAACTGAATTTTTACTGCGGTTGATAATCTCAAAATCCACTCTCACTTTTTCGCCCGGGGCTGCCCAATAACTATTGGCTGTTGCTTCGGCAAAAAGACCAAGGCAATTTTGTATCAGAATATTGACTTCATTTTCTTTTCTGGATTTCCAAACAGAGGTAGGCAGGTTTTTTATGGCCGACCGTATTTTTAATAATTGTGGAACTACAGCAGCCGGGTCATCATCTTTAAATCCGGCAATGGCCTGATCTACCATTGGTGTAATTACCTCTCCTCCCTTTATCCGCGACCAGGTTGTATTCACTCCATCAAAAATAGATTGATCGGCTTTCTCTCCTTTTACAAACTCAAAAAATTCGGGGGCATCTCCCCGCCTTCCAGACGAGCCAAATCCCTGGCTTTTATGTTGTGTGCGGCTTTCGGCTGCTATTTCGGAATAGGATTTTCCTAATAACATATTGTACGTACCCACATTTACCGTTACCACATCGGGCGTTTTTTCATTTACCGTTTGGTTCCACCACCGGCCGGTATTAGTAAATAATCGTTTGGGTTGCCACACGCCAAATTCTTTTACCTGATCTGGCAAAAAATTGGCATCTCCGCTTTTATCGAAAGCTTCTTGCGAGAGCACGGCAGAAGCCGTGTGCTGTCCGTGCCCGGCACGCTCGTCTGGCGGAAACCGGTTAATGATAACATCCGGTTGAAATTGCCGGTACACTCTTACCACATCGGAAAGGATTTCATCTTTATTCCAGATGGCAAATGTCTCTTGTGCATTTTTAGAATACCCAAAATCATTGGCTCGTGTAAAAAACTGCTCACCTCCGTCTATCCGGCGGGCAGCCAACAGTTCTTGTGTGCGGATAAGCCCCAGCAGGTCGCGGATTTCAGGACCAATCAGGTTCTGCCCTCCATCGCCCCGTGTCATCGAAAGGTAAGCCGTTGCAGCCAGCTGGTCGCTTACAAAAAATGAAATAGCCCGTGTGTTTTCATCGTCAGGGTGAGCTGCCACATAAAGTACAGATCCTAAAAAATTTAATTTTTTAAGGCGCAGTTTAATTTCGGCAGCGCCCGGCTGGCGATGGCTTTGGGCCATGCTGCCCATACTCATCAGAAATAAAACAAGAAAAATAATTAGCCCTTGCCTCCCGGTAAATGTCATATTAAAAGATTTTTTACGAATAACGGGAAAAAAAGGGAAAAGATATGAACCGCTTAAATAGAGGTATGCCGTTTTTTAAAACTGCCCATGCCATTGTCCGTTTACGGTAAAAATTCCGGTGGGCGCAATGAATAAAATTATTTTTCTTATTCTTTTTTTATCGGCCGATAAAAAGTAAACGGTAAACGTACTGGCATCGGCTTTTAAATCAGAAATAAACCCCATATCAAAACTCACTTCAGAGAGATGGTCTGTCTTCTTTCTTATTATTTCTTTTCCGTCTAACCCGGCCACGCTAATCCGCTTTTCATCTTCATTAATTTTTATTTCGGAAATACGAACCGACAAGAACGGTTGCTGGCCCTCGGTTTTATCCATCCGTTCTCCGTTGGTGTTATACGTACTCGATCCATAGGATGATGGTTTTTCTTTATACTTTAGATTAATATCAACACGAAATTCGTTTGCCGGTTTTAGCGGAATATCTTGCTGAAAAAATAAGCAAGTCAGAAAAACAAAAAGCGGTTTCATCTACCAAATGTAACCAAAATCAGGTTACGGCCATTCAGTGCATACGGTCGCCCCGCACTGCCAGTTTTTTCATGATTTCGGCTTCCATGGCAAGCCACTCGCGCCACCGGTGCAACACCTGGTCTGCAGTGCGGTATTCTTTGGCCAGCGATAAAAAATTTTTATAATGGCCGGCTTCAGAAACCATCAGTTCATAATAAAACGCACTTAATTCGGCATCATTTATTTCCTTCCACAACAAGCGAAAACGCTCGCAACTGCGTGCTTCAATCATGGCGTTCATCAATAGTTTTTCAACCAGTTGTTCATCACGGCTTCCGCCTTTTTTCACACACTTGGCCAGGTGTTCTACATATTCATCTTTGCGTTGAGGGCCGAATGGCAGATTTCGTTTGCGCAGTTCATTTACCACGCGGCTAAAGTGGTCCCATTCTTCGGCCACTACGGGCATTAGGGTTTGCACAACCGGCTCCTGATCATGAAACTGAATGATGAGCGAAATGCACGAAGAGGCAGCTTTTTGTTCGCAGTAAGCATGATCGGTAAGGATATCGCCAATGTTTTTTTGAGCGATATCAACCCAACGCGGATCGGTGGGAAGCTCAAGGCCTAAAACATGTTTTTCCATAGTTAGTCGAACAAAATCAATTCAAAACCAAAATCAATGGCGTTGCGCACATTGGGGTAGCCGGGCGTAGGTAAATACCCTTGCTTGGTAAATGTTTGTAGTAAGTTAAGATATTTTACAAAAAAACGCCCTCGTTTTATACGCCCGTTAAGAAAAACATCGGTTGACCAAAACGAAGGACTGGCTATTTTGTTTTGCACAAAAAACTGCTGAATGGCCGGATCATATCCGTACGCAAAATATTTGTCGTTGGCATGGGTATCTACACCTATCTGCACCTGCAATGCTCGTTTGAACAAAAAGTTTTCATAACTGATTTGAGCATTGGCAAACCACGCGGGGATGCTGATGGCCTGGTTGTCGTTGGTGAGTAATTGGGTATAAACGCCATACGGGCGAAAATATAGATGTTTGGCTAACCGGATTTCCATTCGCAATTCGGGCGAGAGTATTTGTTGTGTGCCCGATGCTTGTTGCGGCCGGGCTAACTGAAGTTTATCGCTGGCAAAAAATAGATAATCTTTCAGTAGCGTGTAGGTTACTCCGGGCGAGATAAAGAACCTACCCCAACGAGCTTTGATGCGACCGCTTATCTGATTAGAAAATGTGTTGCCAAAATTATTAGTCCATGCATTATATCCCCCCAGGTATTTTTGTTGCATCAGCCCCGGCTTAGCCAGTACACTTTTAAAATCTGCATCTAGCCAGGGGGTACGCAACGTACTTACTATTTTGTAGTGGCCATCGAGTAAATATTCAGCCTGCCCGCTCAGGTAGCTTAGCGAATCAAACTGAAATGAAATACGGCTCCCAATATAGTTTTCATACCCTTGGGCATGAGCCGCCTGCGCCTGCAGGTTGGCCATGTGGTTATTGTATATCCGGCTTTTAAAATAAAAATCGTAAAACAAAAAAGCTGCGTTGCCTTTAAATCCAATTTCGTTTTTCAGCAACTGAAAAGTGTTGATGTCATCAACCGGAATAGTGCGTATCCCCACCGTGGGGGTCGGAAAATAAAGAGAAGCCGAATCGGTAGCACGTACATCATAAAAAGTATTAACCTGCCGGTAGAGGTCTAACACATGGTATAGCTGAGCGGGTTTAGCTAATTGATACTGCTGGAATACATGAAAACTATTGCGCAACTCAGAGGAGGCTGCCACCACCAGATTAGGTACTGCGTTTGGGTCGAAATAGGCTTGGTAGCTGGTGTCTGCGTTAGCCAGGCCGGGGCGCTTAAGTAATATGCCCCCGTTTTCTTTTACCTGATGATTAATTCTGCGGTAGCTGGCAAGCAACTTATATTTCCCGTCTTTCGATTCGTACGTGGTATAAAAATCATAATACTGGCTGCGCACCTGGTAATCCGTTTTGCCTGAAGGCTGAATTTGTCTTACCGATAAAATAGGACGGTAGTTAAAACCCAGGTTCCACCGTTTGTGCACATTGCGGGTAAACTCAATGTGCGTCATGGCCCGGCCTTTTCCTCCCCACACCACATTTACACGGGCAAAGGGCGACTTGGTATCGTAAAAGCGGGGCTCGGAAGTTTGCCAGTAAATATCATACGCTTTGTAGCCGGGCGTAGCCCCTGCTTGCTCGGGCATCAATGGAAAGATGGCATTCATGGCAGTGCCCATGTTTCCTAAGTCCTGGTATTTGTTTTCAAATTTCTTTACAAAATCCCAGCGGTGAAGGTTGTAGATGGAAGTATCCAGCGGAACATAGTTTTTTTTGTTTTCAAAAATTTCGTCTTCGGTAGTGGAGAGGGATGTTTTAGGGCCATACACAATCTTAGCCGAATCGTTCACAATTTTAGAACGTGTACGCTTACCGGCATTTACCGGCTCGGTCTTGGGCTGCACCACACGCCTGCGCTGCACGGTAGAATCTTTTTGAGCCCACCCGTTTACCGAAAGTGCTCCCCAAACCACTGTCATAAAAAAAATACGCGTAAGCACTACTCTGGAATTGATCGGTAAAGGTGGGTATTTATTTTTTCGGTAATGATCTTATCAAATTCCGAACCAGAATTTAAAAGAACAGTTTCAATAGGCAAATAAAACCAATATTCTACTTTTAAATGAGGCTTCAGTTCTTGGGCAATCAGCTTAACCATGTCCTTTTCGGTGGTAAGAATACAAGAATTAATTTCTAATGCTTTTCGCTGAATCAGCTCCACATCAGCCGGTGTATAGTGGTGGTGATCAACAAAATGATACTGTCCTTTTATAGTATAGTGCATGCGCGTGTATTCCACCAACGGCTTGCTATTGGCTATGGCGGTAACCAGTAGAATATCTTTTTTAATAGTATGGCTTCCGTTAAATGAAAGAGGACTCTGATATTTTATAGAAGAAAAAAACAACGGTTTGTTTCCGGCATAAACCCGAACGGCCTCTTGGTATTTTGTTTCTACTTGCTTCTCCAAATCGGGACACTTGGTAACCACTACCATTTGCGCGCGCATACTTCCTTTTCGTGCTTCGCGCAGCCTGCCTTTGGGCAGCAGATGATCCGAAAAAAAGGGCTTGGCAAAATCTGTTAACAAAATAGATAATGAAGGCTTTATTCTCCGGTGCTGAAAAGCATCGTCTAACAGCACCACGTCAATTTTTTGTTCCGACTTTAATAACCGGGTTATCCCCTCTACCCGATCTTCGCAAACTGCAACTAAAATCTGTTGTGGCCATTTTTTAAAATATTGAAAAGGTTCATCGCCCAGGGTTAATGCCGTATCTTGTGCATTGGCCAACCGGTATCCTTTTGTTTGCCGCCCGTAGCCACGACTCAATACAGCTAACGAATAATGAGGCAACAGCAAGCGAACTAGATATTCTATCATGGGTGTTTTGCCCGTTCCGCCCACACTTAAATTACCAACACTAATGATAGCGCACGCCTGAAAAGAATACGATTTTAGCCAGCCTCGATCATACAGAAAATTGCGCCCATGCGTAATCAATCCATACAAAACAGAAAACGGAGTAAGCAAAACAGAAAGCACGGCCGGTTTTTTTATCTAATTTCGTTTCAAAATTAACTATTCAATGGCAACATCGGTAAAAGAAGTAGTAAACCACCTCGAAAAATGGGCTCCCCCCTCCTATCAGGAAGACTACGACAATAGCGGGCTGCTAACCGGAAACCTAAACCAATCCATAACAGGAGTTTTGGTTACCCTCGATTGTACCGAAAAGGTAGTAGAAGAAGCGATTGAAGCCCGGTGTAACCTGATTGTGGCACACCACCCCATCATTTTTAAAGGGATTAAAAAACTAACGGGTAAAAATTATGTGGAGCGCACCCTGATCAAAGCCATCAAACAGGATATTGCGATCTATGCCATCCATACCAACTTAGATAATGTAGCCACAGGCGTAAATCAGATCATTGCCTCCAAGTTAGAACTTGTAAACTGTCGCGTTCTGCAACCTAAAAAAGAAACGCTGGCAAAACTGGTTACGTTCGTGCCGCCCGAGCAGGCAGGCGATGTGCTCGATGCGCTTCATCTGGCAGGGGCCGGAAACATAGGCCACTACAAAAAATGCAGTTTTCGGGTGGAGGGCGAAGGCACCTTTTTGCCCACGGGCCAAGCCCAGCCCGCCATCGGCCAACTCAATCAATTAGAAACGGTTAAAGAAACCAGAATTGAAGTGATTTTTCCTCAGCACTTAAGCACCCCAATAGTGGATGCTTTGCAAAAAGCCCACCCCTACGAAGAAGTAGCCTATTACCTCTCGAACTTACAAAATGAAAATCAGGAGGTAGGTGCAGGGCTAATTGGAGAGTTGGAAAATGAAATAACACCCGATCAGTTTCTGGCGCATTTAAAAAAAGCCATGAATGCAACTTGTGTGCGCCATACGCAGCCGGTTAAATCAAATCTAAAAAAAATAGCCCTCTGCGGAGGAGCCGGCCATTTTCTGCTGCCGGTAGCCATCGCACAACAGGCCGATGTGCTGGTGTCGGCCGATTTTAAATATCATGAGTTTTTTGATGCCGACCAAAAGATTATGATTGCCGACATTGGGCACTACGAAAGCGAGCAGTTTACAAAAGAATTGATAGTTGGCGTATTGAAGGAAAAATTCACTACTTTTGCGATCAATTTTTCAAAAACGACTACAAATCCGATAAGTTACTTCTAAATAATGGAAAACCAGACAGTTGCACAGAAATTGGAAGCTCTTGTAAAGCTCCAGTCAATCGATTCAAAAATAGATGAAATTAAAAAACTGAGGGGCGACCTTCCCGATGAGGTTCAGGATCTGGAAGATGAAATGGAGGGCTACCATGTTAGAAAAGGCAAGTTTGAAGCCGAGCAGAAAGAAATTGAAGATCTGATCAAAAAGAATAAAGAGGGAATTAAGGAAGCCGAAAAGCTCATTAAAAAATACAATGAGCAGCAAAAAAATGTGAAGAACAACCGGGAGTACGATGCCATTACAAAAGAGGTAGAACTTCAGGAACTGGAAGTGCAGATTTGCGAAAAGAAAATAAAAGAAGGCAAAGAGAAAATGGATTCCAAGAAAAAAGAAATAGACGGAATCAATTCGCTGATAGACGAACGGCTGAAAGACCTTGAAAACAAGAAGAATGAATTAAAAGACATCTTAGCTGAAAACGAAGAAGAGGAAAAACGACTTCTTTCCGAGCGCGAAAAAGCCTCTAAAAAAATTGATGAAAAATTACTCAAGCATTATAACAAACTGCGCGGAAGCCTAACGAACGGCTTGGCAGTAGTGCGTGTTGTGCGCGGGGCAGCCGAAGGTTGCAACATTATCATTCCTCCGCAAAAGATTGCCGAGATACGCGAAAAGAAAAAAATCGTTATTGATGAGCACTCCGGCCGCATTTTGGCCGATGTCGATGTAGAGTCTATGGAAGAAGAAACAAAACCTAAAAAGGCCGCTCCCGTTAAAAGGGCAAAAAAGGTTGGTTAATTTGCAAAAAATATCACTCAAAAAAGCAGGCATCACCGCCTGCTTTTTTTTACTGACGGCATTTCAAACCCAAGCCACTGACAACCTTTGGCAGTTTAGCCCTGAGATGAATCAGGCATATTGGCTGGTGCTGAACCTGCAGCCCGACAAAGCACTTGAAATCCTGAACAAAATATCTAACCCGGCCGAGCGCCTTCATAAAATATACGTTCAGAGCCTGAGCGAAACCGTAGATGTGCTCATTACCGAAGACAGTAAAAAATTTGAACAACTGGAAGCCCATTTCAAGGAAAGATTGCAACAGATTGAATCCCTCCCCGACAGCCCCGAAAAACTTTTTTTGCAAGCCGAACTAAATTTGCAGCGTGGCTTTAACCTCCTCAACCTTAACCAAAACATTGGGGCGGTATTGGCCATCCGCAGAGCCTATAATGAAACGCAATCTTGCCTGAAAAAATACCCCGCCTTCATCCCGATAAAAAAAACAAATGGTACGTTGCAGGTTATGTTAGGCTCCGTACCCGATAAATATTATTGGTTCATCAATTTACTGGGTATGCGCGGCTCGGTTACCACCGGCCAAAAACAACTGCAAGAATTGAGCTTATCAAAATCTTCGCTAAGTATAGAGGCTACCATTTTATACTTTACCGTGAAGGGGTTTATTAACCAACAGTTTCCGGAAGCAGCTGAAGGGCTTTTAGAATGTTTGAGCCGCCAGCCCGATAACCGGCTTCTTCTTTTTCTCACTATTAACATGCTTACCAAAGATGCGCGGAGTGAAAAAGCACTGGAACTGATTTCTACCCTCGATAAAAATAACCAGGGACTACAGATGCACTATGTTGAATATCTGCGCGGAGAAGCCTTGATTAATAAAGGTGAATACACTACCGCCATCGCGGCCTATCAAAAATTTATTGCCGGCTACCGAAGCCAAAGTTTTAAAAAAGATGCCCACTACAAAATTGCATTAGGATACTGGCTTTTGGGAAATGAAAGCCAGGCCAAAATTTATTTTGAGAAAGCGAAGACCACCGGCCGGGAGCAATCCGATCCCGATAAATATGCCGCCAGCCAATTAGCTGAAAATAAATTTCCCAACCCTAAACTGCTGAAGGTACGTCTCTTTACCGATGGTGGATTTTATAAAGAAGCGCAGGCCGCTTCATTAGACATCAACTATACCGAGCTAAAAACCCTAAAAGATCAAACCGAATATTTTTACCGGAAGGCACGGCTCGAACACAAACTGAACGAAATGTCGCTGGCGCGGGCCAACTATCTTGAAACCATAAAACTAAGTGCCGATAACCCCTGGTATTTTGCTCCCAATTCAGCACTTCAGTTAGGGTACATGTACCGCGAGCAAAATGATTTAGTTCATGCTAAAAAATATTTTGAGTTGGCCCTCAGCTACAAAAGACACGAATACAAAAATTCGATAGACAGCAAAGCACGCGCGGCATTAGATCAACTGAAGAACCCGTAAGTTAGGCCGGGATTTCGGGCCGGGATATTTTTTCGAGATGGCCTACCTCATTGTATTTTATTACCGAACAAAATGTGCCGGTGTGTTCAAGTAAATACAAACACAAATTTTCATGCGCAAACATATCCATACTTTTTAATGGATAGTGTAATAACTGGCAGAGCAGAATGCGAATGGCCCGGCCATGCATACAAACTAAAATCGTATTTTCTTTTCCATTAAGAATTTTATGTATGACCGGTTGTTGACGCAGCGCCACTTCGTCCGGACTTTCTCCGCCATTAATCCGGAGCGAGGTTTCGCCTTCTTCCCAGCGTCTTAAAATATAGTGGTAGTACGCATCTTCTTCCGGAGTTATTTTTTGCCCTTCGTTGGCTCCCCAACTGATCTCGTTCAGTCCGGCATGTACTTCATGGGGTATGCCCAACGCAATGAATTCCGCTACCGATTCCTTCGTGCGTTTTAATGTGCTGGTGTATATTTTATCGAAAGAAATGTGGCCATATCTTTTAAAAAAAGCACTGGCCTGAGCCCGGCCGGTATCATTCAGCGATGAATCAACACCACTTCCCTGCACAATTCCCTGTAAATTAAAATCCGTTTGTCCGTGCCGAACGATATATATTTTTTTGCTGTTCAATTTACGTTAATTTGGTCGCAAAAATAGAAATAAACTTTACACCTAAGCCCATAGATTAGTCACCCATGGCTTTTTTTAAATCAGGCATTACCCCGGAATCATTAAATAAATTATCGGCCCGCTCGATGGTTGCCCATCTGGGGATCGAGATAACGCAGGTAGGAAACGATACTTTAGAGGCCACCATGCCGGTAGATCACCGCACCCACCAGCCTTTGGGATTGTTGCACGGAGGGGCTTCTGTGGCACTGGCCGAAACATTGGGCAGCATAGCGGCCATGTGCTGCCTCGATACCACCCACCAATATTGCGTGGGGCTTGAGATCAATGCCAACCATATCAAAAGTGTGCGCGAAGGAAAAGTAACCGGCCGGGCTGTGCCGCTGCACATCGGAAAAAAAACACACGTTTGGGAAATTAGAATCTCTACCGAAACGAACGAACTGGTTTGTATCAGCCGCATTACAATGGCCATAATTGATAAGAAATGAGGAGCAAGGAAATAACTGTTACTGACCGACACATGGTCGTTCAAGATATAATCCATTATTATCTTAATCTGGGGGGCTCCATCATGTATTGGCGCAAACCCGGCAGCCCTGAAAAAATGTTATTAGTTTGTAATCAAGGAGCTAAAGCGCAAGAGGATATTTCGCTGGAAGATACCGATCCGGGGTTTGTATTGGCTCCTTTCGATCCATCGCTAAAAAAAAAATTTTTTAAAGCTGATCTACTCTTTCGCTTTAAAGGCGATCATTTGATGGCCGCCTCAACCACAACCCTGCCTGAATTAAATCTGCCTGCGAAAGCAGATGCTCCTCCGCCCAACTATTATTTTCGTGTCTGCCCGAAGGAAACCTCGGCCAATACCTTTCATGAGTTAATTCATGCCAGTATTGACTGTGCCCGGCAACAGGTTGTAGAAAAAATTGTTCCATCAAAATTTCAGGAAGTAAGCTTGCCCGAAAATTTCGATCCGGTAACTGTCTTCAATCAGCTTTGCGAAAAACACCCCCATGCTTTTGTATCACTCGTTACTTCGCCCGATACGGGAACATGGATTGGCGCTTCTCCTGAGTTGCTGGTGAATGTGGATGCCACCGGTCAATTTAAAACTATTGCCTTAGCCGGAACCCAAAAAATGAAACCGGAGGTAAATCTTAAATCGGTTTCCTGGACACAAAAAGAAATTGAAGAGCAAGCACTGGTAAGCCGGTACATTATAAATTGTTTCAAAAAAATACGAGTGCGCGAATACACCGAGCAAGGCCCGCATACGGTTACAGCCGGAAGTTTGCTTCACCTGAAAACAGAGTACCGGGTAGATATGAAAGAAGTAAATTTTCCGCAGATGGGATCGGTCATGTTAAAATTGCTCCACCCTACTTCGGCCGTGTGCGGTATGCCTTTTCAGCCGGCTTTCGATTTCCTGAAAAAAAATGAAGGGTATGATCGCGAATTTTACAGCGGTTATCTAGGGCCGGTAAATATGGAGGGCGAAAGCAGCTTGTATGTTAACTTGCGATGTATGCAGATTTTAGAAAAAAAAGTGCGCCTCTATGCAGGGGCCGGAGTAACAGCTGATTCCGATGCCGGGCAGGAAGCCGAAGAGATTGAAACAAAAATTAAAACCCTTTCCCAACTCATTCAGTAGTGAGCCCCCGTTTCCAACCAATTTACGATCTGGCCGAACTGTGCTTTCAAAGAGGCATTACACAAGCCGTACTTTGTCCGGGGAGCCGATGCGCCCCGCTCACCTTAGCCTTTGCCCGACACGAGGGTATTACCGTGCGCACCTTCAGTGATGAACGGAGTGCCGCCTTTATTGCCTCCGGCATGGCGCACGAAACACAATCGCCCGTAGTTTTAGTTTGCACATCCGGTTCGGCCGCCTACCATTTTGCACCGGCCATAGCCGAAGCTTACTTTCAGGAAATTCCATTAATCGTTTTTACAGCCGACCGGCCTAAAGAATGGATCGATCAGTATGACGGGCAAACCATCCGGCAAACGGGAATCTATGGATCGCACGTCAAAAAATCTTTTTCACTGCCGGAAGACTACGAACACCCCGATGCCGTTTGGTACATCCACCGGATTGTAAACGAAGCCATTTCTCTTGCCAAAGAATACCCGCAAGGCCCGGTACACATCAATGCTCCGTTTCGCGAACCTCTGTATCCCGCCAAGCAAGAAAAAATTTCTTACACACCGAATCTAAAAACAATACAGGCCTCTTCTCTTTCGTCTGTCTTCACTGAAAACGATTCATTAAAAATGGCCCGAAGGTTAGAGAAGTATTCAAAAATATTAGTGCTGGCCGGGCAAGGTGATTTTAACAAAGAGCTTTCTACATCAATAGAAAAATTTTCGCGCCTTGTGCCCGTGGTAGGCGATATCCTAAGCAACCTGCACACCAATGAATCTACCATTCGCCATGCCGATATTTTTCTGGAGGCTTGCCCCGCGGATATAAAAAAATCTTTGCAGCCCGAACTCTTAATTACCTTCGGCAAATCAATCCTTTCAAAAAATACCAAATTATTTTTGAGGAAATACAAACCGCAAGAACATTGGCACATCCTGCCCACCGGAACGGCAGCCGATACCTTTCAGTCACTTTCCGAAATTATCTACGCAGAGCCTGCTCATTTTTTTAAGTCTTTGCTAAGCTCGGCAGGCGAAAGCAATTTTTTATCGCAGAAAAAAGAAAACTTTAAAAGGATATGGGAAGCCGAAGAGCACCGCAGCCAGCTTTCCATGAAGCATGGAATGGAAGGAGAGTTTTCTGAGTTGTTGGTATTGCAGGAATTTATAGCCCACCTTCCTCCCCGGTGCAACCTGCACCTGGCCAATAGTATGTCGGTGCGGTATGCCAATTTCATCGGGCTTGAAGCCGGAAAAAAAGGCATACGTGTTTTCTCTAACCGCGGCACCAGCGGCATAGATGGCTGCACCAGCACAGCTGTAGGCCACGCGCTATGCAATGAAACACCACATTTTCTGCTGACAGGAGATGTAGCCTTTTTCTATGATCGCAATGCATTCTGGCACAACTACCCATTACCTAACCTGCACATTCTGTTGCTCAACAACCATGGCGGAACCATCTTTAATATGATTGATGGCCCGGCCGATGTACCCGAACTGAATACTTTTTTTGTTACCGACCAACGCTTATCGGCTCGGCTATTGTGCACCGAATTTGGGTATGAATACGAATGTGTTGATACTACTAAAAAAATAAAAAATGCCATTCAGCATTTCTTGAAGTTCGATGGAAAAACTAAAATCCTCGAAACCATCAGTACACATCAACAAAACAAAGAAGCATTTCTCCATTTAAAACAGAAAATAAAAAAAGGATATGAAACTTAACCACGACTGGAAAGAAATTAAGAAGTACAATGAAATTTTATTTCAACACTATAACGGGATTGCCCGCATCAGCATCAACCGACCGCAGGTACATAATGCATTTACACCTTTAACGGTGATGGAAATGATTGATGCCATGAACATTTGCCGCGAAGAGGCCTCACTAGGCGTAATTATTTTAACCGGGGAAGGCGGTAATGCGTTTTGTAGCGGAGGCGACCAAAGCGTGCGAGGGCATGGCGGCTATGTAGGCACCGATGCCGTGCCGCGCCTAAATGTACTCGACCTTCAAAAGATGATCCGTTCCATTCCCAAACCGGTTATTGCAGCCGTGGCCGGATGGGCTATAGGCGGAGGCCATGTGTTGCATGTAATGTGCGATCTTACCATTGCTGCCGAAAACGCCCGCTTCGGGCAAACCGGCCCCAAGGTAGGCAGCTTTGACGGAGGCTTTGGGGCTTCTTATCTGGCCAGGATCGTGGGGCAAAAAAAAGCACGTGAAATATGGTACTTGTGCGACCAGTATAATGCCGAGGAAGCTTTGGAGATGGGGCTTGTTAATAAGGTAGTACCGCTTGAGAAATTGGAGGATACGTACGTAGAATGGGCCCATAAAATTTTGAAGAAAAGCCCGCTGGCCATTCGTATGCTCAAGTGTGCGTTCAATGCCGAATTAGACGGCCAGGCCGGTATTCAGGAACTGGCCGGAAACGCTACGTTGCTGTATTACTTGAGCGATGAAGCCAAAGAAGGCAAGAATGCATTTATGGAAAAACGAGAACCCGATTTTTCAAAATTCCCGAAGTTCCCATAAATCGCTCAAACTACAGAGTACGTGATACTCAATGGCAGGAAATATTCTTTAGACGAGTTGAAGATACCTTCAACCAATTCTGAACTAACCGCTTTTGAAAAAACAACGCTGGCATTTTGCCGAGCCTGGTTAACGGGCCAACAAAGTTTTGCGATCCATACCTCCGGCTCTACTGGCACATCAAAAGAAATACAATTAAAAAGAAGTGCGCTGGAAGCCAGCGCCCGAATGACTCTCCGTGCTCTCGCGCTAAAACCGGGAGGAAATTCGCTGGTCTGTTTAGATACGGCATACATAGCCGGCCAAATGATGTTGGTGCGGAGTTTGCTCCATAACATGAACATCGTGGCTGTAGAACCAACGGCCAATCCATTAAAAAACATAGATCATCCGGTAGATTTGGTGGCGCTTGTTCCCCACCAACTTGAAACTATTTTAGAGCAATCGCCCGGGAAATTAAACTCCGTTCGTTGTGCCCTTATCGGGGGCGCCCCGGTAAGTTCCTCTTTGCGCAAAAAAATAAGTAAGAGTACATGTGCTCTGTATGCTACCTATGGAATGACTGAAACGGTTTCGCACATCGCTTTGCAGCAACTCAATGGCGAAGATGCGAAAGATTATTTTGAAGCCCTGGAAAATATTCACCTGCGGGTAGATGATAGAGGATGTCTTTGCATACAAACCCCTTACCTTCCGGCCGAAATAATAACGAATGATTTAGTAGAGATGGCCGGCCATAATCAATTTAGATGGCTCGGACGAATTGATAACGTAATCAACTCGGGGGGTATTAAAATTACACCAGAAAAAATAGAGTTGGTATTTGAAAATATTTTTGATTCGATCGAAATTAAAAATCGTTTTTTTATAGCCGGTGTGCCCCACAAAAAATGGGGCCAGCAGGTAGTTCTGTTTTTAGAAGGCGACTTATCAAAAACGGATGAAAATACGATCATTAAAATAGCCACCGGACGCCTCCGCAAATATGAACTGCCAAAAAAAATTCTCCGGATTGAAAAGTTTACCGAAACCGCTACCGCTAAAATAGACCGTAAAAACATTGTGCTGCCGTACTTGTAAAATACAACGGCTTTACTTTTTTCGGCTACGCCTTTGCCCCGCTCCTTCCTTGTGCAGGAAGGAGCTCCGGGCTTTGGCTAACCGCTAAGTTATTTCTTTAGTTTGTCTGATTTTAATTGAAAAAGTTCTTTCTGTAAATCCAGCACTACGCTGGCCAGTTGATCCACCGATGCATCGGCTTTATTTTCTATTTCGGGAAATTGTACGCTGATATACGCCTTGGCCGACCAAGCTTCAATCACTTCTTCTCCGGCTACCTGATATGGAGCATACTGCCGGTTATCGGAAACCAAAAATAATTTTCCGTTCTCGTCCAGGTAGTTAAAGACACGTTTGTAAACAATGCCATCGTGCTGGGTTACTAATATGTATGTTTTGCCGCTCTTTATATCGGTCAGTTTTTCTACATACTCGCCCACCACAATAGAGCCGGGCATAAGTGGCAACATCGAGTCGCCCTTAATTTCGAAAGCACGATAGGTTCCTTGTTTTAATATGGGCAGATTAAATTTGGGCAAGTCTTTTATGTACTCGGTGTCGGCATAGCCGGTAAGATACCCGGCCGATGCCTTGACCGGAACAAACTCTATGTTTTCGCGTTGGTGGGTATCCACCGTTACGATCCGTACTTCATTTCCGCGTTGGTACGATGCCCGGGGTTTATTATCTCCTTTAGTTAAATCCGTACTGATCAGAGCCTCCATCGTAATTCCAAAAAGCGATGCCATCTTTTGAAGCAACTCGGCACGCGGCTCAGCACGGCCTTCTTCGTAAGCGCCCACCAGCGATCTTTTAATCCCCAATTTTTGCGCTAACTCATCTTGTGTAAGCTGTATCTTTTTACGAAGGGTGCGTATGTTCTCGTTAAGGCTTACCATACATTATTTTTTAAAAATCAGAATTTTACCCGAGCGCACTTTGCGCTGGCCAAATGAAAAAAGATTGCGCTGAAAATACCGTTCGCTATCGGCCATAGCCAGAATATGCCTTTCTATTTTTCGGATTATATCCCCCACCGGGGTCTGTGGTTCTGAAAGCACATAGCCATAATATCCCGCAGAAGTTCCTTCCGTAGAAAAGCCCACCTGAAAATTGCCCGAATTCAATTTTTTACTTTGCAGTTTAATCTTCATTACCCTAAAAACTAAATTATTTAGCTAAATAAGCACTTCACTTCCAAAATACCAAATAAAAAACTAAATTTTTTAGTTTAGTGGATTCTTGCTCACTTTGGCGCAGGCCCTAATCAGGGCGATGTGGCGTCCGCAGCATTTCTGAATTATATTCTGTTCAATCAGAATTACAAGGTGTCTGATGCCGGCCGGAAAGCGATACTGTCAGATCAAGTCTTAACTATTACATTTTGCAAATACCATAATAGTGAGTGTTGCTGGTTAGTCCAAGTCAAAAATTATCTTTAAATTTTCTCTAACCTTGTCAGCCGTGTCGCTGTCCACCTCTCCAATTTTTTTTACAAGTCGGTTGTTGTCAATTGCTCTGACTTGGTCAATCATTATGTCACAATCCTCTTTGAGTCCGAACTTTGATTTCTTAAGATGAACTCGCAGTATCTCTGAGTCAGGTTTTACGTTTGTCGTTATCGGGCAAACTATAGTCGATGGATGTTCTTTATTTAACAAGTCGGTTTGAACGACAATCACTGGTCGTATTTTCCCGGCTTCAGTCCCCATTTTTGGATTTAGGTCAGCAATCCATATTTCGAATTGCTTAATCTTCATCGTTCAGTCTTTCAAACTCAGCCAAAACCTTTAAGGAGTCATTCGCAACGATTTTTGATTCCTTGCTCAACTGTTTTAAAAGGAGTCTACGCTTATGAATTCGATTGTAGAATTCGATGGCTTCGTTGATATATCTGTTCCGGTTCTTTTTTACTTTGGTTATGATTTTTTCAGTCTCTTGAAAAATGTCGTCCTCAAGTTTTAATGATAGATTTTTCATAGTAATACCTTTATTCAAAGGTATATACTTTTTAGATATACTCCAAATTTGCCGGAAATATCCACCGGCATTGGAGAATTCGGAGAAAATGACCACCCCAATCCACTGCCCGTGTTGGTGTTCTTCACCAACACGTTTTTTTTGTAACGATCCATCGGAGTACAAATATTCAAGTGCTAGTTATTATGAAATGAACGATGCAAGTTTTGAT
>JAFDYY010000038.1 GCA_018267195.1 Bacteroidota bacterium | reverse complement strand
ATGAAGAGATCACCGCCCAATCGGAAGAACTGATCGAAGCTAATGAAGCGCTGGGGAAACTAAACCGCGAAATATCAGAACAAAAAGAAGAGATACAGGCCCAATCAGAAGAGTTGATAGAAAGCCACCAGGCCATCGGCCGGATTAACGAAGGCTTAGAAGAAAAAATTAAAGAACGCACCAATGAACTAAAAGAAGCCTACCACGAACTCGATACTTTCTTTTACCGGTCGTCACACGATTTTCGCAGACCGCTTACTACGTTTATGGGGCTGCACGAAGTAGCTAAAATTATGCTGCACGATAAGGTAGCACTCGACTTATTTGAAAAAGTAAACGACACCGCCCGCAGCCTCGATAAAATGCTGAATAAACTGCAAACCGTAAACCTGGCAAGCAGCGAAGAATTGGTAAAAACAGAAATTTATTTTAAGACATTGATTGAAACCGAATTAGCACGTTTCCGTGATGAGTTAAACAAGAAAAAGATAAAAGTTACGATTGATCATTCGCTGCACCCTCCTTTTTATTCGTATAGTGCGTTAATTAAAGTAATTATTCAGAATCTATTGGAAAACTCCATTGCTTTTTGCGGAATTACAAACCCTGAAATTAAAATCAGTGTAGTAGGCCAACCCGAAGCGGCACAAATAATAATCAGCGATAACGGGCAGGGCATCCATCCTGCTTACTTGCCACGTGTATGGGAAATGTATTACCGTGCCAATGAGAGCAGCACCGGTAATGGATTGGGTTTGTACATTGTTAAAAAAATTGTAACCCGACTTCAGGGGCAAGCTGTTATTGAAAGCGGGCTGGGAGGCGGAACCACTATTACTATTACCCTTCCAAGAAACAACAACCTCTAATTCAATTCTTGCCTGAGAATCTTATTTATTAAGACGGCTCCTCATAAAATTGCGGATATTTGTCACCATCAAAACACCTATTGATTATATTATAGTAGGCCAAGGGTTGGCCGGCTCATGTTTGGCATTAGCCTTAGAAAAACAGGGAAAAAAAATCCTGGTATTCGATGAGCCAACAAAAAATAGATCGTCTGCTATTGCCGCTGGTTTATTTAACCCCATTGCGGGAAAGGGGCTTGCCAAAACATGGATGGCCGATACTATCTTTCCTTTTGCCCAAACATTTTATCAACAAATCGAAACAAAGTTGGGAACCCGGTTCTTTTATCCGATGCCCCTCTACCGCCCCTTTATTTCGATAGAAGAACAAAATGAATGGATGGCCAAAAGCGAGGATAACTCGCTGCGTACACTTATCGAAAAAATACACACCTCTTCTGCCTTTGGCAACCAGGTGCAAGATAAGTTGGGCGGAATATTGGTTCGGCACGCAGGGTATGTCGATACGCTTGCTTTTATGGAAATTGTGCGGACTCATTTAATTTCTACCGAAAGTTATCTGCCCCTGCCGTTTGATTATGAAAAAATTAAAATTGACACAGACAAAGTATATTACGAAGGAGTAGAGGCCGGGGGAATTATTTTTTGCGAAGGGGTGGGGGTTAAACAAAATCCGTTTTTTTCATGGATGTATATAAATCAATTAAAAGGCGAAACGCTTACCGTACGTCTGCCCCATTCGTTGAATATCATTTTTAACCGGGGCATTTACCTGGTGCCTACCACTAAACCCTTTACGTATATTGTGGGCGCAACCTACAAACCCAACGATGATACAAATCGTGTTACCACCGAAGGCAAAGAAGAACTGGAAGAAAAATTGCGAGCGTTACTAACCCTGCCTTATGTAATCGAAGACCAGCATTGGGGCTTTCGCCCTACCGTGCCCGACAGGCGCCTGACGGTCGGCCAGCATCCGGTGCATAAAAACCTCTACTTGTTCAACGGTATGGGCACCAAAGGCGTAACCTTAGCTCCGTATTTTGCCCACGTTTTTGCCCACTGGCTGGAGGGCACAAGCAAATTGCCTGACGAAATAAATATTAAGCGTTTTAAATCGTTATATTCGAAGTTTTGATTTGGTTTCTAATTTATGATGAACAGGATGTGCCGACTGACAAGTGTTTTTGTTATTTTATTTTTCACCTTTCAGGGGTTTGGTCAGCATGCCACGGAACCCTTTGGCCGGAACCGGATCCAATTCAAGGACTTTGAGTGGAAGTATCTCAGTTCAGAAAATTTCGATGTTTATTTCTACGGGTCGCGTGGGAAAGTAGCAAGAGAAGCCCTGCAATATCTGGAATTAGAATTTGACCGCATCACCGATCTGCTGGGTTACTACCCCTATCAAAAAACAAAAGTTTTCCTTTACAACTCCATTGCCGATTTGCAGCAAAGCAATGTGGGGCTTAACCACAGCCGCTTTAACGTAAGCGGGGAAACTGAATTTGTAAAGCCCTATGTTGAAATTGCCCACCCCGGCAACCTCGAAGAATTTAAGGAAGAGCTCGTCTATAAACTTTCCAACCTCTTTGTAAATGAAATGATGTTTGGCGGAAACCTACGCGATGTTTTTGCCAGTTCTGTTTTACTTAACCTGCCGGCTTGGTTTATTGATGGCACCTCCTACTATGTGGCGTATGGATGGAATGAAGAAATGGATGATTATGCCCGGCAGTTAGTAAAGAGCAATAACATAAACCGTTCGTTCCGTTCCACTAACAGCGATGCCGCGTTGGCCGGTCAGTCGGTATGGAATTACATAGTAGAGCGATATGGAAAAAGCAGTATCAACAACATTCTAAACTATACGCGCATCATCCGCAATGAAGAAAAAAGCATTCTTATTACGCTGGGTATCCCTTTCCGCCAACTCATGACGGATTGGAAAAATTTTTACAAACTCAGCGAAGAGCGGGTAGCTCAGCACTTTACCGGCTTGCCCGATTCCCTCCGGTTTACCAAACGAGGGTTTAAACGAATTGTCTACACCACTGTAAAAATCAGCCCCGATGGCAAAAGTGTAGCCTATGCAGAAAACGACCGCGGTAAGTTTGTGGTAAAAGTTAAATCGCTGGAAAACGGAAAAGAGAGTGTAATCTTAACCGGAGGCAATCGCATCATTACCCAAACGGTTGACTACCGGGTGCCGTTGCTGAGCTGGGCGGATGCCACCACGCTGGGGGTTATCGGGCTGAAAGATGGCCAGTATGTATTTTGGCTTTACGATCTTAAAACCAAAACCAAGTTGCCGCGCGAGCTGGATAAGTTCAGCAACATCCGCAGTTTTAGTTTTTCTAATAATGGACGGTTGCTCATTATCAGTGCCGATTTTGAAGGACAAAACGATCTGTTCTTATTGAGCAGCCGCAGAGACCGCACCAAACGGCTTACCCGCGATGCTTATGACGACCTCGACCCCTCGTTTATTCCAAACTCTAACACCATTGTTTTCAGTTCTAACCGGGTGAGCGATTCCCTTTCTACAGATGAAAAACAACTTCAAAAACTATCGCCTAATTATAACCTGTTTCTCTATAACATAGACACCACCACCAATCGGTTAATTCGCATTACGCACACGCTGAGCAAAGATTTCCACCCATTAGCCCTTAACGACAGCAGTGTATTTTACCTGAGCGACCAGCGCGGCATTGTTAATATTTTTCGATACAACCTGAAACTTAAAACCTACACTCAGGTTACCGGGTATAATGCCAGCATTAAAGATTATGACATTGACTTTAACAACCGCCAACTAGCGATGGTTGTAACGCAAAATTTGAAGGAAAATATTTTCCTAATAAAAAACTTTGATTTGCACCAGCAGGTGTTTACCACCCCTACTCACCGCAAAGAATTATTACTGGCACGAGGACTGATTGAACGAAAAAAGAAAGAGCCAGTAAAACCCATGACCATTAAAGACCTTATCAATTCGCGGATAAAACCAAAAGCCGATTCGGCCAACCGAAAAGAACCGGAAAAAAACATAACCATTAAGGACCTTATCAACTCTCGGTTGAAAGAAAGACCTGACACCCTCATCCCCAAAAATACTCCGTTGCCCAACAGTAATAAAACGATTGATAGCGTAAAAAAAATTGCTCCGCCAACCGAAATCAATACTGAGAATTATTCTTTTGACGAAGCCCCAACCACCGCACCAAAACCAACCACTAAAGTTACCGTTCAGCCTACCGTAAATCCTACACAAAAAACGCTGAACACCGATGATTATGTGTTTGACGATGAAGCCACCACTCCTAAAAATACCGCCCGGCCCAATGAAACTTTTCTTACCCGATATTTAAAGGCACGAGAAGTTAATAAAGTAACCGGCCCTTTTCCGTACGAACCTAAATTCAGTTATGACAACCTGATTACCAATATTGTCATTGATCAACTGCGCGGGTGGAGCATGAGGGTGGAAACCCAGATGAATGATATGCTGGAAAATTTCCGCTTTAACGGAGGACTTCAACTTTCTATTTCCGATTTAAAAAGCGGAGATGTATGGGGCGAATTCCATTACCTGCCCAAGCGGCTTGATTTCAGTGCGCGGTTTGACCGGAAAGTTATTTTCTGGCAAACTAAAAATTCTGATATCGTGGGGTATTCTGAAAATCAAAAATATTCCTATCAAAAAGTGGAAGTGGGGGTATCCTATCCTTTATCGGTCAGAACCAGAGTTAGTTTAAAACCTTTTCTTGGCTATACCGAGTTTCTCGACCGTGGCTATACTTCTACCTCTACCTCAAGCACGCCCAGCACTACCTTCTTCCCTACCAGTACCCAAGTTTACAGTGGTGCCAGAGCCGAAGTGGTTTACGACAACTCCGTGGTTTCGGGGCTTAATATGATTGAAGGGACGCGGGGGAAAATAAGTGCCATAACTTATAACGCCTGGGGAAACAAGCGTATGAATTTTTCGCAAGTCTATGCCGATGTAAGACACTATCAAAAAATTTATAACGAAATCGTTTTTGCCGTGCGCGGGTATGCCGGTACCTTTTTGGGGAATGCCCCCAAGAGTTATTTGTTAGGCGGAGTAGATAACTGGGCATTTAACAACACCAACTATTCAGGCTCTACCAATCCGCTCAATAATGCACCCACCGCTTACAACACCCAACTTCTGTTTGTCGATTTTGCCACCTGCCTGCGGGGGTTTGATTATGCCACTCAATATGGAAACAGTGTGGCCGTAGCCAATGCCGAAATCCGAGTGCCGGTGGTGCGGGCTTTGTCGAGTGGCCCTATTACATCTAATTTTTTTCGCAACCTGCAGTTTACCGGGTTCTATGACATCGGTTCTGCCTGGACAGGCTCTATCCCAATAGGCAGCGGAAACAATGGCAGCGTGCGAGAAGTATCTACTCCTCCGGTGTTTATCGCTAAAATAAAAGAATACCTCAATCCATGGTTATACAGCTATGGAGTTGGTTTCCGGTCTATGATGTTTGGGTACTATTTAAAAATGGATATGGCCTGGCCGATAGTTAACTACCAGGTGCAAAGTCCGCGCCTTCAGGTTAGCCTGGGATTTGATTTTTAATGTTTCAATCATGCAATACTAATTTATGATTCAATCTATGACCGGCTACGGCCAGGTAACAAGCAACACCGAAGAATTTAATATAGCCACCGAAATAAGATCGTTGAATTCTAAGTTTCTCGATTTAACACTCCGGCTGCCAAAAAAATTTGCTGAAAAGGAAAATGAAGTAAGAGCTTTTATTACGGACCGGCTAACCCGTGGAAAAATTTCTGTAACAGTTGATTTTCAATCGAAGGCAGAGCAACCCACCCAACGGTACGATGAAAAGCTTTTTTTGTCGGCCTATGCCGGGCTGATAAAACTGGCCGATCAAGTAAACCACAACCACGACTCACTTTTTCACTTGGCCTTAGCTGCTCCCGGTGTGCAGTTGGGCGTGTCGGCCGAAACCCTGCTTCCAAAAGAATGGGAAGTGGTTTTTGAGTCTATCCAAAATGCCGTAGCCACCTGTAGCGGGTTTCGCAAAGAAGAAGGCAAAGCATTGGAAAAAGAGCTGCGTAACTATGTGGCCACAATTCAAAAAAATATGCAGCAAGTGGAGGCAGCCGATGAAGGAAGAATAGAACGCATCCGGGCAAAATTAAAAGGAAGTATTTCGTCCCTTTTCGGAAACGAAGGATATGACGCTAACCGGCTGGAGCAGGAAATCATTTATTATGTAGAAAAATTAGATATAGAAGAAGAACAAGTGAGACTAAAAACGCATCTTAATTATTTTCTAAACGTGATGGCCGAATCTCACGCCAATGGAAAAAAATTAGCCTTTATCGCCCAGGAAATAGGCCGCGAAATCAATACCATCGGCTCGAAAGCCAACGATGCAGCCATACAAAAAATAGTAGTAGAAATGAAAGACGAGTTAGAAAAAATAAAAGAACAACTGAACAATGTATTGTAAGTTACCTTCTTCTTCTGGGTTGTGGCTTTTTAGCACCTCCTCCGTTTTTAAAAACTAACCCCATCGAAATTTCATATCCTGTAAAATCAATTTTAGCATCAGCATAATTGATGGCCACCGACTGAAGGGTGCCGTTTAAATTTCCCCCCGTAACATTTCCCTTCAAAGGCATACGCGATGTGCCCATCAGGTAATTTCCTTCCAACGAAATGCCCACCTGGTTGGTAATATAAAAAGTAAACTCCGCCCCAAAGTGGGTTCCCACGCCTGGGTTATTCTGAAAGGATAAAGCTGAATTGGCCACATCCCAGTTTTGATAGCTTCGTATGGCCCGGTCTAGGTTTCCATAGTTCAGTTTTTGATCTACCCCATAAAACACAAAGCCGCCTCCCTTAATATCTAATTCAGCCCGGTTGCCTTTCAGCTGAAAAACCAATTCGGCCGGTATATAAAATGTAAAGTTCGGCCCCACCAGCGGCTCTTTCGAATCGAACGGGAGGTTAATCATATTCAATCCCGACATGCGGTAAATAGATGCTCCGGTTTGAATACCCAAAAAATCTGTAAAGTTGATGCCGATACCCCGGATAGAAAACGGACTGATGGGGGTAGAAAAGTAACCATTTCGCGGAAGGAAATACGAAACAGATACCCCCACATTTTGCGCTTGTACGGCCCAGCTGCACACGCTCAGTGTCGTTAAAATAATAAACCTCTTCATCTGTATTTTTTTACCTCGAAAGATAAATTGATTCTTGTTATTTTTATGGGTTAACCTTTCCAACATGAAAAACAATTGCCTGATTTTTTGTCTGCTCTCCCTTTTATCGTGTACCTCAAAACGCCCTACGGCCGATTTAATTATACGCGGAGGTAAAATCTATACGGTTAATGAATCTATGCCCACGGTAGAGGCCGTGGCGGTGCAGGGCAATAAAATTCTTTTGGCCGGCTCCGAGCGGGAAGTGGAAAAATATAAAAATGATCATACCCAAGTAATTGACTTGCAAGGCCGAACCATGACTCCCGGTTTTACTGAAGGGCATGGTCATTTTTTTGGATTGGGGTATAACGAAATGAATCTGGATTTAACCGGTACAAAAAATTATGAAGAGTTAGCCGCCAAAGTAAAAGAAGCTGCTTCTAAAGCCAAACCGGGAGATTGGATTGTGGGACGGGGTTGGCACCAAGACCGATGGAATGAAAAACCGAAAAAATTAGTGAAGGGATTTCAAACCCACGAATTGTTGAGTTCCGTATCGCCCAATAACCCGGTTTTTCTTTCCCATGCCAGTGGCCATGCGGCTTTTGTCAATGCTAAAGCCATGGAGATAGCCGGGGTAAACCAACTTTCTAAAGAACAACTGCAAAAAGATTTAGGCGTAGGTGGAGAAATTATTCGCGACCAAATGGGCAACCCAACGGGTATTTTTGTAGAACATGCTCAATCATTAATTGCCCGCCATATCCCCGAAAATACGGAAGAGTCCTTAATCAAAGCTTTTGATCTGGCCTTAGCCGCCTGCCTGCGCAACGGCATTACCAGTTTTCACGATGCCGGTATAGACCGGGCAAATCTCTCGCTGTTGAAGAAATTGAAAAGTGAAAATAAACTCAAAATCAGGTTGTACGAAATGCTATCAGGATCAGACCATCATTTAGTAAAAGAGTATTTTAAAAACGGAATTGAAATTGACACGACCCATTGGCTTACCGTACGATCGGTAAAGTTATACAGCGATGGAGCGCTTGGCTCACGCGGGGCCTGGCTGCTGCATCCTTACTCTGACCGGGCAGAAACATCCGGTATGTCGCTCATGCCGATGGATTCGGTGTTGGCTATTTCGCGCGAAGCATTGAAAGCCGGGTTTCAGGTTTGCACACATGCTATAGGCGACCGCGCCAACCGGGAAATTCTTAACCAATACGAACTGGCATTTCAGGGAAACCCCGAAAAAGCAAAAGATGTCCGCTTCAGAATAGAGCATGCCCAACACATTGATCCGCAAGACATACCTCGTTTTGGTAAGTTAGGTGTGATCCCTGCCATGCAGGCCATTCATCTTTCATCCGACCGGCCCTGGGCCATAGACAGGCTCGGAGAAAAGCGCATCCGGGAAGGAGCCTATATGTGGCAATCATTATTAAAATCAGGAGCCCATATAGTAAATGGCACAGACGTGCCTGTAGAACCTATCAACCCAATTGCCTGTTTTTTTGCTTCCGTAACACGGCAAACATTAAAAGGCCTGCCCTCTGGAGAGTATGAGCCCAACGAAAAAATGACGCGGGCACAAGCACTTAAATCCTACACGCTGGATGCAGCTTACGGAGCCTTTGAAGAAAAAATTAAAGGCTCTATTGAGCCCGGCAAACTGGCCGACTTTACTGTTTTTTCGCAAGATATAATGACGGTGCCCGATGAGCAGGTACTGACTACCGAAGTATATATGACCATCGTAGGTGGGAAAGTGATGTTCGAAAAAAAATAATCAGCCCCGCCATTCTACCTCATGCCAGAGTTACTATTCTGATCATTTTGTATCAATCCTTATGAAATCACTTTTAACACTCTTGTTGCTGGTATTCATCTCCTTTCGGGGAGGTGCTCAAAATAACCCGGTAAAATGGATAACCTTTGAAGAAGCTGTAGAAAAATCAAAATCAGAAAAAAGGAAAATTTTTATCGATGTTTATACCGAATGGTGCGGATGGTGTAAGGTAATGGATAAAAATACTTTTACCGACCCCGAAGTAGCCAAATTGCTGAACGAAAAATTTTATGCCGTAAAACTGGATGCCGAGCAAACAGCCGATATCCTTTTCAGGGGCACTACTTTTAAGTTTATCCCCTATGGCAATAAAGGAGTTCATCAGTTAGCTGCGGCTTTACTCAACAACCAAATGAGCTATCCCAATTTTGTTTTTTTGGATGAAGAATTTCGGATTATTCCGATTTACACAGGCAGTAATTCATTGCCTGGCTACCGAAAGCCGGAAGAATTTCATCCGTTTCTCCATTTTGTAGCCGGAGATTTTTACCAAAAAATGAATGTACAGGAGTATCAAAAAAACAATTATCAATCGCCTTATGGCAGCAAAGAGTCTGCTACTGTTACAAACTAACAAAACACAAAAGCCTGCGCAAGCGCAGGCTTTTGTGTAGATAATATTTTTTTAGCTAGTGTTTTTCTTGTTCTTTTCCGGTCTTCATTTTATCAATAAAACTTAATCCGGAAACAAACCCTACAATTAAAGCAACGATGGTAATAAATATATTTGCCCCATCGCCAATATTTTGATTAAAAAAGAAGTCCATATCTAAGTTGATTAATGTGCTTCAAAGATAAGATGTTCTGCCAAAAACTGAAACACAGAAAAAAATATTTTTGACGATCAAATGCCCAGTTCTGCCTTATTTTTTCGCAATATTTCAATAATAAACCCAATGTGTTCGTTCAAATCAACCCCTAAAAGTTCGATTCCTTTATAAACTTCATTCCGATCTACTTTAGCGGCAAACCCCTTGTCTTTCAGTTTTTTAATAACCGATTTAGTTTCTAATGATGCAATACCGTCTGGTCTTACCTGGCAACAGGCCACAATAAATCCCGTTAGTTCATCGCATGCCAGCAGGGCTTTGT
The DNA here is from genome assembly GCA_018267195.1 of Bacteroidota bacterium. Lineage (GTDB taxonomy): Bacteria > Bacteroidota > Bacteroidia > Cytophagales > Cyclobacteriaceae > ELB16-189. Next base: position 19,988 of record JAFDYY010000038.1, on the reverse strand, counting down.
CGAGCAGGGTTTCGTAGGGTACATTCCAGTGGGTATAGTGGGCGGATATGGCATGCGCTACTTCGTGTTCGCCTAAGGTGTTTAGTTTTTCTACAATAATGTGGGGGTGTTTTTCCGGATAAGCTTCATAGTCGGCATCGTGCAGAAGCCCGGCCAGAGCCCATGGCTCTTTATTTTGTCCAAGTTTTACAGCATACGCCTCCATTACCAATTCTACCGTGCGCATGTGGCGAAGTAAGCTTTCGCTCTTCGTCATAGAGGTTAGTAAATCGTAGGCTTCCGGGCGGGTCATGATCTTTTTCTGCGGGCCATAAACAGGTTAAACAGACCCAATGCCACAATGACGCTCAATACAATAATTGTAATAACGAGGCGCGAATTGCGCAACTCCATGGAATTAATTTTCGATTGTTGTTTAAGGTCTTCTACTTGTTTTTCTTTTTCCTGCAGATCGAGCGCCATTTCCATTTGGGCAATTTTGCGCGTGCTCTCTTCTCCATATACCTTCTCTTTGGCTTTGTCGTAGGCTACCATGGCTTCGTATGCTTCTTTTGTCTTGCCTTGCCGGGCATAGTTAGAGGCTCTGTTTTTTAATATCTGAGGTTCGTAAACAAAATTCTGCAATTCTTTGCACAGCCACAGTGCACTGTCAAAATAGATTTGTGCCTTAGCACTCTGCCCCAATTGATCAAAAACTTCGCCTAGATTGGCCGTAATATTAAGAATGGTGGTTTTATTGTTTTCCCTTTTAGCAAGAGTAAGCGCTTTCATATAATAATCAACCGAGCGTTGATAGTTTCCTTGCCTGAAATACAGGTTTCCCAGGTTGGTAAGCGGGTCGGAAAATTGTTTTTGCGCCTGCTCACTCATCTGCCAGGCTTGCGAATAATATTTCAGTGCTTGCTCATACAAATGAAGATCGGTGTGCAAATTGCCTAGATTATTTAATGAACCGATAATTCTCGGTTTATCGTTCAGTTGTGAAAACTCTTTGTATGATTCTTCAAAATATTTCATGGCTTGGCCGTAGTCCTTTTTTAAAGAATAAATGGTACCAATATTATTTTTGGTGGTTCCGATCCCCTCCCTGTTATTTAGTTTTTCATAAATGCGCAAAGAAATCAGGTAATATTCTAGCCCCTTATCTAAAGCGCCCTGATTTTTGTAAGATACCCCCAGATTATTATAGGAAGCGGCCATTCCTTTTTCATCATTCATTTCGGTAGCAAGCGAAAGTGCTTCACGTGTATAACCAATCGCTTTTACCGGATCTGAGTTAATATAAGCACGAAACAACTCGTTCAGGTTTTTTACTTTTTGTTCTCCTTTTGCAGTTTTTAGCGCATTTTCCAAACTATCTGCAGATTGGGCATAGCCAACCAGCATCTGCATTGCCAAGACTGCTGTTACTAAAAGGTTTTTCATTGTTTTTTACTGACAACTATTTTCAAAAATATTGTTTTTATTTAAGATTCGGAACGAATAATTTTATCAATTACTAACCCATTTCATGGTATGAGAAGCATTAGTTTAACTGGGATGCTGGTTTTCTGTTTCTTCATTTCTTTGCAAGCCCAAACCAACGAAAAAGAATCCATTCTTAAACCGGTCCGGTTGCTTTTTGAAGGGATGCAGAAAGGCGACAGCAGTGAGGCGCACCGCGCTTTTTATGATCAGGCTACGATGGCTACAATACTGAAAGATAAAAATGGGAAGCCCGTCCTTCAAAGAGAACCATCCATTGATTCTTTTTTAAAAGCAATTGGCACACCTCATACCGAAAAATACAATGAAGTAGTTTGGAATGAAAAAATAGAAGCCGATGGCAACTTCGCACAAGTTTGGATGAATTACGCATTTTATGCCGGTAAAAAATTCAGCCATTGCGGGGTCGATGCATTCCATTTATTTAAAAACAAAAAAGGAGACTGGCAGATATTTCATTTAGCCGACACCCGGCAAAAAGATAACTGTTCCATTCCAAAAGAAATCCAAGAACAGTTCAAATGAAAACTATTGGATTGTGCCTGTTAATGTTGCTTAGTTCGTTTGCTTTTTCGCAAAGCCGGCTCACCACTTTTATTTTGGTAAGGCATGCCGAGAAAGAAACTTCTGCAGGCAGCGGCCAAGACCCGGTTTTATCTGATGAAGGCAGAAGAAGAGCTACCCGGCTAATGGACCTACTTCTGCTTACACCCATTGCAGCCGTGTACGCTACGCCTTTTCAGCGTACACACCAGACGGTGTTTCCGCTGGCCCAAGCAAAATCAATTACCATTAAAGAATATCATCCCGATAAGATGGATGAAATTAACCGGATGTGGGTTGAAAACGAAGGCCAAACTATTTTAGTCTGTGGGCATTCTAATACAATTCCCCGTCTGGCCAATTACCTGACGGGCACCAAAAACTATAAGGATTTTGATGACCTCGATTATAGCAACCTTATAGTCATTACTGTTTTACCCGGAAAACCGGCTAGCGTTACCTGGCTAAAATACTAACTGCATCTTACCCAGTAACAAAAGATATTTGCCTACCCTGGTTACATAAATCCAGATGATGCAGGAGGGATGCATCATCTGCCCAAGGGGTTGACGAAGGTTGATGGAAATGTCAACCTTCGTCAAGGTTTAACCCTGACAATGAAAATCACCATGGGGTATTTTATTTTCATGGGTTGCTGATTTTCATTCGTCAATCATGCCAATCGATTTTCTATTACATGATTTGGGATAAAAACAAATATCTGTAGGCGGCTCCTGGTAGAGGTATGCCCGAATACACATTACCGGTAAAATTTTTAAATGAAGGAGCTGAAACTTACTTCACTTCGAGTAAAACTTTAAATATTTGTTTATACCGACAGGTTTATTCAGATTGTCAATCATTTATCTCATCGTTGCGTATAGGAAATTTTTAATTTATGAGCCTGAGTGCAAAAAAAATCTTTGTCTAAAAAAGAAATCCCATCATTACGAAACAAATATTACAACCACACTGTTTTATCTGCAATCGGCCTGATTTTTTTTTAGATGGGCCGTAGTTTTATTCTAAAATAGTTGGCACATGAAAACCCTCACAAACTTCTTACCCGAAATTCACTGGCATATTAACCCAATCAATCGCGATCTTGTAATAGTAACCTTGGTAGGCCTAATGGCGGCTATGGCAGCCTTAACAATGCTCGTTATCGCCATCAGCCAGTTTTAGATAAACCAATAGCGTTTCTTAATTCGATTAGACTATCTGCAAAAGAGACAAATGTGGCATTGATCTTCTGGGTCAAGTTTTATCCGTTTACCCTTTCAATCATTGCTCCCATTTTTTTCAGGCGCCCCTCAATGTCTTCATAGCCGCGGTCAATTTGGTCTATGTTTGAGATTTCGCTTTCGCCCTGAGCCGAAAGGGCTGCTATTAGTAAGGCTACCCCGGCACGGATATCGGGCGAAGCCATTTTCACTCCGCGCAAAGGTTGCTTCCGATCCAGACCTATAACCGTAGCGCGGTGCGGGTCACACAAAATAATCTGCGCACCCATATCAATCAGTTTATCTACAAAGAACAAGCGGCTTTCAAACATTTTTTGATGGATCAGCACGTTTCCCTTTGCCTGTGTAGCTACTACCAGCACAATGCTTAACAAATCAGGTGTAAACCCGGGCCAGGGTGCATCGGCCACCGTCATGATCGAGCCATCAATAAAATTTTCGATTTCATAATGTTCTTGTGCCGGCACAAAAATATCATCGCCTTTAAATTCCATTTTTATGCCCAGTTTTTTAAATACCCCGGGGATCATTCCCAGCATTTCAATGCGGCAGTTTTTGATCGTGATTTCCGATTTCGTCATGGCAGCCAAACCGATGAAGCTGCCGATCTCAATCATATCGGGCAAAAGTGTGTGTTCCGTACCATGAAGTTTTTCCACACCGTCAATTACTAATAGGTTAGAACCTATGCCGGATATCTTGGCACCCATTCGGTTGAGCATGGAGCAAAGTTGCTGCAAGTATGGCTCACACGCAGCATTATAGATTGTGGTTTTTCCTTTGGCCAATACAGCTGCCATAACGATATTGGCGGTGCCGGTTACAGAGGTTTCGTCCAGCAACATATAGCACCCCTTCAGTTCGTGCGCATCTATGTGAAACAAGTTTTCGTGGCTGTCGAAATTAAACTTAGCGCCCAAATTCTGAAACCCCAGGAAGTGTGTATCTAACCTACGCCTGCCTATTTTATCTCCGCCCGGTTTAGGAATAGAGGCAGAACCAAATCGGGCCAGAATGGGGCCTAACAACATAACTGATCCGCGAAGGGCCGCTGCTTTTTTTCGGTAGTCTTCGGTTTGGAGAAAAGAGGTATTGATAGATGTAGCCGTAAACCGGTATGTGCCTTTTTTCAGTTTTTCTACTTTACACCCCAACGCACCCACCAGTTCAATTAATTTATTAACATCTACGATGTCGGGGATGTTATGAATCGTGACGGGCTCCGTTGTAAGTAAAGGGGCACAAATTACCTGTAGTGCTTCGTTTTTTGCTCCCTGTGGAACAATCTCTCCTTGTAGTTTATTCCCACCTTTAATTCTGAACGAACTCATTGATCGCGTCTGCGGTGATGGCGGTTTTTATTGAATTTGCGGTTTCGATTATCGCGGCCCTCTCTTCCATTTCCTTCCGGGCGCATCTTCTTTTTCTCGCGGTAGAGTTTTTCAAACAAATTATCTTCGCGCACCTTGTCCAGATTTAATGTCAACTTTCCTTTCGACATGATCGCCAGATCTTTCACAATTACGGAGTCGTCTAATGTTTCTTTATTCCAGTTGCTGTAAAACGTTTTCATCAGTTTGCCCAGATAAATGGTGGCCTCTTCGCGCTCGTGTGGGTCTTCTTTTTTTAAAGCTTCCTGCACCAGTTGTTCTATGTTTTTTCCATAATGCTTAAACCGTACATCGCTTTGCGGGTATCCCATTTTTCTAGGTCTTTTCTGGAGGATACTTCGGTCGGGTGTGGTAAAGGGATTATTCACGTCAAGATCAAAGTCAGCCATGATGTAAAGATCATCCCACATACGCTGGGGGTTTTCCTGTGCTTCTTTTGCCACCGGAGCCAGTTGTTTAATCAACTCAATGAGAGTGATGGCCATTTGAGTACGTTTTTCTTTATCCGGAATGGTACGGATGTAGTTCACTAACTTTTGAATGTTACGCCCGTATTCTTTTAAAATAATGGGCTTGCGCTGGCTATTGTATTCTCCGATCATCATTTTACGTTCGATTGGTTAAGTGGCACTGAGAATTGGTGCCGGTTTAATTTTCATGAATCTTCAACTTGGCAAAGCTAAGCAATAACGTCTTTTCGCCAAAATCGGCAAAATTGATCCGGGCTTTTCGCTCAGCCCCCTCCACATCCATTTTTACAACCGTGCCAAAGCCAAATTTTGGATGCTCTACTTTCATTCCTTCTTTTAGCCCACGGGTATCGCTCGGTGTAAAATCTACCGGGGGCTTATAGGCTGGCTTGGCAGCCGGTTGCAAGCTGGCCGAGCGCTTCATATCGCTCACAAACTTTTTAGCGTAATTAGGATGAGGCTCAGAAAGCTCTTTACCGCTGAATTTAGTACTGACATTAATATAGCGTTTGTCAATATCTTCTAAAAAACGGCTGGGCTCGCACTGCTTCAGCCGGCCAAAGCGATAACGGGTAATGGCATAAGAAAGAAATAATTTTTTTTGAGCCCGAGTAATGGCCACATAAAACAATCTACGTTCTTCTTCCAGTTCAGCCCGGCTGCTCAACATCATCTGCGAGGGAAACAAATCTTCTTCCAGGCCTGCGATGTACACATTTTTAAACTCCAATCCTTTGGCCATGTGGATCGTCATCAGGGTAACCTTATCAGGATCGTTATCTTTGGTTTCGTCTTGCCCGGTAATTAACGATACCTCTTGAAGAAAAGCACCAAGGCCCTTATCTGTTCTGTCTGAGTCATCTACAAATTCTTTCACCGCGTTTAACAACTCTTGTACGTTTTCATAGCGGCTTAGACCTTCGGCTGTTTTATCTTCATACAATTCTTTGAGTAATCCAGATGATTTAGCAATTTCGGCTGCCGCTTCGTAAGCATCCTTGTTTTGAATTTCGATACCAAAACGCTTAATCTTCATAACGAAATCATCTATCGGGCCGGAAGCACGCACGCCCAAAAAAGTCGTGGCATTTTCCAGTACCTCCCAAATCGGAATACCATGATCATTGGCGGCCACTACCACTTTATCTATGGTGGTATCACCAATGCCCCGCTTGGGCAGATTAATAATCCGGCGGAAAGAAGCTTCGTCTTGCTGATTAAGCGAAAACCGTAAATAGGCCAGCAGGTCTTTAATTTCTTTGCGCTGGTAAAACGAAAGGCCGCCCACTACTTTGTATTTAATGTTCATTCTGCGAAGAGCTTCTTCAATCGAGCGGCTTTGGCTGTTGGTACGATAGAGTACGGCAAAATCTTTAAAAGAATACTGATGTTGCATTTTTTCTTCAAAAATGCTCGAGGCAATTAATTTCCCTTCTTCATTATCTGAGGTAGCCTTAATTAATTCAATTAAAGTTCCTTCCTCATTGGCCGTCCATACCTGCTTGGGAAGCTGCGCTTTATTTTTGGCAATAACTGAATTGGCGGCCTCTACAATATTTTTTGTAGAGCGATAATTTTGCTCAAGTTTAATAATGCGTAAATCCGGATAATCTTTTTCGAAATTAAGTATGTTGCTAATATCGGCTCCGCGAAAAGCATAGATGCTTTGGGCATCATCGCCCACCACGCACACATTTTGCCGCACCGCAGCCAATTTTCTAATGATATAATATTGACAAAGGTTAGTATCCTGAAACTCATCTACCAGCACATAATGAATGCGGTGCTGATATTTATTCAGCACCTCCAGATGTTCTTTAAAAAGTTTATCTGTGTTAAAAAGGAGATCATCAAAATCCATGGCTCCGCTTTTGAAGCAACGGAGCGAATAGTTTTTATAGATGTTTCCTATTTCGGGCCGCATATTATCCGCATCATCGCCCATCAGCACCGGGTTACTGAGGTAATCTTGCCAACTGATGAGTTTGTTTTTGGCTGCCGAAATACGGTTATAAACAATATTGACTTTGTACTGCGTTTCATCTAGCCCCATTTCCTTTACTACATTCTTGATAATAGACTTAGAATCATCTGTGTCGTAAATCGTAAAATTATTAGGGTATCCCAAATGATGGGCCTCAGCCCGGAGCATCCGTGCAAACACCGAGTGAAACGTGCCCATCCACAGGTTACGGGCATCGGCCCCTACTACCTTTTCAATTCGTTCGCGCATTTCATTGGCGGCTTTGTTGGTAAACGTCAGCGCCATAATGTTAAACGGATCGATGCCTTGATTTTGAATCAGGTGAGCAATGCGGTAGGTAAGTACCCGTGTTTTACCTGAACCAGCCCCGGCTATAATCATACATGGCCCATCGGTGTTAATGACTCCCTCATGCTGAGGCGGGTTGAGCGTTTTCAAGTAATCCATTAAATTGGGAAAGAATATTTTTTGTTTGTGGCAAAGATAGCAAATCGATTTTTCAGCCTGTCCAAAATGTTAACTTGCCTGAAAATTAAAACTTGTGATTAACGTAGGGGGAATATTAGTTTCGGACGACATTGCCAACGTGGAGTTTGTCTGCCATCTGGAAAAATGTAAAGGTGCTTGTTGTGTAGAGGGCGAACTGGGTGCTCCTTTGGAAGAAGGCGAGTTGGAGGTAATGAAGACAATACAAGATGCCGTAAAGCCATACCTTACCCCCGAAGGGCTAAAGAACATTAAAAAACAAGGACCTTATATTTTAGATGAAGATGGTGACTTCTCTACCCCCACCATTGGCGGAAAGGAGTGTGCCTACGCGCACTACGACCAACAGGGGATTTTAAAATGTGGTATTGAACAAGCTTATCTTGATGGGAAAATTTCATTTCGCAAACCTATTTCCTGCCACCTCTACCCGATTCGTATTATCCGAAAAAAAAATCTGGAGGCCGTTAATTATCACGAATGGAGCATTTGCTCTGATGCCTGCCAGTTGGGAAAATCTTTACAAATTCCGCTCTACCAGTTTTTAAAAGAGCCCCTCATCCGCAAATACGGGCAGGCCTGGTATAACGAACTGGTTCGATTAGTAGAAACGAAACATCCTCCCAAAAACAAAAGCCTATCTTAATAAGACAGGCTTTTGTAAAGAAGAGGATCAGGATTATTCTCCTACAACAGTTACCTGCACGTGGTGCTTTACCTCTTTGTGAAGATCGAGCAGAGCTTGGTAGGTACCAAGTTCTTTTGGTTGCTCTTTAAATGAGATTTTTCTGCGATCTACCTCAAAGCCTTTTGCCTTTAAGGCATCGCTCACTTGCAGAGGGGTTACTGCTCCGAAAATCTTTCCGGTTTCTCCGGCTTTGGTTTTGATCTCTACCGTTAGCTCTCCTATTTTAGCAGCTAAGGTTTCGGCATCTTGCTTAATCTTAGCCGCTTTATGAGCTGCCTGGCGGATGTCTTCTGCTACGCGTTTCTTATTTGGCTCGCTGGCAATCAGTGCAACCCCGTTGGGGATGAGGTAATTGCGGCCATAGCCGGGCTTTACTTTTACCGTATCGTTTTTGTAACCAAGCCCTGTTACATCTTGTGTTAAAATCACTTCCATGGTATTACAAGGTTTAGGTTATTTCATTTGATCGGCCAAGTAAGGCAATATTGCCAGGTGGCGAGCACGCTTTACGGCCTGTGCCACTTTCTTTTGATATTTCCAACTGGTACCGGTAAGCCGGCGGGGTAGGATTTTACCTTGTTCATTAATAAACTTTAGCAAAAAGTCGGGGTCTTTGTAATCAATGTACTTAATCCCGCTTTTTTTGAAACGGCAGTATTTAGGTTTAATCTCTGCGCGTTTAATCGGTTCATTCATCAGTGTCATGCTGTGGCCTCCTCTCTCTTTTTAGATACTACTTTTTTGGTACGGTTAAACTCCCCTTTCTTCCGGCGGGCGTTGTATGCCACCGCGTGCTTGTCGAGCGCGAGGGTAAGAAAGCGCATTACAGACTCATCGCGTCTGAACTCGGTTTCCAGCGTGTTGATAATGTCGGTGTTCTCTGTCGCAAATTCGATGAGGTTATAAAAGCCGGTGGACTTATTCTGGATTTCGTATGCCATTTTTTTAAGTCCCCAAAACTCTTTGTTGACGATCTCGGCTTGGGCCTTGGTCAACACCTTCACAAATTTCTCGACAGTATCCTTTGCCTGATCTTCAGACAAAACGGGATTGAGAATGAATACTGTCTCGTAGTTTTTCATGAAAATAATTGTTTTTAAATGGGCTGCAAAGGTATAAAATGGATTTGGAACAGCCAAAAGACTATAAAATGAATTTAGTCAGTCTAAAAATCAACGAAAACAGGTGAAAAAGACTGTTTCTATTGCTGCCGATAGAAATGAATCTACATTTTTTTAGTCATCTAGTGATGCCCCGATTTTTTTTATTTGCTAGTCTCATCCTGTTTCTCAACAAAAAAAGTGCAAAATAAAGGACGATAAAATTAAGCATATCATTATCCCTAAAAAAGCATCACCTTCTGAGAAGTGAGAAGAACGAACCGATTAAAAAAAGCAGAGGCGCATTCCCACGAAGGAACTCCAGCCGGGGAAAATCTATTTTTATAATACCGATCCAACATTTAATCATGCAATAGAAAACCGATTAGCGTGATTGACGAATGAAAATCACAATCCATGAAGATAAAATACCCCATGGTGATTTTCATTGTCAGGGTTAACCCTTGACAAAGGTTGACGTTTCCGTCAACCTTTGTCAACCCTTTGGGCAGATGAGGCATCCCTCCTGCATAATCTGAGTTAAAAATATTATTGCCCATCAAAACTATAATAGAAGAGCAAACCATCAAGAACGATTTTAAAGACACAAAAATAAAAGCAACGATTGCCAATATTAAAAATTGAGGATACGCTACTAACCCCCTATTTTTGTGCTCCTAATTTCACTATGTCACTCGCTACAAAATACAGCCCCTCCGAAGTAGAGGAAAAATGGTACAAGCACTGGCTTGAAGCAGGTTATTTTCATGCCACGCCTAATAAAAACAAAAAACCTTATTGCATTGTTATCCCTCCCCCCAATGTTACGGGCGTATTGCACATGGGGCATATGCTTAACAACACCATACAGGATGTGCTCATCCGCAAAGCCCGCATGGAGGGAAAAGAGGCCTGTTGGGTGCCCGGCACCGACCACGCCTCCATCGCTACCGAAGCTAAGGTAGTGGCCATGCTACGCGAAAAAGGAATTAAAAAATCTTCCCTGTCGCGCGATGAATTTTTAAAGTATGCCTGGGAGTGGAAAGAAAAATATGGAGGCATCATTCTGGAACAACTTAAAAAACTGGGAGCCTCCTGCGATTGGGATCGTACCAGCTTCACAATGGATCCGGAGTATTATCAATCTGTAATACGGGTATTTATTGATCTCTACAACAAGGGCTACATCTACCGCGGGCTGCGCATGATTAACTGGGATTGTGAAGCAAAAACAGCCCTGAGCAACGAAGAGGTTTTGTATAAAGAAGAAGGCGAAAAATCAGTTCTTTATTCAGTTCGGTATAAAATTAAAGACACCGATGAATACATGGTTATTGCTACCCAGCGCCCTGAAACAATTATGGGCGATGTGGCCATCGCAGTAAACCCGGCCGATGAGCGGTATAAAAACCTGATCGGCAAAAAAGTACTCGTGCCCTTTATCCATCGCGAAATCCCCATCATAACCGATAGCTATGTTGACCCCGCATTTGGCACAGGGTGTTTAAAAGTAACACCCGCCCACGATATTAACGACTATGAAATTGGATTGCGGCATAACCTTCCGGTGATTGATACCCTCAGCGATGATGGAACCTTGAACGAAAAATGTGAGCTGCCCAAGTTTATTGGTAAAGACCGGTTTGCCGTGCGAAAAGAAATAGTGAAAGATTTGCGTGAAGCGGGCGACCTGGTGAAAGAAGAAGAATTGATTACCCGCATTGGCCGCTCAGAAAGAACCAATACGGTGGTAGAGCCTAAACTTTCGTTGCAATGGTTCATCAAAATGAAAGAAATTTCGGTGCGTGCGAAAGATGCCGTAGAGAATGATGAAATAAAACTACATCCATCCAAGTTCAAAAATACTTATCGTCATTGGATGGAAAATGTACGCGATTGGTGTATTTCGCGGCAACTTTGGTGGGGCCATCGCATCCCGGCCTGGTATGCACCCGATGGAACATTCGCGGTGGCGGAAACGCGGGAGGAAGCTTTTAAAATTCTTCAATCTAAAATTTCAAATCTTAAACCAGAAGAAATCAATCAAGACCCGGATGTGCTTGATACGTGGGCTTCCTCGTGGCTTTGGCCTATCGAAGTATTTAAAGGTTTTAAGGATTACGATTTTAAAAACGGAAAGATTGATGTTTCAAAGAATACTGACCTCGCCTACTTCTACCCTACCAGCGTGCTGGTAACCGCGCCCGAAATATTATTTTTCTGGGTAGCCCGGATGATTATTGCCGGGTATGAGTATTTAGATAAGAAACCATTTAGCGATGTGTACCTTACCGGCATTGTGCGCGACAAGCAGGGAAGAAAGATGAGTAAATCGCTGGGAAACTCGCCCGACCCGCTGATGCTGATGGAAAAATACGGAGCCGATGGAGTACGCACGGGTATGCTGTTTAGCTCACCGGCCGGCAACGATTTACTCTTCGATGAAAAATTGTGCGAACAAGGAAGAAACTTTAACAACAAAATATGGAATGCCTTCCGGTTAGTAAAAGGTTGGAATACCGAAAACAGGGCTCAATCGGAAGAAAATAAAATTGCCATCGAGTGGTTTGAATCAAAGTTCAACCAGTCGCTGACAGAATTGAATGATCACTTCAATAAATATCGTCTGTCGGATGCTTTACTCTGTGTGTACAAATTAGTGTGGGACGATTTTTGTGCGTGGTACCTGGAAATTATTAAACCCGAATTTGGAAAACCGATAGACCAAAAAACGTACAATCAAACCATTGTTTTTTTTGAAGCTATCTTAAAAGTGCTTCACCCGTTCATCCCATTCATTACGGAAGAATTGTGGGGTGAGCTCAAGCTGCGTGCTGCCAAAGAAAATATTATCGTAGCTTCCTGGCCGCTGGCAGGCCAGCCCAACACCGCGTTGCTCACCGAGGCCCAAACGGCTTTTGATGCCGTAACCCAAATACGAAATGTGCGTAGCAGCAAAGGCCTGTCGCCTAAAGAAGTATTAACCGTTTATAGTTCAACTAAAACATCGGCTGTTTTCAATTCATTCGTGATGAAGCTAGCAAATGTAAAACAGATCGGGGTACCTGATTCAGAAATCTCATCTGCCACTTCGTTTCTTGTGGGCACACAAGAGTTTTTTATTCCTATGCAAGGAAAAATGGATGTGGCTAAGGAACGAGAAGAAATCCGTAAAGACCTCGAGTATCAAAAAGGCTTTCTTGCTTCGGTGATGAAAAAACTTTCGAACGAAAAATTTGTGAACGGAGCCCCTCCCTCCGTAATTGAGATGGAGCGCAAAAAACTAGCCGATGCCGAATCAAAAATTAAATCGTTAGAAGAGCGGTTAACTTCGTTGGAGTAGGTATTCCGTTTATTTTATTTTCAAAAAAATACCTTACTGCCCTATCCTTTTTATTCGCTCGTTTTCTACGATCATCACGTTTTTTGAAACCACTTGGTAATCGCCCGGAGGGTTGTTAGCAAATTCCACCTGAATCCACTGTTCGTTTTGATAGCCTTTTGTGATGCGGTGTTTATACAACACGTTGGCGGAATCGGCAGCCAACTTGACGAAAACAAAGGAGTGATCGCCTTCTTCCAGCACGGCCGAAATGGGTACGGTCAGTTTGGGGGCAAGGCTTTCTTTTTTGATTACTACACAACGAACACTCATTTCGGGTAACACCATCTTTCCGGCAGGTGCATGAAATTTTACGTGTGCCGTTACCGCTTTGGTTTGCGGATCGATCGCTCTTGAAATATGAGCTACGGTTCCGATTACCGAAGGATATGAGTGTGCAATAAAATCGATTTCCACGTTTTGTCCTTCGGCAATATTATCAAGGTCTTTGTCGTACACAAAAACATCAGCCATCAGTTCAGAGTTATTTACAATCTCGGCTAATGTCATATCAGTAGTGGCCAGCACGCCCAACTGAACAGGCAACAAAAATACATACCCATCTATAGGTGAATAAATAGTAATGTTTGTGGCCACTTCTGAATTGGTAATGGCCTCTTTAGAAAAACCTAATGTTTGAAGCTTTGCCTGCAAGGCATTTACTTTAGACTTGGCTGCTTTATATTTGGCCTCTGTGTTCTGAAATTCAACCAACGCACCAATTTTGTTTTTGATTAATTCTTCCTGGCGTTTGTACTCCAGCGATAAAAAATCAAGTTGGCTTTTAGCTTCGAAGTATTGATTTTGCAATTCAATCAAGGCCATGCTGCGCAACGTCATTAGGGGGGTGCCCTTCTTTACAAAGTTGCCTTCATTCACAAAAATTTTTTCCACCTTTCCTTCAATGTCACTGCTAACGGAAGCCCGGTTGTTAGGCGTTGATACTACTTTTCCGGAGAGGTAAATGTTTGATTCGATTAGCCTGACCTCCGGTTTGGTTAATTGAATATCCATTAGGGTAAATGATTTTTTATCAATTACCACCGCATTTAAGTCTTTGTAGGCCGCTGGCCTTTTTTCTTTTTGCTTCGTGCAAGCCGTAAACACAAATATTACGACTAAGCCGGTAACCCATTTTTTTAAGTTCATAAATAGCATTTCAGTTTCGTTGTAGTTAATATTCGCCTCGCAGGTAAATCAGGTTAATAATTGCCTGGTTGTAATTTTTTAAAGTCTCCAAGTAATTCTGTCGCAGCGTGTACGACAGATCAAGGTTTTGAATAAATTGATAGTAGTTGATACTCCCCAATCTAAAACTTTCGCGTGAGGCACGGAGTATTTCGTTAGCTTCTACCAGGCCGATCGTTTCAAAATAATTCAGGTTTTCTTGGTATTGAGCAAACTCAGCTTGTGCTTTAGCATATTCTGTATTGAGCTGATAGCGCGTAAGTTGTTTTTGGGTACGGGCTATATCCACTCCTTTTTTAGCTGCATTTACATGAGCTTGGTAAGTCCATTGCCAGATTGGCAAAGTAAACCCTACCCGCATGCGCGGCTCAATGGCCGTTTCGGGCGTACCCTGATTTAAAAAACCCAAAATAAGACCGGGCCATCTTCTTCTGCGCTCTGTTTTTAAGAAATGTAAACTATAATTTTCCTGATGGCGGCTATAATCCAGTAATGGGTTATTGCCAATATAGGCCGTATCAATAGGTGTAATTACTATTTGATGCGTACTTTTCTTCAATCCTTCATTGGGGACATGCGTGGTATCATTGGGCGCACCCAACAGCAGGTTAAATTGATATTTAGCATTACGTAATTCGGTTTTGGCCATTTTCAGGTTGTACAAAATACGCTTGTATTGCGACTCTCCATTTAATTTTTCAAGAGCTGAAATTTGCCCCACCCGGTAGCGGATTTCATTTACTTTAATAATGTCATCAAAAACAGAATCTTGACTTTGCAGAACGATTGTTTTAATTAACAAATATTGCAGCAGGTTATAGGCCGTGCGTACCCGGTACACCAGACTGTTGGTAGCTATGGCCTGCTCCGTTTTGGTTAGCTCTATTTTGCTGTGCTGTGCTTTGGCTTGTGCCACAAACGTGCCCGGGTAATCAATCAACTGCAAAACGCCAGGCCTTAAATCGTGCCCCGTGGGTGCTTCAAAAATCAGATCGGGCTGCTGCAATCCAAAAGCGGCTGGCTTCAAGGCAATTTGTTGGTCAATGCGTTCGCGGGCTAATGTCATTTCCGGGTTTTTAGATTTAGCCAAAACAATCGCGCTATCTAATGATACCGGTTTAGGCTGTTTTCGGCTTTGTGCCTGCGCTGTTGATACTGCAGCAAATAATACTACGGCTATCCACTTGCCCGAACGAACTGACGGTTTGCGCACAGAGTAGGTGTAAATTACCGGCAGCACTAACAAGGTGAGGATAGTAGAGGTAAACAATCCGCCAATTACTACCGTAGCCAATGGCTTTTGTACTTCGGCCCCGGCACTAGACGAAAGCGCCATCGGCAAAAATCCAAGTGCCGCCACAGCCGATGTCATCAACACGGGACGAAAGCGATCGCGCAATCCCTGAATAACCCGTTCATGTAGATCGCTTACACCCGCTTTCTCTAATTCATTAAATCGGCTGATAATAAGAATCCCGTTCAGCACGGCAATGCCAAACAAGGCAATGAACCCAACTCCGGCAGAGATGCTGAAGTTCATCTCGCGAAGCAAAAGAGAAAACACTCCGCCCACAGCGGATAAAGGCACCACGGTATAGATCAGTAAACTATCTTTTACGTTTCCGAAAGTGGCAAAGAGCAAACCAAAAATAACAAGAAGCGATATGGGCACTACCACAGCTAATCTTTCTTTGGCTCTTCTAAAATTTTCAAACTCTCCGCCAAAATCAATGGAGTAACCAGCCGGTAAAAAAACAGACCCATTAATTTTTTTTATGGCCTCATTTACTACCGATTCCAGATCGCGGCCGCGTACATTAAAACCAATGTTCAGTTTACGTTGCAAATTTTCATGACTTATCTCTGAGGGGCCGATCTCTTCTGTTATTTCGGCCAGTTCTTTTAGCGGAATCGGGTATCCTTCTTTATCGTTTACGGTAAGGCTACGAATGTTTTCGGCTTTCGCGCGCTCATCGCCTGCCAGACGAAGTGTTAGATCAAACCGTTTGTCGTTTTCATAAATAATTCCGGCAGTAGCTCCGGCAAAAGTGATTTGAATAGCGCGGTTTATCTGATTCACAGTAACTCCGTAGATCGCCATGGCTTGGCGATCGTATTTGATATTGATCTGCGGCAGGCCAAAAATCTTTTTTTCCTGCACTTCGGTCGCTCCGGGTATTGTCTTAATAGTTTTAATGATCTGATTTCCTTTTGAAACCAGCGAGTCCAGATTTTGCCCAAATAATTTAATAACCACATCGGTGCGCGCTCCGCTCATCAGTTCGTTTACCCGGTTTTCGATGGGTTGCTGAATTGAATATAAAATACCGGGAAATTGCTGGAAGAGATCGGAAAGCTGTTTTGTTAGTTCTTCCTGGTTGTTGGCTTTCGTCCAGCGTTTTTTATCGGTAAGGGTAATCACGATATCTTGCGATTCCATGGGTACCGGGTCTAGCGGAATTTCAGAGGTTCCTATTTTAGAAACCACGCGCTGGATTTCATCCGGATACGTTTCACGAAGTAGTTTTTGAATGCGGTCGCTAAACTGAATCGTTTCCGTCATGGAAGTGCCTACCGGCAAATTGGTTTCAATGACCAGATCGCCTTCGGCCAGTTTGGGAATAAATTCTCCGCCTATCAACTTAAAGCCAATAACACCTGCCACCAGAATACAAGCAGAAACAGTCATTATCATTTTGCGTTTTTTCAACCCATACCGGATAATCGGCTCATAAACCCGGAAGAGGAATTTCACAACCCGTTCGGAAAATCCGTTTTCGTGGTGCCCCGATGATTTTAAAAGTAGAGAGCCAGCCACGGGCACGTAGGTAAGCGATAAGATAATGGCACCCAATAGGGCAAAGCTCACCGTCTTGGCCATAGGGCCAAACATTTTTCCTTCGATGCCGCTCAGGGTAAGAATAGGGAAGTAAACAATCAGAATAATCAACCCGCCAAATACGACCGATTTTTTTACGTTCTGAACAGATTGAATAACGATCTGCTCTTGCTCCCGTTGCGAAATTATTTCACCGGGTGCGCGGTTTTTGGCTTCGAGTGCCAGAAAAAATATAACCGATTCTACCACGATAATGGAAGGATCTACCAACAACCCAAAGTCGATTGCCCCCAGGCTCATTAAGTTTCCGGCCACTCCAAACTGCTTCATCAAAATAAAAGCAAACATCATGGAAAGCGGAATAACCGAAGCTGCCAGCAAGCTGGCGCGCCAGTTTCCCAGAAAAAGCAGAATAACCGCCACCACAATCAGCGCCCCTTCCATAAGGTTATTGGCAACGGTTGTCATGGCATTGGTTACAATTTTTGAGCGATCAATAAACGGCTCAATCACCAACCCCTCGGGCAAATTAGCCTGAATGGTTTTCATCTTTTCTTTGATCCGTTTAATAACCTGGCTGCCATTCTCATCTTTCACCATCATTACAATACCACCCACCTTTTCTCCTGCTCCGTCTACAGTCATGGCTCCATACCGAATGCTATGCCCCAGACTTATATCGGCCACATCTTTTACCAGTATCGGGATGCGGTTGTTTACTTTAATGACGGTATTCCCTATCTCATCAAATGAATTAGCCAATCCGATCCCACGAATTGTAAAAGCTTTATTTTCTTTTTCAATGTAGGCACCACCGGTATTGCTGTTGCCCCAACTCAGGGCATTGAAGAGTTCATCCACCGTAACTCCAAGTGCCCGCATCCGGTCGGGCTTCAATGAAGCTTGATATTCTTTTTTGTATCCGCCAAAACCGCTTACCTCAGCCACTCCTTTTATTCCGAGCAGCTGCTTTCGGATGGTCCAATCTTGCAACGTTCGAATCTCCATCAAAGAATAGGATTGGTCGTTAGGGTTTTTGGGGCGAATTACATATTGATAGATTTCGCCCAAGCCGGTAGATACCGGCCCCATAAAAGGTTTTCCTAATTCTTGGGGGATCTCCGATTTCACGGTTTCCAATCTTTCAAAAACTTGTTGGCGCGCCCAGTACACATCGGTGTTATCGTTAAACACCAGCTTCACTACCGATAACCCAAACTTGGACGTAGAGCGCATCTCTACCAACCCCGGAATGTTTGACAAGGTCATTTCTAAGGGCGCAGTAATAAACCGTTCAATTTCTAAGGCAGCCAAGCTTTGGCTGTTGGTGATGACATCCACCTGAATGCCCGTTACATCCGGCACGGCATCCAGCGGCAACCTCACCAGCGACAGGCATCCATAAATACTCATCGCCAGCACCAACACACTTATGATGAGCTTATTCTTAACGGAAAATATAATTAGTTTATCAATCATTGAATATGAATTAAAGAGCGCCCTTGCAGGCATCTATAAAAAAACTTTAGGTTAGAAAAGAAAGACACCGGCACTAAGCCCGGCAAGCGGAGAGATTAAATTCTGAAAATGCAGTAAAGCACAGGTATATCCTGTAGTCTATAATTATTTTTTACAAAACAGGATTTTTTTAGGATAACCGATTCAAAAAAAATTTTTGGCAATCCATTTTTGCCGAACGTCAGCCCACCTAATGGCCGTGCATTGGTTCTGAGTTTGGCCTGGCAAAGCCTGATTATTTGAAAATGGGGTGTCTGATCTACACTTTCATCGCTGATCAAAAACTCAGAACCGAAAACAGAAGGAATGATTTCGTCTTGGCTCGATAAAAAGGTGGGCAATAAGAGGGCACCGTAAACAAGCGCTAAACACAGAGCAACCCTGCGCAAAAAATGACTGACAAAATAAAATGATTCTTTCATTTCCCCGGCAAAGATAAGCAATAGCAGCCTTTGTGAAAAAAATTCTACCTCCATCAATAAGAACATCAGGCTGTAAACGATTGCTGAGCAACTAAACCCTTACCGCCAGCAATAATTCAATATTCTTAAACTTCATTTTAAACTTGCGGGCGATGGACTCGTTTACTAAACTACCTTTATAGGTGTACACGCCTTTCATAAACCACTTGTGGGCAAAAATCATCTCTTCAATTCCACCTTCTTCGGCTGCGCGTAAAATGGTGGGTGTAAAAATATTGCTGAGGGCTGTAGTTGCTGTATTCGCTACCCGCGAAGCCATATTCGGCACGCAGTAGTGAATAACATCGTATTTGCGATATACCGGATTGGCATGCGAAGTAATTTCGGAAGTGGCTACACACCCGCCTTGGTCGATGCTCAAATCCATGATGAGCGAATCGGGCTTCATGTTTTTTACCATTTCTTCGCTAACCACATGCCGTGTGCGGCCCTTCTCTGCCCGCAGTGCGCCTATTACCACATCGGCATTTTTTAAACTCTCGCTCAGCGTCACGGTGTCGATCGTAGAGGTATAAAATTGCTGGCCAAGGGTATGTTTGATGCGTCTCAATTTATACAGATGATTATCAAACACCTGAATTTCTGCTCCTAAACTTAGGGCTGCTCGTGCCGCGTATTCCGCTACCGTACCCGCACCAATAATGACCACTTTCGTGGGCGGCACTCCGGTAATCCCTCCCAAAATAATTCCTCGTCCGTTTTTTATAGTGCTGAGATACTCAGCCGCGATAGCCATAACCGTGCTTCCCGCAATCTCGCTCATGGCACGGATAATGGGCATGCTGCCGGCCTTGTCTTCAATAAACTCATACGCCAAGGCGGTAATTTTTTTACGCAGCAAAGCTTGTACACGCTCTTCATTTAAGTACCCCAACTGCAGGGCGGAAATCATGGTTTGGCCCGGCCTGAAATATTCCATTTCTTCCATGGTAGGCGGCTCGATCTTCAAAATAAAATCGGCTTTATACACTTCCTGGGGCGAGTACACAATTTTAGCTCCGGCTTCGCTGTAGGCACGATCGGTAAATTTGCTTCCGGCCCCGGCATTGCTCTCTACGCACACTTCGTGGCCATTGTTTACCAGTAATGCTACCGCATCGGGGGTAAGGCTGATCCGGTTTTCCTGCAAGGCTATTTCTTTGGGTAAGCCTATAAAAAAAGATTGATTCCCTTTTTTTATTTTCACCA
>JAFDYY010000037.1 GCA_018267195.1 Bacteroidota bacterium | reverse complement strand
TGAAAATCAACAACCCATGAAGATAAAATACCCCATGGTGATTTTCATTGTCAGGACGAGACAAGGAGCATGCTCTCGGTTAATTTCTTTTGATTAACATGCCCGGAAAGTTGGTTATTGCCTTCTGATCATGGTACACCAGTTGGCCGTTTACCCATACATATTCGATACCGGCCGATAGGGCCGTGGGGTTTTCAATCGTAGCATGATCTATTACCGTATCCGGATTAAATAATACCAGATCGGCAAAATATCCGGGCGTAATTAACCCCCGTTTTTGCAGCCCTACATTTTTAGCTGCCAAGCTTGTCATTTTTTGTATGGCCGTTTCTAATGGCATCAGTTTTTGTTCGCGTACGTAACGGCCCAGTACCCGTGTAAACGATCCGTGCCCGCGCGGGTGCCCGCGCATAGTTCCGTCTGAACAAAAGCTGGTATAGGGCCACTTCATAAAATTACTGATGTCGGATTCGCTCATACTTTTAGCTACGATCGTGCTGCCCAGCCCGGGGGCAGCGCTTTCGTGTATAATGCGCATCAATGCCTGGGCAGAAGTTTCTTGGTTGAGAGCGGCTATTTCGCTTACGGTTTTTCCTTGCCAGGCCGGCTGAGGCGGGTAGCGCACCATTACCGATGCAGCCGGATCGAATAATTCCCGAACGGCAAATTCTGCACTGGCCAGGTTTTCAAAATCTTTTTTAGGAAAAAGTACACGTGGGGTAGAGTTCCACATGGTATAAGGGTAAACATCGGCTGTTATTTCTACACCTTGCTGCTGAGCCTGATCGAGTTGACGAAGAATTTTTTCTGCGTTGCCCCACTTGCTGCGCATGGCAATTTTAATATGTGTAACCTGCACCGGTATTTTGGCTTCCCGGCCAATATGAATAATTTCTTCCAGAGCTTCTTCCAGATTCAGATCTTCACTGCGCAGGTGGCTGATGTACCGCCCCCCGTAGCGGGCAGCTGTTTTTGCTAAGGCTACTACTTCATCGCGCGTACTGTAAAAAGCCGCTTCGTATTCTAAGCCGGTGCTTAATCCCAACGAACCTTTTTCCATTTCGCGAATCAGTATTATTTTCATGGAATCTATTTCTGCAGGAGTAGCTTTACGCAGCACATCGCCTTTCATAACTTTTTCGCGTAATGAAGCTTGCCCGGTAAAAGAGGCAAGATTGACACTCACCGGAGTTTTTTGAATTGCCAACTGAAGGGAGTCCATCCGATCGGAACTTCCATCTTGCCCTACCACAACGGTGGTAACTCCCTGACTGGTTACTGCCAGTGCCGAAGGATTTTGGGCGAGCCCTCCATCATGGTGGCTGTGGTTATCAATAAAGCCCGGAGCCAAAACGTTTCCATTTCCATTGGTAACGGATTCTCCTGTAAAAGGAGTTAATGCGCCTACTTGCCAAATCCGGTTGTTTAGTATGCGCACGCTTCCGGTAGTGGCAGGTAAACCGGTGCCGTCTATAATTTTTACATGGGTAATCAGGTGTGTATGGGGCAGTGAATAGGGCTTGCCTTCCCATATTTTCTTTACCAATTCATGTGCCTGCATGTTAGACGAGTTATCCAATACAATAATTGTTTGATTCTTATCGAGGTATCGGGTTATCTCGGTGCGGAAACCAACCCATCCACCGGTGTGCGAAACTATTTTTCCTCCTTCGCGGATAAACCATCCGAACCCGTAGTCGGTACTTTTGCCATTGTTCAGTTTGCCCGGGGTAAGGGCGGCAGCAAATGTTTCTTTTGTAACCGGTTTCCCTGCATAAAGTGCCTGATCCCATTTATATAAATCTTCGGCTGATGCGTACACATTGCCATCGCCCGTTATACCATCTAAACGGATCAAATCATTAAGCTGGAATTGCTTGCCGTCATACTCAAAACCCATTACACGCGATGCCGGGTACGACTTCATTTTAATTGTATAAATGTAGGTGTTACTAAGGTGGAGCGGGGTTGCTATGTGCAGCTTAAAATATTGATCAACGGGAACCCCGGAAACAGCCTCAATAACAGAGGCCAGCGTAGTATAGTTGGTGTTACAATATTGCCAGCGTTCGCCCGGCATAAATTCAAGAGCCGGCTTTTTAGCAGCAAGCAATGCCAACATAGATTGATTGGTAAGTGTATCCAACGGGTTCATTGCCCCTTGTGCAATATCAAAATACTCGGGTAAACCCGAAGTTTGGTTCAGAAGGTGGCGGAGGGTGATATTGCCATAAGGAAAAATGGGCAAATATTTTTGTACAGCATCATCGTAGTGTAGGTTACCTTGTTCTTTCAGCTTCATAAGCATAACTGCATAAAACTGTTTGCTAACAGAAGCGAGGTTAAAAGCGGAGGCAGTGGTAAGTGGTGTATTGGTATGAGGATTAGTCACTCCATAAGCTTTTTTATAAAGCACTTTCCCTTTTTCGCCAATCAGTACTACTCCATTAAATAAGTGATGCTGATACAGGTAGGTTAATACAGAATCAATGCGTGCAATTTTAGGTTGATGTTGAGTGTAACCCATAATGGGAGCCCACAACAACAGAAGAAGAATATGTTTTTTCATAGGTTGAGAATACATGAAAGTAATGCATTATTCAAGATTATTCAATGGCTAAATAAACAGACAAAATAGGTACGGGTAAACATGAAAATTTAATTTTGAAATGCGGTGCTAATGTCATATCTACGTATGACGAAAATCATGTTTATGTCTTTCTGCCCCTGCCTACTTTTATGATGTAAAGAATGAGTAGCCGCAAGGCTTGCGCAGAAGACCAAACTACCGATGAAAACACACTTTAAACTATAAACTAAACTATGAAACACGTGTTATTAATGGGATTGGCAGCACTACTGTTTTCGTGTGCTCCCGACAGATCTAAAAAAAATGCTGAAGAGTCTCCCGACCAGGCACAATCCACCACCAAGTCGGCTGTGGAAGAAGTGATTGCAAATCCTACCAAAGGGATAGGGGCCGTAAAATCGGTAACGCTCAAATCACCTTTAGAAAAAGAAAGAGTGGATCGCGGCTCGGCCATCTATGAAATGAAATGCCAGGCATGCCATAAATTAACGACCGAGCGGTTGGTGGGTCCGGGCTGGAAAGATGTTACCCAGAGAAGACACCCCGAGTGGATTATGAACATGATTACCAACGTGGATGTGATGCTTGAAAAAGATAATGAAGCCCAAAAAATGCTTGAGCTTTGTCTGGTAAGAATGCCCAATCAAAACATTTCTATTGGCGATGCCCGAGATGTGCTTGAGTTTATGCGCAATAACGATGGACAGAAATAAAAACATAAATTAATATACCCACCATGAAAACCCACAATAAATTATTTTTACTCTTTGCGTACGCCCTTGCTTTAGCCATGCTCAATGGGTGTAAGCCTAAGGGGCCGCAAGAAGCCATTACTGGAAATGCAGCCGAAAAAGTATATGTAGCTCCGGGTAAATACGATGAATTTTACAATATCGTATCCGGTGGTTTTAACGGGCAAATGTCTGTGTATGGCATTCCGTCTGGCCGGCTGTTCCGCATTATCCCGGTGTTCTCTCAGTTTCCTGAAAACGGATACGGGTATAGTGAAGAAACCAAACCCATGCTCAACACTTCTCACGGCTACGTGCCTTGGGATGACCTTCACCACATCTCGTTGTCGGTTACCAATGGAGAGCATGATGGCCGGTGGGCTTTTGGCAATGCCAACAACACGCCTCGCGTGGCCCGCGTAAACTTAAAAACATTTAGAACAGAAGAAATCCTTGAGTTGCCCAACAGTGGTGGTAATCACTCTTCCCCGTTTATTACCGAAAACAGCGAATACATTGTAGCCGGTACCCGCTTTAGCGTACCCGTTGGCGACAAGCGCGATGTGCCCATCACTTCGTATAAAGAAAATTTTAAAGGCACGATCAGCTTTATTAAAATTGATCCTCAAAGCGGGAAAATGAATATTGGGTTTCAGTTGAAAACCCCCGGTGTTGATTTCGATCTTTCAAGAGCTGGCAAAGGCCCGTCTCACGGTTGGTTCTTTTTCTCTTGCTATAACACCGAGCGTGCTTATACTTTGTTGGAAGTGAATGCATCGCAGAAAGACAAAGACTTTATCTTGGCGGTAAACTGGAAGAAGGCCGAAGAATACGTGGCGCAAGGAAAAGCCACCAAATCGAAAGTGAAGTATGCACACAATGTGTTGGATGATAAAACACACACCGCTACCTCCGAAATGCTGACGGAAGTATTACAATTAGATCCTACCATTTTAAAAGACATCGCCTATTTTATTCCCTGCCCTAAATCTCCGCACGGTTGCGATACCGATCCTTCGGGCGAGTATATTGTGGCATCTGGAAAACTGGCAGCGCTAATACCTGTCTTTTCATTTACCAAAATGCAAAAAGCAATTGCCGATAAAGATTTTGAAGGTGAGTATGAGGGTATTCCGGTAATTAAATATGAATCGGCTCTATATGGGGAAGTAAAGAAACCAGGTTTAGGCCCGTTGCATACCGAGTTTGATAACAATGGAAATGCGTACACCTCTTTCTTTGTGTCATCTGAAATTGTAAAGTGGAATGTTAAATCCCTTCAGGTATTAGACCGGGTTCCTACTTACTATTCGATCGGCCACTTAAGTGTGCCCGGAGGCCCTACCCGCAAACCACATGGAAAGTATGTGATTGCCTATAACAAAATTACGAAAGACCGGTATTTGCCTACCGGCCCGGAAATGACTCAGTCAGCACAACTCTACGATATCTCGGGCGATAAAATGCAGTTGTTGCTCGATTTCCCCACAACCGGAGAGCCGCACTATGCCGAAGCCATACCGGCCAGTTTGGTAATGCCTAATTCTACCAAAATATTTAAGATAGAAGAGAACAACCATCCGTATGTAACGAAGGGTGAGAAGATGGCTAAAGTAGAACGGAAGGGAAATGAGGTACACGTGTACATGACAGCCATTCGCTCGCACTTAGTACCTGATAACATTGAAGGAATTAAATTAGGTGATGTAGTGTACTTCCACGTTACTAACTTAGAGCAAGATTGGGATGTGCCCCATGGGTTTGCTGTGAAGGGAGCCTCGAATGCCGAGATACTGATTATGCCGGGCGAAACACAAACCTTGAAATGGGTGCCGGATGAAGTAGGTGTTTCTCCTTTCTATTGTACCGATTTTTGTTCGGCATTACACCAGGAAATGCAAGGGTATGCCCGCGTATCAGCACCGGGAAGCAATGTACCGTTGAAGTTTTCCACCGGGGTGATTGCAGACGAATCCAAAAGCTCACCTAAGTAATCGTTTCATAGTTATACAGGTTGAGTGGGTGCCTCATCACAAAATGAGGCACCCTTAATAAAAAAAATAAAAATCATGAAAAAGTTAAGTCACATTACGAGAATAATCATAGTCGTAAGTTCGCTGAGCCTTGTAATTACTTACTTTGTTCCACTCTGGCAAATTTTGATGTGGGCACCTCAGTACCCCGAAGGCCTTGAAATGAAAATATGGCACAATACCCTTACGGGAGAAGTAAGAACCATCAGTGCTCTTAACCACTACATCGGTATGCGACCCATTGAAGTAAGTATGTTCCCTGAACTCGGTTACATTAAATACATCATTGGCTTCTTAGTTACGTTTGGGTTAGCCACCGCACTGATAGGAAAACGCTTTATGTTGTTTTCATTTTTGGGATTGCTCTGCGCCACCGGGGTAAGTGCCTTGGTAGATTTTTATCTTTGGGGCTACGATTATGGCCACACACTAAACCCCGAAGCACCCATACGGATTGAAGGTATGTCGTACCAGCCGCCATTGATAGGCACCAAACAGTTACTTAATTTTACCGCTTTTTCGGGGCCGGATATAGGAGGATGGATATTCATTATTTCTGCTTCCGTACTTTTCGCCTCCCTGTTTTATGAGTGGAAGAAGAATAAATAATTATGAATAGAGTATTTTGTTTAGCGGGTGCTTTGATCCTTTTTTCTTGCTCGGCCAATCCCGAAGCACTGAACTTTGGAAAAGACACTTGTCATTTTTGCAAAATGACATTAATGGATAATAAATTTGGAGCCGAGTTAGTAACTAAAAAAGGAAAGATTTTTAAGTTTGATGATGTGCGGTGCTTTATGGATTTTTATAATGCCGTGGATAACAGCACCACTGAATACGAACATATCCTCGTAGTAGATTTTTCTAAACCCGGAAATTTAATAGATGCCCGAAATGCATTTTACCTCAAGTCAGGACAAATACAGAGCCCGATGAATGGGCAAGTAGCTGCTTTTGAAACAAAAACTGAAATGGCCGGCCACCAAAAACAATGGCAAGCCATGTACTTAACCTGGGGCGAAG
The DNA here is from genome assembly GCA_018267195.1 of Bacteroidota bacterium. GTDB lineage: Bacteria > Bacteroidota > Bacteroidia > Cytophagales > Cyclobacteriaceae > ELB16-189. Next base: position 24,893 of record JAFDYY010000037.1, on the reverse strand, counting down.
CAGTTACCCAATTTAAGTAATGAGGATTACCACAGCAGCCTGCCTGCTCTTTATTACGTTTGCGTCACAAGCCAAAACATGGATAGTTGATCAGCGTAAGACTATAACATCAATACAAAAAGCCATAGCACTGGCTTCCTTCGGAGATACCATCCGCGTAATGCCCGGCCTTTATCGTGAAGGAAACCTGATCGTAAAGAAAACACTCGCGCTCATCGGAGTAGATTATCCGGTTTTAGATGGAGAAAACAAATATGAAATTTTTACTGTAACAGGTAAGAATATTTTAATATCCGGCTTCAAGCTCATCAACACCGGCCGCGGAAGCATAGACGATATTTCAGGTATTAGTGCAGTGCAAACCAAAGGACTTATTGTTCGCAACAATAAATTTGAAAATACATTTTTTGGAATACACCTGGCTAATTCATCTAAAAGCCTGATCGAAAACAATACCCTCCGGGCCAATGCCGAAGCTGAATATCAGATTGGCAACGGAATACACGCCTGGAAATGCGATTCGCTCAATATTCGGAATAATGATATTGCAGGCCACCGCGATGGTATATATTTTGAGTTCGTTACACACTCCCGTATCGAAAAAAACTTTAGTCACGGCAATATGCGCTATGGGCTGCACTTTATGTTTTCGCACCATGATGAGTATGTGGCCAACACTTTTCGCAACAATGGTGCAGGGGTAGCCGTGATGTACACACAGGATGTGAATATGATAGGAAACCGGTTTGAAAATAACTGGGGTTCGTCTTCGTATGGGCTTTTACTAAAAGATATTCGCGACAGCCGCATTGAAGGAAATTTATTCGCAAAAAATACGGTAAGCATTTTTATGGACGGATCCAGCCGGTGTCATTTCGAGAAGAATGTTTTCAGGGAAAGCGGATGGGCCGTAAAAATTCAGGCCAACTGCGATGAAAATATTTTTAAGGCAAACAGTTTCCTTTCTAATACTTTTGATATGGCCACCAATGGTTCTTTAGTATTAAACAAAGTAGATTATAACTATTGGGATAATTACCAGGGGTACGACTTAAACAAAGACGGAATTGGCGATTTACCCTTTCATCCTGTAAGTTTGTATTCAATGGTGGTAGAAAAAATGCCTTCTTCCATTGTGTTGTGGCGGAGTTTTTTGGTTTACTTGTTAGACCGTTCCGAAAAAGTAGTTCCGTCCATCACACCCGAAAGTTTAAAAGACAGCCACCCTGTTATGAAAAATTATGATTACCATTTCTGACCTCAACAAACAATTCGGTAAACTTCGCGTACTAAACTCCATATCGGTTCAATTTCACCCGGGGATATCGTATGCGATAATAGGCCCAAATGGATCGGGAAAGACTACGATGATTAAGTGTGTTTTAGGGATGGTAGTGCCTGACCGGGGCGAGATAAAAGTAGGAGACGAATCGATCACCCAAAACTCTATCTACCGAAAAAAAATTGGATACATGCCTCAAATCGGGCGGTATCCTGATCAAATGAAAATAGGCCAAATTTTTGATATGATCCGAGATTTGCGCCAAGATGAAAAAAACCTGGATGAAGACCTGATTCGTGAATTTAAACTCGATAAGTTAAAAGATAAACGAATGCACACCTTGTCGGGCGGTACGCGGCAAAAGGTAAGTGCCTCGCTGGCATTTTTATTCGACCCGCCCATTTTAATTTTGGATGAACCTACGGCCGGACTCGATCCGATATCGGTAGAAATACTCAAAACCAAAATCCATTCAGAAAAAAACAGAAATAAACTTTTCTTAATTACCTCGCATATCATGAGCGATTTAGACGAGCTTGCTTCGCACTTAGTTTATCTGGAAGAAGGAAAAATTTTGTTTAACGACACCATTGATTTACTCAAAGAAGAAACCGGTGAACGAAAATTAGGGCGTGCGGTAGCCGCTATTATGCAGCGTAACCTGAAAGCCGAAACGATATGATGAAGATTGCTAAATACGTAGCGTACGATATTATACGAAACCGCTTTGTCTTATTGTACACGCTCTTTTTACTGATTGTTACCGGCAGCATGTACAGCCTTGACAGCGATGCGGGAAAATCTACGCTGAGTTTGCTCAATATTATTTTACTGGTAGTACCACTGGTTAGTGTCATTTTTACTACCATGCATTTTTTTAATTCGTATGAATTTATTGAATTGTTGCTTTCGCAACCGGTTAATCGCGAGAAAGTATTTATTTCTGAATTTCTTTCGGTAGCCCTTGCCTTGTCATTCGCTTTTATTATTGGGGTAGCTCTGCCCACGGTATTGCTGGCAAATAGCGCGGCTGCAGTCTATCTTATTTTTTCAGGTGTGTTATTAACATTTGTTTTTGTTTCGCTGGCATCGCTGGCCTCTGTTTTAACCCGCGATAAAGCAAAAGGCATTGGCATCGCCCTTTTGTTCTGGATTTATTTTACTCTGATTTATGATGGCCTGATTCTATATGTAATCTACAGTTTTAGCGACTATCCGCTGGAAAAAGTAACGCTGTTGCTAAGTTCTTTAAACCCGGTTGACTTGGCCCGGATTGTTATTCTATTAAAATTAGACATCTCTGCTTTGATGGGCTATACCGGTGCCTTTTATCAGAACTTTTTTGGCAGCAGCACAGGAGCCATCTATGCTTTTTTGCTTTTGCTTGCCTGGATTATCATCCCACTCTGGATAGCACTTCGAAAATTTATTCGAAAAGACATCTGAGGGTTTTTAAAAATAGTTTCCTTAGTCATTTGAAAAATGAACAAACCTCACTTCGGTTTATGATCAAAGTCATGGTTAGACACAAGATAAATGCAGAATCTTGTTTAAAGAAAATCTAACCCCAAACAGGATATGAAAGTTTTAAAACCTATGTCAGTGGCAGCGCTCATGGTGTTGTCATTTGTCTTTTTCTCTTGTGGCAACAAACCACAGCAAGCGGCTGAGGTTACCAACACACCGGTAGCTGATGGCGGTGGCCAGTCATCCGTAAAAGATGATGAGTCGCAGAAAGATGTTGTTCGCGTAGCCGAATCATCTAAAGATCACACCACGCTGGTAGCGGCACTGAAAGCGGCAGCGTATGTAGATGCGTTGTCTAACGCAGGGCCGTTTACCGTATTTGCCCCCACCAATGAGGCTTTTGGTAAGTTGCCGGCCGGAACGGTTGATGGCTTGTTAAAACCAGAAAGCAAGGAGGCCTTGCGTAATATATTGGAATACCATGTTTCAGTAGGGGTTTACAAATTAGAAAATATGAAAGACGGGCAGAAGATAAATCAAGTAAATCTGGATGATATTGTGGTGGGTGTTAAAGACGGAAAATATACCGTAAATGGAGCGGCAGTCTTAGCCACCATCAACGCTTCAAACGGTATTGTTTATGTTCTTGATCAGGTATTGCTTCCTCCTAAAAAGTAATTTAGAATAAGCGGCAAAGATCAGGGTTGGGTAATTTTCCCAACCCTTTTTTTATTTTGATGAGAAAAAAGATAAGCGCCTGAAAAAAGATATCCAAGCGCTTATCTGTCGTTATTACGTATTACACAATGGCACAAGCACCCCCCGCACAGGCCGCCTCTGCTTGCAAGTCGGTAGCATCATCAGGCTCATACACTAAAGAAAGATCAATGTTCTTCAGTGATTTTTCCAGCTCTTCATAACGTTCTTCCGAAATATCTTCAAAGGGAGGTTGCTTATAGTTTCCACTATCAAACGGGAGTACACTCAAACCATTATACGAGGCCTTGTTTGCCCACATCCAATCGCCTACTAATTCCCATTCGTGATCTTGAATAGACACCGTGGCCGAAACGTTGTTGGCGTTATACCCTAATCGATACCCACTGCGCACCCACTCCAGATTAAAAGCTTTAATGCGTTCTAGCAAGTCCATTACACTTTCTGTGCGCAGGGTACTACCCAAAGGCGCTTTTTGAGGGATACAAACAATACCTTGCTTACTGTTTAAGAGATCATCTTCTATTAATTCGGGATGCCGAATTTTTAAATATTCGTACAGCGCTTCATTTTTTCCGATACGCATACGTCTTAAATAAAAATCGTTGTGCCAGGCATGTATGCCCGATGAGGTTCCTAACACCAGAGAACTGGTGCCCGATGGTTTGATGGTGGTGCAGCGGGCAGCAAATTCAATATTAATTTTTTTCGAGATTACCGTGTTAATGTGCTTTACTTCGGCTGCCGCTTCCAGCAGATCTAATTTTGATACGCGGTTGCTGGCTATGCCTGTCATACCCACGCCAATGAGTGCATCTTGTTCGGTGGTTTGCTTCCAGACATCGCGCAGGTAGTGAAAATCAGTGAAGCCCGCTTGCAGGGTTCCGAGAAAACTGGCGGCCCGTGCCCGTGCATTTAACTCTTCTTGGGTTTCCACATCGGAAACATTTATCTCGCAAAGATTGCAAAACTGAAATGGCCTAAGAGCAATTTCACAACAAGGGTTAGTACCCCAGTCTGGATGGTTGCTGAAATAGAAACCCGGCTCTCCGGCACCCGACAGTTCAATTTTTTTCCACAAGGCTGAAAATTCTTCTTTGGTAGTTTGATCTCTAGAAAGCACAGCCGAGTTGTTGGCCCGGCCTCGCTGTTCGTTCAGTTCCCACCAGTTGCCAAACTTACAGGTAAGCATCTCTTCGTCTCCGGGAGTGAATAAAGATATCATAGCTGATCTGCGGATGCCCCCGGCCAGCACAGCATTGGCAATGTAGCACATGATGTCGTGGCACTCGAGGGGGGTAAGCCGTTCGCCATCTTTTTTTCGGTCTAAAACGGCTATGAGATGGGCATGGCAAACCTTTAACGGCTCAGGGCCGGGGGCTTTCCCTCCGGCCGTTACTAAACGAGCCCCTTTGGGGCGGATATCCGAATAATCAAAATCAGGGTGCGCATCACTTTGGCCAAAGTTTGCTTTCATAATCATTTTGATGGAGTCGGCCCATCCTTCCAAGCTATCGCCAATCAGGAAACGTCTGTGTTTGGTAGCTTTTTTTATAACTGGTAGTTTGGCAACATGATGTTGCTGAACGGAAAAACCAACTCCGGTGCCCCCCAGTAACAAGAACATAGCTTCAGAAAATGCCCGGATGTCATCTACCGGCATGTAGGCGCAATTGTAAATGCGGCTGTTGTTTTTTATGATTGGGGCTCCGGCAAATTGCATGGCCCGCATGGAAGGGAGCACTTTTTTTTGATGAACGAATTGCATCACATCGTGTATCTCCTCGGTCATGTGTGGATATTTGGCCGCCATCATTGACTCGTAGCGGTCGCAAATTTCACTCCATAGCTCTCTGCGTTGTAACTCGGGCAGATAACGAGCGTATTTCATGTGAATGACAATATCACTCAGAATTTCTTGGTTTAGTTCCATGATGTAGTGGGTTTAGTTGAAGTTTAAAAAAATATAATGATGTCTGTTCTTTTTACCGGAGCATAGTTTTTGTTGGTTTTAAGTTTTTTCTGCGCGAAAGAATGAACCAAGTGAGAGGGATAACCCCGCCCAAAACAAAAATAGATCCACCTATTATCCGCAACCAGGTTAATGTTTGAAAGGCTTGGCTATCAATAAATTCACTACTTCGGGCGAACCATAATCCTTTTTTAATAACCATATTGAGCTGCAGTAACCCGGCCGGAAATAAATCGAGTAATACCATTAATAATAAACCTATGTTAATGCTCCAAAAAGCAACTGTAATAAGTTTGGGGTTCCATTTTGGCGAAGCAAATAGAAGTTGACAACAAAACAGCATAGCCGCCAGCGATAGGTTTCCATATACGCCCATTAAAGCGGCATGGCCGTGGTTTACGGTTAAGTATGTACCGTGCTCATAGTAATTGGCAATAGGCAGGTTGATGATGAAGCCCAGCACACCGGCACCAAAAAAATTCCAAAAGTTTACAGCTACCAAAAAAAGGAAGACCTGAGGAAACCCAAATGATTGAGGAGAAGACAGGGGGACATTGCCGGATAGTTGCCTGGGTAATTTTCTAAACCGCCAGGCTTCAAGCGTCAGTAAAATCAAAGGCACCACCTGAAGTGTTGAAAATACAGAGCCGAGTGCCATGGTAAAAACCGGTTTGGCATTCCAATAAAAATTGTGGGAAATACCCAAGAGACCTGATCCCAGAAAAAGAAGGCAAGCAAGATAGATTACGCGTGTAGCAGCCTGTACGCTTACCAGCCCCATCAGCACCATAAAGTATCCGATCAGCACGGTGGTGAATACTTCAAAGAATGCTTCGGCCCACATGTGGATAACCATCCACCGCCAGAAGTCGGCAATGACAAAATTAGTTTGGGGATTGAATAAAAACCCAGACATCAATAATAACAAGATGCAGGCTGTCGTGTACACCAACCAGTTGGGCAAAGCCCAGGGTTGTTTAAGACTGATGACTGGCTTCAGGCCGCGGTAGAGAGTTATTACCCATAGTAAGAATACGCTGTAGAGTATCACTTGCCAGATTTTACCCGGTTCCAGATACTCCCATCCCTGGTGGCCAAACCAATACCATTTTTCACCGGCCAATCCTTTAGGGCCGATAAAAATTCCAACTAACCCGCCAGCTACTAAAATGATGATCATAATAAACAGGGTATTCACCCATACTATTTGATTTCTAGGCTGTGCCGGGCAAAGCATGGGCATGACAAACAAGGAGGCCCCAATCCAGCAAGCGGAAATCCACAGCAAGGAAAGTTGCACATGCCAGCTTCGCGTAATGGTAATAGGCAGAGACTCCGATATATTAAATCCAAAAAAATTTACAAAGCCTACAAAATCGTGCACAGTTAATATGCCTGCCAATACCTGAACGGAAAACAGAATGATCGCAGCAAAAAAGAATTTATAGGTAGCCCGCTGCAAGTGGTTAGGTTGAAAATTGAAAACAGCTTGCCGGGTCATTAGAGGCTCTGCATTTTTGGTAAATGTGGTGTCGTCTAACTTTTCCAGTTTTCCATGGTAATAAAGTACCAGCCCCAGAATGAGAACCAAACCCAATGATCCGATAATGCTCCAAGTAATAACGGCTGTGCTAGGCGTGTTTCCGGCTGTAGGGTCGTAGGGCCAGTTGTGTGTGTAGCTGTAATTTACACCGGGTCTTTCTACTCCGCACACCCAACTTCCCCAAAAGAAAAATGCCGTGAGCGATTTTATTTCATCAGCTCCCTTAATGTACCGACCCGGCTTTCCCGATAGCTTTCCTTTTGCACTCAGAAATTCTTCCTGATAATATTTTTCTAATTCTTTTACAGCGAAGGCTTGGGCATCGGTTAAGGTTACTGCGTTGTTGGCCGATTGGTAGGTGTTTGATTTTATCTCACGTTTTACTATTTCTGAAATACCGTAGCGTTGCAGGGTTTGATCGCCTGCATCGGTGGCTATTGATTTCAGATAGTAATCATTCATAAAAAGTGCTACCTGATGCATGGCTTCCGCTGTATAGTCAGGTCCCCGGTTGGCGCCATCGCCAAACATTGAGCCGTATTCCATCAAGCCATATTTTTGAAACACCTGTTGGCCGCTTAAAATATCGGCCCGCGAAAACAGGGTAGTTCCATCCGTATTTTTAAACTCAGGAATAGGGGGGGCTTCGGTGTAGGTATGCAGGCCAATTTGGATTATCCCAATCATACTCACCACAAAAATTACCGATAAGGAGATCCACCAGTTGCGTGGCTTCAATAAAGAAGCTACAAAATCTTGCTTTGCCATTATGTTGTATTGTCTGTCAAATTTAATAAAAGATAAATTAGTCCTGTAATTAATTATACATTCATTTCACCCCCCGAATAAATTATTTTAGCCAGCCGCTTTGTTTATACCAGGCAGCTGTTTCGCGTATAGCCTCGTATAAATTGTATTGAGGTTGAAGGTTGTTTTCCTGCCACACAGGAAGGCTGTTACAGGCCCAGTTTACAGCCGAAATTTCGATTAGCTTTTCTGAGTTAAGGAAACGTGTGCCGCTTTTAGGGGGCAGCCATTTTTCATTCGCTTTTACAATGGCCTGCAAAGGTTTTAAGGGAATGGAAAGACGTATGGTTTTTTTGTTTAAAGCCGATCGGATGGTGCGATTCAGTTCTTCATTCGTGTAGTTCTGGCCATCGGAAACCAGAAAAGTCTGATTGGCTGTTGCTTCTTTAAGCAGGGAGATGGCTAAGCGCGAAAAATCTTTTACATAAATAAGGGAAAGTATATGCCGCTGGCGGCCAAGCTGGATTTCGAATCCGCTATTGATCATTTTAAACAACCGTAAAAAATCTTTATCTCTCGGGCCAAAGACGGCTGTGGGTTTTAGGATGGTAGTAGGAAAATAATGGGACGATCTTACAAATTCTTCGGCCATTTTTTTGCTTCGGGCATAAGCCGACACCGGGTATTCGTCATCGGTTACTTCTATGGGTTTAAGGGTTTCGCTACAGCCGGGGCCATAGGTAGCCAGCGAACTGATAAGCATGAAACGGGTAAGAGGCATGGCTGTGTTGCGAAGGGCATTCATCAGGTTTTTTGTGTACACACAATTTACTTCGTGAAATTCTTTGGGATGATTTGCCGATGTAATACCCGCGTTGTGAATGACATAATCGAAAGAGCCGTGCTGGGATTGAAAACGGGAAAGAATTTTCGTTAACTCCTCGGGCGAGGCAAGAGATAATTCAAGTAACTGAACGTTGTAGAGATTTAGAAATTCTAAACGGCTTGATTTCCGTATGCCGGCATAAACCTCAAACCCCTGCCGTATAGCTTCTTCCACCAAAAAACTGCCTATGAAACCGCTGGCTCCTGTAATGAGGACTTTCGGGGTCATCTAAATGATGGGTTTGAAATAGCATCGCCTGCGCTTATGTTGCTCTGTTTTAAAGTAATCCCACATGGCTTGCACTTTTGTATTTTTCTCCAGTTCGGGGTTGGTTTCGGCATATTCAATACCATGTTTAATACAGGATTTGGTGAGCTCATCAATAAGAATGGCATTTACCCCTTTCCCCTGCAGATCGGGCCGGATGGCCACGATGTACAGATCAATGATATTATTTTTCCGAAGCGCTTTAAGTAAATGAAAAATACCAAACGGGAATAGGCTGCCATTGGCTTTTTGCAGCGCCATAGACAACGAGGGCATGGTAATGCCAAAGGCTGCTAATTTTCCATCATGGTCTGTAATGAGCGATATAAAATCTGTTTTGATGAAAGAAAAATATTGTTGCGTGTAGTACTCAATTTGTTTGTCTGTTAGAGGAACTACGCCAAACAGGTCAGCATAAGCAATATTAATCAATTGAAAAACTTCTTTTGCATACGGTAAAACATCTTTGGCTTTGCGCAATTTCACCACTTGTAATTGGCATCTCTTTTTAACTAATGAAGCTATACGCACCAGATTTTCGGGTACTTGTTTAGGAAGATGGATGAGGTACTCCACCCAGTCGGCCTCTTTTTTGTAACCGATTTCTTCAATGTATTTGGGGTAGTAGGGATGATTATAAATAGTGGCCAGCGTACCTACCCGGTCAAATCCTTCTACCAGCATGCCTTCATGATCCAGATCGGTAAACCCCATGGGGCCATGCACTGCTTCCATGTTAATTTCGCGAGCCCATGATTCTACTTTGGCTAATAGTACTTCGGCTACATTTCGGTCATCGATAAAATCAAACCATCCAAAACGCAAATAATTTTTTCCCCACTTTTCTATAAAGGCATGATTTAAAATGCCTGCAATACGCCCGACTACATGGCCGTCTTTATAGGCAAGCCAATATCGGGCTTCACAATAGTCGAATGCCGGGTTTTTTTCTTTACGTAGTGTATTGAGTTCGTCAAACCGCAGGGGGGGTACGTAATAAGGATTCCCCTTATATAAGTGGTAAGGAAAATTAACAAAGTCTTTAAGTTCTTGAGAGGTTGATACTTCCTTTACCAGCAAACTCATATCGAGGTCAGATGATTTCCAGTTTTCTGGAGATGGAATAGATTTTTGAAAGAGCAAGATCTATTTGATCAAACGTATGAGTGGCCATTAAACTGAACCGGATCAACGAACTATCGGAAGGCACTCCGGGCGAGCAAACCGGGTTTACGAAAATACCTTCATTTAGCAACCGGATGGCTAACTGAAACGTCTTTAAATCATCGCGCACATAGATGGGTATAATGGGAGTACAAGAATGCCCCAGATCGAAACCCATTTGTTTTAAATTTTGTAAAGCATAGTGAGTGTTATCCCACAAACGCTCAATACGTTCCGGTTCGCATTTTATAATGTTAAGAGCTGCCCGGGCACTGGCTGCGGCAGCGGGCGATATACTGGCACTGAACATGAGCGACCGGGCATGATGTTTCAAAAAATTGATTACGGATTTATCGGCTGCAATAAACCCTCCGATGGAAGCCAATGATTTGCTGAAGGTGCCCATAATCAGATCTGTCTTTCCGGTAAGGCCGAAATGCGAAGCCGTGCCTCTGCCACTTTGCCCGATTACGCCCAGTGCGTGGGCATCGTCCACCATGATGTTTGCCCCATACCGCTCGGCCAATTTTGCTATTTCCGGCAGATTGGCAATATCGCCATCCATACTGAAAATCCCATCAACCACAATCAATTTAATTCTGTCGTCATCGTGCGATTGTAATATTTTTTCGAGCGAAGCCATATCATTGTGCTTAAACTTCAGCGTTTTACTGAAGCTCAGGCGGCTTCCCTCTATAATGGAAGCGTGGTCTAACTCATCTAGAATTAAATAATCGTGGCGGTTCAGCAGAGCCGGAATTACCCCAATGTTTACCTGAAAGCCCGTGCTAAAAACTAAAGCTGCCTCTTTGCCCACAAACTCGGCCAGTTGCTCTTCCAAATCAATATGAATGTCTAAAGTGCCGTTTAAAAAGCGCGAACCGGCACAGCCCGTGCCATATAAACGAACGGCCTCGCTGGCGGCCCATTTTACTTCCGGATGGTTGGTAAGCCCCAGATAGCTGTTTGAGCCAAACATGAGAACGGGTTTCCCATCAATCATTACCTCCGTATCCTGATCTGATTCAATTACCCGAAAATAGGGGTAAAGCCCAAGCCGTTTCAGGTTATCGGGTAAATCAAAATCGGTCGCTCGCTGCACCAACAGGTTTTTCCGGGTAGCCGGACTGTTCAATAAAGTATCCATGGATTTCTTTTTATGTAAAAAACAGTCAAAAATAAATAATAAAAGACTAATTTATCTTTTAAATTTTAGAATTTAATTTGCACTTGAATTAGACTCAATCCTTTTAGGTAGTATAATATGAAAATTTTTGCAGGTTGTTTAATTGTTTCGTTTTCTATCTACTCGGCCGTGATCTACCGGTTGCCGGGTGCAGAAGCGACTATGCCTCCTAAAGCCGTTGCCGGGAAAATGATATGGCAACAAAAGAACTGTGTGGCTTGCCATCAGATTTACGGGTTAGGTGGTTTTCTCGGGCCTGATTTAACGAACGTCTATTCGGGTAAAGGGCCTGATTATATAAAGGCTTTTGTGAAGACAGGCACTATTACGATGCCTGCATTTAATCTGACAGACGAAGAATTAGAAGATGTAACGTCTTTTTTGCAACAGGTGGATGCCTCGGGCAATTCTGACCCCCGAAAACATAAAATAAATTTTGATGGAACCATTGAAAGAAAATAAACTGCCCCCCCCCAAACGCCTGATTATTACCGGCATGGTAATGTTGGTTGTGGGTATGTTTTTTGGCGTGATAGGAAGTTTGCAATATGTTAGTCCGGGCTTATGGAAGAGTGTTTTATCCTTTGATAAAGTAAGACCGCTACATGTTTCGTCTGTTGTATTTTGGATCTTGCTGACGGCCTCGGGAGGGGTGCTCACGTATGTCGGTGAATACACAGGACATCTTTTTTCTATGCGCTTAGCCAAGTTACAATGGCTTCTTTTTTTAGTGGCTATAGTCGCCATCGGTATCAGTTATGTAAACGGAATTTTTGGTGGCCGGGAGTATTGGGAATGCCCGCCTGTGCTGGCGCTCTTTGTAGTGGCCGGTTGGCTGTTGTTTGCCATCAATATTATTGGTACTCTCCGCACCTTAAAAAATCAACCGGTGTATGTCTGGATGTGGCTTACGGGTGCGGTTGGGTTTTTACTTATTTTTTTAGAATCCTATTTATGGCTGCTGCCGTATTTTCAGCAAACCATTGTGCGCGATATGACGGTGCAGTGGAAATCATACGGCTCGATGGTAGGTTGCTGGAATATGCTGATTTACGGTTCGAGTATCTTTCTCATGGAAAAAATCAGTGGCGATCAATCGTATGCCCGTTCGCGCATCGCTTTTATCCTTTTTTTTCTCGGACTGATCAATTTAATGTTTAACTGGAGCCATCATATTTATATACTGCCTATACAACCTGTGATCAAACATATCGGCTATTTAATCAGCATGACCGAGCTCTATATTTTAGGGCGCATTATTTATAAATGGAAAGAATCGTTGAGTTCCGTACAAAAGTATAAGCACTTGCTTGCTTTTCGTTTTTTATCGGCAGCCGATGTGTGGGTGTTTATCAGTCTTGGATTAGCTATCCTGATGTCGGTACCGGCCGTAAACCTATACACCCACGGCACCCACATTACAGTGGCGCATGTTATGGGTACTACCATTGGCATTAACTCTATGATTCTGATGGCCGTTGTGGTCGATGTGTTGGAAGGCACTTGCTTTAGCTTAGCCGCGTTGCGCAGTCGTATTTCATCTTGGCTGCTGGCAGCAAATATTTCTCTCTTCCTATTCTTTGGTTCGCTGATTATGGCCGGTGTATTGCGGGCACGCTGGCAGATGAGCGACCAAACCATTCCGTTCGGAGAAATGATGAAAGGACTTACTCCTTATTTTATTATTTTTTCCATTTCAGGTATTGTTTTGTTTATCTGTTTTTTTGCTATGGTTTTTCTTGTATTGAAGAGCACACTAAGTTGTTATTTTTATCGGTCTCCCATTCATGAAGTGCGCATAAAATCACAGTGGCAATTAAAATGATATCGGTTACTAAAATATTTCGTTTTGAAGCTGCTCATGCTATTTATGCTTACCCGGGGCCGTGCGGCCATATTCACGGTCATTCGTATGAGTTACACGTTACCGTTAGCCATCGGCATAATGAAAGTAAATACCTGGAAGGGCAGGGGATGATTATTGATTTTAAAGAATTAAAAAAACGGGTGGGGGTCAACGCCATTAACTTGTTGGATCATAAACTGATCTTATCGGATACGTTTCTGAAACATGCTGCACAAGCTTACGATACAAGCCAACTGGTAATTTTTCCGGTTGAGCCTACAGCCGAAAATATGTTGATTTTTTTGCGCGACCGAATTTCTGCCGTATTACCCGATGAAGTTTTATTGTATTCACTAAAGTTGTGGGAAACACGAGACTCCTTCGCCACCTGGACAACCGAGGTGTGAAATCAGCTTTATCTTATCATCCCTTTCATGTTTCCCAGTTTGTAATTTTTTAAATAGGTTTTTCCTTTTACAAACTCGTCTTTCAATTCCTGAATCGTTTTTTTAAGTAGAATATCGCGCAGGCGGGTTTTACTTTCTTTTACTTGCCAATGCACCGGGCACGGAAAAGTATCGGAACATTCTTTTAGACCTAATACACACGATTTTAATATATCGGTACCGTCAATGGCCTTTACGATGGAGTTGAGCATAATCGGTTTGGCTTTAGGTTTTACATAAAAGCCGCCATTGGGTCCTTTTGAGGAAGATATGATTTTTTCCCGCACAAGCGTTTGAAGTATTTTGGCGGTAAACGAGGGGGGCGAATCAGCCTCTCTCGCAATTTCTTTTACGCTTAGCTTGGTGCCATCGGTACTGCGTATAACGATGTATAACACGGCCCGAATAGCATACTCGCATGCCCTTGAAAACATAAACCGTAGGATTAAGAATAGATTGGTTCTGCCCGAAAGGTAGAAATAACTTCTAAAAATGTTCCCATGCCGTTGGAGGTCAAGATACCTCTACCTTAGGCATCATCATTTCGTACTCTTGCTGCAGTCGCTTTTCAGCCAGATCTATTCCATTTTTGATCCGGTTTTTAAGTTCATTTTTAAAGTCAACTCCGGCTACGAGTTCCCGGTAATACAGGATGCCGTTAGAAATATTGCGGTAAACGTTTTGTACATATTTTACAGCCTTTTCATCGAATGTTTTGTGGGTATTTTCAATAAGTTCTACGAGGTAATCTATGTAGAGCGAAAGTTCCTTCACAAACATATTGGGGCGCTTAGGGTCAGTGGGGAGGCAGGCTTTCCCATAGATATGGTCGAGCATTTCCTTTAGCGAAACGATTTTAGAGAAATAGGCAATGTTAGGCCCGGGACAAATATCGACCGCTTCCAGTTTTTTAATAGGCTTCAGTTCATATTTTTTAATGGCCGCATTGCTTAAGCCGATACAGAGACACTCTTTATCCAGTACTTCCTTTTTTTGCTTCTGATATTCTTCTTCAGGCAGGTTGAGCGAATGAAGTTGCTCCAATTTTTTCTTTTGGTAGGTGTGCGATGCCGTACAAATGGGCTCGGTGGTAAACTCCGTATTTGACACTAAATATTTTTCAGTACAGGGGCTTCCCGGTTTTCCTTTTTTTATACGTTCAAATTTTTCCAGTTCGCCCGAGGTCCCTTTAAGATAATGAAACCGAATGCCCAACGGTGAGTTTTTACTTAAGAACACATCTTGCTCGGTGGCCCGGCTAAGCAGATTCAGGGTCGAGTCGTCAACAGTGGTTGCCTCGGGCACCAGCAAAAAAGGAGTACCCCAACCGGTGCTGTTTACCCCATAGTGGTTCCTTAGAAACTGATCTTCATCAGCCGTGCCTATGCCTCCCTGAATAGAAATATGTATAGAGGGGGCGTAAGACAGCTGCCTTTTGCCTTTTGTGAGTAGTGCCTGATTATATAGACTAAATAGTTCACGGATTAACTCCTGTCGTTTCGATTTAAATTCTTCTAAAATGGGCCCTATTAAATACCCATCGGTAGCAAAGGCATGCCCTCCGCAATTTAACCCGGACTCTATTCGAAACTCACTAACCCAAAGACCTTTTTTGGCCAGCATTTTACCCTGCACATAAGCCGAACGGAAATCAGAAACTTTTATGATAATTTTTTTATTAAATACTCCGTTTATGTCGGCATCAAATGCTGAGAGTGTTTCCATGTAGTTGAACAAGCGAAGGTTTAGCCCGGCCGAGAGTACTACTGAGGAGTGGGAGAGGGTACTTTTAGCATATCCCCGAAGAGCGGTTACGGCATCTGATCCGTTTTCAATAACATTGCCGTTTGTATCTTTTGTATTCCGGTCCAGTTTCGTCATAATATTTACATCGATACTACCGGCTACGATATGCTGGCGCAGCCATTGGCTTAGCCGTTCTTTTTTTTGAGGATCAGCGGTGGTATTCATTTCCCGATAAATCCGATAGAGCCGGTTGCTACCCGGAAGCATTTCAAAATATTTATCAATTTCTAAATTTTCTCCAAACGGTTGGCTTTTCAGTTGTTCCACCTGTTCTATAACCATTCGTTGCACCAGGTTTAAATAATCGGTTATGCGTTTCGCGCGATAATCTTCTTCCTTTGAAGAAATTGGGTAATAGTTTTCCTTTTTTAAGTGGTAATAATACCCCCTCATTTTTTCGATAAGGTTATCTTCGATAATTGACATGACGGATGAAATACCAAATCGGGCCACCTTTACGGGAGTGTCTATTGTATAAGCCAACCCCATTACCGGAATATGAAACGAGTGCATAACTTTTTTGTTTAAGAAAACACAAAGATACAATAAAAGATAATTTTATCTTTTATTTTTGCAAAAACAAAACAGATAAGAATAAAGAGGATGGAGAGCGAACAGAATGGAAGGGGGGTACAAACTGCGAAAGAAGAGATAGCCAATACAGTAACGCATGGTTTGGCCATTGCTTTAAGCATAGTAGGGGCTGTTTTTATCTATTATTGGCTAGCCGTTGATTCGGGCTCGGGTTGGCGAAAATGGTTTTCGGGCAGTGTTTACCTGTTATCGCTTATCATTTTATATACTGCTTCTACGCTATACCATGCTGTAAACAATATTAAATGGAAACAACGTTTGCGCATTGGCGACCACAGTGCCATTTATATCAAAATAGCGGGTACCTATACCCCCTTTCTTCTTTTGGCGTTTCCGTTAAGTAAAGGATTGCCGTGGCTTGTGTTTTTATGGATATTGGCCGGAGCCGGTATTGCCTTTAAAGTTTTCTTTACGAAGCGCTTCAGTGCCATTTCTGTGCTATTGTATTTGTTTATGGGCTGGACGGCCTTGTTTATGATTCACTCGTTATACACGGCTGTTTCGGTCTCTGTATTTTGGTGCATCTTGGCGGGTGGGCTTTTTTTTACATCCGGCTTACTTTTCTTTTTTGCTAAAAAAATACCTTACCACCATTCCATCTGGCATCTATTCGTTATGGCCGGCAGTGCGTTTCACTATGCCGGAATCTTTATGCTTTTTTTTAACTGAGCGCATTCGATTGCGTAACGTTTTTTTAATATAAAAAAATAAAAGTATATAAATACTTTTATTAGAAACAACCCTCGTATATTTGTGCTATTAAATAATACACTATGAACACCGCACAAGAAAATATTCTGAATGTAACCTTGCTGGAACCCCGGATGAAGCACCCTACCATTTTTGCTTATTTCGACCGGCTAGATGGAGGCGAAACGCTAACCATTTTAAATGACCACGACCCGAAACCTTTGTACTATCAATTACTGGGTGAGAGGGGGAATATATTTAGCTGGGAATATGCCGAGCAAGGTCCTGAACAATGGCGTGTGCGAATTAGCAAACACAAATCCGGAGAGCCGGAAGAAACCCTCGGTCAATTGGCCACACGCGATTTGCGCAAAGCACAGGTTTTTAAAAAATACGGACTCGATTTTTGCTGTGGTGGAAAGAAAACTGTAAAGCAAGCCTGTGCCGAAAAAGGTATTGATGCATCGGTAGTAGAAACCGAATTGCAACAAGCCGAAAGGCAGGCAGCTCCCTCCACGCGCCCACTGGCTTACCATGAATGGGATTTAGGTTTTTTAGCCGACTACATCGTGCAAGTACACCATAGTTATATCAAAAAAAATTTACCAGGCATTATAGATATGACCCATCAAGTACTGTTGCGGCATGGGGCAGCACACACCGAGTTAGGGTTGGTGTATGAATTAGTTCAGGCTATCCAAGCCGAACTGACCGAACACTTGCAGAAAGAAGAACAAATTATTTTTCCATTCATTAAGTCATTGGCTGTAGCTTCGGGCGCTTCCAAACAATTTTCGGCCCCCTCCGGTACGGTGCGTAACCCGGTAAAGGTGATGGAAAAAGAACATGAAAGGATAGGAAAATATTTAGAAGAACTTCGTATGGTAACCGATAAGTATGTTGTTCCGGCCGATGCATGCGATTCGTATAACATGCTTTATCACCTGTTAGCCGAGTTTGAAGAAGATATGTTACAGCACATTCATCTGGAAAACAATATTCTTTTCGCTAAAGCGATTGAGATGGAGCAGGCTGCTTAACTTTGATGTATGGCTGCCATTAATGCGCGTACTAAAATAGCTGCGATACTCAAAGCAAACCCCGAAGCACTGGAAGCAATCGTCAGCCTTTCGCCTCACTTCAGCAAACTTCGCAATCCGGTGCTGAGGAAGATCCTGGCATCGCGCGCTACTATACAAATGGCCAGTAAGTTGGGCGGCTGCCGGGTAGAAGATTTTTTTGAAAAATTGCGACCACTTGGGTTTGAGATAGAGGAGCTGCCCCCACCGAAGGAAATAAAGAACGAGGCACCCCTCCCGGCATTTATGTATGATCTGCATAAAAAACAAATAACCGAACTGGATGTGCGCCCGGTAATGGAGGCCGGACAAGACCCCTTCAAAATAATTTCCGAAAAAATAAAACAACTGGAACCGGGGCAGGTATTAAAACTTACCAATAGTTTTGAACCGGTGCCGCTGATTGAATTGCTGGCTAAACAAGGTATTGAGAGCCATGTAGAGTTTGCAGACGAAAACTGTGTAGTTACGTATTTTAATAAAACATCCCGGTCAGTTCCCATGAATGAAAAAGTAGCTAAGTCTAATCAAACTGTCTGGAACGATACCCTTCACCGGTTTGAAGGAAAATTGCAATATGTGGATGTCCGTTTGTTGGAAATGCCCTTGCCCATGTTTACTATTTTAGATGAACTAACAAAACTTCCTGAAGGATATGCTTTGTTTGTTTATCATAAACGTGTGCCTGTATTTTTACTGCCCGAACTCCAGCAGAGGGGATTTCAATATTTGATTTTGGATATCAGCGAAGAGGAAGTTCACCTGTTGATATTCCGTTCGATATGATCATGACCGATACGCCTGTTAAAACCACCAACGCACGAGTAGTTATTCCTTTTTATGTATATGCCGGTGTCAGCTTTTTAGCGGCATCCATAACCCTTTTGTTTTCTACCGAGGCTTTTCATAAACATTATTTTCATCCACACCTGTTGGCGATTACCCACCTGATGGCTATCGGCTGGGGCACCATGATTATTATGGGGGCCAGCTACCAATTGGTACCGGTAGTGGCTGAGGGAAAATTGTATAGCGATAAACTGGCGTATGCTTCTTTTGTATTGGCAGCCGTGGGGTTGCCTTTATTGGTTATTAGTTTTTTTGAATTTGATATGGGCTCACCGGCCAAGTGGGGCGGGCGCTTGCTGGCTCTCTCGGTTATTTGTTACCTCGTCAACATAGGCAAAACCATCGCGCGGGGGAAAAGCGAAAACGTGCATGCCGTTTTTATTTTCACAGCGGTGGTTTGGTTGTTAATCACTTTTCTTTTTGGGTTGGCCTTGGTCTATAATTTTACCTACCCGTTGCTGCCGCACGACTCCATACACTATCTTCCGCTGCATGCACATGCCGGTGTGGTGGGGTGGTTTTTGTTGCTTGTTATGGGCGTAGGCTCGCGCCTTATCCCTATGTTTTTAATTTCGAAATATACCAATGCCCGTTTGTTATGGATTATTTATTATTGCCTTAATGGTGCATTGATCAGCTATCTATTCATTTTTTATTTTACCGAAACAAAAGAATTTATTTTTGGCCCCGGAGTGTTGTTGCTGTCGTCTATTATTTTATTTGTGGTGTATTGTTTACGTGCCTACCGTGCGCGGTTACGCAAACAAGTAGATGCTCAGATGAATGTATCCATGCTTTCGGTATGGATGATGGGCATCCCGGTTATCCTGTTATTTGCTATCATCGTATCGGTAATTATTACCCAACAAGAGAACATCCATCTTGTTTTAGCCTATGGGTTTATGATTTTTTTCGGATGGATTACGGCCATTATTCTTGGCATGACATTTAAAACATTACCCTTTATCGTGTGGAACCAAATTCGTCATCGCTATACGCCCGAAAAATTACCCAGCCCCAAAGATCTGGTTCATTCATTTTTATTTCGAATTATGTCTGTCTGCTATCTGGCCGGATTTATTTTGTTTGCTGTCGGCATACTTTGGCCCCACCCGTTACTGCTGCCGGGCGGTGCCTGCTTGCTAGTATTGGCAGCCGTTTTTTATAATTTAAACGTATTAAAAATTGTTACGCATTAACAGAATGTAGGATGGTACCAACAAACAACGAAGTAGAGTGCGAGCGGGCTCTGGCTCCGCTCTATCGGGTTAATGATCCGGAAATAGGATTGAACGTAGTGGACTTAGGGCTTATTTATGAAATACAATTTGAGGAAGCTATAAAAAAGATAACCTGCCGGATGACTGTGACTTCGCAGGCATGCCCCATGACGGAGGCTATTACCGATGGCGTGTACCAGGCTCTGCATTCAGTTTTTCCCGATGATGAAATTGAAATCCGCCTTACATTTGAGCCCCCCTGGAGCCAAGACATGATTACCGAACAAGGACGTATTTTTTTAAGCCAATAAATCTATGTTAAGCCTGAGTTGCAAAGCTTCTATTAAAGCCGTGGTGTATTTAGGCTCGAAACTGAAACCGGATGAGCGAGCCGGCATTAAATTGGTAGCCAGGTTCATCAATGAAAATGAGCATACCGTAGGGAAGATACTACAGAAGATGGTAAAGGCGAACATCATCCATAGCACCAAAGGCCCGAACGGAGGATTTTATATTTCGGCCAAGCAAAAAAAAATACCGGTTATGGACATCGTTCATGCCATTGACGGGCATGGCGTATTTAACCAGTGTGGGCTGGGCTTTAGTAGATGCAGCGACTCGCACCCATGCCCGCTTCATTCTGATTTTAAACCCGTGCGCGAACAGTTTAAAGAGATGTGCAGCCATAGCACGATAGAAACCCTCTGCTCTCGGGTAGATCAAGGATTTGCTATTTTGATGCGAAAGTAATGCAGGCTTATCCTTTAGCCCCAATCATGCAATCGAAAACCGATTGGCATGATTGACGAATGAAAATTAATAACCCATGAAGATAAAATACCCCATGGTGATTTTCATTGTCAGACCCTCTGGGCAGATGATGCATCCCTCATGCATAATCTGGGTTTAACCTTTAGCGTGTTCAGTGTTTTTATAGTTGGCAATTTTGTAAATGAAGATTGCGGTAAGCGGAGCCCCACGAAGGCAGCCAAGGCAGACTAGCAGTAGGAGGATGCTGCCGAAGAAATACAGGCATTGATAACTCAACAAAAAAATGCTAACTATGTTATAATTTAAAACGCATTTTTTATGAAAGCCAAGGTAATTAGAATAGCTATCCTTTTTTTAACCACCGTTTTTTTTAGCTCCTGTGCTCATAGAATGGTAGGCACCTGGACCGTGCAACGTTTTGAGACTATGTCGCCCGGGCAACAGGGAGTCTCTTTCAGTAACATTGGTACGATGCAGTTTACCGGAAACGGCAAAGGAGTAAAAAATCTGAATTATTCGGTGTTGGGTGTTTCACATAACGATCAAATTCCATTTACGTGGGAGTGGAGTAACGCAAAATATGTTACCATAAAAAGTGAGGGCTCTGATTTATCTAAGACTTGGATTATCATGACCGACAAAAAGAAATTTCAAAAGTGGAAATCAACCGATGGCAGTAATAATGTGCATATATTGGAATTAAAGAAGTAAGCACAGCCCACTTTTTAGTTTATATTTTCAGTTCCTTAGCACTCTTTTTTACATCTCGGTCGGCTTTTTCTATTTTTGCAAGATGCAGTTTCAATTGCCACCGGGTAAAAAAATTTATTTTGCTTCCGATTTTCACTTGGGTGTGCCCGATGCGGGCTCAAGTTTAGAGCGCGAAAAAAAAGTAGTGGCTTGGCTGGATCAGATTAAACACGATGCACATGCTGTTTTTCTGCTGGGCGATATTTTTGATTTTTGGTTTGAATACAGGCAGGCCATACCGAAGGGGTTTATCCGATTTCAGGGAAAACTGGCCGAGTTGCGTGACCGCCACATTCTTATTTATTTTTTTACCGGCAACCACGACATGTGGATGTTTGATTATTTCACTAAAGAATTGGGTATAGAAATTTTTCGCCACCCCGTTACCATAACGGTTGGTAACTTGAAACTATGGGTAGGCCATGGCGATGGTTTGGGCGACCCCGATTTTCTGTATCAGATTTTGAAATGGTTTTTTAACAGTAAGATTTGTCAATGGTTGTTTGCGCGGATACATCCCAACCTGGGTATTGGCATGGCTAAATTCTGGAGTCGCAGAAGCCGTGTGGCCAATACCCGTAAAGAAGAAAAATTTAAAGGAGAAGAAAATGAATACCTGTTGGTCTATTGTAAAAAATTAGAACAACAAACGCATCACGATTTTTATATTTTTGGCCACCGTCATCTGCCACTCGATCTAAAAGTAGCTGATCACAGCCGGTATATTAATTTGGGCGAGTGGGTTCATTTTAGTCCGTATTTTGAAATAGCCGATGGCCAAGCTGAACTTAAATCGTTTTAGCTCTATGCCCTGGTGTTTTATATTAGCCTTTTCTTTTCTGTTTTTTCTGAAGGCTCCGGCACAAGCCATTAAAAAACTTGGTGAGTTTAAAACCGATAAGATTGAAAAAACAACGGTCGACAGGCTGGGTAATTTATTCTTAGAATTTTCAAATGGCCAAATCAAAAAGTATGACCCGAACGGAAAGGTGCTGGCCCGGTTAAAATCTAAATCGTTGCCCACACTTTTAGAACCTTGGTTTCATCCTAAAATTTTTGCTTACTATAAAGAAGGCCAGCGATTAGTTAATTTTAACCGCAATTTTGAGATAACAGACGAAGATAAACTCGATCCATCGGTGGCCATTGAGCCTACATTAATTTGCCCCACTAACGATAATAAATTTTTAGTGCTGGATGAGGCTGATTTTTCAATTAAAAAATTTGATCGATATAACCACCGTGTACTGAACGAATTTTCGCTGGATACGCTCCAACTGGGCAAATATACGGAGTTGGTTTTTATGCGCGAATACCTGCACCTGATTTTCTTATCCGATAAAGCCGGCAGGCTTATTATGATAAACGAATTAGGAAAAATTCTAAAACAATTCCCGGGCCCGCTTCAGAATTTCGGCTTCTTTGGTGAAGAACTGTTTTACTTACAGGGCGAACGTTTAATTTTCTTTGATTTGTACACCGCTAAAACCCACGAACTGAAATTATCGGCCGGCCGGTTTGGAATTGTAACCGATGAACGGATTTTTATTGTAAACGAAAAGAAAGTAACGATCTATGAATTTAAACCCGATAAGCCGGACGACCCAAATTGAGATGACCATGCATATAAAATTGTAAGCTGAGAGAATAGCATAACGAATTTAACTGTAATTTAGCCACGTATCCTGAACCTCTTTTTTTATTAAACCCCATTTTGTGAACGACTCCGGAAAAATTTTGATGATTGATGACGATGAAGACGTGCTGTTGGCCGCCAAAATCTTATTAAAAAAAAATAATCATCAGGTAATCATCGAAAAGAATCCCAACAAAATTCCTTTCCTGCTCAATAACGATAGCTACGATGTGATTTTGCTCGACATGAATTTCAGCAAAGACACCACCAGTGGTAAAGAAGGATTTGAATGGCTGAAACAGATTAAAGAACGCGACCCCCAAGCCGTGGTAATTATGATTACCGCCTTTGGAGATGTAGAGATGGCCGTGCGGGCATTGAAAGAAGGCGCTACCGATTTTATTTTAAAACCTTGGCAAAATGAAAAACTGATTGCCACCATCTCCACAGCTATTAAATTAAAGAAATCATACCTGGAAGTAGATAAGCTGCGCAAAGCCAAGCAATTACTGGAAGAACAAATTAGTCAGCCTTTTCGCGACTTAATCGGGAAGAGCCCGGCTTTAAAAGAAGTTTTTGCTTTGATTGATAAAGTAGCCAAGACCGATGCCAACGTACTGATTTTAGGCGAGAACGGAACCGGCAAGGAATTAGTGGCCCGTGCCATTCACCAAAGTTCGTTGCGCAAAGACAACTCATTTGTGTCGGTGGATATGGGGGCGATTACCGAAACCCTTTTCGAGAGCGAACTGTTCGGTCATAAAAAAGGAGCATTTACCGATGCCCGCGAAGACCGGCCCGGCCGGTTTGAGTTAGCCCACAAAGGCACTCTCTTTCTCGATGAAATCGGCAACCTAAGCATGAGCCTGCAAAGCAAATTACTGAGTGCACTACAATCGAGGCAAATAACACGCGTAGGTTCGAATCAAACGACCGAGGTGGATATCCGGTTAATTTGTGCCACCAATAGGCCGCTACACCAAATGGTGAAAGATGGAAAATTCAGGCAAGATTTGCTGTACCGTATCAACACGGTAGAAGTTAACATCCCGCCTTTGTGCGACCGCATAGACGATATTCCGCTGCTGGCACAACATTTTTTAAATTTCTACGCGCGCAAATACCACAAGGAAATTATTTCGGTTTCGCCCGAGGCTATCAATAAACTGAAAAAATATCCGTGGCCGGGCAATGTGCGCGAGTTGCAGCACGCCTTAGAAAGGGCTGTTATCATGGCGGACTCCAACACGCTTCAGGAAAGCGATTTCTTGTTTGGAAGAAAAGGAAATGAATTGTCTGCATCCGATTCGTTAAACCTGGATGACGTAGAAAAACAAGCTGTAATAAAAGCAATTCAGTTACATGGAGGAAACATTTCTAAAGCGGCAGACGAACTGGGTCTGACCCGCGCCTCGCTGTATAGACGAATGGAAAAATATGGACTTTAATTGGCGGTCGCCAATATTTACAAGATTAGCCATTTTATCGGCTACGGTATTTGTGCTTGGCTATTCGCTGGCCGATAAGTTTAATTTAGCACTTTGGGTGGTCTTGCTGTTAGCCATTGCCTTTCAGGTTGTTCAATTGATTCGTTTAATAGAGAACTACCCAGCGCCTCGCTCCAACCAATTTAAACCGGCACCGGATGTGCAGAAGCAAAATGATCTAGCCTTGTTTTTTAAAAACATTGTTCAGCACATTGGCATTGGCATCATCACCTTTAGTAAGGATGGAATAATTCTAACAATAAATGCGGCCGCTAAACGCATGCTGCAAGTAGATAAAATTGAAAGAGTAGATGAGCTGGAGGAAATGGATAGCCACTTGGTTGATTCATTTCTAAAACTTAAAACCGGTGGCCGCGAACTGATCAGGATAAAGCGGGGAGTGGAAACACTGGATCTTTCTTTATATGCCATCGAACTGACCTTGCGCGGTGAGCCGATGAAGTTGATCTCGATGAGCAACATTCAAA
>JAFDYY010000036.1 GCA_018267195.1 Bacteroidota bacterium | reverse complement strand
AAATCAACAACCCATGAAGATAAAATACCCCATGGTGATTTTCATTGTCAGGGTTCTGATGTATCTCTGAAAAAATAAAGCCGCCTGACCTCAGGGCACGATTAGGCGGCTTTACCTTATATTAAATTGTTTAGCGATTTTATCAATCACTTAAACACAAACTGGGTAGGCACGATGCCCGTAGCAAAAAAAGATTTTTTACTGCCATCGGCCCCATATACATAGGCCATTCCGGCCGATGCGTAGTTGAGCGCATCGCCCACATAGATATCGCCCGTAGTCGGGTTTACTCCCAACGCATACAGCGTAACTACATTCGATGCATTTATAAAAGGAGAAGAGGGAGCCGTTGTCGCCTCAATAGATAATTGATAAATCGAACTGTTCACGTTGTAATAAAGTGTTTTTTTATCGGGCGATGTGCAAAGACTGGTTCCGGGGTTAGCACTTAGGTTAATTGTTTGCTCAATGGCAAACGTAGAGGGGTTAACCCGGTAAAGCGCTCCGTTGTTACCCCCATACGTTCCGGTGGCAATCACCCAAAGTTTGCTGTTGGCATCCAGCACCATGCCGGCCGGGCCGGCCGAAAGCCCGAATTGTTTTATCCGTTTATCGGTGGACGGATCAATAACCGATACCGTACTCGAACTGCCAAAATTATTATTGGAAGCAAACAAATATTTTCCGTTGTACAGAAGGTTGCCCACGCCCAGATCGGTAGTGATGGTATCTACCAACTGAAGCGTTTGTGTGTTCATTACCACCAGATACGATTTAACCAAATTATACTGATTATCGTAAGGCCCCCACACGCTAACATAGGCTTTTCCGTTTATCACCGTAAGGTACTGAGGCTTGTCCAGTTTAGGATCCGTAAATGTACCGGTCCGGCTGAAGGTGTTATTGTTCACTACTTCAATCTTGTTGCTGCCGTTAAGGACAAGGTAGCCGGCATCGCCATCCAATGTAATAGACTGTAGCACATCGCCTGAGAAAGATCCATTTACATTTTTATAGATATTTTGTTCGGCCAAACTGGTGGCGGGGTTATAATAAGTTACATCTCCATTGGCTGAACCAAATTTGCCTTGATTAGCTACCAACACCCCCGCTTGGTATTTTCCTTTTACCGGATCGTTGCTTTTATTGCAACTGATAAGAACCACTATAATCCATACAAACACACCGAACTTTAAATTGATTTTCATAATGAATTTGGTTTAGTTAATTGATAGGTGAATTGAAAATTATAATTGCGCCCGGGCATAGCCCGGGCGGCATAGAGCTGATAATCCAGATCAAAAAGATTCTTAACAGAAAATCGTAAATCGAACCGGTGGTTATTTCGTATCCAGAATTTTCCGCCCGAAATATTAAACAACGCAAAAGCAGGTAGTGCATACGCCTCGGCATTGCCGGCATCGGTAAAGCGCTGGCTGTTGTATTGCACGGAAACATCAACAGAAAATTTTTTCCATAGCACTTGCCCATACGCAGAGCCTGTATGTTGAGGTGTGTAGATCAGTTGCTTCCCTATCGTGTATAGCTGGGTGGCCGGTGCTTGTGTTGTTACCGACCGTGTGTATTGATAAGTAATCTGCGGAACAAGCGTAACCTTATTTATCTTTTTTCGGAAATGGATTTTAGCTTCTATTCCTTCGGCCAGCACCTGTTCAATATTCTGCGGACGGTAAATCCCATTCAGGGATGGCACCCATTGTATCCAATTGTCCACCTTCTGCGAAAAAAAGGCCGTGGCTACTTCAACTGATTTATCCCGATACGTTATGCCCAGTTCGCCTGCATGGCTCGTTTCGGGAAGCAGGTTTTTATTACCGGCATTTTGCCAGTATCGGTCGTTCAGTGTGGGCACTCGGTAATTTTTAGATACGTTGGTCCGGAGTTTTAGTTCGTACCTAGTATTTTTTAAGAAGACATATTCTATCCCGGCATAAGGAAGAAAGGGGGCATTAAAACCGGAAACAACCGGTTGGCGAAGATTTACATTTACCGAAAGCCGTTCGCCCATTTTTTTTTGAAATGACGAAATGAAATCATACCGGTCTTCTTGCGCTTGTCCGTTTAGGTAATTAGGAATATTACCAATAATGTGGTTCCACTCCGCACCGGTTTGTACATGAAACGATTTGCCCCATACCCGCTCGTGCTGCACCCCGCTTATCCAGCGGATCACTCCGCCCGGACTTCCGTTATAAATAATGACATCGTTTACATACCCTCCTTTTACAGACAGCAATCCATAGCGGCTAAACGATTGATATTGAATACTCAGCCTGTGGTTTTGGTCTTGCTGGTTGTCGGTGGCATTTTGTTGTCCAATGGTTGGTTGTATTTGGCGGTCGGCATTATGATACCAGTAATGGGCACGAATAATTTTTGACTCCGACCATTTGTATTCAATGTCTTGCAAAATTCCCGATTGTCTGAACGCAGCGTGGGGCTGCCGCTCGCCCGTAGCCGGAACCGGAAAATTATTTTTAGAACAAAGGTTGTAAACATTGGTTTTCAAACCCCACCGTTGTAGAGTACCCTCCGCACTCAGGGCAAAAAAATTCCGGCCGAAGCTTCCTACTTCCTGGGTATAGGTTACACGGTTTTTTTCGGAAGGCGAAAATGAATTAATCAGAATTGATCCACCAAAGGCACCACTGCCGTGGCGGGCGCTGCCGGCTCCTTCATGCACTTTTACTTCATCCAAAGCAGCAGCCGGTAATATTGAAAAATCGGCCTGCCCTAATGAAAAACTGTTGATGTTCATTCCGTTCCACAGCACAGCCGTGTGTTGTGGAGAAGTACCCCGCATACTGATGCCCGAAAGCATGCCGTTGCCGTAGGTACGGAAATAAACCGGAAATTGATACGCTAAAATTTCGCCCAAGTTGCGCGAGCGTTCATGTGCTTTTAAAGACGAATCCAGTGGCACCACAGCCGATCCGGTCAGGAATTTTTCTTCGGGTAACGCATAAACGGTTACCGGCTTTAGCAATGTTGCCTCGCTTGTTTGACCCAAGCAAATTACCGGGCCAAGCCCTACTAACAATAAAATCGTTTTCATAGTAGCCGGCTGGCGAGCGCAACCATAGATTAAAAAGCAGTATCGCCTGATCTCATCTATGCCTTTCGCCCGAAAGCCAAATTATTTTTTTTGCTGAACAAGCGGCAGGTCTCCTGGCTCTCCTTTTGCTGCGCCTTCCCATCCCAACTATATTGGGGCAGTGACGATTAGATTCAGCGAACAAGAAAAAATTCTTGTCAGGATTACAGTTGCGGGGACAGCTCCCGATTTACACGGGGATTCCCTTTTAATCGCATTGGATTTGTTTTATCTAAATGCGAACCAATTGCTCGGGCGCAAACATAAAAAAAATTTTACGAAAATTGCAGCTATGAAAAAAAGGATATCAAAAAAAACCAACTATGGCTGCCATCGGCTCTGTTGGGTTGGAGCAATCGGTTTATTACTGGTTGGTTGTGTGAAAGAAAATAATAAAGAAAAAATTTCCCCTTCGCTAAAATACGCCAAGGGCTTTTCCATAAAAATAATTAATGAAGATGCTAAGTTAGTTACGGTAGGGCATCCCTACCAGGGGGCCACCTCCGGCTACGAATATCTTTTAGTGCAAACCGGCAAGCCCGTGCCGGCACACGAAAAAAATGTATCCGTTATTTTCGTTCCGGTTCAATCGGTCGTTTGTACTTCTACTACCCATATCCCGTTGCTCGATTACTTAGATGAAACCAATAAACTGATCGGTTTTCCCACAACCGATTATATCAGTTCGGAAAAAATGCGAAAACGCATTGATGCCGGTCTGGTAACCGATTTGGGAATTGATAAAGGAATGGATATTGAAAAATTAGTGTCACTAAAACCTTCGCTCGTGATGGGCTATACTATGTCTGCTGATTGGGGGCCGTTAAAAAAAATTGCAGCACTGGGAATTCCTGTGGTCATCAATGCCGAATACCTGGAAGAACATCCGCTGGGACGTGCCGAGTGGATTAAGTTCATGGCTTTATTTTTGGCGAAAGAAAAGAAGGCCGATTCCGTTTTTAATTTAATCGAATCGGAGTATCTGGCTGCTCAAAAATTAATAACCGATACGGTGTATAAACCCACCGTTATGAGCGGCATCCTGTATGGCGATGCCTGGTTTATGCCTGGCGGGAAAAACTATGCGGCTCAATTACTGAACGATGCCGGTTGCCGGTATTTATGGAGCGACACCCCCGCCAACGGTTTTTTGCAAATAGGGTTTGAGTCCGTTTATATGAAAGCCAAAAATGCTGAAGTATGGATTGGCGCCAGCAATTTTAATTCGTTGGCCGAAATGGCGGCTGCCAACCCACGCTATCGTTTATTCGATTCATTTAAAAACAAAAAAGTATTTACCTATCATGCGCGAGTCGGAGCAAAAGGCGGCAGCGAGTTTTTAGAGCTGGGCTACCTGCGGCCTGATCTTATTTTAAAAGATTTGGTAAAGATCGCTCATCCGGAATTACTGCCGGGATATTCTATGTTTTTTTATAAAAAGTTGGAATAGGCATCTGTTCCCCTCGAAATTATTTTTTTCATGAGTAACGCATCTCCGTTAACAGGGTCAAAACGCTTTCCTCAAATACACATTCCCATATTTCGATTCAAACGAATAGTTTGAGCCATTTCCAAGATTTGCATTCACAACCGTGTGAAAATCTTCAAATGTGCCTTCATTAAATTTAAAATTGAGGTTGGTGTAAATCTGTCCAAAGTCAGTAGTGGCTTTTACATTGCCAACCGATGCTTCAACAAGTGCAGCATCCACTCCACCATAAGTTGATTCGGCCACCAGCGAACCAACAAAATCTTTCACTTCAATCGTTCCGTACGTTGACAGCACTTTAGTGTTTACATTCTTCGGTACTTTAATGGTTAAAAAAATAGCGATGTCGGCTCCCCAATTTTGTTGGTTAAATTCATGTCCCTTTTCAGCAACATATTTTTTATAATCCGCTTTGGTTTTAAAAATAATTTTTTCGTCTTTGTTCCTAATCGTGATTCGGTGCGGAAGATTTTTTAGGTCTTTGATTTTGCCCGTTATATTAACTTCGTTTTGTGCCGAAAAAGATTCCAAAGTAAAGGCATTATCATTTTCTCCGCCATTGATGCTCACTGAGCCGGTGATTAAAATTTCATTCTTATCCCATGTGCTTACTTTAATTAATTCAGGGTAATCAAATTGCATAGTAATTTTTTGTCCGGCTTGCACAGCTATGGTTTTGTTCAGTTCGGTTTGTGAATAGACTTTGTTAATCACCAACAGAAATAAGGTTATAAAAAATATTTTCATGGTTTATGTTTTTTATAGTTACACGTTGCCGATCGCAACGCTGCTTGTATTCGGCAACTGGCTGCCTCACTCATTTTTTTCTCAAATAAACTTTTCCATAGTTTGAACTAAGGTCAATTTTTATGCCGCCTCCGTTTATCTTGCCGTTCACTTTATTGTCGTACCGCACCAGGGAGTCATTTTGTTTTTCGTATTCAATCTTAAATTCTTGTGCCGCATAGATTTCACCATACGAAGTACTCATTTTTATGTCTGCTTTGGTAGCCAAGGGCAGCGTTACATCAACATACCCATAAACCGACACAATTGAAATCGGGCTTTTTATATTGGTGCTAAAATCGGCTTCCACATGCCCGTAAACACTTTTTACAGTAACAGGGCCCGTTACATTTTCAAGTTCCACGCTATTGTAATTGGCCGACACTTCAATTTCGTTTTCTAAATTTCTAAATTTCACTTCACCGCCATATTGCGACTCGTGAGCGTAATACACCGTTATTCCTTTGGGCACCAGAACTTTTATGCGTGGCGAATTCATTTTTTTTAATTGACGAACCTCCACGGTATTTCCCTTGTCGCTTACATTCACACCAAGCCCCGTGTTATCTTCTAACCCCGAACTATTAACTGCGCGCAACCCCTTGGCACGGTCGTCTTCTTCTTTGTCGCGGGTGTCGTTCGAAGTAAAAATAATTTCATTTCCGGCTGTGCCTTCAATCGTTACACGACCTATGTAAATTTCTAATCGGCCTGACGTTTTCGCCAACTTAAATTCTTGTGCCGGGGCAACACTCCAGGCTACTGCTATTCCTAAAACTAAAATCAAATTTTTCATATTCTTAAATGTTTAAATGTTTTAAATCTTCCAATCAACTTAACTTCAAAATGCCCCAATGCGCTTCATCTTTTACTGCTTTGATAACAGAGTTTTCGCGTGTAATTTTTTCTAATTGAGTGATCACCTCTTTTTCTTTCATCTGCACCAACATTCGGATGAGTGCCATCTGCACAACAGGGTCTTTTTGCGTTGTCAATGATTTAATTAGTGCGCTACGCACATGGTTTTGCCAGTAAAATTTTCCTAATGCTTCGAGTGCGGTCAGGCGCACATTGCTGTTGGTGTCTTCATTCATCGTATTAACCAACGCCTTTACAATCTCATCGTCCGTATTGTTCATTTCGTAAGCTGCCGTTGCGCCTTGCAGCCGTTGGCTTGCCGACTGTTGATTTTGCAGTAAAGTCATCATTAACTTTTTATTGTCATTCAATTCTTTTTTGATCGTGGCAACCTCTTTTTCATGTTCCCGTTTATGATTAAGGTCATTCATAATTACAACCCCAATAAGAACCAGTACCAGTACTGCAGCCGTGCGCAAAACCCAAGAGCTAATATAAACTTGCCTGCCACTCAAAGTTTTTGTGTACGATGGGCTATGCTCTTTAACTAGATTTTTTTCACTCTTAGTAATCTCCTGTTGAAGCATTTTTTCAAAATTGGCCTGAAGGGAATGGCTCCTCTTAATAGGGTGAGTTTGATTGAGTAAGCCCATCACTTCTTTCAGTTGATCATACATCTCCCGTACTTCTATATTTTGCGCCATCTCATTTTCGATCATGGCTCGCTCAGCATCACTTAAGTTGCCTTCGATATAATCAATCAACATTCTTTCGCGTTTTTCATTTTCCATACATCAACGATTTTCCATTTCAAAGTAAAATTCTCTCAACTTACCGATGGCACGATGCACTCTCACCTTAATGTTCGCCACGGTGGTGTTCATCATTTCGGCTACTTCTTCATACTTCAGATGCTGGAAACGTGTGAGTACCAATAACTCGCGTTGTTCATCGCTCAGCCTGGAAAGCGAACGATGAAGGCGTTGCTCCCGTTCCTCCTCATTTTCTTCGATCTCAGGTAATTGATAACTCATTTTTTCAACATCTATATAGTTTGCCTTGTTTTTGTTCGATTGGTAATGATCGGCAAAAACATTTCGTGCCATTTGGTAAATCCACGACTGAAACCGTTTGCCTTCGCGATAGGTGTTCCGGTATTTAATCATCCGCAGAAAAACATTTTGTGTCAGATCTTCGGATAGCATTGTGTCGTTCGAAAGCTGACGGAAAAAATTAAAAATCCGTTTGTTGTACCGGTCGAACAATATCGAAGCTTGCTGAAGCTCCCCGCCCTTTACGGCTTCCATAACCTGCTCGTCTGATATCAATCGTTCTATTTTCAAAATTCAGGTTAGTTACCGGGCAGAAGAGAAAAGGTTACGGTCTTTTTTAAGATAATTTTTACGTATTAATGATGCCTATCGTTATAGCTTCATTAATGGATTAGCAAATTCTAGCTAACGATTAACAACAGATTTACTACTTTCGACCCAAAATTTTTAAATAAATGTCGAAACGCCCAGCTATAGGATTCATCTTTGCCACTGTTTTAATTGACGTTACCGGCTTGGGTATTATTATCCCGGTAATGCCAGCCCTGATTCAAAGCCTTCAGGGTGGCACCTTAAGCGATGCCGCCCAAATGGGTGGAATTCTTTACGGGTCGTATGCCGTGATGCAGTTTTTTTGTGCGCCTATTGTGGGGGGTATGAGCGATCAGTTTGGCCGCAGGCCGGTATTGCTGGCCTCTCTTTTTGGTTTTGGTTTAGACTATCTTTTTCTGGCCTTTGCCCCTACGCTAGGTTGGCTGTTTGTAGGCAGACTTCTGGCCGGAGTGATGGGCGCGAGTTTCTCAAGTGCCAATGCTTACATAGCCGACATCAGTACGCCCGAAAACCGGGCTCAAAATTTTGGGTTGATGGGCGCAGCCTTCGGTCTTGGATTTATTATCGGTCCGATGTTGGGCGGACTTTTGGGAAGCTATGGCCCACGGGTACCATTTCTGGCAGCAGCTTGCCTCTCTATGGTTAACTGGCTGTACGGATTTTTTATTTTACCCGAATCGCTCAAGCCTGAAAACCACCGTGTCTTTACCTGGAAAAGGGCCAATCCTCTGGGCACTTTACAAAGTTTATTTAAGTACCC
This sequence comes from Bacteroidota bacterium, assembly GCA_018267195.1. Taxonomy (GTDB): domain Bacteria; phylum Bacteroidota; class Bacteroidia; order Cytophagales; family Cyclobacteriaceae; genus ELB16-189. The sequence goes on along the minus strand of JAFDYY010000036.1, from coordinate 23,483 downwards.
GGTGGTTCGCGGCTTATTTATAGCACTGGCATTTATCTACATTGCTTCCCATGCTGCCCAAACCAATTGGGCTTATTACACGGCTGAGAAGTTTCATTGGGGGCCAAAAGAAATTGGTATTTCCCTGGCCGTAGTCGGAATTGTTTTTGCCATTGTAATGGGTGGGTTAACCCGTATCATCATCCCCGCACTGGGGCAGCAGCGAAGTATTTATGTTGGCCTCAGTCTTTATTCTGTAGGGTTTCTTTTATATGCTTTTGCCACGCAAGGATGGATGATGTATGCCATCACCATTATTTATTGCCTGGGAGGTATAGCGGGTCCGGCTTTGCAGGGAATCATGGCTGGCATTGTGGCCCCTAACCAACAAGGAGAATTGCAGGGGGGCTTCACCAGCATGATGAGCGCCACTTCTATTATCGGGCCTTTATTGATGAGCACTATCTTTTCTTACTTCACCCGTTCTCACGATGAATTTTATTTTCCGGGTGCCGCCATGTTGTTAGGGGCTATCCTTACTTTGTTCAGTGCTCTTTTTGCAAGGATGACATTAAAAAAGAATTTAAAACCAACAGGGGCTAACCCCTGAGAAGGTAAAAAATACCGATTACGCGTAAAGTAATTCTTTCTGCTCCATCACCTTCTCGCTCGAAGTATATTCATCGTAAGTCATCAACTTATCAACAAATCCATTAGGTCCTATTTCGATTATGCGGTTGGCAACTGTTTCGGTAAACTCATGATCGTGTGAGGTAAACAGCACCGAACCCGGAAAATCTTTCAACCCATTGTTAAATGCCTGAATGGATTCCAGATCGAGGTGGTTGGTGGGTTCGTCCAACATCAGCAGGTTGGCTCCGGTCAGCATACAGCGCGAAATCATGCAGCGCACTTTTTCGCCTCCGGAGAGCACCGTACATTTTTTAAAAACTTCTTCGCCCGAAAAAAGCATTTTGCCGAGAAACCCCCGGATGTACATTTCGTCTTTGTCTTCCGAAAACTGCCGCAGCCAATCTACTAAATTATCATCCGACTTAAAGTATTCGCTGTTTTCGTTGGGCAGATAAGCCGGGGTAATCGTTTGCCCAAATTTAAATGTGCCCGTTTCGGGTTTTAGTTCACCGGCTAAGATTTTAAAAAGCGATGTAATGGCCAGGCTGTCTTTGCTGAGCACGGCAATCTTATCACCTTTGTTTACATAAAAATCTAAATTTTTAAACAGGACGGTTCCATTCAGCGAGTAGCTCAAGTTTTCGGCCTGAAGGATCTGATCTCCGGCTTCGCGTTTTTGTTGGAAGATGATAGCGGGGTATTTTCTGGATGAGGGTTGAATGTCATCCAGTGAAATTTTTTCGAGTAATTTTCTTCGGCTGGTAGCCTGCCTCGATTTGGATACGTTGGCGCTGAAGCGCAAAATAAATTCGGTCAGTTCTTTTCGTTTTTCTTCTGCCTTTTTGTTAGCGGCCGACCGTTGGCTTAATGCCAATTGGCTGGATTGGTACCAGAAAGAATAGTTTCCCGTAAATAATTTGATCGCCTTAAAATCAATATCAACAATGTGCGTGCAAACCGTGTCGAGAAAGTGGCGGTCGTGCGAAACCACAATCACCAGGTTTTTAAAATCGAGCAAAAAATCTTCCAGCCACGTTACCGTGTGGATATCGAGATCGTTGGTAGGCTCATCCAGCACCAAAATATCAGGATTGCCAAAGATCGCTTGCGCCAGCAACACACGCACTTTTTGACTACCGTTTAATTCTTTCAATAACACTTCATGCAAATCTTCTTTAATGCCCAAGTTGCTGAGCAGGGCGGCTGCATCCGATTGTGCATTCCAGCCGTTCATTTCGCTAAACTCGTGTTCTAGTTCGGAGGCTTTCACACCGTCTTCTTCCGAAAAATCGGGCTTCGCATAGAGTGCATCCTTTTCCTGCATAATCTGCCACAACTTGCCGTGGCCCATAATAACGGTATCGAGCACGGGCACCTCATCAAACTCAAAGTGATTTTGTTTAAGCACAGCCATGCGTTTGCCCGGCTCCATTAGTACTTGCCCCGTGGTGGGGTCAATCTCCCCTGTCAGTATTTTCAAAAAGGTAGATTTGCCGGCCCCGTTGGCTCCGATTACACCATAGCAATTGCCATTGGCAAATTTGAGGCTGACCTCGTCAAACAGCACACGTTTGCCAAACTGCAGCGAAAGATTATTAACTGAAAGCATGATTAAAAAGTGAGGCGCAAAGGTAAAAAAATAAAGCGATGCGATGTCCAGTATTTTGAAGATGGGTGCATCCCAATATATTTTACTTACATGTGCTTGCTGGTAATTGCTTATATTAAAACTATTAAATCAACATAAGTGTTGATTTATCAAGGCAACAATCAAGTATTGGACAGCAACAACTTCAATGGGATACAAACTGTAAACTATTGTTTTAAATAAAACGAGATGCTGGCGATCTTGTAAAATATTTCTATAAGTTGGGTAAATTGTTGTTTAATTGTGCTGTGCTGGTAGGCTTTCTTATTCAATATCTAAGCGATCATTATTTTATAAATTATGAAAGCATTTTTTATTCTTTTATCACTTGTCTTATCCTTGGCACTATACAGCCAAAATTTGGTTCCTAACTGTAGCTTTGAGCAGTATAAAAAACTTAATTGTGAAACGATATACAATATTTCTATTAACCATCAGACAGAAGACCCTAAAAAAATCTTTGACTCACTCCTTTATGATTGGACTACACCAACTGATGAAGGTGGTGTTGAGCTTTTTAGCACATTGGTGGATCCAAATTGCTATAAAAAATCAACAGATTGCTTTAACGTTTTTTGTACGACAAATCCATTTTCTATTCACACCGTACCTAAGGATGGTAATAATTTTTGTTTGATAACACTGATCGATAAGAATTTTAATACACCAAATCTTAGTAGAAGCTATCTACAGGTGCAACTTGTTAGAGAGCTCTCGGCTACCACACGGTATCTTGCAGGTCTGTATTACAAAAGACCCACCATAGGTGAGGGTGGTATCTATGCATGCAACAATCAGGGTATGTTGTTTACTAAAAATCCAGTTAGTTCAAAAGCAACTTATGGATCAAATGTACTTAAATATACTCCCCAAGTAAATCAGCTGAATGCTGATAAAGCTGACACCGTCTGGAAAAAATTATTTGGTTGCTTTACTGCTGATGGGGGTGAACAATTTTTAACTATTGGTAATTTTTTTTCAGATGATGAAACAAAAGTAGTATTGACAACCTCTTTGGGTCAAGGGGCATATTATTCTTCATATGCGGTGGATAGTGTTTTTACCGAATCTATTAGCGACTTGTTTATTCCAAATGTGTTTACCCCCAATGGGGATAATCTGAATGAAAAATTTGTTATTAAGGATATTCATTTTGGCTGGTGGTCACTAACGGTTGTTAACCGATGGGGCAAGCAAGTATTTTATTCAAACGATTACCGAAATACTTGGGATGGTAAGGATTTAGATACAGGTGTTTATTACTACGAACTGCAGCACCGATGTTCTGAGATAAAATACAAGGGATCGGTAACCATTTTACGATAGATTAAACCATTATCCAATTAAATAATGAAAGCATTTTTTGTTCTTTTTGCACTTACCTTATCCATAGTACTGCACAGTCAAAATTTGGTACCAAATGGTAGCTTTGAAAAGCCTGACCCTGCTGGTAAATGTCCCTATGACGATGGATTTGACCCTAATCAAAAACCTCAATCATGGCAGGCATATTATGATCCTCGGCACTATAATATGGACATTTCAGGTGATTATTTTTATCCATGCCCTGGTACTACCAACGGTATCAGTACGTGGTATCCAGGACAAAATAATCAAGGTTGCGAGCTGCCATTGGATGGACAAGCATATTGTGGATTTTTATCTTTTGCTAAAAACTTAGCCCCTGGTCAGACTTATGCTGAGTCGGAATATATTATGAACAGCAACATACCGCTCACTGCAGGTGTACAATATTATGTGGAGTTTTATGTGAGTGCGGCCGAAGGGATATCGGGTATTGGCCAGTATGATGAGAGTACATTTTACAGCAAAAGAATTGGCGCATATTTTATACAAGACCCTAGTCAATTAAAAAATGGTCAGCTCTATGGCCTCAACAACCTAATTCCTCAGATTCCTAATATTTTCCCTGCATTAAATTACTATACAACTTCAAATGGTTGGCAGAAGATAAGTGGTTATTTCACCCCCGCTCAATCAGGTCAGTGGACAATGGTAATTGGCAATTTTGATCCTGGCATGAATGACTCAATACGTGGTCCTAGCTACGGCATGGGTTATGAATATTTTCCTTTACCGGACACGCTTAGCCCAAAACCATCTTATTCACAAGGCATGTATATAGCATCATATTATTATATTGATGCAGTTACTGTTATCCCCTCTAACCAACTACCGCCTAGCTATTCACCTTACGTTTCGCCAACACTTCCCATCTGCTCAACATCTGCTATAACTTATACGTTGAATAAAATTCCGTTCGGTGCTTCTATTAATTGGTCAGTATCTCCCACAGGTTTGTTCCAAAGAGCTACCATAGGGAGTGGGGCAAATGCTACACTACAAGGAGCCAGTGGCCAAAACGGATCGGCAATACTAACTTATCAGCTTAGTTCGGTGTGTGGCACCAATCCTGTAGAACAAAATATTTGGGTTGGCAGTCCAGTTTCACCTGGCTCATTGAACAAAGACATCAATAATCCACCGTTCTGTGTTGGTGCTACGGTTATTGCTTCCATTAATCCTGTAGGTGGGGCTTCTACATACTCGTGGGTATCTGGCAACTCGTCTATTCTTGAGGTATCTGGTGGCTATACCTCAGTGAACCTGTTAGCAGAGGCTGCCGGTACAACCTATTTTACTGTAACGACAGCAAACGCTTGTGGAACCTCAAACAAGCGATACATTGCTTCCGTATCAACTTGCTCAGGGGGCGGTGGTCAGATGTCTGTAGCCGTGTTTCCTAATCCAGCTTCTTTTTCACTCACGGTCAACGTGGTTGATAGTACACAAAATGCATTCGCCCAAACACTACCTCAACCATATCAGATAATGCTCTTTAACCGATCTGGACAAAGAGTTTTTTCAATGCAAACCTCCAATGCCACAGCCTCCATTCCTTTGAGTGGTCTGCCGGCTGATATTTATTATCTGGATGTGGTGTATAAAGAGGCAGTCAAGCAAAAGCAGATCATTATTCAGCACTGATGGGATAGGGCGGGAATTTTTCAAATTGTATATTTTCGCACCATTATGTACAAACTCCTCATCCGCCCGGTTTTTTTCTGGTTCGATCCTGAAAAAATACATCATTTTGTTTTTAATGCTTTAAAATTTTTTTGCCAAATCCCATTGGTCAAAAATAGTCTTCGCCAATTTTATGTCCGCTCTTCTCCTTTGCTCGAGCGCGAATTGTTCGGCCTCCGGTTTAAAAACCCGGTAGGGTTGGCAGCCGGGTTTGATAAAGATGCCAAATTGATTGATGAACTGGCCTGTTTGGGATTTGGGTTTATTGAAATCGGAACGCTTACACCCCAACCCCAGCCGGGAAATGATAAGCCGAGGTTATTTCGTCTGCCCGAAGATCAGGCGCTAATCAACCGGATGGGCTTCAACAATGAAGGGGTGCTGGCAGCCGTAGAGCGACTGAAAAAAAGAAAATCGAAGATTATAATCGGAGGGAACATCGGAAAAAATAAAATAACACCTAACGAAAAAGCCGTGGACGATTACACGTATTGCTTTGAGGCCTTGTATCCGTACGTAGATTATTTTGTGGTTAATGTAAGCTCGCCCAATACGCCCGGTCTGCGCGCGTTGCAGGAAAAAGAGCCGCTCAAAAAATTGATGCAGCACATAAAGCAACTTTCCTTAGCAAAAGAAAAGCCCAAGCCGGTGCTGCTCAAAATTGCCCCCGACTTAACGCTGTCTCAGTTAGATGATGTTGTTGAGATTTTACTCGAAACCAAAACCGATGGGGTCATTGCCACCAATACTACCATTTCTAGAGAAGGACTGGTTACCAGCGAGTCATCCGTTTTAAAAATTGGAAACGGAGGCTTGAGCGGTAAGCCGTTAGCCGGAAAATCTACGGAAGTAATTTCCCATCTGCGATTAAAGTTGGGGAAAAACTATCCGATCATCGGTGTGGGGGGTATCCTATGCCCCGAAGATGCCGTTGAAAAAATAAAAGCCGGAGCGGATTTAGTACAAGTGTACACGGGCTTTATCTACGAAGGGCCGGGCTTAGCCAAAAAGATTTGTACTGCCTTATCCTCTAGGCCATAACATTTTTAATCCGAGGATCATTAAGATAATTCCAAAAATTTTCTGAAGTGTTTCGCTGGAAAATTGGTTGGCTAGTTTGGCTCCATAATACCCTCCTACAAAAAAACCTAAAGCAATTAAGCCGGCTGCTTTCATATCTACATGGCCTTGCCGGTAATAAACCCAAGCTGCCAGCAACCCAATAGGCGGAATCATAGCTGCCAATGTCGTGCCCTCGGCTGTGTGCTGCGAATAGCCCAGTATAAAAATTAACGAAGGAATAAGAATAACGCCTCCGCCAATACCGATTAACCCGCTGATGATACCAGCTGCACAGCCTAGCCCCAGAAGAATGAGATACGTTTTCATGTGTCTGAATTTTGTTTAAACCCAAATTTATATACGCCTCCGGATAGTTAATGGTTCAGTTCATTGCGATCTACTACAACTATTTTTATTTTATCTTTTTTTCGCAATTCTTCAGAGGCCTTGTAAACAAGAGTATCGCCTATAGTCAGTTTGCCAAAAATCTCTATCTCATCTTCTTTAACATCGCCTTTGTTTACCGGCACATGCTCTACCAAACCGTTTTTTACTTTCACAATAAATTGTTCTTCCATGCTTGTTACTACCGCAGAAGCGGGCACAACAAACGATTCGGTCGGTCGGCTGATGGGTAAAATAGCCGTGGCATACATTCCCGGCAGCAGATGTCCATTAGTGTTTTGGATTTCTATTTCTACGGTTTCTGAGCGGGTTTGTATATTCAGGTTTTTAGACATCCGCGTAATACGTCCTTCAAAAATTTCACCGGGGAAACTTTTTACGGAAAACTTTACCCCGGCTCCTTCTTTCACTTCGGCTAAATATTTTTCGGGCACCGCCACGTGCAATCGCAAACGGTTTTCTTGTTTAATCCGATATAAAGCAATTCCATTTCGGTCGTTAGGGCCAACAAAAGCACCGGGAGCCAATGCCCGCTCGGTAACTAACCCATCAAACGGAGCTGTAATTTTTAAATAGCTTACCAGTTGTTTCACTGATTCATATTTTGCTTTGGTGGCGATGTAGGCCAGGCTATCAGAAAGATATTGTGTTTTGGCCACATCCATATCATAAGGCGAAACGGCACCGGGTGTTTTGTTGGTTTGCTGAAGGCGGATGTATTTATTTTTTTGGTTTACAAACTCGGCATTCTTTGCCTGGTAGTCTGCATAGGCACTGGCCAGTTGGCTTTCTAACTCGGGGGCTTCCAGTTCTGCCACCAACTGGTTTTTCAAAACACGGTCGCCAATATCTACCTTCATGGTTTTAATATAGCCGTTCACTTTGGCCATGATGCCGGTTTCGTAATAGCCTTCTAACTCGCCCGGCAACTTAATGCTCATCCCAAATTTTTCTTTTTTCAGTAAGAAGGTTTCATACACGGGCGGGTCGGTAGTTTTTTCTTCAGATGTTTTGGTGGAGCAAGATGCCAGCAGTACTGCTGTGGCAAAAAATAAGGAGTTGTAAAACCCGCTTAAAGAACACATCAAGTGTTTCATGCGATTTTGTTTTTTTATTAGGTATATCATTTCTCTGCGATCAGTTTTTATTAGGAGATGTGTTTTGAAGATCATAATAAGGGCTTTGGCTGTCATCCGGATCTAATGATACTGATGTTATCGGTGCATTGGCTTGCACGCCACTAAATACGGCCGGCAATATCAGTAAAGCGGCAAAGGTAGAGGCGATCAATCCGCCAATGACGGCACGCCCCAGCGGAGCGGCCTGCTCACCGCTTTCGCTCAGGCCGCTGGCCATCGGCAACATCCCTACCACCATGGCAATAGAAGTCATTAATATGGGCCGTATCCGCGCGGCTCCGGCTGCTAATGCAGCGGCCTGTGCATCATTCATTTCAAGACGAACTTTTTCGGCATGGGTTACCAGCAGCACTGCATTGGCAATAGACACCCCTACCGACATGATGATGCCCATGTACGACTGAAGGTTTAGTGTGCCCCCCGTGATGAGCAACAGCACCATGGATCCGGCTAACACGGCCGGCACGGTTACCAGCACTACAAACGACACTTTAAACGATTGGTAATTGGCCGAGAGTAATAAGAAAATAACTACAATGGCCAACAGTAATCCGGATTGTAAACTGCTCAGTGTTTCTTCCAGCAGCCGCACAAGCCCGCGCACTTCCACCACCATCCCTTTGGGTTGCTCGCCCATATTCTTGATGGTTTTGCGCACCACATCGGCCGCACTTCCTAAATCTTTTTTATACACATTGGCCGATACGGTTACAATTCTTCGCGGGCCGATGCGATCGTATTGGGCCGGGATGTGGGCCGGTGTAATCGTGGCAATGTCGCCCAGCGTAGGATGTAACTGGCCTTTTACCAACGGAATGTTTTCTATGTCTTTGGCTGATGCCATTTCAAACTCAGGCACCTGCACCTGCACCTGGTAGGCAAATCCTTTCTCTTTATCGAGCCATAAATTTTTAGCTGTAAACCGGCTGCTGGAGGTGGCCGCTACCAATGATTTGGCTACATCGGCTGCCGACAAACCAAACTGGGCGGCCTTCTCGCGGTTAACTTCGATGATCAGGGAAGGGTAATTCAACGGTTGGTTGATTCGCACATCGCGAAGAAAATCAACTTTCTTCAGGCCGGCTTCAACGCGTGTGGCAAACACTTTGGCTTCGTCTAAATTTTTTGAAGCCACGAGCACTTCGATGGGGGTATTGGCTCCCTGGCTCATAATTTTATCGGTCAGTTCGATCGGCTCAAAAGAAATAGTAATGTCTTTTAATTTTGCTTTTACCTGGCTTCGGATTTCGTCTTTAAGCTTATCGAGTGATTCTACTTTATAATATTCGGATAGATTTACCTGAAGGATGGCTTCCTGTGGCCCGCTGTTAAAAATGTATAAGGTATTGGTGCCATAGCTGGAAGGAGTCATCCCCACAAAGGCCGAAGTAATATCCACATTCTCTTTGCCCACTACATTTTCAATCAACTTGATGGTAGCCTGCACCGCTTCTTCGGTGCGCTCAATACGCAACCCTTCCGGGCCAATCAGACGCAGCTGAAATTGACGCGAGTGCTCAATCTTTGGCATCAGATCTTTTCCGATAATCAGAAAACAGGCGGCAATCAATCCAAAACTGATGATAAGATAAATTGTAATAGCCGTGCGTTTTTTCGATATAATCATTTCCAGCGTAGCCAGATACCAATGCTTAAATTTTTCAAAACCGGTAGGGGCTTCTGCTCGATGGGGGTGCGGCATTTTATCGTGCAACCACCAGTTAGAAACCACCGGAACAAAAGTTTGCGATAAAATGTAGGACGCAACCATAGAAAACCCTACGGATAAAGACAATGGCAGAAACATGCCTTTGGGAACACCCGTCATTAAAAAGGCCGGAGCAAATACCGCCAGAATACAAAACGTAATGAGCAGGAGAGGAAAAGAAACCTCGCGGGAGGCATCAAAAACAGCACGCGATTTTGTTTTGCCCATCTCCAAATGCTGGTGAATGTTTTCAATGGCTACCGTTGCCTGGTCAACCAAAATACCAATGGCCAGCGCAAGCCCCGACAACGTCATGATGTTAATGGTTTGTCCAAATAAATTCAGCAACATAACGGCTGCCATGATTGAAATGGGGATGGTACAAATGACTACGAGCGAGCTGCGCAAATCGCGCAAAAAGAGAAACACCATTAAGCCGGTAAGCAGCGCACCTAATATTCCTTCGGTGGCCAAACTTTTTACTGCCTCTACTACATAAACCGATTGATCGAATTCATAACGAAGATTAATATAATCCGGCAACAGCGATTGCATCTCGGGTAATTTTTTTTTCAGCGCATTCACCACATCCATGGTAGAGGCATCGGCTGTTTTGGTTACCGGAATATAAACCGATCGTTTTCCGTTTACCAATGCATAGCCTACCGTTACATCGGCCGCATCTTCCACGCTCGCCACATCGCGAAGAAACACGGTAGGGCCTGCGCCTTTTTTTAATGGAATGTTTAAAAAATCTTCTGCTTTTTCTACCACCGTATTATTCGGAGTCATCACATTAAAGTTTCCGATACGCACATTGCCGGCAGGCGAAATCTGGTTGTTATCCACCACGGCTTTCACAATATCATCGGGCGTAAGTTCGTATCCTGTCATCAGTTCAGGATTTACTTTTACCACAATGGTTCGTTCATTTCCACCAAATGGCGGAGGAGCCGATGCCCCGGGTATTTGCGAAAACATCGGACGAATGCGCGTACTGGCCAGGTCCTGCATTTCATTTAGGCTGGCTTGCTTACTGCTGAACACCAACTCCCCTACGGGCAAACTCGAGGCATCAAATCGCACTACCGTAGGCGGAACCGTGCCCGGGGGCATATAACTCATTACCCGGCTTACCTGGTTGGCCACCTCCCCGGAAACCTGTGCCATATTTACGTTTTCATAAAACGTACACTTTACCAAACAAAGGCCTTGTACATTTTTTACTTCAATATCTTTAATGCCGGTAACATAAAGCAACTGGTTCTGATACCGTGTGGCAATGAAACCTTCCATCTGATCGGGCGCCATACCTCCATAAGGCTGTGCTATATAAATGGTAGGCAGGTTTAATTGCGGAAAAATATCTACTGGAATTTTGAGCAAGGCCAGAACAGAGAATACCACCACGCCCAAAATAACCACGATAACGGAAATAGGCTTTCGAAGTGCTGCGGAAATCATTCAACGGTTATTTAAAAAGTGATTTAATAATCTAAACTCGTTTGGCCATCATAAAACCTGCTTTCCTTGTCTTCCGGATCAATGGAAACAGATTGCAGCGAAGTTTTTTTCTGCACCACCGCAAACACTACCGGCAGAATCAGCAATGCGGCAAATGTGGAGGCAATCAGCCCGCCAATAACAGCACGACCCAGCGGAGATGCCTGCTCGCCACTTTCGCTCAGCCCACTGGCCATGGGCACCATGCCGGCCACCATGGCCAGCGATGTCATCAGAATAGGACGAAGACGTACGGACCCCGAAGTACGAGCCGCTTTCGTAGCATCGCCCAGCTTCAGGCGCAACTGCTCGGCATTCGTTACCAACAACACGGCATTCGCCACCGACACTCCCACTGACATAATGATGCCCATGTACGATTGTAGATTTAATGTGCCACCCGTTAGCAACAACATCAAAAGCGAGCCGGCTAGCACGGCCGGCACCGTTACCAACACTACAAAGGCCACTTTAAAAGATTGATAGTTGGCCGACAGCAAAAGAAAGATGACCACAATGGCCAACAGCAATCCGGATTGTAAACTACTGAGTGTATCTTCCAGCAACTTAGCCAACCCGCGCAATTCTATTACCGTTCCTTTGGGGGCTTCCCCTACTTTGGCCAGCGCTTCATTTACAGCTTGGGTGGCTGTACCCAAATCTTTTTTATACAAATTGGCCGATACGGTTACAATACGTCTGGGGCCTACCCTATCAAACTGAGCCGGAATTTTTTGTGTTTGTATATCGGCTACATCGCCCAGTGTGGGGCGCATTTGCCCTTGGGTTAACGGAATATTTTCAATGTCCCGGTTCGAAGTCATTTGATATTCCGGAATCTGCACTTGCACCTGGTAGGCAAATCCTTTTTTGGTATCGAGCCATAAATTTTTTGCCGTAAACCGGCTGCTGGAGGTGGCCGCCACGAGCGACTTTGAAATTTCATCTGCTGTAAGTGAAAATTGAGCCGCCTTTTCGCGATCTATCGTAATAACCGAAGCAGGGTATAACAAAGGTTGGTTGATACGTACATCGCGCAAAAAAGAAATTTTTTCCAACTCGGTTTTTATTTTCCTGGCATGAAGATGGGCTTCTTCCAGGTTTTTTGAAGCCACCATAATTTCGATAGGCGTATTCGCCCCCTGGCTCATAATTTTGTCGGTGAGTTCGATGGGCTCAAACGAAATTTGTATGCCGGGCAAATGTTTTTTTAATCGGGCACGAATTTCGTCTTTCAGTTTATCTAACGAGCGAACGGCATAGTCTTCGCTGAGGTTAACCTGGAGTATGGCTTCGTGGGGGCCGCTGTTAAAAATGTATAAGGTATTGGTGCCATAGCTGGAAGGGGTCATCCCGATAAAGGCAGAGGTGATGGAAACATTTTCTTCGCCTACGGTTTCTTTAATTTGTTGAATCGTTTCCTGAACTGCTTCTTCGGTGCGTTCGATGCGCAACCCTTCCGGCCCAATGAGCCGTGCCTGAAACTGATGGGAGCGTTCAATCTTAGGCATAATGTCTTTACCTATATAAATAAACCCAACAATGATGATAGTGAAACATACTACCAAATAAATGGCAATAGATTTTGTTTTGTGGTGCATGATCCGGTCGAGCAAATTCAAGTAACGAAGTTTGAATTTTTCAAAGCCTCCTTTTTGTTGATGATGACCTTCGTTAATCGAACTGCGTTCAGTCATTTCCGTGTGAAGTTTATGTGCCGGGTGTAATTTCATCCACCAGTTGGCCATTACCGGAACAAATGTTTGGGATTGCAAAAACGAGGCAATCATGGAAAACCCTACCGCCAACGACAACGGAAGAAACATTCCTTTCGGGATTCCATTCATTAAAAAGGCCGGAGCAAAAACAGAAAGAATACAAACCAAAATCAGTAGTTTGGCAAATGAAATTTCCTGCGAGGCATCTATAATAGCCCGGGCTTTTGATTTGCCCATCTCCAGGTGCTGATGAATATTTTCGATCGATACAGTAGCCTCATCTACTAAAATACCTACAGCCAGTGCCAGGCCGCTCAACGTCATAATGTTGATGGTTTGCCCGGTTAAGTTCAGCAACAAAACCGCAGCCAAAATGGCGATGGGAATATTGAGCACTACAATGGCCGATCCGCGGATGTCTTTTAAAAAAAGAAAAATCATCAGGCCGGTAAGCAGCGCCCCTAAAATTCCTTCCGTGGCTAAACTCTTAACAGCCTGTACTACATACACCGATTGATCAAACTCATATTTCAACTGCACATAATCGGGAAGCAAAGCCTGCATCTCGGGCAGTTTTTTTTTTAGTGCATTTACCACATCCATGGTAGAGGCATCGGCTGTTTTAGTAACCGGAATATAAACCGACCGCTTTCCGTTTACCAGGGCAAACCCAACGGTAACATCTGCCGCATCTTCAACGGTGGCCACATCGCGCAGAAAAATGGTGGGGCCTGATTTTTTAAGAAGTGGGATATTTAAAAACTCTTCTGGGTTTTTTATCACCGTGTTGTTGGGCGTCATTACATTGAGGTTGCCCATGCGCACATTGCCGGCCGGGCTGATTTGGTTATTGTTCACCACGGCCTGAACTATGTCATCGGGTGTAAGTTGGTAGCCGGCCATCGATTCGGGATCTACCTTCACTACAATGGTTCGTTCATTGCCCCCAAAAGGTGGTGGAGCCGATGCCCCGGGTATCTGCGAAAACATAGGACGGATAAGAGTAGAAGCCAAGTCCTGCATTTCATTGAGTCCGGCTGTTTTAGAACTGAACACCAACTCGCCTACGGGCAAGCTGCTGGCATCAAAACGCACTACCGTGGGCGGCACCGTGCCGGGAGGCATATAACTCATTACCCGGTTTACCTGATTCGCCACCTCCCCAGACACCTGTGCCATATTTACATTTTCGTAAAACGTACATTTCACCAGGCATAGCCCCTGTACATTCTTTACATCAATATCTTTAATGCCGGTAACATACAGTAACTGGTTTTGGTAACGAGTGGCAATAAATCCTTCCATCTGGTCGGGCGCCATGCCGCCATAAGGCTGAGCAATGTAGATGGTAGGCAGATTCAGTTTTGGAAAAATATCTACCGGTATAGAAACCAAAGAAATTATGGAAAAGACAATAATCCCTAAAATGATAACGATAACTGTAATGGGATGACGTAACGCTGCGGGGATCATTGGTTACTTAAGATTGCTGATAAAAATATCGAGGTTACCGGTAGCGGCCGCATACAGGTTTACGGCACGCCAAACATTGCCTTGCGCAATGGCCAAGTCAACTTCAGCCCGGTTGAGCAGGGCAAACGTTTGGGTCAGTTCCAAAATCGTAGTAAGGCCTGCATTGTAGCGGGCCAGTGCTTGCTGGTAAGCATCTTGTGCGGCATCTCTTTGTACAGGTGCCTGCCGGGCTACTTCCAGTGCGGCCGTGTACCGCAAGCGGGTACGCTCTACTTCACTTTCTATCTTCAGGGTTTCTTCATTATACCGCTCTTGTGCCATAGTCGTAAGCTGGCGCTGTGCTTTGGCTTCGCGGGTGTTGCGGTAACTGTTGGTTATATTCCAGATTGTGCTGACACCAAAAAACCAGTCGAGATAAGGGCGAAAGCCCACGCCATTGCTAAACGATTTGTTGTAAATAAAATCGCCATTGGCAGCCACTCCGTCTTGTATGCCGGAGCCGCGCGCCCAAGTGGCGCCCAGCAGCGATATGGCAGGCAACTCGCGCTTGCTGATGGCTTTTACTTTGGCATCGTTAAAATCAACTATACTTTTATAATACAGCAGCCGTGGATTTTTAGAAAACTCAGAATTGGGTTGAATCAAATTGGGTTGCCGGGTGCTGTAGTTAATCGTGTCGAGCAGGATGGGTTGACCCACTTTTATTCCCATCTGCTCTTTTAAATATACTTCCTGCTCGGTAGCACTTCGTTTGGCATCCAGGTAAAGCAAAAGTGCTTTGGAATATTCGGCTTTCACTAACGAGCTATCTACTCCGGCTTTCAATCCCGATTTTACATAAGCCGTAATCACCTCTCTCAACTCGCGCACGCGGTATAAGTTTACACGCTGGCTGGCTTCAATGCTTCGGGAGGTGAGGGCCATTAAGTAGGCATCGCCTACTTTGATCTGTTGTTGAAAAACTTCGTTGGCATAATCGGCCTGTGCGCTAACACTCTCCGCCTTGGCCGCATCTACTCCGGCTTTCACTTTCCCGAAATTGTACACATTCCAACGAACAAAGCCGGTAGCATAACTGCCCCAGGTAGAAGTAGCCGTGTATCCGTTGGGTTTAATCCCTCCCGATACAGGTATGGCCATTCCTTCATTGGGAAAAAAAACACCCCGTACCTGATTGGAGGTTCCGTTTACCACTTGGCTTTGTACTACCAAACTCGGCAAGTAATTGGTAGCCGAAGCACTAACCGCATATTTAGCGGCTTCGGCTTCCGCTAATTTCATGCGAAGAGATGGATAATTTTCCCGGGCAATGGAGAGTGCCTGTTTTAAATCAATCAACTGCACTTCGCGGTTCGGCTGACTAAAACACAAGGTTGTGTTACAAACACAAATAACTAAAAATACAAAATGAGGTTTCATTGATTTTTATACATTACAAGTAAACGGAGAATGGATTAGAACCAGATTAGTCTGGCATTAAAAGATACTAATTGATCACTTCAGCACCGGCAGCAGCACATTGGCCGTAATGCCCGACTCTTGGTTGCGTTCTAAAAATACATGCCCTCCATGCAACACAAAGATTTTTTTTGTTAACGCCAACCCTAAACCAAAGCCGCTGATGGCCTGTGCATTTTGAGCGCGGTAAAATGGTTCGAATACTTTCATCTCTTCGTCTTGGGGCAAGCCTATTCCCCGATCAATGATTTGTATTTTTATCTGTTGGCCAATTACTTCCAGGCGAATATCAATTTTCTGACGATGCGAATATTTAGAGGCATTGTCTATCAAATTCTCGAAAGCTGTTTTTAGTAACTGATCGTGACCAATTACTTCAATCGTGGTTTCATTGGCCCGGCCTAAAATATCAAATGAAAATTGTTGCTCGGGGTTTTTAATTTTAAAAAGACTGATCGCATCCAGCAACACATCCATCATATTAACCAAAGATGTTTTGGTAAGCGGATCGGAAGATTCTATTTTGGCCAACTGTAAAAGATGGTTTACCAAGTTGGTGGCTTTTACGATTTCTTTTTTAGCGGCTATTAAACTTTGATGGGTTGCTTCCGGGTCGTTATCATAGTTGAGGGATGTATCTATAATTCCGTGCAGGGCGGCCAAGGGTGTGCGCAGTTCATGTGAGGCATACGAAATAAAAGATTTTTGTGATTCTACCAATGTTTGAATCCGGCCCAGTGCCTTATTAAATGAAGACGCCACAATGCCTATTTCATCTTTGGGGTTGGCATACGAAAGGCGAAAACTTAAATCATGACCTTGCACCGACTCGGCCTGCGAAACCAGATCATTTACCGGCCTGAACAGCCGGACAGAAAATGCGTAGGCCACCAGCCCCACCGCTATTAAAAAAATAAAGTTTCCAATAACCAGATTAAAGGCCAAACGGTTAACTGTTTCAATGCCAACTTTGTCGTAAGCGGTGATGACGATCGTTCTTTTCAGGTCGCCTTTATAAATGACTAACGCATAGCCGTCTTTTTTTTTATCCGATGTTTTAAGCGTATAGCTAAAACTGGATTCCTTTTCTTTTTCCACTTTCGCAAAAAAAGATTGGTCGAAATTAAAATCAGGGATGTCATTTATGGAAAAAATCAATCGGTTTTTTTCATCAAAAACATATTCGGACTGTTCGGGGATGCTGGTAATTATTTTTTCGGCAACCTTATCGTGCAACTCGTATATTTCTTTGGTGGCAACCGCCTTATTTTTCATCCGTTCGGCAAACGAACTTCTACGGGTGGTAACAGAAGCAACATAAATATAAACTGAAAAAAGAGTGAGCAGTATGCCCGAAAAAAGAATGAAGACTAAAATTATTTTATGTTTAATCAGCATGAGTTATTCTTCGCGCAAAGTGTAGCCCATACCCACTACCGTATGTAAAAGTTTAGGCTCAAACCCTTTGTCTATTTTTTTTCGGAGGTAATTAATGTACACGTCTATCACATTAGTGGATGTATCAAAATCAAGGTCCCATACACGCTGGGCAATGTCGATCCGGCTCACTACCCGGCCGTGGTTGATCATCAGGTACTCTAAGAGAGCAAACTCGCGGGCAGTAAGGTTAATCCGCTTTCCGGCCCGGGTTACTATTTTGCCCTGTGTTTCCAATTCAAGATCCGCCAGTTTCATTTTTTTATCGGTCAGCATCTTCGATCCCGACCTGCGGATAAGCGCTTTCGTACGAAGTAATAATTCCTGAAACTCGAAAGGCTTAACCAGGTAATCATCTGCCCCCGACTCAAATCCGCTGATCTTGTCATCCAAAGCATCTAACGCGGTAAGAAAAATGATTGGTGTAAACGGGCGTTCTTTTTTAAATCGGGTGCATAGTTCAAATCCGTTAATACCCGGCAAATTCACATCCAAAATAATTAAATCGTATTCTTTTTTTGAAAAAAGATGGTTACCTATCGTACCGTCATACGCCACATCAATCGGGTATCCCTCACTTTCAAATCCTTTTTTGATGAAATTTGAAACACTTACCTCGTCTTCAATCAACAGAAAATTCATAGGGCTAAAAATTTACTCAATGTCGTACGCATCCGTTAGCCTCTCATTAGAATAAAATTAGAAATAAATTAGGGTGTACCCTATCGTTCAACCCAAATCATGCAATAAAAAATCGATTGTCATGATTGACGAATGAAAATCAACAACCCATGAAGATAACCAATGGTGATTTTCATTTGTCCGGGTTAAAGCCAATCTATCTCAAAAAAATTTAATTTCTAATCGGAAAAGATTTAACCTTCGTCCTTCTCTTAGATACCGCTTACTTATTTCAATCTAAACAGGAAGTCTTTGGCTTCCGCCAAGAAGAGATTAGTTTCCGGGTGTATTTCGGTAGATCAGAAATGAAATAATATCCCGTTCGTTTCGGAGGTTGTTCTTTTGCATTTTAAGCCACCCTTCATCCTGACTTCTATATTCGACGGCTGAGAAAAGATGCTTTTTGTTCAGGCTCTTCAGTTCTTGCAGGGCCCCTTTATCTTGTATAAAATAAAGTTCTTTTGGTTCAAATATCCACTCAATGGTTTTCAACATTGGGTCGGCCTCTTGCTTAGCTAATTTAATTTGTATGACTTTTAAAAAACTGATATTTCCATCTGCTAAAACCTGAGCAAAATACTCTCGGCCTTCCGTTACCGATCCGCTGAGCAATTTAAAAACACCCACACGGGCGGTATCAAAAGGAGAATAAAACACAACGGCTTTAATTCCGCCCTGGGCCGCTAATTCATTTCCTTTATCATTTAAGTAGTGGACGCTATTTGCATAGAAATTTAATTTCGCTTTAGGCAGTTTAACAATCGTTCCGTTATTCATAAAAATTTTTACCGGCAACCATTCGTCTTTCCAAAAGCAATTGCCCTTTACGTCACTGTAGCTAATCTTCTCGTTTACTAAACTAGTGGGTACGTTATTCCAGCCTACTACGTTGTTATTGTTTAAGCCGGCTCCGTTACCCTGGGCATATAAACCGGTTGTAATTAAAATACCTAAGCCGCCTATGAGGGATGAAATAATTTTATGTCGCATACAAATGTGTTTGTGTTAGTTGTGTTATATGAATAATCAAAGTTTACAAAAAAAATTAAATACGACCGGCTAATTTATATAACTCCCTAAAAAAAAAGAGGGCTGTTTTAAAAACAGCCCTCTTTGTGCCTAAAATCAAAAAATATTACCTGGGGCCTACAAATGTATAGGTCTCATCAAATACAGTTCTGGGGGTCCACCCGGCTTGGTTAAGCCAGTATTTAATTTTTAACGTTTTGGTAACCGGGTCAAATTTATTAACACCGCTAGGATCTAACTGAAACTGCCTGTTTCTGGTAGGTCCGTCATTATAAATATTAGCTACGCTAACCACATTATCGTTCGAGTCGAATGTGATAGACAGCCCGGCATTACCATAGTATGAAAGGCTACCGCCTGAGCAAATGGTATGGTAATATCCCGGTATGGCCTTATCATACAACCAAACGGTGGTAGCATTTTGGGTAATCAGGTTTACATCCATCGGGTAAGAACAAGCACCATTAATACCAGGGCTTGCGTTATCTACTAATGTACCCGTAACGGTGTACTCGGCATCGTACTTGTTTTTGGTAACAAAAGGCGTAATGGCATATCCGTTTTGAGCGCTAATAATGTAGCCTGCCTCTTGTACGCTGGAAATTCTATAGGCAAACGCATATGGAGTAGAACCAAAATAATCGTTGGGGGTAGTCTGTATTTGCAGGTACCCGTACGTTTGTCCTTTTGGTATCGTTACTACGCCATCGTTTACCAGTGTAAAAGCCGGAGTACCCGGGCCACCCGGCATCACATAGCTGTTTCCGCTGGCGGCATTATAACTGGCCAAGCTGTCAGTAGCCGGCACCATGGTAACGTGTATATCCTGAGGGGCACCACCGGCCGGTGTGCTCAGCACCACCAACACAATGTTATATGTGCCCGATGTAGAAGATGCATCCACCGCAGTGGGGGTGGGTTGCCAAGTGCCTAACGAATTGATAGCTACACTCACTACGTTTGAGGTTGCTCCGGGCGGGGTATTCATTTGGTTCCCCTGGCATGCTGCCAAGAGCAACAACGCTACGAAGGCTGCTTGGGTATAAAATTTACTTTTCAATAATTTCATAATTTCTATAGTTTATTGAGCCCAGAAAATTAAAGAAGTGAAAGGCGAAATGTTTTGAGGAACATTGGCCGGGTTATACAGCGCTTCTGTTTGCGGATACAACAACCGGGTCGGGAGTTTATCAGGCCGTGTGCTTTGCGATTTAATAGAGGCAAACGAGTTTCTGGCCGTTTGGCCTGAAGTAGCCACGTACGGATACGTTGTTCTCCGGTATTCATTCCATCCTTCGTGCGAATGGATGAAATTAAGCGCAATGTATTTTTGGGTAATGATAGCCTCCAGCTTTTGAGCGGGGGTGACGGCTGCGGTATAGTCTGCCAAATAATTTCCTGCATTATTGGTTACATACGTAGCAGCATCAGCAGCATAGTTTAAACCGGGAGCCTGTGTGCCATTAGGTAAGCTATACAAATATTTAAAAGAAGCTACAATGCCATTCCCAAAACTGGCGGCATCGGTGGGGCTACCGGGAATGGCAATACCATCCAAAGCAGCTTCAGCCTGCAAGAAATAACTTTCGGCAGCGGTGAAAAGCGGATATCCGGCATCCGGTCCTTTTAAGGTGCCGGGTGAGTTGCCGGCCGAAGCCGGTGTTCTATTAGAACCGGAATACCAGAAGGTTCCTTCCGGGCAAGAGGGTACGGTGGAGTTTTCATACCCTAACTGGTTGGTAATTTTAGCCGTACCGGTTGAAAACTGGTAGTAAACCACCGTGCCTCTGGCCGCATCGGCCAGTTTGTTTCCATCATAGAAACCCAGCACATAAGGAGTAGGCATCCAGGCTTTGTTAATGGCGTTTCCGGCATAATCCCATGCCCAGCTTCCCCATTTCGGGTTTTGCCGTCCATTATCATTTTTAAAGCCCGGGTTAATCAATACATCGGTTGTTAAAAACCCTGACGGATCGAAACTGGTGCTGGTAAAGGTTGCTTTGGTATTACCCCGCACCATCAGTTTAAGTTTCAAGGTATTTGCCAACTGCAACCAGCTGGTCATATTGCCACCAAAAACGATATCCTCGGCTGTCAGCGCAACAGGAGCCGGTGTGGCTGTCATCCCTTGGTTAATTTTAGCCATGGCATCATCCAATAAACTGGCCAGTTGCGGGTAAACCGCTGTGCCGTTATCATAGGTGGGCGTTAAATTATTAATTCCCGCCAATGCGTTGGTGTAAGGAACGTTATTGTATTCGTCCACCAGCAACTGATAGTTGTGCGCCATCATAATCTCGGCAATAGCCTGATAATAAACATACAGTGCATTGCTCTGCGAAAGATTAATAATCTGCTGATAGTTTATCAGGTTAGCGTATGTATTAATCCAGAGGTTATTGTTAGTGGCATTGGTATATTGGTAGGTTACATATTCATTAAACCCACCATATCCACCGGCATTGGCTCCGTAGCCTCCGGTCTGCATACCGTAAGCATTAAAACTTTCCACTGTTCTGGCTGTTCCCACCAAAGCTGACGACATCAGCAAACTAGGGGTGGAAGAAATAGCTGCGTTAGGGTTTGTGTTAATGTCCAAATACGAACTACAGGACACTAACGAAATCCCAACCAGCGCTACAAACAATATTTTAATAGTAGTCTTCATTTTAATTCTGGTTAATCGTTAATTAAAATTTAAGATTGAGGGTAGCCCCATAGTAACGAACCGGAGGTGTATTGCTCAACCCATTAAGGCCTGTTCCGTTGCGTGCATTGCCCGAAGCCAAACTGTATTCAGGGTCGGTATAGTAATTATCCTTCGCCATCCATAAAAACAGGTTGCGGCCTTGCACACTGATATTTCCTCCTTTTATAAACTTGCCCCCCAGGCTGGTTAAGAATGAGGTCAGGTCATATCCGAGCGAAAGTTCGCGAAGCTTCAAGAAATTTCCTGAAGTAACATAGTTTGAGGTAACGTTGCGGTTGATCCCATCCGACCAGAATCCGTTATTTCCGTTTCCGTTGATGATGGCCACGTTTTTATTCGGGCTAAATGAACCATCCGGATTTTGGATAACTGAATTAGGGAATACGAAACTCTGGCGGTTATAAAGACCGGAGCGGTAGGAGGTGCCCGACCAATCCATTTCCGTACCTATCCCGTTGAAAACAGAATAGCCACCGCGATATTCAAACAAAAAGCTGAATGAAAAATTCTTGTACGATGCCGAGGCATTCATACCCAAAATATGTTTCGGGGTGGCATTGCCCAAGATACTAATGTTTGAAGACTGTGTGGGAAGGCCTGTTGTGCCATCCACGATCACATGTCCTTTCGGATCGCGAACATAATCGTATCCGGTAATTACCGGGAAAGCTTTCCCCGCAAATACCTGAGAAGCAGCTGTGCCTGAAGTAGCCAAAGTAATGGCCGGCACCAACGGAGTGATTGAAATAACGCTGTTATTCAAGTAAGTATAATTACCACCTACCGTAACATTCCAATCCTGGTTTTTAAATGCCGTTACCCTCAAGTTGGTCTCTACCCCTTCACTTTGTGTAACCCCTACGTTGGTAAGCAACGAACTAAACCCACTGGCCCAAGAGGTACCGGTAGCAATCGTTTGGTTGCTGGTTTGCGAGTGGAAATAGGTTACACTGGCATTAACACGGTCTTTCCAAAGAGTAAAATCTACACCGGCTTCATATTGTTTAGTGAGTTCGGGTTTAAGTCCTTTGGCTACTAACCGGCTACCAATAGAATATCCGGCCAACGATCCGTAAGGGAATCCTTGTGCATTCGGATTATAGGTGGTATTCAACGCATATGCCCCGTAATCGCTAAACTGCACATTACCTAATGTAAAGGTATTCGCTAAGTTTACCTGACCGGTCTGCGATACGCCTCCGCGAATTTTCAGGTAATTAAAGAATCCTTCTTTTAAAGAAGGGAAAACATCTGATAACACGGCTGAAACCTCAGCTGAAGGATAGAAGAAAGAGCGATTGGTTACATCCAAACGGGAATCCCAGTCATTTCTTCCGGTGGCTGTTAAGAACAACCAGTCGTTGTAGCTTACTGTGGCTTTTGCATACCCACCCACTAAACGGGTTTTAATGTTTGACTGTCCAACGGTGGGCGTACCCAAGCCTGTGCTGATGTTAAATAAGCCGGGCACCTGTAACCCGCTTACCGACATGATATAATATTTTGCCTGATTTTCTATTAACTGCATGCCACCGGTTAGTTGAACATGGAAGTTAGAAATAGACTTGTTGTACTGCGCAATAAAGTCAGTGATGGATTGCAATGTCCACATCGAGATTTCGCTGTCGGAAGCAGGGATATCCGTTTTAGAACTCAGCGGAGTGTGCTTGGCATAGTTGGAATACTTAAATGCGCCAACGGTACTTTTTTGATAGTATTCGCGGTTGGCTATCCCTTGCCGGGCAGTTAATTCCAACCCTGCAATTGGAGTAAATTTAAGCTCAACATTTCCTGTTAAGAAGTTATTCTTATCAAGTTCTCTCCAGTTTCCGGCAGAGAAATAAGGATTGAG
>JAFDYY010000035.1 GCA_018267195.1 Bacteroidota bacterium | reverse complement strand
AAGGCTATTGAAGAATACCTGAACAAGTCTGTCTGGATACCAAACTACCACATTGAAAAGTATGCAGGGATCACTGCCAAAAAACTACATGAGCGAATTGAACAGGTAGAGTATCTGCGTCACAGAGATGCGGCACTGACCTTTACCTTGTATCCAGGAAGTGAAAAAGAAATTGAGAAGAACAAAAGTCTTCATGCTTACGCGAACGGTAACTACAATCTGGTTCATGACAGTTACGTGTATTTCAATATCAAATTCCCTTGGCGACTTTTTTTGTTTTTAAAATCAAGAACCTGGCAGGACGTTGAAAGAATGGTTCACGGATTTCTAAGCGTCCTTTTTTGGAATGAACCAGACAAAAGGGAAATTATGGAAGATCAAATTGACCGGAAAACAATGAAAACTGTTGTTGGGATCGTCCGGTCTGGGCACTTCAAAGGGGTGGAATCGGCTCACAAGGAATATCTCAAAAACAATAATCCAATAAGTAAGGCAAAGTACAATGACACATTCTTTCGCTTACTCATTGATCTTGGAATAGACCCTTTGATTTTCCCATATGTCAAACAAATTTTGGGTCACATACACTATCCATTTTCGTTTGATGAAATAATACCAAGAGAAGGAGGTGGATTCGATATCAAGTTGCCTGCTGGATACATGAGGGACATTTATGATGAGACGGATGATTGGCAATCCATCGTGGTAAAAGGAACGAGGAAAGAAAACCTTCAACGCTCAGAGAGTGATGAAGAATCATTTAGAAGCTGGTTGGAAGCTTATGAATTTTACCATTACAATGAGCTTAAAGGAAAAATTCATGTCAAAGGAAAAATGTCTCCACTAAGTAAAGAACCAAAACCGAATAGCAACTATGATTAGAATGATTCAATCGTACAAACCGCTTTGGTGGCTGTGTTCAGCAGTGGTTGTATTTTGGCTGATAAATTTCGCAATCTTGTACAAATTACCAGCCGCTGAAAGAGGCACATATGGTGACATGTTTGGAGTGATGAACTCTTTGTTTACCGGCCTTGCGTTTGCTGGACTACTGTACAGTAATTTTCTGCAGCAAAAACAAATAGATCAAATAGAAAGAGAAAATAAAGATCGCGGGGTCACTGAACGGAACAATGAGACGTTAAAACAGTGTCAATATTATCTATCCGTAATGCAAACTCACTTTAAAGAACTGCATATTGACACTGCACAAGGTCTCTTGCCGAGATTTCTGGAGTTGGAAGAAATAAACCATGAAACATTAAAGAGCAAGGCAGGGTACTACGATACCGTTGTGAAAGGGCTAAACCCTGATCTGCTGCTGCTACTCGGAAAACTTGAAGGGTTTGCAGCCATCGTTCTTTTTGGAAATATCAATTTCGATTTGGCTAAGAAAGTTATTGGGAAAAATTATTGCATTTGGGTAAACAACCTAAGTGGTTATATAGCCTTCTATCGCAAAGATGATGACATTCGCTTTTGCGAACACACCTTAAATCTATGGAAGAAATGGAAGTGAACATTGGTAAACATCAGCGAAAATGCTGAGCGTTGCTCTTCACAAAGTCGGTGGAATGGAAAATTTGCCCACAACGCTTTTATAAAATGATTTACAAAACTTATCTTAGAAACCACGCAGTTATTCCAGGACAGGAAAATGCATTGAAGCAATTCCTTAACTCCGACTACAAAGGAATGAAACACAAATTGCGAAACGGTCACAGTTCACACAGTGAAGACGCGCTAACTTGGTCATGTTTCAAGGTTCTGGACAGTTTTCCACAGAGGATAAAATTTTCAGCATTGGATGAAATATTGGAAGACACCTACGAAGGAAAAAATAAATTCAAATTTACAGGCAGTGACTATTCTGACAGCGATGTAAAAATTTTTGTTGGGAAAACTTATACATGACAACGGACAAATGAAAGCACCGAAGTTGATGCTAGTATAGAGCTGCCGGACAAATTATTTTTCATTGAGGCTAAGCTTTACAGTTCCATAAGTTTGGCTGACAAAAAAAGAAAAAAACCTCACGACCAAATAACAAGAAAGTTGCGTGTCGGCTTGGACAGTTGTGCTGATAAGGACTTTCATTTCATTTTTCTCGACATCGCGCCAAACAAAATTTTATCAAGGCGAGAAAGCAAAGACAAAATATTAAATTCAAGCAAAGGTGGTTTCCATGACAAGTATAAAAGTGCGTGGATGTTCAACTATTACAAATTTGGGCGGAACAAAAGTTTAAAACCATTGAGAGACAGCTTGCAAGGGATTGAAGTGAAGTCCGTAGAGTCCGTTGCCAGTAACATGGGGTGGCTGACTTGGAGCGATCTTTACAAAATCATTCTTCGCGGCATCTTGAAGGAGAAAAAAATTAGCGGATAGTTGATCAGACTGAGACCGACATGCTGTCGCGGCTTTGTCTTGCGTACAAGACGGGCGCGACAACGACACGACGACAACCTGTCGTGGCCTTTTTTTCCAGCGGAAGGCTGGAAAAAGGCTCGTCTATTAAAAATCCATCTCTCTCAAATATTGATGATAAGATGGATGTGATTGGTGCACTTCTGCGGCCAGATAGATAATTCAAAGCTCATTGAGAGGTGAGACTGGTGAGGTGTATACCTCTGCTTCACCATCTTAATTCAATATTGATTCTGGGATGATGGAGCCTCGCCTCTCTCGGCTTCACTGTTCTCCATCTCCTTCATCCTCTGTATTGATGGGGATAAAGGGTCGAGAGAGGCTTCTCTCTCCGGTTCCTTGCTCGTCCTTCCCAGCCATTACTCAATATTGATATTTGATGGAGAATTAAAAAACCTCGCCTCTCTATGGGCAGCTTGAGCCTCGCCCCCACAAGCGGTTTCCGCTGTGCAAAAAGACAAGGACGACAGGTTGTCGTCGTGTCGCCTGACGCGCTCAACCGGCTCCTCGCGCGGCACCCTTGGGCAAGATGCGCTTGTTCGTCAGCCTCTTTTCGTGTACACACCGTCCGCACCAAGCACCAACCGTCCTGCCTCCCGGAACTTTTTTAGGTACCGCTGTATCGTGCGGTCGGACACTCCAAAATCTTTGTGCATCGCAACCGCGTCTTTCGATGATATGGCGATTGGCAGCGCCTGAAAAAACCGTTCAATGTTTTTCTTTTCGCTGGTCACCTGCGCTGGGGCTTCCGGGAAAGTCGCCAACACCATCAGTGAGTGTATCCTGAACGTGTCGGCTATTTTAACCGCGGTATCAAAATCCACATCGCTGCAGATGAGTTCCGTTTGACATTTCGTTCTGAGAGCAGTTAGTGTCATTGCCACCCTGAATAATATTTCACCCAGACGTGTGGCCACTGACTTACCAATATTGCCGTGTGACTTGTGGGACAGTACCATCCATTTTTCAATTGTTTGGTCAAAGATCATTTTCTGTTGCTCGGTTAATGAAAACTTGATCCCCTCCTCTTTGTTGCGCAAAAAATTGTAGAGAGCAAATATTTCCCTCGCTCCTTCATTGAAACTGTCTTCCAGCATTTCGCTGACCTGAGAGAAAGGGCTGATGTATTGAGGCAAGTCCTCGAACCCATAGAACACAAAGCGTGAATGTATCCCTGCGTTACCGTCTTTTACCAAGCGTGTTACCTGACCGGGTGTGCCCGTAATCATCAATCCCAGTATTGGCCTATCAATCGAGGCAAATTCTTTATCTGTTTTGCGGTACTGTTTGACGGGAGCATGATCAAAAATATCACGAAGTGTATGAAGCCAGCCACCGAAGTCGGCTGTCATTATCGCAGAGAGGGTATCAGCTTCACTTTCCCAGACAATGCCTGTTTCCAAACCTGATAAAAGTTGAATCAGACCAGCAGAACTACTGTTTGCAGGAACGAAAAACATCAGTGGTGTAGGCTTGTCTTTGTTGTTTCCCTCGCTCGCCGCGTGTTCATCCAATTGTGTTTTCCATAACCCTGCCAGATAGCCTTCGATCAAAGAACCTAACTTTTTAGACCAGGAGACCACACTCTTATTTGAAGCTGGTGGCGCAACAATAAAAACAAAAATTGGTGGGTGAATTATTTTCCCTGCATATTTCCCATAAACCTTATACAAAACAGCGCCTGTTAATGCAAGTGAGGAAGCCAACACCATGTCGCGGCTGCGCACATGGTCGAACATTAAACACAAACTCCGAAGCGGTTGCGGTAATGATTCATAAATTGATTGATCAAATGTTGGTGTCTCAGAAAGGATAACACTCTCCTCCACGCTCGCAGCGTTAGGCTGAACTACTTCCTGTCTGGTTTTCTTCCGAAATGCAATGCCATGTTGCTTACAGTGATAGAAGAAAGTCTTTATTCCTACGCTGCCGTTGGCATACTTTAAACAATGATCAAATTCTCTATCGGCCTCTGTGAAATTATATTTCGGAAAGTGTTCACTAACCGCATGAAAATAGTTCCTCCCTTGTTCACCTAAGCTTGCAAACGCGAGGCCGATGGCGTGCCAATCTTTCTCAACAACGGTAATATCGATTTTCCGTGCATTGATGTCTGCAAGACAAAATTCAATATCCAACTTTAATTCTTCTGGTATCTCCGTAACAGGAGCAGGCTCTGACTTTTCTTGGTTGTTAACTTCCTCAACTAAGTCATTCGGATTGATGAATTCAGTGGTCTCCGATTTAGTTGGAGCAGCTACAGGTTTATTCTGAAGTTTGGACTCTGGTTCTTCGGGTGCAAATTCTTTCATCCGATCAAAAACCAGACAACTAGGATTAACGTATGGGCTTGGATCGTAACTCAAGAAAACCAGCCTCTTTGAACCATTGCAACTTTTGTCATGGACAAATCCGTATTTAGCTTTGAAATAATTCGCAAGCGCCTGCAACCAACGGTCGTGGTTCCTTAAATCAGGAGGCGTTTTACAAAACAACTTCAACCCGAATTGCGGAGAGTAAAACATGAGTAGGATGTACGGGTCGTTCTCTAATTTCTGCTTCCAAATTCGCGCATTGTTCATTCGATCATCACGATTAAAAAGCTCAGGAAAATCTCCGTCTAACGTTACGACCCCAATGTGGTTCACGGGTGGTT
The DNA here is from genome assembly GCA_018267195.1 of Bacteroidota bacterium. Classification (GTDB taxonomy): domain Bacteria; phylum Bacteroidota; class Bacteroidia; order Cytophagales; family Cyclobacteriaceae; genus ELB16-189. The sequence goes on along the minus strand of JAFDYY010000035.1, from coordinate 27,164 downwards.
TAGCCAGGTCTTGATCTTCAACATAAACACTGCCAAGTACGAATGGTAATTTCGATTTCCACTCTTTAACTAGATCGCTTTTGTATGCTTCTTTTCGAATCCGCTCGATTATTTCCATAAAGTTGAAACCTAAAAAAACACCGGTTGAAATTCCCGCTACCAATGCTGGTAGCGAGATTTGTATTAGTTTCTGTTTCTTCTTTGCCACTTCGATCATCCCTCTTGTAGCACCTTGAAATATTATTACTCTCTTTTCCATATTTGGTTTAATTGGTAAAGACCCTTTTTCTATTAATCAGTAAAACCCCAAGTTGTGCCAACTTGGGGTTCAGGTTTCTTGAGCTTACTCGTCAGCTGGTATCAAATCGTCCGGACCAACATCGAAATCGTCTTCAATGTCGTCTTCATCTTCTTCATCTTCGCCCTCCAGGATATCCTGTTCATTGCTCCCCAGCACTTCTTCTTTTTCGTCAACACCTTTGTTGTCGTCTTCACCTGCTGGCGCAGTTGGCGTACCGTAGTCGTCCATGAAATCCAGATTCGGTTTCTCTGCGCGATGCCTATCTGTGGGATCAACAAACGCATTGAAACCAAACCGCCCAGGCAATTTGTACTTTGTAGTCATCTGCTGCATTTGCTGATCAGCAACGGCAAATTCATCGACAAATTTTTTCTTGCGCTTGCTGTAAAATGTGTACTGGATAGTCGTGAGGAAGAATTCATCGACCTCTTCAATCGATTCAAACATCAGATATGCTTCCTCTCCGGGCTTTCCCGTTTCGCCTGGTGCGATCATTCTTTGTCTCAATAGAAAAAGACCTGGGTCGCCAGAACTTAATTCAAACTGAGACAGCTCAGGTATTTCGCGCATCAATTCTCTCAGTTCAAAATCAGCACGAAAAGATTTTGAAGTTTTCAAAATCCGCATCCGATCGCGGTTCAGTTTAGTCAGAAGGACTTCCTGAAAGCGTTGGCTTAGCGCAGAGCATACAAGGGCATCCGAAAGGGTAATGCGATACCATTTCGCAACGTCAACATCTCCGTTCAAACGGAAATGTTTTTGCACCCACCTCAGAAATGAATCGAGTAATGGGACCAGTCTAAAACTGGATTTTGAATTTGTTTTTTCCATAGATATGGGTTAAAAATTTCCCCACACTACGGCAGTTTTTGGCCTTCAAGAGTTAACCTTACAAAAAGTGCCACTAACTTGACAGTGCTGTAAAGTCAGTGGCACTAATCTTATTTTTTCTTCTTTTTCCTATCGTTCTCTGGGAAGTCGATGCGCTTTGCGATTGAGTCAGCGCGGAACGATAACCGGTTCCTAGCTCTTCGACATTCAGCCTTGCTAATCTTTCTGTCGAGTTCGCTGAACTGTAGTTTAGCCTTACCATTAATTATGATGCCCTTCCATTCTTGAATTGTTGTTCTTGATACGCCCAAGAATTTCCCAGCCTCCGTAGCATTATAAAAAATGTCCTCTTCGGGATCGTGCTTGGGAACTATTTCAGCAATTGCATTCTCAATCATGTTTTTACACGCAGCCAGAATACCATCCATCGACAGACCATGAATATTAAGCAACGAGGTCATTGCCTTTTTTACGATGTTCACCAATTCCAATTCAACCATTGGTGGCAATGGTGGTGATTCCACCGCATACTTCTTCGGCACCCCCGGCCTCGATGAACCAACCTCTGGTTCAGCATTTGATTGTTGTGTTGATTTCAGTAGCCTGTTAAAACTTGCCTCGGTACTGCTGTCGATTAAGAAACTGAATTCTTCAACAGTTAGATCACATATTTTGCGATGCGGTTTTGTTCCGCCAATAAAACGGCCACCCTCTTGGTGCGCGGCTTTATTATTCTCATCCTCATGCTTACGCATGAGTCTCTTATCATTTGGGTCTAGCCAGGTTTCGCGACCGTGCACCTTGCTTTTCTATTATCAAAAAAGCCCCCTTCACGCTCTAAAATGAATGTTTTGAAGAATTGCGAGTCAAGGTTGGCTCGAAAAATGAAACTATGTAGGTGGTATGTATAATGTGGTCGGTATGTACTTTATTTGTGCATGAAAAACCTTAAAAAGGACACCATCTTTTGTGATTACTGTGGGAAAAAAATGTCCCCTTTTGGTAGCACCTACGGCTACCGGAAGAGGTATGTTTGTTACTGCAACGGCAAAAAGAAAGTGAAGTCGGTATCGCGAAAAGACCTTACTGGCAGGAGTCTTGATCCCTATATAATTGTAAGAATTCTGCAACTGCGTTACGAACAACTTTCATATAATAGGATTGGCAAAGCCCTACATATTTACTACCGCACCATTGGTCCGTACGTTCAGAAGTATTTGAACTCGCCTGAGCTGGTGCGGATGAAGGGTATGCGACACCAAGTCCGGGATGGAAAAAGGTTCAATCTTCTGCGTGAAAAATTGGAGACTATTAGCCAAAATTACTTGTTGGACGATAGCAAACCATTCATTTATGAAATACTACTTATAGATAAGAATCGGTTTTGCTACACCGTGCGAAGAAATGCTCACAGTTACATCGATCATGATTGGATCGGTTTTAAGTGCAGGCAATTATTTCTCGAAGGATTCCCAATTGAAGGCAGAATGGGCATCGCGAGTATTTTGGAATTGCCTGCTGAGAGAGTCAAGAAGTTTATTACTGAAGAAATAGAAATAGAGACAAATCAAGGTGAGAATCATAAAAGGCTGTGGGAACATAAAATGCTTGAAGGTGAATCGCGTCATATAGAATATGTGGAGCTGGATGGTTGTGACAAAGACGTATTAACTGGCGGTAGATTTCCCTTTGAATTCTATATGAACATAAAAGTTGGGAAGGGAAAGATTAAATCCATCAGCTCTGTCTATCCGGGTCTCCAGCATCCCTAACGGTTTCACCTTGCCACGATTCGAATAGAAACTTGCGCTTAGTTTCATATTGCACACCTACATAAAGATTCATCGTCTTCAAATTTACGTGCCCCGAAAATTGCTTTATAATTTCGGGACTTAATCCGAGAGCCAGTGAATTACTAATGAAACTGCGCCTCCCGGTGTGCATAGAAATAAATTTGTTCTTTGGCTGTACCGTCTCCACACGCTCTTTGTTCCTGTATTGAACGATGGTTGTCGTCTCAGTTATTCCGGCAACGCCACACAATGCTTTTAATCTTCTATTCATATGTGGCTCCGAATAAACTGAGAACAACTTGGCCTGTGGATCATTAGCCTTATGGTAGTATGGCAAAATAATTTCCTTGCTCTTATTTAGAAGTGGTAACTCCATCTTCATTGTCTTGTGCCCTTTCCGCTGGAAAAGAATCCAATCGATGGATTGGTCATCGCGCAAGTACAAATCCTTTCGACATATATTATTAGCATCTCCTATCCGCTGCCCTGTAAACGCCATAAATAAAAAAAGATCGCGGATCGTTCTATCGGCAGTTCCAAACGGAAGATCAAGTTTCTTCAGAGCATCCAGTTCATCGACAGTTAAGAATACAACATCTTTCTTATCTCGTTTAGCTGAAAAATTTTGATATGAAATATTGCTGTGCAATTTTCGTCTCAACCCCCAGGCCATAAAACCAGAAAGCGTTTCGTAAAATTTGGACACTGAGTTATTTAGATTTCTTCGTTCATTGAAGAGATAGGTGCGCATTTTCAGGTCTAAAGAATCGTCCACACTTGAGAAGCTGAGCAGACGCGGCTCGATCTCGTTGTACGAACTCGCCACAAAGTCCTGGAATACATTCTTGAAAGATTCCAGCTTTGTGATAGTCTTCGGTTTCAATATCAGTCGCTTTTCTTCAATGTAGTCATTGAGGTATTCCAAAAATGTCTTTGTATTGAATGAAGGATTTTTACCATTGAGAGCATGTCGTACTTTCTTATCTATTTCAGCGAGTGAAACATCTGGGTTTTCGGTGATCGCTGTTCGAATTGCCTCCAGCACAGCTGTTTTAAGTATTGACATCCGAGTGTTAAGTGAAAGACTTCCATGAACAGCAGAGCGGACTGCACGTTTGGAAAAATCCCATTGAGTTGCATAGATTTTCTCACCTGTAGAATACTTCAGTATCTTCCTCCCAGGGAACGTGACAAACAATCTTATCATTGTCTCTCGCGGATTGAGGAGATTATTAATATTTTTTTTAGAATTAATTGCTTTAGCTATATCCCATTTATTCACACCTTGGCGATAGGGACGATCGAGATAGAAATTTACCGTTGCCATAGTTCCAATGATACTATGCGGAAACAGTGCGGAAACGAAAAGTTGACTAAGTCTGACAAGAAGTTTACACTTATTGACAAAAGAGGTAAGATGAGCTTGTTTCTTAGCTGCCCTGGGCGTATTTTTGATCGGGAATCGAAATTAAATCGGGGTGTTGTCCCCGCTACTAAAATCAAAAAAGCGGTTGCCTGGCCGCTTTTTTGTTTTCATAACTATGTTTTCTTGTACTCGTCTCCTTTCAAGAGCCTTTGTTTACAAATTTTTTCAAGAGAAGGTTAAAAAACAGCACCTTAAAATACTCGGTAAATTTCAGTGCCCATTTAAAATAAACGCACCCCAATAAAAAGGATGTGGATATTTTTCTTTTACATGTAATTGTGCCTGATGAAATGCCCGATTCAGGTTCCCACTCTTTATCCATTCCTGATAAAAAAAAACCATAAACCACTGGGTGGCTTGGTCATCTACTTTCCAAAGGCTCATTAAAAGCTGACGTGCCCCGGCCATAAAAAAGGCACGCTGTAGCCCATAAACACCTTCTCCGTTTTTTACTTCGCCTAAGCCTGTTTCGCAGGCAGACATTACCACCAATACCGTATTGTATAGCGAAAGGGTGGAAGCTTCATAGGCTGTAAGCACTCCATCTTCTTTCATTTCATCTGTAGCGGACCGGTTTTTTTGACAACCTGCCAACAATAGCCCGGATCGTAACAAGGGGTTTTCAAAATTATTTTTAGATTCCAGGGAAGGCAAAAAATATCCATGCGTAGCGATATGCAACACTTGTGGTGATTGTATTTTTTTAATGGCCTCTTCCGTGGCCAGCTCTTTTTCAAAAACCCGGCAGGAGATGCGGTTTGCTTTCATTAACCGAGTTAATTCATTTAACTCGGTTTCGGTGCCCGGCAAATCCACAATATTATCTAAATCGAGCGACCGGGTTAAATTCATGCTTTTAGAAACGGATGCCACTCCATAATCAGGATGAGCAAAAAAAACAGGGTACTCTAATATAGGGTTGGCATTTTTATTTTTCGCAATCCATGTTATGGAAGGCACGTTACGTATTAGTTTCTCTTCAGCCAGATATTTTTTAGTGTTGGGATTAAATAAAGTAGCTGGGTTAATTTGATGATAAACCCCGTCTGACGACCAATAAATTATTTGATTTTTTTCTAAGGTTTTTTCAAGTGGGCTAAAATAGGCAGAATAAGAAATTAAATCTTCTTGCTGCATTTTTATACTGTTTCTGTAAAATTTTAAAAACTTTCCTTCCGCTTGTTGTTTCTCTAACAAACGTACTACTTGTGGTTCTTTTAAATCCGGGCGAATAACCAGGGCGTAGTATGCCGAGTCGGCACCTGTTTCGCGGTCACTTACGGCATACACTATTTCAACGGCTGCTTCATCGGGTTGCAGTTTTTGCTGAACTTCCTGCCAACTAATCGTAGAATATTTAAAATTAAGATTTAAAGCCTTGGCCCGTTCGGCCAAATTCTTTTCGAGGGCATTCAACTGTAAATTGATTTTTTTAATTTCTTCCGGATCGGCTTGCTTGTTTAGCAATAGTTGTCCGTGCTTATTTTTTGTTTCTTGCCACTGTCCAAATGTTTTTTTTATTTCCTGATCGTTGGAATTAAAAATAGCTTCACGAATTGGAACAAACGAGTGTAGAACAATTCCTTTTTGATCCAGGATAACGTTACACCAGGTCTCGGCAAGCCCCGGCAATTGATCAAAGTATTGCGCACCGAAACCGTAAAAGCTCCTCATTATGTCTTTGTTCATTTCGTAAAATTGTTCCTTTTCATTTTCACTTAAATACGGAAAGACATTTCGGATATATTGTTGATGAAGGGCAATTGCCTTTTTATAGTTTTCAAAACTGGCTTTGTAGTCTTTCCTGATTTCCGATTTTTTGGCAATCAGAAAAAGCGTATTGATCAGGTACGGGTGGTTTTCGCCCCACTGCTTGCGCACATTTTCGTACACAAAATGATACAGCCTGTCGGCCTGCTGAAAGTCCTGTTTATACTCATACACCATGGCATACGCGAGGTATGTATCGGTGATGTTTATAGAAAATATTTTTTCGGGTAGTCTTTCAAAAAGAGCAACCGCTTCTTTCAGGTAACGATCGGCCGAAGCCAGCTTTGCAGGCTCAGGTTTAGAAAAATGCCTCATCAAATAAATAGTTCCTAATCTCGATTTAAGTAAAGCAAGATTAATTTTTTCCATTTCACCCAACGAATTAAAATCGAAGAGGGCATAGATACCCATAGCTTCTTGTATCAGCTGTTCACACCGTACCCAATCTCTGTTAATAAAAGCCACATCTACCAAAGCCAGCAATGTGCGGGCATATTCTACCGAGCGGCTGCCATATAATTGGGCGGCTACTTCTCTTCTTCTTTCTGAGGTTTGCAGCAAAGCCTGTTTGTTGCCCATGTAGCCATAGACTACTGAAAGTTTGGATAGAAATTCGAGATAGGATGGGCCGTGTGAGTTTTTGGTTTGAACTATTTTTAATGATTCTTGAATTAATTTATCGGCCATTACCATGTTTCCTTTTATCACATATAACTCTGCCAGCGAAGCCAGCATCTGCGCATAGTACTCCGACTGGTTTCCTTGTGCTGATTGGATAATGTTGAGGACTTCTTTCCATTCATTTTCAGCCAGCCTATATTGGGCTGCCCCGACATGAATACGCGCCAACAAGCTCAATGCCGTGTAGTAATATTCCGATTGCCTGCCATATTTCGATTTTAGTCTTGGCAGTTCTTGCAACAGGTATGCTTCTCCTTTTGCAAAATCTCCGGTAGTTAGATAAAGTCCCGACAATACCAGCAAATTTGAAATGCGGGCATATTCATATTTTACCGGATCTTCTTCAAACAACTTTCGGGCATCTGTTAAATAGGTTAGTGCATTATTGTATTCGTGCCGTTTTTCGCAAACGGTACCCAGCATTTGAATGGCCATGGCAAAATCAGGGTGGTTCCCATTAAAAAAACGAGCATTGATGTTAACAAACTCGCGCAACTTTATTTTTGCCATAAAAAAATTTTCCTGCATCCGGTATGAGGTTCCCAGGTCCTTCAGTACGTTCATCATTAATGTGTCGGGTGGCGGATGGATCAGTTTTCTGACAGACACATACTCTTCCTGGTAAGGAATGGCCTTGTCGTACTTTTCAGCTAAAGTGTAAACAATACCGAGCCAATCGGCCACAGCGGCATACTCTTCGCTTTCACGAGAGTAATAGGCTTCGGCATTTTCAATGGCTTTTAAAAATTCCCGTGCTGCGGCATCGTAATTTTTTTCATCGCTAAAACGTTCTCCTTTTTGGTAATCATGCGCAATCCATTCAGGGTCGGCTGGTTCTCCGGAGCGCAGAAAAACATTTTGCCCTTGCGATTCCCCCTTTACAAAATTTTCTACTACTCTTTTTTCTCCGGTGGGGTAATACCAGGTTTGTGCGCCTTCTAATATTTCTTGCGGCCGGTCTTGCAGCAAAGTTCCTTCATATTGTTTTGCTCCATTCCGATAATGGTCTGTAACCCGGCCCATGGGTTGATCATCTTTATAATTAATGTGTCGGTAAAAAAATGCCCTCGAAGAATCCGTTGTGGGTTGCCACTTTACATCCATCCAAATAATCCACTCGCCTTGTCGCTTTTGGTTGGTATCTGTCTGGTTCCGGGCGGCCGGAAGTTTCTGAGCAACTCCTGCTGTGCACAAAAAAATTAAAAGACTTGATATTATTTTTTTGATACCGGTAAGCATATAAAAAAACGGAGGCGCTGTTTATGAAGAGATTGGTACCTTATCGAAATAATCTTTTCTCAAAATTCTAAGATGACAAACTCGGTTCTCCTGTTTGCCTGTCTGCCTTCTTCTGTGCTATTGTCGGCAACGGGGTTCAGTTTTCCATAGCCTTTGGCCTGCAACCGTCCGGAGGCAACTCCCGCATTCACTAAATAGTCGCGCACCGATTTGGCGCGGTCGTGAGAGAGTTTCATATTTAAAGCATCCTCGCCCACATTATCGGTATGGCCTCCTATTTCAACTATCATGGATGGGTTTTTTTTCATTAAATCAATAGCTTTTTGTAATTCTAGCTTGCTCTGATTGGTAAGGGCGGCTTTTCCGGTTTCAAAAAAGATATTATTAAGAATTACTTTCGCTCCTTTTTCAATGGGGTTGAGTTGAATATTTTTATTGATCTCTTGAAATACTGACGTGATGGGGACATCAATGCGTTGCGAATAAAAAAAGAAACTCTCTTTGTTGGCCGAAACACTGTAGGTGCGGCCGGCCGGAAGCACGATCAGGTATTTTCCGGTTACTGAATTGCTTTTGTTTACCGCTATCAATTCACCGGTATTGATGTCTTCTACCATGACATAAGCCCCTACCGGAGATTTTGTTTTGGCGTTCGTTACGATACCTTCTACCACAATAGAAGGCTGTGGCCGCATCTCTTCGGGAATTTCGATTTCATAAATTTTAAATGTTTGATTGTTTCCCGATGATGAGAAATATCCTTTTTCTCCGGAGCCTCCGGTTGTAAAATAACGATCGTCTCCGGTCGTGTTTAAGGGTTTTCCTAAATTCACGGGCGTACTCCATTTTCCGTTTTCAAAAACAGATTTAAAAATATCGGCTCCGCCCAACCCCGGGTGGCCGGTCGATGAAAAATACAACGTCTTTCCATCCTGGCTTAGAAAAGGTGAAAGTTCGCTAAATGGAGTGTTGATGGTGGGGCCTAAGTTTGAAGGCACCCCCCACTCACCAAATGGGTTACGCTCAACCATATATAAATCTTCTCCTCCATATCCTCCCTTGCGGTCTGAACTAAAAAGAATTTTAGAGCCATCGGCAGATAATGTACTTTGGGCATCCCATTCTTCGCTGTTGACTACATTGCCCAGGTTTTTTGGTTTAGACCATTGGGCTCCTTCTAATACAGAAAAATACAAATCACAACTTCCTACTCCGTCTTCGCGTCCGCAAGCTCCAAAAATCATTAGTTGGCCATCGGCCGAAAACGAAGCTGCCCCATCGTTGCCGGCACTGTTTAGCGGTTCTGGAAGGAGTTGGGGGGTGCTCCAGTTTCCGTTGGTTCGTATCGTAAAATACAAGTCTTCATCTCCTTCGGTCGTTCCTTCATCTTCTTTGGAAAAGCCACCTAATCGCTTCGATGTAAAATACAGTTTATTTCCCGTTGGGTCTAACATAGGCAGGTAATCGCCTTGAGGTGAATTAACAGGGAAGGGAAGTGCCACCGGTTCTGGCATGGTTGCCGGTTGCGCAGCAAGCAAAATAGCTTGCTGCGCGTAGTGTATAAGATAATCGGCTCGATGCTGAGCCCGGGCCGATTTTGCCGTGTGGGTGTATCGTTTTTTAAATTCAGACAGCAGACGCACAGCTTCGTTCCATTGATAGGCAGCCTTTGCTGCCATGCCGGCCTCCAGGTAAAACCACGGGTCGTAATTCGGATTTAGTTTTTCCAATGATTTAAACCGTTCCAATGCCTTGTTCGGTTCATTTGTATTTCGGTAACTGGAGGCGAGATAATATACCGCATCCTGGTTTTCGGGCGAAACCGAAACAGTTTTTTCTAAGATGGGAATAGCCTGTTTATATTTCCCTTCCTCGTAAAAATTTTTACCGACAGAATAGTCCGGGTCTTCTATTTTTACTGTGCGCCTTTGACTGTTCGCTTCTATCGTAAAAAATAAAATCCAAATAACGGTTACGATTTTCACCATTCGATACTTGAATACCGGCTCCGGATATATTCCTCTGAAGGACACGCGATCTTTATTTATTTACTGCATACTTTGTGACCTTATCTCCTTTCCTTACATAGACATAGTTGCCATCATCGGTCAGTTGCGGGTTGCTGTTATCTTGCATTTTACCTTTTACCTGTCCTTTGGCTAAATCAAACCCTATAAAATCTTTTTCTCCTATCCATACAAAATAATTCTCGCCTTGTTGAAAAGAGTAGCTGGATTCGCCCGGTTCTTTCCAAAAAATAGGACCTGTTTTTACGGCATAGTTTAGTTTACCTGAAGCGACATCGGCCGATGCAATTCCGTTATCGCAAAAAATGCGGAAAATTTTATTGTCTTCAGAGAGCGTGAGGTCAAAAGCATCGCCTATCTTACTTTCACTCAACGATGTTTTATAAACAACCTCCCCTGTTTTGGCGTCTAGACAAAATAGATTTTTGTCGCTCGCTACCACAATTTTGTTCCCCAATCCGTACAGGGTGGTAATACGGTTAGAAAATTTATCTCCTAACTTATCTGTTAGTTTGCGGGTATCCCACAAGGTGGCTCCAGTATTGGCATCGTATGCATGCACTCCGTAGTCGCCATCAAACCGGTTAGCTGTTTTATACACCCCATCACCAAAGCCTCCATTGGCATTGGGTATAAAAGTTTGTGCGTTAATCATTCCGCCAAACTGTGCCACCAGCACCCCGTTGATCACGGCTAAGTTGGGTACCCGGTCGCCCGATTTTATTTTTTCTGTTTTCCAAATCAATTTTCCGGTTTGGGCTTCTACTTTTTTAATCGCATTCTCTTTTTGAAGGTCAACATAATAAATGTATTGGCCATCGACCAAAGGCCATCCGGCAATTCCAAATTCTTGTTTTACTTTCAGGCCAACGGATACATCACAATTATCGAAAGGTGCTTCCCATAATTGATTGCCGGTTTGTAAATCAAAAACTGAAATGTTTTTAGAAAGAACAAATATTTTTCCTTCCTGCACATCCATTTTTACGTAAGGTGCATCTTGAACTAAGTGGCCATTAGACGAAGCTAATAATTGGCGAACCGCACTCCCATCAAATTCTTTTGTCCAGCTTACATTTCCTGAAGCTTTTAATTCAAATTTAATTTTTGAAGGAGATATCCTTCTCATGGTTCCTTTTAAAGTAACCTTTGTATCGCCAACATTTTTTCCAATATCTATTTGGTTGGACGATGATGTGTTATAGTCTCTTCCCTGGCTGGTCTTAAAATTATTACTATCTACAGTTTCACCGGTAAGAATATTCATAAAGACAACTTGTATTTTCAACGGGTCTTCGTTAGCGATGAGTATCTGAGCCGATTCAGAATTTTTTATCTCGTAGATGCTAACATCTTTAAGATCCACCCCATACTCTTTAGACTCCCATACCTTTTTTCCGGATCGCACATCTACTCCCACAAATTTTTTACTGGCTTGATCATACACAATGGTGTGTTCTTTTACGGTGAGTGTATTAAGGCAATGGGCAAAATGGAAATTATCATCTCCATCCACTCCGGCATACCCATCCGTGCGCCACAGCTCTTTTCCGGTGGGCAAGTCGATAATAATTTTTTCTCCATTTTTCTTTTTTTCATCCTTGTTGTAAAAAAGAATAAACCCGGCTTCCGGATTATAGGTTGCGCGGGCCAGCTCCTTTACTTTCAAATCATTTTTAAAATTGAGCGCCCAAATCGTTTTTCCGGTTGCCCCGTCCAGCATTTCGGCCTGTGTTTCGTTCCGGCCTAAAACATATTTTCCATCGGGTGTGTAATACCAGCGCGAGGGCTCAAACCCAAATTTTGATTTCCAGGCCAAAGGAAAATCCTGACCGGAAACGCAAAAATTTATTAAAACCAAAAAAACAATAGATAATTTTTTCATTTTCTGTGGGGTTTAGAATGGTCTTTTTTATTGTCCAAACTTACCCTGTGGGGTTATACAGCGAAATGTGAAAAAAGTAGTAATGATGGGTTACGGAAACAACCTCGGCACAGGCCAATGTTTATATAAATCCGGTTTTCTTAAGTGCTTCTACCCGGCAATTGACTTGAAGCTTTTCGTAGATATTGCGCACATGGGTACGCACGGTGTCCAGGCTTAGAAATAATTTATCGGCTATTTCTTTGTAGCGGAATCCTTTACTGAGCCATTCTAAAATTTCTTGTTCTCTTCGGCTCAGTTCCTGAAAATATTTATTTGATTTTTCGCGAACAGCAAAGGCTTCAATTACTTTGCGGGCTATCTGGCTGCTTATGGGCGAGCCGCCCTGGCTCACTTCTTCTATGGCTTCTATTAGTTTTTGGGGAGATGTGCTTTTCAGCAAGTATGAAGTGGCTCCTGCTTTGAGAGCATTAAAGATAGTATCGGTATTGTCGTAAACGGTTAGTACCATCATTTGCATTTTGGGATGAACCATTTTCAGTCGTTGAATACAATCTATCCCATTCATACCGGGTAAATTGATATCGAACAAGCCAATTTGTACCGGGTTGGCCGTTAACTCCTGCAACGCAGTTTCTGCATCTTTAAATGACCTTAGATCTGTTACGTTAATAGTGCGATGGATTTCCTCGGCAAGGTATTGACGTACTTTGTCATCGTCTTCGATAATAGCAATTGAGTCAATCTTCATCCGTAACAAATAACGTCTGGCGGGCGCTGAAAAGCAATGTGATTTTAGTAGTAGGTTTTTCCATCCATAGTAATTTGAAATAGCAGCCGTGTGCCCCGGTCTTTTTTAGATTGTATCTCCCATTGTCCTTTTATCTCTTTTATTCGTTTGGCTACATTCTTTAAGCCATTCCCGGCAGCATAATTATTGGTATCAAAGCCCCTGCCGTTATCAATGATTTCAATTTCTAACATTGGGCCATTCTGTTTTCCTATAATTTCAATGCGGGTTGCCTTCGCATGCTTAATGGCATTATTGGTTCCTTCTTTTAAAAGTAATATCAAGTTTCGCATAACCGCATGGTCGGGCTTAAAGTTGCCTTGCATGGGCAGATCAATCTGATAATTGATTCCAACGGGTTCAAGCAGTGTGTGTAGTTGATCGCGCAAATAGCTCATCAGCTGGTCGAACGTTTTATGATCGGGATTAAGGCTCCAGATAATCTCATTCATGGAATGAACCACTTCGCGGCTGGTCTGCGCAATCTGGTTTAATAAATCTTCTTTTTGTGTCTGGTATTTTGCCGATTCGCTAATCAGGGCAATCCGGGTAAGTCCGGCTCCAATGTCATCATGCATTTCCATACTGATCCGCCTGCGCTCACGTTCTAATTCATTTTGCTTTTCAAGGTTGTAAATTTTCAACCGGTATCGTTGCCGAATAAGGTAGGCAACAATCATGGCAACGGTGGCAACTGCCAGCCCTAGCAGGGGGACATAAAACCACCATCGTTGCCAAAACGGAGCCTGGATCGTAATGGTAAAATACTGATTGCTGCTCCAATGATGATTGTATGTACTGGCGCTATATACCAATGTGTAGTTTCCGGGTAAAAGATTTTTATAATCCGCATGCAACTCATACGTGGTTTGTGGTTTTTTATCCCACCCTATCAGTTGAAATTTTATTTTATTGCTTTCGGGTTTGGTAAAATCTAAAACTGAGAAGTGAATAGAAATATCATTTTTAAAATAAGGCAGTTCAATTTTGTTTTTTACAAGGATGGAATCATTCACAGAGTGATCGCTCACGGCCATATCGGTTATCATACCCGGTGTGGAGGCAGAGTCGGCATCAACTGCTTGTGGGTTAAACCAGTTAAGCCCTTTGACTCCGCCAAAATAGAAATTGCCAGAAACTCCTTGATAAAAAGCCCCCGAATTAAATTCATTGCTTTGCAGTCCGTCTTTGTTGGTATAATTAACAAATGTGTTTGTTTTCTTATTATAGCAACTGATCCCCGCATTGGTACTACACCACAATCTGTCGTTCGTGTCTTCCAATATTCCATATACATAACTGCTGCTCATCCCATTATCTTCGGTAAGGATCTTGCTTTGCTTAGTGCCATAATCAAAGCGCACCAAGCCCAAATCGGTGGCCAGCCAAATTATACCGGGTATTTTCTTATCGGCATGAATGGATTTTACATCGAGGTTATCGAAAAAAATATTTTTCAATTCATACCTCTCTCCTGCTCGAGTGTATTGGTGAAGACCTGTATTTTTATTGCCTGCCCACAATGTTCCATCACGGCCTTCCTGCACTTCATTAGTCCAATTTTTTTCTATCAAAAACTTTTCAGTCGGGTTATTCATTGGCGTAATTCCGGTAAGCCCCCCCGACCAAGCCACCATTATTCGCCCATCTTTTAGCTCAAGAAGTTTATTAAACTGAACCGGAAGGGGAGAGCTAAACTCATACTGTGCCAGCCGGATTCCGGTTGAGTCTATTTTCGAAATATATTTATCATGGCCAACCCAGCAATTTTTCTTTGAATCAAAAAGAATGACGGAAGCATCCATTATTTTCAAGCGATTTAGCAACGGAACAGGCCTGATCTGGCCAGTAGAAGGATTCAATTCATAAATCGGATTCTGCAATGAGGCAACCCATATATTTTGTTTTGAATCTTCGGCTATTGCCCTGACAAAAAGATTTTTTTTGAGGATTTGTTGCTGGCTTATTATTGATGTATTGAACATCGTGGGTTGGGTATCAATCCTACAAACACCGGCTCCCTCAGTGCTTATCCACAAATTCTTATTTCGATCCATCAATAATCCGGTAAGGCTATTGGTTGGGATGGAGGCATAATTATATATCTGATTTTGAAAAACGGTAGTTTGTTTGGTTTGTGTATTATATCTCCATAAGCCTTCCTTACGGGTGGCAATCCAAACATTGTAATTATCGTCTTTTACCAGCGATACAATAGAAGGTTGTTTCGATTTTTTAAATTGAATCGGAAGTATTTCGGTTGTTCCTTTAATTGAGTCGTAATATTGAATAGACGAAAAACCAACTTTATAGTACCCGCCTGTAACAAATCGGATAAAGGCAATTTCTTCTGTGCCAAAAAAATGATCGGTGGCATGCGTATGAATGTTAAACCGGTACAGCCCGTCATTCCGCTCAATTCCATACCAAATAAAATTTCCAACCCACCGAGCATCTCTGGGAATATAATTGGCGTAATCTGATTGTACGGAAACCGGGAATAGCGTAACCCGGCCCGACTCTATGGAATAGCTGGCAAACCCGGCAGCCGGGTTAAACAACCAAACCATTTCATGATCAACAAACAGCACCTTAAAATCTACTCTTCCTAAATGAACCTGCTTCGGGTAGTATTTTTTTTCTATCCGGTCGGCCCTGCGATTATATTGATATAAACCGTTTTCAGTATAATACCAAAGATTTTCATTTGCATCTTCGGCAATATTGCCACGAATGTAATTTGAGTTGTAAGGTTCCGCTGTACTAAGAGAATTCTTGTATTTTTTTATCCGCTTCCCGTCATAGCGGTTCAACCCATCGGCCGTAGCAATCCATAAAAATCCGCGATGATCCTGATACATCCCATAAACACTGTTTTGCGAAAGCCCTTCATCCACACTTAGGGTCTGAAAGTTTTGAAAATCATTTTGGCTATACCCAAACAATCCGAAGAAAATAAAACTCCAAAAAAAGAAAAGTTGCTTCATGCCCGTAAAATAGCGGTGCATTAAAATTAATTCTTTTGTAAGGAAGATAATAGGCGCTCATGAAAAGATGAGCCCTCGTTACGAAATGATTTTTTATTTTAAAAAATTGTTCTTGCCCTGCGTCCAACAATTAATGACCTTGCACCCTCACCACAACCATTGTTATCATGACAAAGTACCCGGCTCTATTCTTTCTGATTCTGATTAGTTTGTTTGCTTTGCACAGCCATGCACAGCCCGGAGCAAAACGATGGAACTCGGGTGGCAAACTCCATCCGCTCCAGGCCAATATGGATATCCGGCACTACACCCTTTCCCTGAATGTAGCTATTTCTAACCAAAGTATAGATGGCTTTGTGGAAACTGATTTCGTGCTGAACCAACCAACCGATACCCTGCTTTTTGATCTGATTGATCAGTATAAAATAAAAAAAGTAGTGCTCGATAAAAGAGCGGTTCCTTTCCTGCAAAAAAATGATCGCATCTATATTATCGCCAAAGCCACACCGGGCAAGCATAAAACAAAAATAGAATATGCCGGCAAGCCTCCCGTGGCCGCAAGGCCGCCCTGGTTTGGCGGGTTTACCTGGACAACCGACAAAAATGGCAAACCTTGGGTGGTAATCAATTGCCAGTTAGATGGAGCCAAAATCTATTTTCCCTGCAAAGACCATCCCAGCGATGAGCCTAACGAGGGGGTAGATTTATTCATCACCGTTCCTCAAGGATTAGTCGTAGCCGGACCCGGTTTATTGCAAGGCCAATCTTCCAAAGCTGGCAAAAGTACTTTTCACTGGAAAACAAACTACCCCATCAGCAACTATTGCGTAGTGTTTAACATTGCCGATTACCAAATAATAAAACGCCCCTACACTACACTGCTTGGAAACAAAGTACCGATGGAATTTTATGTGCTCCGCCAAGATGTTGCCCAGGCACAACAAGTATTCGATATACGCGAACGCGATACACACATACTGGAAAAATATTTTGGAGAATACCCGTGGGTAAAAGAAAAAATCGGCATCGCCCAAGTTCCTAATCCGGGCATGGAACACCAAACCATGATTACCTACGGAGATCCCTTTACCTACCAACGTTTTAAAGGGCAATACTATTCGGCCAATCTGTTTCATGAATTTGGGCATGAATGGTGGGCCAACAAAGTAACGAACAAAGACTGGGCGCACATGTGGATACAAGAAGGGATTGATACGTATGCCGAAGCCTTGTGCTTTCGCGAGCTAACAGGCGAACAGGGTTACGATTCGATGATAACCAACTTCCGGGTAAACATCAAAAATAAAAAACCGTTAGTGCTGGCGGAAGAAGTAAACACGCAAGATACTTACACAGGCGACACCTACGTAAAAGGGGCTTTCTTTATGCACACACTCCGTTATGTTTTAGGAGACGCTCTCTTTTTCTCTACTTTAAAAAAATTAGCTACCGATTCGGCTTATACTTACCATCACTTTGTTGCTACCCATGACGTAGAGCAGCTATTTAGCAGCGAATCGAAAATGGATTTAAAGCCGTTGTTTTATTTTTATACGCAAACGACTAACCGAATGGAGTTTGTTCTAACTCAGCAAAACACCAATACCTGGACGGTGACCCCGAAGAATATTCCTATGAAATTACCCGTTGAAATTTTAACGAGTAAGGGGATCATCAAAATTGAATTATTCGATCAACCCATGAAGATAGAGAGTGCCTCTTTACCTCTGGTTGATCCGGGTAATCATTACCTCAAGCGGATCATTATTGAATAAAATTATTTTCCTTTTTCCTGAAAATCGAAATCAGCCAGTAGCGTTGTTTGTGGGTCAATACTTACTTGGGCAGGTCTGCTGTTTAGTTTAAATGTAAAAGACGCAGTGCGTTGGTTCCATTCAGTTGATTGAATGAGTGGCCTCGGTTGATCCGGGAAAACAAAACCAAACTCTAGAGGTATTGTGTAGATACTTCCTCCTTGCAACTGTTCTACGGCTATGGTTATTTCCTTTGTCTTTTCATTCCACTTCCATTGGCCTTTGATTTTGGGTATATCCGTCCTATCCAACCACTGGGTAAAAAAATTTTTTAAATCTTTTCCCGAAGCCAACTCCATTTCATTGCGAAAGTCATCAGTGGTAGCATGGCCATTAAAGTATTTTTTATAATACGATCGTATCCCCTTGTTAAAATCTTCATCCCCTGTTTTATAACGCAGCATGTGTAATGCCCAAGCTCCTTTTTGGTAAGTAAGGGTACTCGTAACTTTTTGCATATCGCTCAGTTGGTGATGCACCACCGATGAGGGTGTGTTTTGAGTCAAATATTTTTTTATGCTCTCGCGCGAAGCATTCATGTCTCGTATAAAGGCATCATGGCCGCTGCTGTATTCGGTAAATAGTAAAGTAAAATACGTAGCAAATCCTTCGCTAAGCCACACGTGATCCCAATCCGATTCGGTTACGGCATCCCCAAACCATTGATGCGCAATTTCATGTACAATTACATTTTGCCAGCGCGGGTCACGTTTCCCTGATACCGATTTTTCACTATACATAATTGCCGAAGCGGCTTCCATACCCCCGGTTGAATTATTTGATTGAATATTGGCTAATTTCTCATAAGCAAAAGGGCCAATGTATTCCGAAAAAAAAGAGAGTGCCTTTTTGGTAGGCGTGGCGAAATCATAAAACCCCGCTTCCCGATCCTGATAAAAAACCCAAGTTTGGATAGATTTGCTTTTAAAGTCATCCACGTACTGCACAGCAAAATCAGCAACCCCTAACACAAAAAGCCAAGGAGCAATAGGCACAGATTGCTTCCAATGAGTTAGTTTATTTCCATCCGGCAGAGAAGATTCTTCCTGTAATAATCCGTTTGATATCACTTTGTAATGTGCCGGTGCCGTTACAATAAATTCACAAGTAGCCTTATCGTAAGGATGATCCACCAACGGTAGCCAGTGGTGGCCTAAGTTAGGCCAATTATCGCTAAAGAATGTACGATCATTATAATGATTAGGCTTAATCAGCAACCCGGCATCCGGAATACCAACATAGCTAATTGTAACCGTCAATTTTTGATTAACCGTAGATTCCGGTATAGTAATAAACAGCTCGTTGTTTTGATGAGAAAATAACAATTCCTTTTTATCACCAACTATCTTTAATACCCGCATGCCCCTCCCCCTCAAATCGGCAGAAAAAGTAGTAAGATCAAATCGAAGACGGCTGATCCCTTCCTTCTTTAGGTTAATCAAAATAGAAGCCTCGCCATAAATGGAGTCATGCTGGTCAGACAATATAAGCCTGAATTGATAGTGTTGAATATCAATATCAAAGTTTTTGGGATAAGGGTCAGCAAAAACTCTTGCCCCAAACAAAAGAGTAATGAAAGAAAATAATAAATATTTCAATTGCTCAAAATTAAGTGTAACAGTTAAGACTTGATCTGACAGTTGAGTTTTTTAGCTGGCATCCCTTCCCCACAGGCAAAGATAAGCATAGCCCGCTTCTTTTACGGTGTAGGCCTGGCTTATGTAATACAGGCTTGTGCCTTTCAGAGGTATCCAATTCAAACACGTTACAGTCAAAAATTCGGGATGATGTTTCGAAAACAGGAAGGCAATATAAATCTTTTAAAAAAACGTGTTGGTGAAGAACACCAACACGGGCAGTGGGACGCTTGCGCTAGATTGGGGCACAGGGCTCATGAAAAATAACAAAAGGTATTTTCTCATTTTAAATTCTCGTCTTTAAACTTATTTACACTTGGGTATTTCTATCCAGCCATCCGCGGGTGGCTCACCTATGCAATTAGGAACTTCTTCGTTGGAAACTACTTTGGCAAGTACGGATGGATCAGCTGCATAATACTTTACAAAGTATTTTGCATATCTGGACTTCAAACTCAATCCTTTATCACTTCTCTTATAAATTACCCCGTTCACTTTAAACTCAAAATTTACCCACCCGCCATTGCCATATCCAACTGTTGTTGCTACTGTGAATCGATGATTATTGGAAAACTTGTATTCTCTCACAGTTCCCCATGAAAAAAAATCACAAGACCAACACCAATTGCAATACATACCCATTTCCAAAATTTACTATTCTCGTTGTCCTCCATGTAGATTAGTGCTCTCCTAAGGTCAAAGTTGTATTCAGCCCATCACCGAACATATTGTTTAGGAATCCTCCTGCGTTCTGCCACGCAGGGCTTAAGTTTAGCCCCGGTGCATTTATACCTACACCGATAAGCCCCGAAGCAGCTCCCGTACCTATATCTGCGCCAAGTTGAAAACCAGATTTATCTCCTGCGGAAACAAAACCTTTTTCCCCCGTATAATCAACTAACCCTCCTAAAACACCTACTGCTACTTGCCCCCAGCCTTGGCCGCCAAGCCCTGCTAAACCAGCATCTAAAAAATCAATCTTACTTAAGTCTTGTTTGACGACAGCTTGCGAAGCCACACTAAGACTAAAATTGGTTGCGGCAGACCTCAATGTCAGAGATGCTGCATATCTTCCTGCTGCCACCAACAACGCACCACCGCCCACTTCCAAAGCTCCAATTCCTGTTGCTGCTATTCCAACCGTTAGCCATTGGCCCGGTGTTAACTGACCAGGAGAGTATGCACCCCACAATCTTGTTGGGTCATATGTCCATGTCGTAAATTGTTGCCAATAATCTTTTCCAGGTGTAAACTTTCCAGCTAATGCTTCATCTATCCTCGTTTGCAACCAATTATCATTCATCCGGGTCTCAAGAATATTAACTGGCCTTAATGGGATCGGCTCTCCGGTGGCTGCCGCATATGCCTGTGCGCTTTCTTCAAAGCTTCCGTATGCTGTGCTGCCCCATCCATTGCTCTTGTCGATAGCTTCAACGCCTCCATAAAATACATCAAGGTTAGAAGTGTAATACGTGGTCGTGCCACCGCCACCATCGCCTACATCTGCTGACCAACTTCCCCCGTATGGATGATTCCAAAGATCGCTTAGTATCTGATCAAATTCTGCCTGCGTCAGCAAACCTGTTGGATCGTTATAGCCAATTGGATTATTTCCAGCATAGTGATAAGGCGTAAGACCGCTGCTCATGTGAGCGAGCGGATCAATTTGCATGAAGCGGCCGAGCGCGGGGTCGTAGCCACGGAACATGGTGCTTGAATCTCCAAACTTATATTTTCTACTCACGCTGAAAATTAAATCCAAAAACTTTCAATCACAAAATACTTGTCACTTAAACCAAGTGGAGCACAAGTGGACGCTTGCGCTGGATTGGGGCTTGCGCTAGATTGGGATTCCTTGACAGAATCTGCGGGGAAGAAAGAGTGGGCTTCATTGAGGCAATATCACTTGTAGGGGAAGAACACCGAGGGAATAGGTTCCTCACAAATGGTTTTACCATTTGATATGTACCCAAAAAATTATCTTTTTTAATGATTGACCGGCATGTAGCTCCCCACTATTTTTACAGGGTAAATTTTTGCGAATGAAAAAAATCATTCTCTTACACATAAGCATTGCGCTTCTACTGGCACAACCAGTATTGGCACAGGATTGCAAATCGTCAAAAGACCTGGAAGAAATTCCCGGCAAATTTATAGATGCAGCGCATAATGAATGGCCTCAGCAAAAAGCACACTGGTTAGATAACCTGGGAACGGCTGCCAATAAAGCCACCGCCAATACTGTGCTTACAAAAATTGAAACCCTGGAAAAACAAAGCCGGAACAATTATACACTTAAAGGCTGTGTACTCAAAACAAGTTTTTCGGGAAATTCAAAGGCTACCATAGCAGGCAAGTATGCCTTGGCAAACTATGACCTTAACATGGGTTGCTATGAATATATCTGCGTTAGAAATAAGCTGATGATCAACAGTGAATATGAAAACGTTTTCAGGGCTTACGTCAACCGTTATACGGGAATTGAAAACGCTTACAGCTTTGAAGATGATAATTATGTTTTTGAAACACCAATGAAATACAATGGACGCTTTATTGCCTTACACGATTTTATAAAATTAGACGACTCAAAATTTGTAAATAATGGCAAAGGATATTTTCAGGATGTACCGGAGTCTTCTGTAAAGCAGGGCAGCCGCAGCACCTACATGACCAGGCATTGGTACATCACAAAACCGGGGGAGTTGTTGTTTGTTCCCGTTACACGCAGAGAATATCTGGAAGCCTTACTGGTATATTATGACAGAGAAAAAATGATAATTGCCGACAAGATAAAAGACATTGAAAAAGAAAGTGCCGGTATGATGAAAAACCCACAACAATATCCCCAGCTATATGAAAACGGGAAAAGAAATCTTATTGTTAGGAAAGCAAACTACCCTGATTGGGAAAAAAAGATTGAAACAAAAAAAGCAATTGTACAAAAGGTCTTGAAAGAAAATACGGCAGCCTGGCTGGCACAACCTGCCGTAGTGAAATCAAAGCCGGAAACATTTACCTGGCAAAACAGCTATGGCCCCGGCCCGAATGATCAAGTGAATATCAGCACTGCTTATGCTGATACCAAAGAAGATGCACAAAAAACCGGTTCATTTACTTTCAGTGGTTTTTGGGACGACAGGAACGGAGCAACACTTTATAAATACAATCCAGAATATTTCAAGGGGGCCGAAAAAAATCAGGCAAAGCCTTATATGATTGAACTCACTTACCGGTATGTAAAAACAACACTTGGTCAAAGCCTTGTTGAAAATTTTACCAACAACTTTGATTTTGATGCGGTGAAGAATTTGCTGGAATAGGTTTGAAAAAATCATCTTTTTTAATAATTGACCGGCATGTAGCTCCCCGCTATTTTTACAGGGTAAATTTTTGCGAATGAAAAAATTATGCTTCCTCGCATTAACCGTTGCGCTTATCACTTCCGCTTTTGCACAACAGAAAACCTTCGATGGGGTTACTTACACACCACCAAAAGACTGGACGGAAAAACAAAGTGATGGAAATATTTCCTATTCACGCATTGATGGTGGCAGTTGGGCACAGATAGTCCTTTATAATCACAGGAACAGCGAAGGTGCTATACAAGCAGATTTTGATAAGGATTGGAACGAGCTTGTAACCCAGGGAAAAAACATTTCTGCACCGGAAAAAACAGCACCCACAACGTCCGGCGGCTGGACGGTAATAAGCGGTAGTGGCGTATGGCAATATAACGGTGCCAATGTAGCCACCCTACTAACCGTTTATTCCAATAACAAAATCTGTGTATCGGTATTGTGCAACGCTACAGCAAAGCCTTATTTAAAAGATTACCAAACGCTGATTGGCTCCTTAAATTTAGATGCGAGCACTATTAAAGAAAGTGCCGGTGCAGAAAATAATGCTGTACAACCAGTTTCTGCTCCCACTACCGCTAACAGTTCTATTGTAGGGGCATGGATAAACTTTACCCGGGAAAGCAGGGGTTTTATCAACGGTTATAATATGTACACTGGGGGGTATATGAAAAAAGAATATCTTTTTAATGGTGACGGCACATATATTTTCCGGCAAAAAGACTGGATGGCTGTGAGGGATAACATATACTTCGTTTACGAAACCGGTAAATGGTCTGTTAATGGAAACAAACTTACAATTACCCCTACCAAAGGCAAAGCAGAATGGTGGCTTAAAGATAACGTGGGTAACAACGTAGATAAATGGGGTCCTTATCAAAAAGCCGGAAAATATACATTAGAAACAGTTACCTATGCCATAGAATTTGAGACCGGCAGCTATAGTAGATATCTGAAGGTTAGTTACGGCAAGCCAACCCAAAGAGATGGCGATCACCCTGCCGATAACGGACAGTACACTTCCTATGTATTTGACGCAGGAAAATCAATAATTGATTACCCGCCGGGATTTAAAAACTAAAATAAGTAATGAAAAAAATATTTCCTTTTTTACTATGCGTGCTTTGTGGCATCAGCGTGTATGCACAAAAGCAAACCTTTGATGTAATTTCTTTTACTGTGCCCAAAGGCTGGCAGCAAAAGCAGAATAACGGCTCAGTTCAGTTATTGGCCAGCGATAAAAAATCGGGTGGATACATCATGGCCATTATTACCAATGCTTCTGCTTCCACAGCTACAGCCATTGAAAACTTCAAGAGCAAATGGAAGGCGGCTATTGCCGACCAAATACAATTGGATGGCGAACCAACCATGCAACCTTCTTCAAACCAAAATGGCTGGGATATTGAAACCGGCAGCACCGGCTATACAGACAATAGCGGGAAAGGCAATGTGGCTTTATTATCTGCTACCGGCGGTGGACAAACCGTAAGCGTAGTAATCATGTTCAACACCAAACAATATGAAAAGGAACTATCCGAATTTCTAAATTCATTGGAACTGGCAGAAGTGAAACAAAATGAAAATGCAAATTCATCATCTGCCAGTACAAAAAATGAAGGTAAAACCTCTATTGCAGGTTTATGGACCGATTATGTTTTAGAAACAACAGGGTATTACATCAACGGTATGCCTCAATATACCGCAGGTTATTTAAGAAAAGAATATGCATTCTATCCTGATGGCACGTATTTGTTCCGTAATAAACAATGGCTCACAAAAACGAAAGAAATTTTATTCATTTATGAAAGCGGAACCTATTCGGTAAACGGCAACCGGATCACCATTATTCCTAAAGCGGGGAAAGGCGAATTCTGGAGTAAAACATCCAGCACCAAAGAATGGGGTAAGTTGGTAAAATCTTCCGAATATAAATTGGAAAATGTAACCTATTCTTTCAAAATAGAAAATGATCCGGCCTACAATTTAACAAGGCTCATACTTAGTCCCGGCAAACCTACTCAAAGAGATGGCGGAAAATATAATGCGCCCAATGAACCTTATGAATTTCGTTATTCTATGCGTGAATTAGAATCATTAATAGATAATCCACCGGGATTGAAAACCGGATTTGAAAATAAATCACTCACTGCGACAACTTCAAATAGCACAACGCAAATATCCGCCACAAGCAACATTGACTTTGCAGGTACATGGATAAGCCGCAGCAGCAGCAATAATCCTGGCACATCAGGTTATATAGAAAACGAATATATTTTTGCCAATGATGGCACTTACAGTTTCTATTCAAAAACCTTTAACCAATCTATTAGCAATATTATCCTGAAGAAGGAAACAGGAACTTATACGGTCTCAGGCAATCAAATAACCATTAACCCAACATCAAGCATAACCGAAGGATGGAGCAAGAAAAACGGCATTGATGAATTTGGAAAATTGATTTCATCGCAAAAAAACAGTTTGGAGAAAACTACGTATCAATTTACCAAACATTATTTTGAAGGCATTCAGGAGTGGAACCTGGTGTTGCAGGCATCTGCACCAACCACGAGAGATGGGCCTTTTAGCAGCAATACATTGTTCATCAATGCCTGGTATTATTCAATGCCCTCGGCATATAAACCGGCTATTGTATTGCCGGGGAAATGATGTGTTCCCAAACCGTTAAAACGGTTTTGATAATGCAACACATCTCCCACCCATAGCCCACGGTTTAAACCATGGGCTATGGGGGAATACCCAATTATCTGAAAATGGTTTTAACCATTCTTCTCTATTCATGATCTTCGAAACCATACAATTTTAAAAATTCATTGTATTCTGAATATTTCGGATACCTCTGCCCCGCTCGGATCATTGAACACAACCGGATTGTTGTTTGCATAATGGTACGGTGTCAAGTCACTGCTCATATGCGCGAGCGGATCAACCTGCATAAAGCGGCCAGTCAAAAATTCGGGATGATGTTTCGAAAACATGAAGGCAATATCAACCTTTTAAAAAAACGTGTTGGTGAAGAACACCAACACGGGCAGTGGTAGGACTTACCTTGATACTTAGCTACCCATTGATCAATGGTAATAGAACTTTCAATATGTTTTTTTAAAGGATACCCTTGATCAGTACCACCTTGCGTCAGATCATCGCTATTTTGATTTTCTGACATGACTTACAATAAAAGGAATCTTGGCGGACGTTGCACAACCTTGGAATAGTGGTGCTGGCCTCTTGACTTCATGTGAGTCAAGCACTTCAGCAGACTTGTTACCGCAGTAATAAACAACCTGAAAATAGTATAATCCTTTTTGCAAATTAAACTGCTCCAAAGGCACTTCTGTTTCGAAGGTAATTTCTTCATGCGCTTTCAATATCCTTGCGCTTTCGAGGAAACCTTTGTTGGCTACACGAAAAACACTGTCCATCATTTTTTTTGTTACACGATTTTTTCTAATATCATGATCAACAATTTCAAACTCCGCCAGTTGTTGAGTTCCGTCAGGGTGATATAATGCAAATTGTGCCCCAGTTCCAGTACGTGTTACATCGCATAAACCCGATAGGCCGTTAAAGGCAGGGCTCAATCTGTCTTTGCCGTTGTGTTTTAAACCATAGATCAAAATATCACTGTCTGAATCATTAGTAAAAATCAACGAAGCGATTGCTTTATCGCACGATTTAGAGCAGGCCAGAGTGTCTTCTTTGACCTTTAATGACATCAGGGGGATTTTCTGTGCACATGTTAACTGGCAAAGAAGCATTAATAATACTATAATTCTCATTGTCATTTGTTGAACAGGTACATTAGTCCGTAATCATTCAGGTTAGCAGTTAAAGACTTGAACTCGTCCTGTGCACCATAGTTCACGCGGAATTGACTTTCCAAGTTTGCGTCCCATGAGTAGGCATGGTACTCCGCCACCATTTGCGTCATGTAGCCTAAAAGGTCGCCCTCAAAACCTTTTGCACTAATCGAGGTATACCATGAATCATAGTTGCCATTAAGATAATCTTCAGCATGAATCAGTTCATGCCCGACAGTAAGATACGCTAGAGTAGGGTCCAGAAGTGCTTTCACAGCTATCGTTATCTCAATTCTTCCGTTATCTAATCTCCTTGTCGCTCCGTCAGCAATCATAAGGTCAACTTTCCAATCTATCTTATCACCGTATTTTTTCATCTGTGATCCAAAGAACGCATTAGCAAGAGAACGTGGAATCCAATCATTTGTCCCGCTTTGCGTCAGATAATCACCCAGTCGTCCATTAAACGCAAGCAAGCTTACACCTTGCGTCAGTTGATAGTATAGTGTAACGGCTCCTCCTTTCTGATCGATCATTACCCACTCGCTTTTTTTCCATGCGTTAAAAAATGACTGAGCAGCTGCCCCTATCAACATCACTCCATCACTATTCGCCTTCGCCAAATTGGCGGCCAACCTCGCTTCGTTAACAGCAATCCAGTATTGCGAAACGTTGGCGGCTTCGTCCAGCGAAGCGGCCGCGCTGCCGCCATTGCCGGGCGTAAAGGAAAAGCTCCAACCATCACCGAAGCAGAGGCCGTTGGTAATGGTCATGCGCCAGTTGCGCGGGTCATCTTCCGGTTTGGC
>JAFDYY010000034.1 GCA_018267195.1 Bacteroidota bacterium | reverse complement strand
ATCCCCGTAGGCCGATATACCAATGGTATCTATTACCTTTCCCTCACTAAAAACGGCACCACTAAAAGCGGGCATATTGTTATCGGTCATTAACATTCAATTTAAAATACGTTATTAATGTCCTCTCCTAACTTTATAGATTACATAAAATTTAACTCACGCTCCGGCCATGGCGGGGCGGGTTGTTTGCATTTTCACCGCGAAAAATTTATTGAAAAAGGCGGCCCGGATGGGGGCGATGGCGGGAAAGGCGGAAGTGTCATTCTGCGCGGCAATGCCCAGCTTTGGACATTGCTCCATTTAAAATACCGCAAGCACGTTATTGCCGAATCGGGCAAACCGGGCGAAGGCCAAAATTGCACCGGAGCTGCCGGCCCGGACGAGATTTTAGAAGTACCTCTTGGCACTATTGCCAAACGGTTTGAGACAGGCGAAATTTTAGGGGAAATAGCAGCCGATGGCCAAGAGATTATCCTTACACCGGGCGGCCGTGGCGGAAAAGGAAATGCCTTTTTTGCTACCTCCACCAACCAGGCGCCCCAGCACGCACAACCGGGCGAACCGGGCATAGAAGAATGGGTGGTGCTCGAACTCCGCCTGCTGGCCGATGTGGGGCTGGTGGGTTTTCCCAATGCAGGCAAGTCAACCTTGCTTTCGGTAGTATCTGCGGCCAAACCTAAAATTGCCGACTATGCGTTCACTACACTCACACCCAATTTAGGGGTAGTAAAATACCGCGATGATAAAAGCTTTGTTGTGGCCGATATCCCCGGTATCATTGAAGGGGCAGCCGAAGGCAGAGGTCTGGGCATCCGTTTTTTAAAACACATTGAGCGCAATTCGCTGTTGCTGTTTCTGGTGCCGGCTGATTCGCCCGACATCCAAAAAGAATTTGAGATTTTACTGAACGAACTGAAAAAGTATAATCCTGAACTGCTCGACAAAAGAAGGGTGCTGGCGATCTCCAAAAGCGATATGCTTGATGACGAACTGAAAACCGAAATGAAAAAAGAACTCCCGGAAAATGTTCCGACCATCTTTATTTCATCGGTTACCAATCAAGGCATTACGGAGTTAAAAGATTTACTCTGGAGAGAATTGCACTAAGCCAACCTGTCATACCAACTATTCTTGGCAAAATTCTTGTCATGATGCATTTGAATTTAACCTTGAAGTGATGGAAAATACTGTTCAGCCGGAACCTGAATTAGAAAAACACGAGGAATCGATGCCGGAAGGCACCCCCCTGCAAAGTTCTGAACCAACAGACGAAGAAAAAAAAGAAGGGACGGCAGACCCAATGAAAAAATGGCAAGACGAATTGGCAGAAGCCAAAGATAAATATGTGCGCCTTTATGCCGAGTTTGATAATTTTCGCAGACGCAATGCCAAAGAGCGGCTGGAGTTGATAACATCGGCCAATGAGCAACTGTTGAAAACATTATTGCCCGTAATAGATGATTTTGAGCGGGCTGAAAAATCGTTTAAAGACAAGAATGATAAAGAAGTGGAAGGCTTTCTGCTGATCCAGAATAAATTCAAAAAAATAATGGATCAATACAATGTAAAAGTAATGGAGATTAGCCAAGGGGCTGATTTCAACCTCGATTTTCATGAGGCCATTACCCAAATTCCCGCACCGGATGAAAAACTAAAGGGCAAAATTGTGGATGTGGTAGAGAAAGGTTATTTGCTCGGTGAAAAGGTGATCCGGTTTGCCAAGGTAGTAGTGGGGCAATGATTTTTATAAAACAGACCGTAGCCAAATAATACAAAACTCTGAATTCCATATTCTGATTTCAGCATGTCAACCAAAAGAGATTTTTACGAAATATTAGGAGTAGGCAAAAGTGCTACGGCCGATGAACTGAAAAAAGCCTATCGCAAACTGGCCATTCAATATCATCCGGATAAAAACCCCGGAAATAAAGAAGCGGAAGAAAAATTTAAAGAAGCAGCCGAAGCATACGAAGTATTGAGCGATGCCAACAAGCGTGCCCAATACGATCGGTTTGGTCATTCGCGGCCGGGCGGTGGTGGTGGTTATCAAAGCCATGAAATGAACATGGAAGACATCTTCAGCCAGTTTGGCGATATTTTTGGCGGGGGTGGATTTGAGAGTTTTTTTGGCGGGAGCGGTGGCCGTACCCGCCAGCGCAAGGGCTCGAACCTGCGTATCAAACTGAAATTAACCTTAGACGAAATCTCGAACGGAGTTGAAAAAAAAATAAAAGTAAACCGGCTGGTACAGGCCGAGGGAGTAACGTATAAGAACTGTAATACCTGCCAGGGCCAAGGGCAGGTGCGCAAAGTAGTAAACACCATGCTGGGCCAAATGGTATCGGCCACCACATGCCCGGCCTGTAACGGAGTAGGGCAACTCATAGACAAACGCCCGTCCGGAGTAGATAGCTCAGGTCTGGTATCAAAAGAAGATACCATCGCGGTAAAAATCCCGGCCGGGGTGGCAGACGGTATGCAACTTTCCATGTCGGGCAAAGGAAACGATGCGCCCGGAGGTGGTATTGCGGGCGACCTTATAATCCTGATTGAGGAAATTGAAAGTGCCGACCTGAAGCGCGATGGTAACAACGTAGTGTACGATCTGCATGTCAGCTTTATAGATGCGGCATTAGGTACCACCGTGGAAGTGCCAACCATTACCGGAAAAGTACGCGTGAAAATAGAGGCAGGCACACAAAGTGGTAAAATTTTACGTCTTCGTGGAAAAGGGATTAAAGATATTAACGGCTATGGGCACGGAGACCAGCTTATCTATATTAATGTGTGGACTCCCAAAAAACTGACATCCGAAGAAAAAACCAAACTTGAATCCTTACGCTCATCGGCTAACTTCCAACCTCACCCCGAGGCCGGAGAAAAGGGATTTTTTGAGCGAATGAAAGAGTATTTCGGATAAAAAAGCCCGAAACTTTTTTATCTCACAACCGTATAAATCGCATTACGGGTCATTTTTTTAACAAAAAATTAACCTTCCTTACATCCGGGCAACTTTGACCCTTGCACTGGCGTAAGAGCGGGTATGAACAAGTTTGTTGTATTTATTTTTTTAGTGAAGTGGGTGGGCATGCCTTGCTCTGCACAGGTGAAGAAACAATTTACGGTGGAGAGAAATGAAAAATGCAATAAGGTTGAGCTTAGCCTCAGAGCCAAAACGGGCAATTGTTTTATCCGCCCGAGTCAAAATAGAGATGTCCTGACCATATACGGAAATCAAAACTCGGAAGAATGCACACAATCTTTCTCTAATGAGGTAAAAGAAAAGACCAGCATTATAAAGTTGTCGCTCGAGCAAGAAAGCCAACGGGGCGTAGGCCGAAAAATATCTACCCACGTTTTTGGCATGGACGAAAGGCCCGGTGATAAATTCTGGAAAGTGTACCTGGCCGAAGATATGCCTTACTCGCTCGATCTGGATTATGGATTAGGGAACGCCAACATAGACCTGGCCGGCTTAACCATTAGCAAATTAAAAATAAACACGGGCAGTGCAGACGTAAACGTTTCGTACAGTACCGAAACTGAAAATAAAACCGAGATGGATACTTTTTACATAAAAGTGGACATGGGAAAAGTAGCAGCACGACAACTAAATCTTACCCGTTCAAAATATGTTGTAGCCAATGTGGGTTTTGGTAATATGTTACTTGATTTCAGCAGTAAACCCGTGATGGCTCATCACATAAAAGGAACGGTGGGAGCCGGCAATCTGATTATTCATTTGCCTTCCCAGGAAACACCCGTTATCGTACGGGTTTCTGATTCGTGGTTGTGCAGCGTGAGCCTGTCGCGCAACCTGAAAAAAATTGCCGACAATACCTTTGCCAATGCTTCGTACTCAAAAAACGCAAAAGATGTACTCACCTTCGATCTGGATGTATCGTTAGGAAAAATTATTTTTAAGGAAAGCCCATAATAGGCACCCTATTTTCCATTAACAATTTCTCATCGCAAGAAATTGTTAATTTTACCGTTCACACAAACACCTAAATAGATTGGAAGCTTTACTTGCCACCAATGTATCGAAACGATACGCCCAGCATACTGCACTCGATAAAGTCAGTATTACCATTCCCGAGAAAACTATTTTTGGATTGCTCGGCCCCAATGGGGCGGGAAAAACTACACTCATCCGCATTATCAACCAAATCATCAACCGCGATGAAGGCGAAATCATCATCTTCGGTGAAAAACTGAAACCCAGCCATGTGGAGCAGATCGGCTACTTGCCGGAAGAACGCGGCCTCTATAAAAAAATGAAAGTAGGCGACCAGTTATTGTACCTGGCTCAACTTAAAGGACTAAGCCGTAAAGAGGCTCTGGCCCGCATTAAAGTTTGGCTCGAGAAATTTGAAATTAAAGACTGGTGGAACAAAAAAGTAGAAGACCTGAGTAAAGGGATGGCGCAAAAGGTGCAGTTTATCAGCACCGTGTTGCACGAACCTAAACTGATCATTCTGGACGAACCTTTTTCCGGTTTCGATCCTGTAAATGCACAATTGGTTACCGAAAAAATTCTTGAACTGAAAGCCAACGGCAGCACCATTATTTTTTCTACCCACCGGATGGAAACGGTAGAATCGCTGTGCGACCACATTGCCCTTATTAATAAATCGAAAAAAATTTTAGAAGGAGCTAAGAAACAGGTTAAAGAACAATACCGGTCGAATACATTTATTGTAGAACATCGCGGAAATCATTTTACCCTCCCGGCTGAAAAATATGAATTGAAAAAGCAAGTGACAATAGAAGACGGACTGCACGCCTCCACCATACAAACGAAAGGAGGCATAAAAGGGAACCAATTGATTCGCGAACTGATTGACCTCACCGAAGTTTTTAGTTTTCAGGAACAACTACCCAGCATGGCTGATATTTTTGTTAGCCTGGTAAAAAATGAAAGTAGTGAATCCCTCAAGAAACATTTACAGGAAGTATAATCTATCTCCATCACACAAAAAGCTATTACAGATATGAATAAGGTTTGGTTGATTATTCAACGAGAGTTTTTAATCCGGGTTAAAAAGAAATCATTTCTAATTGCCACAATCGTTGTGCCGTTAATTATCCCGGCCGTTATTGGCGGCTTGATTTATATTATGATGAAAGAAGCCGAGTCGGCCAAACCCGATACGGTTATGGTGGTAGATGAGAGCGGCCAGTTTAGCCTCGACAGCACCAAGAATACCAAGCGCTTTCATTTTGTAGCCTTGCCCATGAAACTGGATCAGGCCAAAAAAGCATACAATGAAACCAAAGACTTTGCCCTGCTTTATGTGCCCGTGTTCGATCTTAATAAACCGGACGGACTGGTAATCTATACACAAGAAAACCCGAGCATTGAAAAGATCAGCGATCTGGAGTCTATATTGGAAGAGCGCGTGCGCGATCTTAAACTGCAGGAATTTAAGATTGATAAAGAGGTTTTAAAAAATTTAAAAACCAGTATCAATTTAAAACAGATTAATCTTACCGATACGGGAGAGGAAAAATCAAGCAACTCGGGTATTCTATACGGAATGGGCTTTGCGCTGGGCATTATGATCTACATTTTTGTTTTGGTTTATGGCATACAAATTATGCAGGGTGTGATTGATGAGAAAACCTCGAAAGTGGTGGAAGTGATAGTTTCTTCAGTAAAACCTTTTCAGCTTATGCTGGGGAAAATCGTGGGTATTGCTGCGGTGGGCGTTTTACAATTTCTGATTTGGATTGTGCTCATCTCCTTTCTTTCTACCGGAGTGCTCGGTTATTTCGGGCTGAAGATGCCGCAAAAACAAATGATGGAAGAAGTCTCTAAAAAAATTAAAGACGAAGATGTGAAGCAGGCAGTGCAGCAGCAACAAGTTCAGTCCAATGTTAAAATTAATGAGTTGTTGAAAAACGCCAGCGAAATCCCTTTTGCCAAAATTGCATTTGTATTTGTTTTCTATTTTTTGGGTGGCTACTTATTGTATGGAGCCTTGTTTGCAGCCGTAGGCTCGGCCGTAGAGTCTATGCAAGAGTCGCAGCAATTTCAGTTTCCGATTACACTCCCGCTGCTGATCGGATATTTAGGATTATTTATGTTCATCTTGCGCGATCCGCACGGACCGGTCAGTTTTTGGCTCTCCATTATTCCGTTTACTTCTCCGGTGGCCATGGTAGGCCGAATTGCTTTTGATGTGCCCGGTTGGCAATTAGCACTCTCCATGTTGATGCTGGTGGGGGGCTTTATTTTCACTACCTGGATAGCCGGACGGATATACCGGGTAGGTATTTTGATGACCGGCACAAAAGTAAATTGGAAGGTGATGGTAAAATGGTTTATGCTGCGCGAATAGCCCTGTAGACACTGTGTGAAGACGATATAGGGTATTCAGGCCAGTGTCATTATAAATACACCTGTTGCGATTTGCCATTCCTAATTTGTAATTTGTGAAATGGATTTTTACCAAAACAATGCCAACCTGAAGTGGGGCATCTTGGCGGTGTCGGTGCTCATCAGCATAGGATCAATTTATTTCACCGAAGTGTTGGTAAACCAGCTGGAGCAACGTGAGAAAGACCAGGTAAATTTATTTGCCCGTGCACTGGAGTACACCATTAACTCCACGCAAAACGATATCCAGTTTATCCAGGAAGAGATTATCAATAAAAATAATTCCATACCTACCATCCACACCAACGATCGCGACTCCATTCTATACTCTAATAATATTACGTTAAATGCCCAATGGAATGAAGAGAAAAAGCAGGCACACCTTCGCAGCGAACTAAACGATATGAAAGAAACGTATCCGCCCATAGAGATCATATTAAAAGACCCGGTTACGCACGAAGTGTTTGGTAAACAGTATGTGTATTATAAAAATTCTTTTTTGTTAACTCAACTTACGGTTTATCCTTACCTGCAAATTTTGGTATTGTCTATTTTTGGTTTTATTTCTTACCTCGCTTTTAACTATTCGCGCACAGCCGAACAAAATCAGGTGTGGGTAGGCCTTACCAAAGAAACGGCCCATCAATTGGGCACGCCACTTTCTTCTTTGATGGCATGGATTGAAGTGCTGCGCGATGACCCTCAAATTCGAAATAAAGGCGTGGTGGAAGAACTGGAAAAAGACATTCGCAAACTGCAGGTGGTTACCGAACGTTTTTCGAGTATCGGCTCTACGCCTTCCTTGAAGAAAGAAAATATTTTCCAATTGGTTAACCGGGTGGTAAGCTATCTGCAACCGCGCGTTTCCTCCAAAATAAATATTGAAGTTTATACCCTCTCTGAAACCATTCAGGCTATGGTGCATCCTCCGCTGTTTGAGTGGGTGCTTGAAAACCTCTGCAAAAACGCAGTAGATGCCATGGGCAGTACAGGCACTATTGCTATAAAAATTTTACGTGGCAATGAAAACAAAGTGCTGATAGATGTTTCAGACACCGGGCGCGGCATTCCTAAAACCATGCTGGCCAATGTGTTTAAACCCGGCTTTACTACCAAAAAAAGAGGTTGGGGGTTAGGGCTTACCTTAGCTAAACGAATTATTGAAATGTACCACGAAGGAAGGATCTTTGTGAAATCATCGGAGGAAAACTCCGGAACGACTTTCCGTATTGAACTAAAAAGCGCGTAACAAATTGTTTTAAAAAACAACGATATTTTCTGTCATGAAAAAAAATTTTTTCCTGTTTTCCTTTTTTATTTTTTTGATGGGGTGTTCCATTCGGGTACGTACGGTGTACGACCACCAAACGGATTTTAAAAAATATAAAACATTTTGCTGGCTGGTAGGGTGCGAATTTAAAATGAAGGCACCTAAAAGTTTTGAAGATTCACTTGTAAAAAAATACATGCAGCGTGCGTTAATAGCCGAGATGAAATCCAAAGGAATAGAATACAACCCTTATACACCCGATTTGCTGATGGGGGTACACATTACCATAAAAACAGACACTGCCATTCTGTATCATCGTACAGATGATCAGCCTTTCCTTATGTCGCCACAATTTGCCCAACCCGAGCTGCTCCTGATTAACAAAGGAACATTGGTTATAGATTTAATAGATCAGGCCAAAAGCAAGATGGTGTGGCGGTCAGTAGCGGTTTCTTTTTTTGAAAGAAACCCTGAACTGACGGAAGCTAACTTTCGAAAAGGAGTAGCGGCCGCTCTCAAAAATTTTCCCCCGAAGCCCTGATTCGGTAAGTGTATGATGAAGTTATTGGCCATTACATTAATTGCCGTAGGCGAAATATTGACTATCTATGCCGAGTGATAGTCGGCCCATCAAATACAATATAAGAACACACAGATCGTATTTTGGATCGCCTTTGTGCTGATGGCATTAGCCGGAGCTTCTCTGCTCGGAGGCTATGGTAGGCTATAATTCGTTTGATAACATTTGGGTGTGGGTTGTTGATTTTCATTCGTCAATCATGCAATCGGTTTTCTATTGCATGATTTGGGTTAATGAAATGCCTACCCGGGGGGCTATTATCGGGTTAGTTTTAGGTATGGCCGGCACATTAGCCTCCATTTTTGTAAAGTAAAGAAGGAAAAATATCCATTGATTTTTTTTGGGTTAAAAGAAACGATTATTTTTGAGCGATCTTTTTAGAAGAGCCCTGACTTAAAGATTAACCTGCCGAAGTGGTGAAATTGGTAGACACGCACGTTTCAGGGGCGTGTGGCGCAAGCTGTGCGGGTTCGAGTCCCGCCTTCGGCACTCTCTCTCCTGTTAGGCAATGGCCTCGCATAAAAAATCATTTAGTTTTTTTATGTTGAGGCAAACCACGGCTAAGTCCTTAACCAACTTTGGGTTTTTTACAACGGCATCGGTCAGCGGATAAGAAACTGTAAAACTCTTATTTTTTAACAACTCTATGTGCGGATGATCTTTGGGGTAGCCCTTGGGGGCCGTTTTTACTTTGTCCCAACCGGATAGCCCTTTAAAATATTTTTTAAATTGTTTGTTGTTTAAGGTTTTAAGTAAGGTGTCGGCATTGTAATCAATCTCTTGCCTGATTTTAGCCAGGTTTTCAGAATTGGGCATGTAGATGCCGCCTGCCACAAAACTTTTGTTTCCCGGTTCCAGATGAATGTAGTACCCCGGCTCTTGTTCCATTTTTCCTTTCGGGGAAAAGCCGGCTCCCATATTTATTTTGTAGGGGCGCTTGTCTTTACTGAACCGCACATCGCGATAGATGCGAAACCCCATTTTGCGCGGGTTGAGATTGACCAAACGGTTATCAAATTTCAGCAGCTCCCGGTGAAAAGATTCGAGGAAATCTTCAAATGCTGCTTTGGCTTCGAGGTAGGTAGCCTTGTTTTTTTCGAACCACGTCCGGTTATTATTTTTTGAAATATTTTTTAGAAATGCAAGAATTTCATCCATATCGTAATCTTTATAAGACCTCTACTACCGACTCTAACCCTATACCACGCGAAGCTTTTACCAGAATTAATGAACCGGATATCGGATTTTTTTTCAATTCCTCCACCAATTTTTCTTTGGTTGGAAAATGACGGGCTGCCGGAATTTCTTTCTGTGCCGGCTGAAATAATTTCCCAACCAGATAAACATGCTGAAACCCTTTTTCATGAATTAGTTTCCCGATGGCGCAATGTTCTTTCTCCGATTCATTTTCCAATTCATACATATCGCCCAAAATCAGAACTTTGTTAGACGCACGCATCAAGGCCAGGTTTTCAATAGCGGCTGCCATCGAACCCGGGTTGGCATTGTAGGCATCTAAAATAATTTGGTTAGTTCCTTTCGCAAGAATCTGCGAGCGCATATTCTCTGGTTTGTAGTGGGCAATGGCCTGGTTAGCCAATCGGGCCTCCACCCCAAAAAATTTTCCGATGCACAAAGCCGAAGCAATGTTTTCAAAATTATAAGCACCTAACAGCTGCGTTTGTACACTTTCTCCATTTTCTGAATGATAGGTTATAAACGGATCAGCCGTAATCAGTTCGGCCGAAAAATAATCGCCTTTGGCCGGATAGAACAAAGGGGTGGCAAACCAATCGGCCTTGCTTTTTAAAAGCGGGTCGTACGAATTAATAAAAACCTGGCCGCCCTGTTTAGCCAAATGGCGATATAACTGCAATTTTTCCTGGATGATATTTTCAAATCCACCAAAAGTGCCGATGTGGGCTTTGCCAATGTTGGTGATGAATCCGTGCGTGGGGTTGCAAATCGCTACTAACTCTTCGATATCGCCCACCCGGTTGGCCCCCATTTCAATAATTGCAATCTGATGCGAAGAATTTATTGACAAGACAGAAAGCGGAACGCCAATATGATTGTTCAGATTTCCTTTGGTGGCAAAGGTTTTAAATTTTTTATTCAAAACAGCATAGAGCAATTCTTTGCTGGTAGTTTTTCCATTAGAGCCTGTCAATCCGATAAAAGGAATTTTTAATTGCTGGCGGTGATGGCTTGCCAGTTGTTGCAGTGCCTTTAGACTGTCTTTTACCAACAGGTATTTTCCATCCTTGGCATAGGTGGGGTCATCTACTACGGCATACGCAGCACCTTTCTGCAAGGCTTCACCGGCCAATGTGTTGGCATTAAAATGAGGCCCCTTCAGGGCGAAAAAAATGGAACCCGGTATAATGTGGCGCGTGTCGGTACCGACCGCTCCACACGTTTTGTATTTGGCATACAAATCTTCAATAGAAATCATCTGTCGGGCTTGTCAATCGGGGTGGCTGGTAGAGCTGGGGTTTTTTGAGATAGACATCAACTCTTGCATGGTGCGCTTCATATTGTCGGTCGAGCCATCTAAGAAGATAGTGTTGCCTTTTCCGTTTTCAGCAAAATGGCGGATGGATTCGGTCCACATCGAAAATAAAATGAAGGCGGCATCCAAATTGGCGGTTTGCATTTCTTTCGCAGCTTGCGACATACCTTTGGCCACTTCCTCACGAAACAGCGCAACCCCTTGCCCGCGCAATTGGGCTGCTATTTTTTCAGCTTCGGCTGCAATTTTGATGGCGTTGCCATCGGCTTCGGCTGCTTTGGTTTTAGTAATGAGCAAGGCTTGGCCTTCGTTTTCCGCGGCTGCCCGAAGATTGTTTGAGGCCACTACTTTGGCCATAGACTTCATAATGGTTTCATCAAAGGCGATGTCGTTCAATTGTAAGTCGATGAGGTGATAGCCCCAGCCCTCAAGAGTGTGGTCTAATTGTTGTTTTACTTCGTGCACGATTTCGGTTCGAAGCGAAAGAATTTCTGATTGTTTTTTGGTAGCCACAAAACTGCGGATGGAGCCTTCAATCGTTCGTGTCAGGGCGGTCATTAAACTTTGATTATCTAAAAATTTAAACGCTACGTTTTTAATGGTTTCCTCATCCTGATTAAGCACGGCAAAAAGCAACATGGCTTTGAAATTGACATTAGCCTGATCTTGTGTGGTGGCCTGAAACTCTAACTCTACCGACCGGTTTTGTATGGAAATACGCGTTTGTATTTTTTCGATAAATGGGGTTTTCATATTTAACCCGGGCCGCAGAATGCGTTTGTATTTTCCAAAAACCGTAGTTACGGCTATGGTTCCCTGCTTTACGGTAACAAATAGTGTGAGCAGGCTGATCAGCGCAATAAAAAAGATAATGAGGATAAGGATTTCCATGGTAGTTTGTGTTTATGGATTTAAAGTTAAAAAAAATTAGGCTTTGCTTTGAGAGTGTGCCAGAAACTGACGACACATGGTTTGCAGGTCGGGAAAAAATAAAAAAAATTCTTCTTCAAAATCTGCATACTCATTTTTTAAATCATCAACGGATTCTTCCATCTTAGAAATAAATTTAGTTCTGCGTGCCATGCCGCTCAGGGCTTTTTGTATACCCTCCAACCGCGCGTAATTTACCAGCCAGTTTCCCTTTGTCATGTAGGGCATCATAAATTTTACCTCTTGCGGAAGGAGTGCCTCATGAGCTTCTATTTGTTGGTAACATTCTTCGGCAAAATCAGGTAACAAGTGGTCGGAATACCGGTGCCAGTTTCTGGCCAGAAAATGATCGTAAAAAATATCTACGATGACACCCGCATAATGCCGATACTTTGGGCGGAGCCGGTCTTTGCTTTTTTTTACGATGGCGTGCCGGTCGGTAAACCAATCAATCTCCCGGTGTAGCACAATGCCTTTGGCTATTTCTTTTCCAAACTGTTCTTCGGGGTGCCGGCCCTTCACAAAATCGCCAATAAAATTGCCCACCCGTATGTTAGGATCAGACCCTGATAAAAAAAGGTGTGCTAAAAAATTCATTTATGTCGTAAGGTACAAGACAAAAGATTAAAAAAGCCAACTATATAATATCCTATTGATGTTGTATGGATTTTAAAGTACCTTGATTCGCAAAAAAAAAGATGACACAAATTCTGTTTATTATTGGTCTGGCGGCCATAACATCTTCCTCTATGGCGCAAGCTCAAAACCAACCTTCGGCACCATTAAAATATGGGGAGTCAATCCGTTTAGATCAAGCCGAAAAAATAATGGCAATTTCTCTTCAGGAGGCTACTAAAAATAATTGGGCCATGGCCATCGTGATTGTGGATACCGGTGGTAAATTGGTTTTGTTTAAAAAAATGGACGATACCCAGCTGGGCTCTATTGATGTGACGATTTCAAAAGCTACAACGGCTGTTAATTTTAAACGTTCTACCAAAGCCTTTGAAGATATTGTGTCGGGAGGCGGGCAAGGCCTGCGCTTACTTTCTGTGCCGGGTGCCATAGCCCTGGAGGGTGGAGAGCCCATTGTATGGAAAGGAAAAATCATCGGAGCCATCGGGGTGTCCGGTGCGAAATCTTCGGAAGATGGGCAAGTAGCGAGAGCCGGACTGGGCGCTATAAATTAGTTTTAAAAAATAAATTATCAATAATGAAAACAAAATTCACTCTTACTTTTTTGTGCTTGTTGTCAACTATTATTTTTTGTCAGGCGCAGCGCACACTCATCCACTGTGGCTCACTCATTGATGGAAAGAGTAAAGACCTTCTTTCGCAGGTAACCATTGTGGTGGAAGGAAATAAAATCACCTCGGTTGACAAAGGGTTTACCAAGCCGGGCAAAGAAGATAAGTTGATTGACCTCAGCAAAAAAACAGTAATGCCGGGTTTGATTGATATGCATGTGCATTTGGAAGGCGAAACCAGCAAGGATGGCCTGGTAAAGAGGTTTACCCAAAATGAAGCAGACGTAGCATTTCTTTCTACTATTTATGCCCGCAAAACACTGATGGCCGGCTTCACTACTGTGCGAGATTGTGGCGGAAGCGGAGTAAACATTTCGTTGCGCAATGCCATTAATGCCGGTACGGTAATTGGCCCGCGGGTGTTTACAGCCGGAAAAGCAATTGGCACAACCGGTGGTCATGCCGACCCAACCAACGGCTACCGCAAAGATTTAATGGGCGATCCGGGAGCTAAAGAAGGTGTCATCAACAGCCCGGAAGATGCACGCAAAGCGGTGCGCCAGCGCTACAAAGACGGAGCTGATTTTATTAAGATTACCGCTACCGGTGGAGTATTAAGCGTAGCCAAAGATGGAAGTGGCCCGCAGTTTACCCAGGAAGAAGTCAATGCAATTGTAGAAACTGCCAAAGATTACGGAATGATTACAGCAGCGCACGCCCACGGGGCAGAGGGCATGAAGCGGGCCGTGCTCGCAGGCATTACCACCATTGAGCATGGTACTTTAATGACAGAAGAAGTAATGGACTTGATGAAACAAAAAGGAACCTATTATGTGCCTACTATCATTGCCGGACGCTCAGCGGCTGAGTATGCCAAAATTCCGGGCTACTACCACCCGCTGGTAGTACCCAAGGCATTGGCTATCGGCCCAAAAATTCAGGAAAACTTCGGTAAAGCCTACAAGCACGGAGTGAAGATTGCCTTTGGCACCGATGCCGGGGTGTATCCGCATGGCGATAATGCCAAAGAACTTGGCTACATGGTGGAGGCCGGCATGCCCCCCATTGAAGCGCTGCTCAGTGCCATGCAGGTAAATGCCAACCTGTTGGGCTGGGCCGATAAAGTAGGCTCCATAGAAAAAGGAAAACTAGCCGACCTTATTGCCGTAGAGGAAGACCCCACCAAAAACATAGCTACGATGCTGAAAGTAAGTTTTGTAATGAAGGATGGAGTGGTGTATAAGGAGTAGTTTTTTTAAATAAAATTTAGGGTAATACTTTTTTCAAGCTAATTCCATTAGCGCGGTGTAATAATTTTCAAATAATTTTTCATCGGAGCGGAGGAACAAATACGGTTCAATTAACTCTAGCTCCATCAATGCAAAATCGCCACGCACCAACACTCCATCTACACGGGCATAAAGAGTTTCGGGTGCAAAAGTTTTTACATACGCCTCGGCCTGTTCTATATGCTTTGTATGGGGTTGGGGATAACTGATGCTTCCGCCTAAGTAATGCTGCACCCTGAAATCTCCCGGCTTCGCTTTTTTCAAAAGGCAATGGCTGTATTTCCCCTTGAAGAATACAAAAGACCACTCTCCCTCTGTGATCTCTTTTACAAAAGGCTGCACGATAAAATCTTCCTGCTTTAAAAGACTTTCGATCAGTTTAGATTTTTCAGTAATAGTATTCCGGTTGAGAATAATGGTATTTTTAGCGCCTGCGCTTACACAAGGTTTTACCACCAATTCATCCGAATCGAAATGAGTAAATAAGCGGTCGTTCACCAAAGAATCTTTTGTCAGGTATTTAGATGCGATAACAGCAAAACCTTTGTCTGAAATGTCTTTCAGATATGATTTGTGGCTATTCCATTTCACCACATCGACCGGGTTCAATACTTTTATTTTTAATTTCTTAAGCCTCTCCAGCCAAGCCCGAAATGCGTGTATTTTTTCATGATAATCCCAGGGCGATTTCAGAATAATTAAATCAAAATTAGCCCAATCAGTATCCTCTTCGTTCCAGATAACAGGGGTTAGGTTCAGGCCTTTTTTACGAAGAAATGCCAGCAGTTCAGCATCTTCGTTGTGGTTCACCCCTTGGTTGTATTTTTCCTGTACTTCATATCCAACAAAAGCGATTTTCATATCATAATTTTTAAACATTCATTGGCCACAATCGTTAGTTGAAATTATACGCTTTCAGCGTAAGACTTTCAGGGGCTACCTAAACCTCTAACATTACTTTACTTTTTACACCGATCCCCTTCCGGGTGCTGTGGGTAAATCATTTTCTAATGCCAACGATGGTAGCGGTAAAATCCATCCGGCATTTGTCAATCCAAAGTTTGTACACATTTTTTTTATGCGATTGGCAAATCTTTTAAACCCATCCGGCTTTTACAAAATAGACTAAAAGGAATAAGAAAATTATTACGTCTGTCCACAAGGCAAATCTTTCATTGATGCTCGAAGTTTTTTTTAGTCCGTGTTGGATACCTGCCATACCGTAGTAAAGCCCACTGGCGAAAGCACTGACCATTCTCCAGTCGGGTCTAAACAACGAAACAATGCCTACAAGACCAAAACAAATATTAGCGAAGCCTAACTCCCGAAGAATTGGAAAACTGTCGGGGCTGTCAATATGAAAAATTTGTTTTGCTGTGAACTCCGGGTTTTTCACTTGTTTAAGGCCGGCTAAAAATAATCGAAGCCCAACGGCCGAAAAAATAAACCACTTGCCCAGCAGCTCAAAAGTTAAAGCCGTGTTGGTTGTAAAATAGTCTGCTGCAAAACCAATGGTGGGGATAACAAAAGTCAGGATTGTTACGCTGGTAATGTAAAACAGATTCGGTTTATCGACTATATTATTAGTTGTGGTCATTGATCCTATGTTACCTTTTGTTACCTCTTTTTAATGATTGCAAAATCGATTTTATGCCTTTGTGTCTTTTGTCTTAATCATTGAGCTGCTTCAGTATTTAATAGCTGCCCTCTCAAATCCGCAAGTGTTTTGTTTTGATTATTTTTCCATGATGTCCAGCCATTAACTGTTTTTCTGTCACTTCCAGCATCTTGAATTCCAGCAAGTGCCGCATAGGACGGGCTGCTAAAGTGCTGTCCAAGAAGCTCAAGCGAACCGTCTTCTAAAACAATTGCTTCGTATCTTTTTTGTTGTCCGTTTCTTGGCTTGTAAATCATTGTTAGAGGCTCTCCAATTGTCAATAAGCCAGCATTAATCAGATCGTTCAGTTCAACATCATATTGTGCGATTTCAGTGTTTGCTGGTTGGGATTTACTTTCTTCTTCCGTATCGAGTTCGGGTTTAAATTCTTCAGGAAATTCATAAACAATGTTTTCTGGGTTATTGAATTCTACAAACTTATTCACTACCCAAAGTTTTACTTTGTATTTTAATGTTCTTGCCCAGTCACGAAGATCATTTGTTACTCCGTCAATAGGTA
Organism: Bacteroidota bacterium; assembly: GCA_018267195.1. GTDB lineage: Bacteria > Bacteroidota > Bacteroidia > Cytophagales > Cyclobacteriaceae > ELB16-189. Next base: position 16,248 of record JAFDYY010000034.1, on the reverse strand, counting down.
CACCAATTATTGGATCAGATTCAAGAATGTCGCCAAGTACTTGTCTAACGTTTATAGCAGTAATGTTTAATTCTTCAAATTTTTCTTTTGTATAACGGTCACTCTGATATTGCTGAACAGCAAGATCAATAAGTATTCGCTTGGTTATAGCTTGTTGTGATGCCAAGATTTGTTTTGTCACTTGAGGTGAAATGTGGTTCCAAACGCTATGATGTATTAATTCGGCTTCAACTATATACCATTTCTTCTGGCCTATGTCAATTGAAAACCCGTCTGGAATTGTTCCTACACCGTCAGCCGTTTTAATTTTTGCTTTTGATAAATAAAAGGAAGTTGGACCAAAAAGATATTCATAATTGTCAACTACTACCTGTTCTAATTCAGCTTCACTTTCAAATGGCGATTTAATGAATTTTATTTCTTTAAATATTAGCATTCTTCTGTTTATTTGTTGTTGTCAGTAGTCATAGCATGAGGCACAACACCTGTTTTAATTAATCAAGCAAATTTTTCAGTGATTTTGTCGAACCGGCTTACCTGCACCACACCCTCCACTTTTTCCAGTTTGCTGATGAGCATTTCCAGATGGCGAGTATCGTTTACATAAAGCATGATCTCGCCATTAAATATGCCGTGGTCGGTATTGAAAGCCAGCGAGCTCATGTTTACTTTCAGTTCTTCCGAAATTACTTTACTTACATCGTTAATCAACCCCACGCGGTCGGTGCCAATTACGCGCAAGCCGGTAAGAAATGATAACTCGTGCTGGCTGGTCCATTTGGCTTTAATGACGCGGTTGCCGTGGTTAGCCAATAGTTCGGGGGCATTGGGGCAATTGGTGCGATGAATCTTTATTCCTTCGCTTACGGTGACAAACCCAAACACATCATCGCCCGGTATGGGAGAGCAGCATTTGGCCAGCTTGTAGTCCACCACATCCATGTCTTCGCCAATCAGCAGCGTGTCTTCTTCGTGTTTGGTTTTTATTTTTTGCTCGATGTCTTTAACATCGGTGGCCTCAACAGTTTGTTTTTTTACCGGGGCAGTCGGTTTATATTCTACAAACCGTTTCAGGTCATTAACGGTAATGATTCCCTTCCCGATTTTAAATAGCAATTCTAACTGAGAGCTTACGTTGAAGTAATCGCGCAAGCGCTCGTTTACGTTGCCGTCCACTTCAATTTTAAACTGGCGCATTTTCCGTATCAATATTTCCTTGCCCTCTTCAGCTACTTTGCGCCTGTCTTCTTTCAGCAGGTCTTTAATTTTGGATTTTGCTTTCGGGCTGGAAACAAACCGCAACCAATCTTCATTGGGTTTTTGTTTGGCCGAGGTAAGGATTTCAATTTGGTCGCCATTTTTAAGCACGTGGTTGATGGGTACCAGTTTCTGATTTACTTTGGCACCAATACATTTTGCGCCAATGTCGGTATGGATTTCAAAGGCGAAGTCGAGGGCCGTAGCTCCGTTGGGAATAGTTTTTAGCTCGCCTTTGGGGGTGAACACAAAAACTTCTTCATTAAACAGATTTCCCCGGAAGTCGTCCACAAACTCGAGGGCCGACATGTCTTGTTTTTCCAACGTTTCGCGTACGCGCATCAACCATTTTTCGAGGTTCGATTCATATTTCGATGTGTTGTCTTTGTATTTCCAGTGGGCGGCATATCCTTTCTCGGCAATTTCGTCCATGCGTTTGGTTCGTATCTGCACTTCTACCCATTGCCCGTTTTTGGCCATGACCGTAGTGTGCAAGGATTCGTACCCGTTGCCTTTCGGGGTGCTGATCCAATCGCGCAGGCGGTCGGGGTTCGGAGTGTAGTAATCGGTCACAATGGAATACACTTGCCAGCAAAATGATTTTTCATGTTCGAGGGGGGCATCCAAAATAATCCGGACGGCAAACAAATCATACACTTCTTCAAAGGGTATGTTTTGTTTTTTCATTTTCATGAAGATGGAATAGATTGATTTAGGCCGGCTTTTTATTTCGTACCCGATTTTAAGCTGATCGATCTCATCTTTTACCGGTTGCACAAAATGTTTAATGAAGCGATTCCGGGAAGTTCTCGTTTCATCTATTTTGTTGGCAATGTTTCGGTACGAGTTATAATCGGTAAAGCGCAAGTACAGATCTTCCAGTTCAGTTTTAATGGCATTGAGCCCCAGGCGGTGAGCCAACGGAGCGTATAAATATATTGTTTCGTTCGATACCCGAAGTTGCTTGTTGCGGGGCATACTATCGAGGGTGCGCATATTGTGAAGCCGGTCGGCCAGCTTAATCAGAATGACCCGCACATCTTCACTTAACGTGAAAAGCATTTTACGGAAGTTTTCGGCCTGGGCCGAAGAGCCGTACTCAAACACACCGCGTATTTTGGTGAGGCCGTCAACAATGCGAACTACTTTTTTGTCGAATATGCGCTCAATATCGGCCAGCTCAATATCGGTATCTTCTACCACATCGTGCAGCAGGGCGGCTACAATGGAGGTGGTGCCCAACCCAATTTCTTCAATACAGATTTCGGCTACGCTTAAGGGATGAAAGATATAAGGCTCGCCCGATTTTCTGCGCATATTTTTATGCGCTTCCATGGCAATGGTAAAGGCGCGTTTGATCAGTTTGGCATCGCCTTCTTTTAAGACCGGTTTGGCCAACCGAAGTAACCTGCGGTAGCGTGCAATGATTTCTTTCTTCTCTACGGCTTCATCAATGACCATGGGCATGCTTTGCTCCCAAGATAAAAAATGACGGCAATTTTTGAAAACATTTTTACTTTCCGGCCAGGATATAAAACCATATCCATTGAAACCTTCTGGCCGCACTTAAATAAGACGATCACTCCGGCCAAGGCAAGTTTAAATTAGTTTTACCGCTTCTATTGCCGTTAGCAAATTATGGCTAAATTTGCGCTCCCTTTTTTTAAAAAGAGCTTTTTAGCGCATGTGGCGTAATTGGTAGCCGTGCCAGACTTAGGATCTGGTGCCGAAAGGCGTGGGGGTTCGAGTCCCTCCATGCGCACTCAAAAAGTTAGTGGCTGGTTGCCGGTTGCCAGCCCCTGACAAAATCGGTAACTGGCAAATTAAATTCTAAATCTCTTGAATATTACACTCGATAAGAAGAGTGCCACGGATGGCCTTCTTAAAATAACGCTGACAGAAAGCGATTATCAGAAAAAAGTAGACGATACGGTAAAAGACTATTCGCGCAAGGCCAGCATCAAAGGCTTTCGGCAGGGAAAGGTACCCGCTGGCGTAATTAAAAAAATGTATGGCAAGGGTATTTTGGTAGAAGAAGTAAATCATTTGGTTTCGCATTCTATCAACGATTACATCCGCGATCATAAACTGCGTGTGCTGGGCGACCCACTCCCCAATGAAGAAAAAGCACGAGCTATTGACTGGGATTATCAAAAAGAATTTGAGTTTGAGTTTCAGATCGGGATGGTAGAAGATTTTACGATTGATCTTTCTAAAAATGTGAAAGTGACGGCTCATTCGATTGAAGTAGATCAAAAAACAATAGACGAAACACTAACAGACACCCAACGCAGGTATGGTGCACACTCCAACCCGGAAATAAGCGAAGCGGGAGATAACCTCTTTGGTGAAATTTCTAAAAAAGATTCTGACGAAAAACAAGGTTCGTACATCCGCATCAGCTTAGTTGAAAAAGCACAGCAGAAAAAATTTGTTGGCCTAAAAGAAAACGATGCCGTAGAGTTTGAAGTAGAGAAAACAATAACCGATGCGGCTGCGCTGGCTCAGTTGCTGAACTTGCCGGAAGAGGAAGCAAAAAAGGTAACGGGCACGTATGTTTTTAAAGTAACGAAGGTAAGCCGGGTGAAGCCGGCTGAAATAAATACCGAACTGTTCGATCAGGTTTTCGGGAAAGAGGTCGTAAAAACAGAAGAAGAGTTTTTTGCTAAAATTAAAGAAACCATTCGCGAGAATTACAACCGCGAAACACAACACTTGTTAGAGCATGAAATTCAGCATTACTATGTAGATCATACGGCAATAAACATTCCGGACGATTTTTTAAAAACCTGGCTGAAAACTACCGGTCAGGGTACTATTACCGATGATGTTTTGGAAAAAGAATTTGCCCGCTATCGCGATGGACTGAAGTGGGATTTGATAAAAAATAAAATAGCCGAAGATCATCAGATTAAAGTAGAGGAAAGTGAGGTAAAAGAAAAAGCCAAACAAATGCTTCTCAGCCAGTTTGGCGGAATGGCTTTGCCCGAATCTTTAGGCGATCGGTTCGATCAGCTTGTTGCTAATTACCTGGCCGGAAAAGATGGTAAGGGCGAAAATTATCTGCGCACCTACGATCAGATTCGTCAGGAAAAAATAATGACCCTCATTAAAGAAAGTATAACCGTTGCCGGGAAGACGGTAAGCTTAGAGGAGTTTAAAAAAATAGCCGAAGCCCACCAACACTAATATTTTTTTTTACCTGAGCACCGGGTAAAGATTTCTATACAAAGCCCTTGGAAATTCTGGGGGCTTTATTTTTTAATCCCTGTACTAATTTCTGTGTCGGTCAGGCCGGAAGACCTGACGGGCACACAAATATCCCCACTGCCTGATTAGGGCTATTATGATTACCTTAGCTACACAATATCAAAAAATATGAAACAGCTATTTCTTTTTTTGCTTTTGGCCATACTGATTTTCGGTTGTGCTAAAAAAAATAAATACCTGGCTCCCGATAAAGACAATGGAGGCATTACGCTACCCGAAAAATTTGGAGCACTGGTGGTGGTAGATACCATTAGCCGTGGGCGGCACCTGGCCATCAATTCCAATGGCGATATTTATTTACACCTGAGCCGGCTTACAACGGAGGGCAAAGGAATAGTGGCCTTGCGCGATACTACCGGTGACGGCCGGGCCGATATAATGAAAGGTTTTTCCGGCATTACCGGCACGGGTATCGAAATCCATAACGGCTATCTTTATTACTCCAATGCTACCCGTGTGTACCGTAGCAAAATAACAGGAGGGAATTTGCTGCCCGATGAAGCTCGAGATACATTGGTGCATCTGGTAGAAGGAGGTGGCCATCAGGCCCGGAATTTTGCTTTTGATGATAAAGGTTCGATGTACGTAAATGTTGGCTCGTTAAGCAATTGTTGTGAAATGTCTTTACGTATGCCGCACACAGCCGGAGATGATCCCTGCAAAGAATTAGAAACCCGTGCCGGCATCTGGAAGTTTGACGATCACACCCCGGGTCAGCAGCAAGATCTTAGCAAGCGATACGCAACCGGCATACGCAATGCGGTGGCCATGTCGTGGAATTTTGCATCCGGAAAATTGTATGCGCTGCAACATGGCCGCGATGACTTGCATCGCTATTGGCCTGAATATTATACGGAAGCACAAAACACCGAATTGCCATCCGAAATATTTTTTGATCTGGAGCCGGGCGATGACATGGGCTGGCCGTATGTTTATTACGATCATGTGCAAAAGAAAAAATTCTTGAATCCCGAATACGGAGGCGATGGCAAAAAAACAGACCGTACCGAAAAAGCAAAAGACCCGTTGCTCGGGTTTCCGGGTCACTGGGCGCCCAACGATTTGATCTTTTACCAGGGCAATCTTTTTCCGGCTAAGTATAAACATGGCGCTTTCATCGCTTTTCATGGAAGTTGGAATCGCCTGGGGCACGAGCAACAAGGGTTTAAGGTCGTGTTTGTTCCGATGAAAGACGGAAAACCTTCGGGCGATTACGAAGTTTTTGCGGATGGATTTATCGGACCACAGCCCATTACCAATCCGGCCAATGCCTTCTTTCGCCCATGCGGATTAGCCGAAGGGCCCGATGGCTCGCTCTACATTTCCGACTCGCAGCACGGACGCATCTGGCGGGTGATGTACTACCCCGATGGCATTAAAGAAACCGTTGACCGCCCCTTGTATCAGCCGGAGGTAAAAAAAGAAGAGGAAGAAGTGCCGGATGCCCTACAGGCCGGCCGCTTAGTTTATAATACCTATTGCGCCCCATGCCACCAGCGCAATGGCCAGGGCGCACCGGGTATGAATCCCCCACTGGCTGGAGTTAGCTTGGTTACAGGAAATAAAACTGATCTGATCAACATCATCTTAAAAGGCTACGATAAAAAAGATAAGATTGCCGGGCAGACGTATCAAAATATTATGCCTCCACACGCTTGGCTCTCTAACCAGCAAATAAGTGATGTGCTTACCTACATTCGCCAGTCGTGGGGAAATAAAGCGGGAGATGTAAAAACAGAAGAGGTAGCTAAAACAAGGGGTGCCGGTTCAGCCCGGTAAGCCCGATAGTTTTCTTACCTTGCACAAATTTTTTTTGGACCATGATTTACAGCAATATCGTAGAGACCATTGGCAACACACCCTTGGTGCGCCTCAATAAATTAAGCAAAGGCATAGCCGGCACTTTGCTGGCCAAAGTAGAATATTTTAATCCGGGTAACAGCACCAAAGACCGGATGGCACTGAAAATGATTGAAGATGCAGAGCGGGAAGGCATACTGAAACCGGGCGGAACCATTATAGAGGGTACTTCGGGCAACACGGGCATGGGGTTGGCTTTAACAGCCGTGGCCAAAGGGTATAAATGTATTTTTACCATGGCCGATAAACAGTCGCAGGAGAAGATTAACATATTGCGGGCGGTAGGAGCGGAGGTAATTGTATGCCCCACCAATGTAGAACCGGACGACCCCCGTTCCTATTACTCAGTGGCAAGAAAGCTAAACAAAGAAATTCCCAACTCCATTTATCCCAACCAATACGATAACCCCTCTAACGCCCAAGCACACTATGAAACTACCGGCCCAGAAATTTGGAATCAAACCGGAGGAAAAATTACACACTATGTAGCTACGGTGGGTACGGGTGGCTCTATGTGTGGTACGGCCAAATTTTTGAAAGAAAAAAATCCAACGCTGGTGGCCGTGGGGATAGATACCTATGGATCGGTTTTTAAAAAATATAAAGAGACGGGTATCTTCGATCGCAACGAAATATATCCGTACCTCACGGAAGGTTTCGGAGAAGATATTTTGCCCAAGAATGTAAACTTTGATGTGATCGATCAATTCATTAAGGTAACCGACAAAGACGGAGCCATTATGGCGCGCAGGCTCTCGCGCGAAGAGGGAATGTTTGTAGGGTGGAGCAGTGGCTCGGCCGTGCACGGGGCATTGGAGTATGCCCGCGAGCAATTGAAAAAAGGCGATATCATGGTAATTCTTCTACCCGATCATGGCACACGCTACCTTAACAAAGTGTATAATGATATGTGGATGAAAGATCACGGCTTTTTAGAAGAACGGAGTTTCTCTACGGCACGGGAAATCATCATCAGTAGAAACGGGAAAGATTCCTTGTTTACAGTCGGAAAGAAATCTACGATAGGGGAAGCCATTCGCAGAATGAATAAAGAAGGAGTAGATCAGATGCCGGTATTGGAAGGCAACGAGTTTGTGGGCAGTGTAACCACGGCCGGATTGATCGAAAAAATTATCAGCGACCCCAACCTGAAAGATAAAATGGTGGGTGAGATTATGGATCCGCCCATGCAGGTAGTGGCCATAGATACCACGTTGGATGTGCTCTCATCTATGATGAATAAAACCAACAAAGCTTTGCTGGTGCGCGATGAAAGTGAAAAAGCACACATCATTACCCAGCACGATGTGCTTCGGGCCATGACCGCTTAGTTAATCACAAAATGATATCCCACCGAGAGCCCAACGGGCGATAATGAATTTTTCAGTGAAATCCCCTGGGTTTTCAGGTAGCTGATATAATCGTCTATCTCTGAACCCCGGAGAGGAATCATGAGCGCAACCGACCAGTAGCCATTCGTTGAACGCCTGCTGTGCGAGTCAATTCCAAACCCAATTGTAGGCGAATAAAATAATTTGTTGTATTGCGTAGCGTTGGATACGACAAAGGCAGCATTGTAGCCATACATCCCAATAAAATAAGGATGAACCCTTGATTGGGTGATGATTCTGATTTTTGCTCCCGTATTATAACCAAACCCTGCCAATGCATAGCCTCCGCCAAAAAATAACCCGATATTTTTATGAGGATAAGCCATGAGATTGGCGCCAATCCCGCCATAGTCGAGACCGAGCCCGATTCCAAAAGAAAGTTTATCATAAACTACGGGGTCAGGTCTTTCAACAGCAGCCTGTGCAAAGGCAGTCCATGAACAGAATGAAACCAAGAGGCACAGGAGATACTTTTTTATTTGATCCATTTTAAGAAAAAATATTAATTCTTGGTAAACTCAATTTCCACCCGGTCATTGTATTGGCCGAGTGAGCCTCCTTCCGGGTAAAGCGGTATTTTTCCTCCTTCGCCTTTGGTGGCAACCCGCGAGGCATCGACTCCTTGCTGTACCAAATATGTTTTTATGATCTCCGCCCGTTCTTTCGATAAATCTTTAGCCGAAAGTTTTCCGCGATGGTTCAGTTTAGGATCAACAACAAAAAGATTGGAGCTGCTCCCCAGCGTGGTGGCATCGCGGGTTTGTGTACCATTGCAATGGCCGTAGATTTTGATTTTGTATTTCACGTTTTCTTTCATCAGTGTTACCAGCCCGTCTAATTCATCTTTCGATTCCGGCTTAAGCAATGAAGAGTTGGCAATGAAGTGCACGTTGTTAAAATCAATGTAATCGCCCCGCTTGGCTTTGTCGAGGGTGAGCATAACAATCGTTTCGCCTTCAGTTCCTTTTTCAAACGTATTGCCGCTGTACAGAAATGTAAGGCTGCTCTCTTTATAGCCCGGCACTTGGGCGGTGACTAGATACGTTCCGTTTTTATTTTGTGGCGGAATGAGGTAGGTTACTTCTCCTATTTTAATAGACTGAAACTGGGTGGCCTTTGTTCCTTCCTGCAAATGCACCATGCCCGTTAAATCTTTTCCGTCTTTGCTTTGTGCCTTAAAGTAAAAGGGGATGCCATCGGGTTTTTTAATTTTTACTACGGGCGGCTCCGGCTTTTTGGTTTCAACAGTGTCTTTTTTTACAGGCTCTATTTTGACCGGTGGGGTAGGGGGCGGGGTTTCAATAACCGGTGGCTTCACCGGCTCGGGCGGAATTTCCTTTACCACTTCTTCCGTTCCTAATTTCCCAATAAATACCCAGGCATCTTTATAGATGGTTTCTACCTTGGTTTTAATTAACAGGTTGAAGGCTTGCCTTTTTTGGTCGGTATTGAGAATATAAACATAGTATAGTTGCCGCTTCGGTTGCAGATCATAATGGGCAGAAAATCCATTTTGAGAGGCCGTAGCTGTAAAACGGGCCGCATTGCTTTGATAGCGGAAAGCTCCGATCACAACATAATATCGGTCTTGTGCAGGCGATTGAAAAGAAACCAGCGCCAAGCCCAGAATGACCAAACTGAATTTCATCCTTTTCATAACCGGGTGTTTGTTATACCAATATTAAAAATTTTTTAGATAGCGTTGAAACCGCTGATTAGTACCTATTTTCATTCTTCCATAATACAATAGGTGACCCATTGCACAGCTGGGAATAAAAAATTTAACTTTCGTGTGTAACATTATTCCTATCCGGCCGTCTGGCCTATAATAACGATGAACCTCGAAGACTTTGAAAACCGGGTGTTGCCCGCCAAACACAAACTTTACCGGTTTGCGTTTCGGATGCTGGGCAGCCGCGAAGAAGCCAAAGACGTGGTGCAGGATGTAATGATTAAAGTGTGGCACGGCCGCGATTTGGCCGAAGTGCAAAATATGGAGGCCTGGTGTATGCGCATTACTAAAAACCTATTGCTGGACCGGCTGCGGAGCCGGCAGCGCAAGGGTACTTACTCCATCGAAGGTTCGGACGAGTTTCATCAGGAAGAGCTGACCCCGCACGAAAAAACAGAACAGAACGAAAGCATGAAACGGATAGATCAACTGATGGCCACCCTGCCCGATAAGCAACGGCAAGTGATGCACTTGCGCGATGTAGAGGGGCACAGCTACCACGAAATAGGCGAAATACTGGAACTGGATATGAACCAGGTGAAAGTGAATTTATTCCGGGCCCGAAATACGGTGCGCGAAAAACTGATAAAACTGAATGCGTATGGACTCTGAGCGGATAGAAACCCTGCTGGAAAAATACTGGAATGCCGAAACCTCGCTGGACGAAGAGAATGAGTTACATCTTTTTTTTCAGGCTCACCCTGCTTCCGAAAAATGGAACGAAGCAGCCGCGCTGTTCCGGTATTTGAGCAACGAAAAAAATAAAACGATTCCGGATCCTTTTTTTGATCAGGCTGTAACAAAACAAATAGGTCAGCGTCATAAAGGAAAAACGATCCGTATGCGAAATGGATTTCAGATCATGCGAATAGCAGCCGGCATACTGGTAATGGTAGCCGCAGTGTATCTCATTGGTATGGAGGTAAGAAAGACTTCGCCCCAAGAAAGAGCTGATACGGAAACCGACCCGCAACTGGCTTTTGAAGAAACCAAAAAAGCTTTGCTGATGATCTCACGAAATTTTAATAAAGCGCAGCAAGAAGTAGGAAAAATAAACCTGCTGAACGAAGCAGAGCAAAAAATCAGAAATAGACCCGCTACCCCCGAACAAGAAATAAAAGATTAAAAAATTTTAAATATAAAAAATATGAAAAAGTTATTGTTTGCCGCCCTGATGTTGGTAATGTTGAAAGGAAACGCACAAAACGATGCCATTTCAAAATTCTTCGCCAAATACCAGGATGACGAAACTTTTACCCAGGTAAAAGTGAGCCAGAAAATGTTTGGCCTCTTTACGAATATGACGGTGGATAAACCCGAAGACAAAGACATACTGGATGCTATCAGTAAAATTCAAGGTCTGCGCGTACTGGCCAAGAACGAAACCCGCGATGGGCGCACTTTGTACAAAGAAGCAATCGCAACCATACCCACAAAAGACTATGAGGAACTGATGAGCGTGCGCGACAAAGACAAAGACATGAAGTTTTACATTAAAGAACTGAGCTCGGGCAAAATTGGCGAATTGGTAATGGTATCGGGAGGCAACAATGAGTTTATGATGCTGAGTTTATTTGGCGAGATTGACTTAAAAAAGATAGGCAACATTGGCAAAAAGATGAGCATAGACGGGTTAGATAAACTGGAAAAAATTAAAGACAAAAAGAATTGATAACACATCAGGCTACTTTTACGTTAGGGATGGACAAACTCAATGGATTATGAAAGCCTATACGCTCTGCACCTGGCTATTGATCAGCCAAACGCTGTGGGCACAAACCCAAACCACCGAAACGTTAGAAAAAAAATACAGCGGATTGAAATTGTATTTTTATAAAAACACGTTGCGTATGCTTAACCAAAAAGAAAATCCCGAATTTGATGAGCTGATTAAAGACATAGAAAAAATGCGATTTCTTATGGTGGATAAAGCCCAACACTCTTTTACCGACACCGACTATAAAAAATTAAAGAAAGGATATAAATCAGAATCGTACGAAGAAATGATGACCAGCCGCTACCAGGGCAGAAACTTCGATGTGTACATTAAAGAATCGGCCGGACGTGTGAAGGGAACCGTGATACTGGCCAACGACTCAACCCATTTGTATGTGCTGGATATTTTGGGAAGCGTAGCGCTGAACAAAGCTACTTCACTCTTTCAGACGATAGATGGCAATGCCGACATCGGCAAGAAGATAGCCAACTTTATGGGGCGTGAAGAAAAAAACAAGAAAAAGAACCACGTTAAGACGGATTAACCCCACCCCGCTTGGAAACTGTTTTACATACCGATAAGCTCACTAAAACCTTCGGAAGACTTTGTGCCGTAAACCGACTCGATCTGGAAGTAAACCGCGGGCAGGTTTTTGGTATGCTGGGCCCCAATGGCAGTGGCAAAACCACAACGCTTGGTATGCTGATGGGGGTAACCAATCCCACGTCTGGAAGTTTTACCTGGTTTGGTGAACGAGCAACGCACCTTACCAGAAAAAAAATTGGAGCCGTGCTCGAACATCCTATTTTCTATCCGTACCTGAGCGGGCAGAAAAACCTTGAGTTGAATGCTTTAATTAAAGGAGCCGACCCGGCCAATATTGAAAAGGTATTGGAAACCGTGGAGTTGTCAGACCGCAAGCAAGACAAATATAAAACCTACTCGCTGGGCATGAAACAACGGCTGGCCATTGCCTCGGCCCTGGTGGGCGATCCGGTTATTTTAATTTTAGATGAACCCACCAACGGCCTGGACCCCATGGGCATAGCCGAGATACGCGAGATTATTAAACGCATCGCGGCCGATGGAAAAACAATTATCCTGGCCAGTCATTTGTTAGATGAAGTTCAAAAAGTGTGTACCCACTTTGCCATCCTTAGAAAAGGCAGCCTGGTTCACACCGGGCCGGTAGAAGAAGTAGGCAAAGGAGAAGAGGTGGTGGAGGTGATTGCTTACCATGATGATTTGCCTCATATCCTTCACGAGTTCCGGGGTTCTCTTTCAGTAAAATCAGAGAATGGAAAATTTCTGGTGCGCCTGCGCGATGATTTTCACAGCGTGGATCTGAATAAATTTCTTTTCGAAAAAGGGATTGTAGCTTCTCATATTGTTACACAAAAAAAGAGTCTGGAAAAACAATTTTTAGAAATCCTGCAGGAGACCACCAGCCACCGGCAACCAACATAATTTTTTATGCTTCACTTATTAAAAATTGATTTAAAGAAGCTAACCGGTTACCGCACCTTTTGGGTGGTGTGCGGTTTATACTTTGTTACCCTCGCATTTACCACCGCCAGCGGCATGGAGTTTTTAAAATGGCTGGCCGGTAAAGGGGCCGAGTTTGGCCAAGACCTGAACATTAAGCGCATTCCGCTCTATCATTTTCCTGATGTGTGGCAGAACCTGGTGTATATCAGTGGGTTTTTTAAAGTAGTGTTGGCCATTATGGTAGTTATTTCTGTTACCAATGAATTTACTTACCGAACAGCCCGGCAAAATATTATTGACGGACTGAGCAGGCGGCAATTTCTGTTTTCAAAAATACTGACCAATGGGTTGCTAAGCCTGATGAGCGTGGCAATGGTTTTTTTTATCGGCCTCGTTACGGGGTTTATTTACTCTCCGGAAATTGTGGTGAGCGATATTTTTACCGACCTCGAATTTTTTCCCGCTTACTTCCTCGAAGTATTTGCCTTCCTTTCGTATGCCCTTATGCTGGGGGTGCTGGTGCAGCGTTCGGGGTTAACGATTATTTTGTTGCTGCTCTCGCACATGATCGAGGCCATTGTTAAAGTAAACATCCCCGAATCGGCCGGATTTTTGAAAGACTTTTTCCCCATGCAGGCCATTTCTAATTTGGTGGCACTTCCCTTTGCCCGATATGCTTTTCAGGAGATACAGGATTTTGTGTCGGCCGGTGCGGTTGTAGTGGCTCTCGGCTGGACATTTTTGTTTAATTATTTTTCGTATGTCAAACTGACGCGGGCCGATATTTAGTGCATTTGCTTAGATGCAAGAGAATAGTTTTCTTGCGCGCATGTTTCGGCATCCATTATTAAAAATCCCTTTTTTATTTGGGCTAGTAGGTGGGGTTATTGGCTCGGCAGTAGTGCTGGTGTTGTTTTATATGGGCAAACACCCATTTCTGGTGCCGGTTATTTTCGATTTCCGCATCGTCATCTATGCCATGTTTATTTTTATGACCCTAAAAGTTGTGCGCGATAATTATTTGCAAGGCTCGCTTTTTTTTGGGCAAGGCATGGTGGCCAGCTATGTATTTTTAATAACGGCCGGGTTGGTAGGGGCCTTTACCACCTTCTGTTTGGGCTGGTGGCAAACCGATTTTATAACAAACTACCAGGCGGGCATGCAGCAGCAACTGGCAACCTCTAAAGAGGAATTTATAAAAGAAGTAGGGGCCGATGCATACGCCCAGCAACTGAACAAACTTGGCCAAACCACGGCTTTTAACCTGGCGGCCGATTACTTTTTGAAAAGTTTATTTATCGGCCTATTTTTGACCATCGTTATTTCCGTTATCCTCAGAAAACAAAAACAAACTAAATCCGAATAATCATGGAAGAAACTACTCAGCAAAAACCAACCGTACTTTCAACTAGTTTAAGATATGGTCTTATTCTCACAGGCATTTCGATTTTGTTTTTTGTAGTCCAAATTTTTACTGGATCAAACCCATTAGAGGATGATTGGAGGAAATGGATTCGTATGCTAATTGGCATAGTGATGGTTGTATTGGCACATCAATATTTTAAAAAAAATGGAGATGGATACATGTCGTATGGTCAGGGATTAGGCATTGGCTTTTTGATGATAATGATATCGGCTGTTGTTGGTGCAGTATTTACTTTAATCTATATCAATTTTGTTGATATCGGTCTGATGGATGAAATGTGGGAGAAGGCGCTACAGAAAGCTGTTGACCGTGGACAGAATGAAGAGCAAGCACAAATGGGAATTGACATTGCGAAAAAGTTTTTCTGGCTGATTTATTTTGTTGTAGCTGCTTTTGGATCGTTAATCATAGGTCTTATCATATCCATCTTCACTCAAAAGAAAAACCCAGACGAGTTCGTTTAATTCTTTGCTTTGAATATCTCCTTCATTATCCCTGCTAAAGACGAAGAACAATCCATATCCGAACTGACACAATGGATTAGCCGTGTAATGCAAACGCACGGCTTTTCGTATGAAGTGATTTTTATTGACGATGGCAGCACCGATGGCACGTGGCTGCAAATAAAAAAACAACACGAAATAAATCCGTCCATTAAGGGACTGAAGTTTAACCGCAACTTTGGCAAAGCGGCCGCCTTGCAAGTAGGCTTTAGAGAAGCGCAAGGCGAAGTGGTCATTACCATGGATGCCGATTTGCAAGACAACCCCGATGAAGTGCCCGAACTTTACCGGATGATTAAAGAACAGAATTTTGATTTGGTAAGCGGCTGGAAGAAGAAACGGCACGACCCGGTTTCCAAACGATGGCCTTCCAAATTTTTTAATGCCGTAGTCAGCCGGATGTCGGGCATTAAACTGCACGATTTTAATTGCGGGCTAAAAGCCTACAAGGCCATTGTGGTAAAAAATATTTCTATTTATGGCGATATGCACCGCTACATTCCGGTTATAGCCAAATGGGCCGGGTTTACTAAAATTGCTGAGAAAGTGGTGGAGCATCGCGAGCGCAAATTTGGCAACAGCAAATACGGCTGGACCCGGCTGGTAAGTGGTTTTTTAGATTTGCTTACTTTAATGTTTGTAGGAAAATTTTCGCGCAAGCCCATGCACTTGTTTGGCACGATGGGCATTCTTTCCTTTTTGCTGGGATTTATTTTTACAATAAAAATTTTGTGGGATAAGGTAGATGCCGCCTGGTTTTCTAAAATACCGCTGAAACGGGAGGTAACACAGCAGCCTATTTTCTATTTAGCCCTGGTGGCAGTGGTAATGGGCGTGCAGTTGTTTCTTACCGGATTTTTAGCTGAACTGCTGGCCCGGCAACATTCTTCTAAGCGGGAGTACCTGGTCATTGAGAAGGTCTGAAAAATTTCTAACGTTCAACCTTTACCATTAACCGAACTTTATTTCTATTATTTTTGTCTCTGCTTTTAACGGTTGTTCTTTGAATTTATGCGGCAGGGATAGCAGCGAAAAGCCTCCCGAGGCTGCGCTCGGGATAAACTCCGCGTGCTGAAGCCCGAGGGAGCTTGTAGCGAATAGCCCGGCCCCGGTTTGCCGGGGAGCCGCCCGATGACATCTTACTACTGACGATTTGCAACCTGCTATTATTTTGGGGCTGACCGGTTTTGACAGGATGCGCGGGGGTGTAAGCCAGCATGCAGGCTCATGGGATGAGAGCCTTAAAAGATAGTCCTGCAATTTACGTGGCGAAAATACTTACGCCATGGCTGCTTAATCTGAACCAAGTTTAGATTTTGCTTATCCGCTGATAAGATCGGTGGAGGCCATCATCGCTCACTTTTTCTGTTTTGTGGAGAGTGGATAGCGGTGTCGTTCAGCAAAACTGGATCGCTGTGTGTTGCGCACGGTGGTTGAGATAACAGCATCTACGGAATAATTTTGGCTGTTGATGGCCTAATTATTCCCGACAATTAAAATCAACTAAGCATGTAGAACGTACACGTTCGTCTTCTCTGGACCAGGGTTCGATTCCCTGCAGCTCCACTCCATTAAAAAAAAACGGAAACCAGGAACGGGTTCCC
>JAFDYY010000033.1 GCA_018267195.1 Bacteroidota bacterium | reverse complement strand
AAGTGGCGGGTGCCGGCTGGGTAGTGATGCCCACATTGGTGTTGACGGTTAAAACGGCATTGGAAGTATAACTTGGATTACATGAATTTTGGTCGTTGATGTAACAACGATATAACCGTCCGTTAAACCCGGTTCCGGGGTTGGTTATACTTAACGAAGCCGAAGTAGCTCCGCTGTAAACACCCCCGGTAACAATAGTATTCCAGCTTACCCCGGCATTGACCGATTCTTGCCATTGATACGTAAGCCCCGTTCCGCTGGCAGAGGACGAAAAAGTAGCTGTACCGCTTGGGCAAATAGTTTGCGCACCCGGAGAAGATACGGCCGATACAGGCATAACCAATGTAAACGTACCTATCGTGATCGTGGTGCTTCCGTTATCAAAAGGATAGGAAGCTTTAAGCGTGTGTGTGCCGGCTGATAGGGAGGAAGGGTTTAAACTTGGGGAGGTAGCCAGTCCATCTAAATAAAAAGTTGCGCCTGAAATTAATGAGGCATCCAGATTTATATAGCTAGATAGATTTAAAGGTGCAGCAGTTGAACAAATAGAGGAAGGGAGGGTGCCTTTTGAGGAAAGATCATAATACGATGACACCGCTATTGAAAATACGAGGGAGTTTCCGTTGTCTAAAACAGAACATCCGGGGTACATTAACTTTACGGTTTTCTTGGAATATTGAACAGATTGAACGGTGCCGTCAGTTCCTGGATTTACTGTTATAGAGGCCAGTGAGGAAGAAACAGTACAACCGATCCCACAATCAGATCCAGAAAAAGTAGAAAAAATATTATTGAAACCGTAGAGCGACCAGCTAGTTACACTTGAATTGGAGCAAGAGGATCCTGATGGCTGAGCTGACTGTCCGGTGAGCGTGATCGATGTCCCTCCAACCTTTAAATTATAAGAACTATTAGGCTGCGCGTAGGTCGTCTTTACAAAAAAGAACACCATCATAAATACGAAGGCATGAGCTAATTTATTCCGGCAGGGTTTATAGGCAGAGAAAAATTTCATCATCAATTCGGGTTAATGGGGCCCGGCAAGGGCGCGTTTCCGGTTTTGTTCCCTATCAGCAGCAGTGCTGCACCGGCAGCAGCCAGGGGCAGTATTTTTACCACAAAGGGTGTTTTGTGGCGTATGTGCAAAGGTTGCGTAACGGCATCCATGGTTTTGGTATTGAAGATTACCTTCAGTGTATAGCGGCCGGTTTTTATAGCGGGGGGCACTTCCCATTGCCAGGAGTTTTCACTGCCCTGGGCGCGGCCTATTATTTTTTGTGCGTTGGCGGCATCGTACAATTCAAACCGTATGGGATCATTCGGGTTGGTGCCACTCCAATGCACCTCGTATTTCTTGCCTCTTCGGCAGGCTATGGGGGCAGTTAGGGTAAAGAGCTGGTTTGTTTCCGTGGCAAAAACCGTAGTGGTTGATTCCTTTTTGCTGAGGGTCGATTTTACTTTTTCTCCCGTTAAAGGCACCAGCGTTGCTTTTATTTTGTAGCGGATGTCTTTGTCGAAATCGGGCGGCAGTTCCTGGCGCACGCTCCAAATTATTTTGAGTGCGCGGCCGGGTTTTACAGCAAGCCCCACGGCTCCGGTAACGTGCGCAAGCGGCCGTAAAAAATCATCGGCCGAAGAAAAAACCTGAACGGCAAATTTTCGTGCCGAATCGGAATGGATCAGGTCGTAGGTTATAACCACCCGCTGGCCATCAAATGCGGAAACCACATTTTCAACTTTCTGCGCCCAAAGAATGGTGGGTAAAAGAAGGCAGGCCCCCAGCGCATACACCCGCTTAAAAAAAAACATAGCGCGTAAAAATTTAGAGCATCCGGAAAAAACGGTTAAAAAATATAGACAGAAGCCGGAAGTATAGACAGGGCGGAGGCAGGTTTTTCATCAGCATAGGTTTGATCCAAAAATAACGAAGGTTCATTTGATGGTTTGTTTAATGTAATGTTATCGCAGATTGATTAAGTTTAAAATTATGTAAATAGCATAATGCATTGTTTATCAGTATGATAATGGATGATGGTAAAAATATTTATTTAGACACCTACCGCAGACGATGTAAGAAAACTGGCGATAGTGGTGGATTTGGGATAAAACGAAATGCCGGGCAATGGGAGAGAGAAGAGGATACTTTCAGATACGTATAGTGAGATGCTTACGAGAAACTGGAATCGGAGAAGCAATTTGTTTCTTATCTTATTTTTTCATTCGCTCAACAATATAAAGCACATCATTAACCCATTGGGGAGCATTGGCATCTTTGGAGATTAAACTTTCTTTGCTTAGTTCGGCCATTACCAGAGCAGTTTCGCCTGAGTTGTCAATCAGATATGCTTTTGTGAAAAGTGATAAGTTGCCTTTCAAGTAAGTCAACCCCATTCTATACCTATGCTCAATGATTGGCTCTGCGATGTCGTGGCCACCTTCTGCTACACGTTTCTTTACACGGTTGTAATTAATCTCAAGAAAAGAGGTACACAAGAAAAATAACACAACCTCATACCCCTGCTTTGTCAGGGCAGTTATCCAATCATAATCTCTTTGTGTAGCCAAATTGCTCTCAATCATAAAATCAGACATAGTGCTGAAATGCTGTTTAATTTTTTCTCTGGCGAGAATATCGGCCTTGGCGAAATTTTCAGTTGTGTACATGCCGGGTAAGGAGCGTGTAATCAGGTCAACATTGACGAATGGAAGATTTGAATCTATGAAGCCTTTGTCAATGGCAGTCTCATAATAGGTGGTTTTCCCTGCTCCGTTGGGGCCTGCGAGAATATATAGGATTGGCATTAATGAGATGCCGATAGAGAATTACTTTTAATGCGCTTGGTAGAGTCTTTGGGGTTCTCTTCAATGAGTTGTCCGTTCTGCACGTAAATGATATTACTTCCTGCTTGAGCTGCTTTGAACCGCACATGCTCACGGAATGCAACGGCCATTTTCTTGAAATCAATATTTACTACTGCCATTTTCATAGAACAAATTTAGTGAATTCCGGCCGTAAATGCTTGATGCTTGGAGGTCGGGGTTGGGCTGGGTCTAAAACTTTTTCTCCTTCTCCGTTATAGATTAACTTTTTTGTGCGATTGATATTGACTTTCAGATACGGTACTTAAACCCAGATGATGCATTCGGGATGCCTCACCTGCCCAAAGGGTTGTGATGGATGCTGACGAAAACATCAACCTTCGTCAATCATGCAATAGATTTTCTATTGCATGATTTGGGGTAAAGAGATTCTGATTTTATTCCGGGTCAAGGATGGATATGAAGTTGATTTCGCAGCCCTTTATTTTTCACCTGAATAGGTTTATTGCATATCTTTTTCACCGGTTGCGCTTGTTTTTCACCTATCTTTGGGTATAATCCATCACCTTTTCACCTTCTATATCATTAAGCAATCATTTTTCACGTTAAGCAATCATTTTTCACCCATGGCTAAGCAAAAGAGTTTTTCAATCAAAGTAAGAGTTTTTCACGGTAGGCAAGCTCCTGAAGAAGCATTATTGGTTGGCTATGGAGCATTGATCGAAGCTTTTCAACTGCCGATGCCTATGCCTTCGCCATTGGCATTGATCAGTTCAAAGAAACGGCAATATGAAACAGATGAGTGGAGGGTATTTACATCGAGGCATCAGCCTGAAGACAGCCTGTATAAGCAGTTGATATTTGCTTTAAAGTACGAAGGTGTTAATGTTTTATTCTTTAAAAAATTATTCTTGAGATTAACTAAAAAGGAAATTACGGACCTCATACAATTGGAGCCAACCGGGCAGTATAGCCGCAAAATTTGGTTTCTATACGAGTGGTTGTTTTCCATAGAATTAAAAATTCCTAACGCAGACAATAAAATAAACTACACATCTTTATTGGATGAAGATCAACAGTATGCCATTAAAGGATTGGAGTCTTCAAGACATAGAATTATCAATAACCTTCCGGGAAGCCGAGATTTTTGTCCGCTCATTTGCAAGACGACTAAGCTGGAGAAGCACATTGAAGCTAACCTCTCGGCACAAAAAGACAACTACCTTAAAGGCATACGTAAAGACATTTTGCAGAGGGCATCTGCTTTTTTATTGCTGAAAGATTCAAAAGCATCTTTTACTATAGAAGGTGAGAGCCCAAAAAGTAAAAGGGCAGCACGGTGGGGGCAAGCGATAGGGCAGGCAGGCACAAGAGACTTGACCAAAGAAGAGTTACTTCGCTTACAGCAACTCGTGATAGAAAATGCACGGTTTTTAGAAATGGGTTTTCGAAAAAAAGGCGGCTTTGTAGGCGAGCATGAACGCACTACAGGAGAACCTTTGCCCGATCATATTTCCGCTAAGTGGCAAGATATTGATGCGTTGATTTCAGGGTTGATAAGCACGCACGAACTACTATTGAAAAATAATATTGATGCAGTATTGGCAGCATCAATGGTTGCTTTCGGTTTTGTATTCATCCATCCCTTTGAAGACGGCAACGGACGTATCCATCGATATCTCATTCATCATGTATTGGCTAAAAAACAATTCGCACAGCAGGGAATCATCTTTCCTGTTTCTGCCTCCATATTAGATCACATCGATGATTACAGAAAAGTATTGGAATCATATTCACACCCGCTATTGGACTTCATTGATTGGAAAGAAACCGAAGATCATAATATAGAAGTAACTAATGACACCCTTGACTACTATCGCTACTTTGATGCAACACGACAAGCTGAATTTTTATATGACTGTGTAAAAGATACAATGGAGAAAATCATACCCAATGAAGTTACATACTTAACCCGGTATGATGCCTTTAAAAAGTACCTCGAAGAAGAATATGAAATGCCTGACAAAGTAGTTGCACAGGCTATCAGGTTTTTAGAACAAAACAACGGGCAACTTTCGAAAAGGGCAAGAGAAAAAGAGTTTAGCGAATTGAAGGAGAATGAAATAGCGAGTTTGGAAGAAAAGTATAAAGAACTGTTTTGGGCGAATTAAAAAATCAGATATGGTGCTGAAATGCTATTTGACCCAGATGATGCATTTGGGATGTATAATCTGGGTTTATTAACCTCGATAATGCAAACACGAATTGGGGGTAGTTGGGGTTGATGATGCACCCTGCCGGAGTAATTGGTTTTATCCTGTTTAGGTGGTTTGGTACAGTGTACTTAAATTTGTTTATGCCCACCTGGATATTTTACGCGTTGCTATCAATGGTGTTTGCCGGATTTACGGCCGTTATTGCTAAACTTGGATTAAAAAACGTGAGCGGAGATGCCGGCCTGGCGGTGCGCACGGCCTTTGTGTTTGCTTTGGTATGGGCCAATGCCCTGGCGTTTGGCCACGCTCGCGATTTTGGCAGACTGACTTATAAAGATGTTTTTTTTCTGGCCCTTTCGGGCATTACCACCACACTTTCGTGGATCTTTTATTATCGCGCCATCAAGCAGGGCGATGTATCGGCTGTAGCGGTTATTGATAAAGCCAGCATCGTGATTACCATAGTGCTTTCCTTTTGGATATTGAAAGAGCCCTTTACGTGGCGCATCGCACTGGCCACAGTTCTCATTCTATCGGGACTACTGGTCTTAACGGTTAAGTGATCAGAACACCGACCGGAAAAGCAAAAACAAGGTTCCGCCCATAATCATGACCACCGGCAGGGTAAGAAACCAGGCCAATAAAATATTTCGCACGGTGTCAGGTTGCAGGTTTTTTACACCTTTGCTGGCCACCATGCTGCCGGCTATGCCAGACGACAGTACATGCGTGGTGCTGACGGGCCATCCGAAATTAGTAGAGAGGCCGATTGTCATGGAAGCGACCAACTCTGCGCTGGCTCCCTGGGCATAGGTAAGGTGTTCTTTCCCTATTTTTTCGCCTACGGTTTTGACAATTCGTTTCCACCCGATCATAGTGCCCAGCCCCAGCGAGATGGAGATCAGAACGATTACCCAGCGAGGAGAATAGTCGGTTACTTTTCGTATTTTTTTAAGCTCCGCTTTCAAACTGTTCTTTTCTTTTTCGCTCAGCCTTACTTCTTCTTTTTTAAGGAGGGTGCTGACGTTGCGATCCACCAGCATAATGTCTTTGCGGGTATCAAATTTATTGTTGCGGGCAATATCGTGCATGGATTTAAGCGATCCAAAAGTAGCTTGCAGGTGGTTGGTCATCCGCTTGGTTTCGGTTAGCCTCACCTGATCTGTTTTAGAAAGAGCCGTAGAATCAATTTTAACGATCACTTCTTCTATCGTAACGAGGGAGGCCGGAAGTTTGGCCGGATCATAGCTTTCATCGAGTGCAAAATAGGTAGGCACAATACCGATTAAGATCAGCATGATCAGCCCCACGCCTTTTTGTCCATCATTCGATCCGTGAAAAAAACTGACCAGCGTACAGGTAAGAAACAGTACTGCGCGCACCCAGATGGGCGGGGTTTGGTTTTTCTTAGGTTCTTTAAATACCACATCTTCCATAGGGGTTTTTCGCGTCATCACTCGTATAAAATACATCAGGATGATGGTAACCGAAAACCCAAATAAAGGAGAGACCAATAAAGAGAGACCGATTTCTTTCGCTTTGCTCCAGTTAACAGCTTCTCCGCTGGCTTCGGGCAAAATAGAATAGGCTAAGCCTACGCCCAGAATAGACCCGATGAGGGTGTGCGAACTGGAGCAGGGGATACCGAGATACCAGGTCAGCAAATTCCAGAAGATGGCAGTTATTAATAAGGCCAGCACCATTGATAAGCTGTGCGCAATATTTTGGTCCACCAGTGTTTCTACCGGCAGCAGGTTGACAATGCCCATGGCCACCCCGATGCCCCCGGCAAATACTCCGATAAAATTCCATGTGCCCGACCAGGCCACGGCCATCCAGGGCTTTAGGGTGTTGGTATAGATTACGGTAGCCACTGCGTTGGCGGTATCGTGAAAGCCGTTCACAAATTCAAACAAGCAGGCGGCCAGCAAACAGAAGAGTAGCAGCAGGGTATAACCGGTATTTAGATCAAACATAGGTCAGGCAAAAAGATGAAGTATCCGGGCAAAGGTAACTTTTAGGGTATGGTGCAATGTTATGACAATGTTACCATTTCTGCCTGATAAAAATCAGAATTTTTAGCTTGGCTGAAGGATTTTTACGGAACGTAAACTAGAAAACAGATTAACTCAACTTGGCCAGTGCATTGATGTAGCGCTCGGGCAATTCGCCCTTAGTGGCGGTTTGGTAATCGGCATAGCTGCAGGGCACTACCGAGTTGCGCGGGTAGCGTGCCCCCGGCCGGTTGATGCTCACTTCCATCCACCATTTATCGGTGAGTTTGCTTTTATAAAAAGCAATGGTTTCGGGTTCTACCGGCATGGAGACTACATACTTTAAAAAATCGTTCGATTTAAAATTGTGCTCGTTCTTACGGTGGTAAACCCCTTCAATAAAATACCAAATCATGATGGCCACCACCGAAGCAGTTTTTTTATGCGCATCATCGTAGCGTGGGTTGTATTCGTAAAATCCGGCCGAACTGAGTTTTTCGTTAAGCCCGGCATACCAGCATAGTTGGCAGGCTTCTTCTCCGGTAAGCCCAAAAGGTTGCGCCTGCGCGTGGCCCGGAGCATCGCTTGATTTGATGGCGCCCAGGTCAAACGAAAACATATCGGCATGGCGTATGGCGGGCTCCATCTCGGCCAGGTTGGTGCGTAGGTGCCCCAGGCGGTGTGCTTCAAAATTTAGTTTTTCTAATATGGCGGTAGAAAAGGAATCCACCAGGTATGTTTGATGTGCCAGGTGGGTGTAGCTGAATAAATAATTGGGTTCGTGCAGCAACATTTTATGTATGTGCTGGCGGCAGGCCGGAGCATTTTTAGAGTCGTCCAGATCGAGTACGGCATCCACATTTAAAAAACTGATCAACTTCTGCATATCTTCATAGCCTCGGTACTGGCCATAGGCGAGATCGTGTGAGCCGCCCAATATAATAGGCATCACGTTGTTTTCGAGCAGCATACGGCACACTTCGCTCAGGCGCACATACGTTTCGTCTAAATCGATGCCGGGGTTTAGGTTTCCCAGATCTACGATGTGATAAACACCTGTCCCTTTTTTTAAGGCATATAATTTTTTTCGAATCTCATCGGCCGCTTGTGCCGTGCCCTGATTGGCGGGGGCACCGCGCTCTTCGGGTACCCCCAACAGAGCCAGGTGAGCTCCTTTGTAGTCGGGCATTTTCTCGGTATAGACACGGATGTTTTTAAAAAAGGAATTGACGGGAAAATCGGAGGCGTAAACCGACTCGTCAACCGGAGAAAAAAAGAGAGTAAAGTCCATGAAAAAATATCGCTTAAAATTTCATGTTAAATTAGCATTTAAATTGATAACCAAATATGAAAAAAGCAATGGTGTGGGTAGGGGTTATGGCCGCTTGGCCGGCCATGGCTCAGTCGGTTGTGGGCACCTGGCAGCAGACCGACCGTAAAACTTGTTTTCAAAGCCAGATGAAAGAAAGCGATACCGAGAAAGAGTTGGAGAGTATAATGGGCAGCAATAGCCAAAGCACGGTGGCGAAGCTGATCGTTTTTAAAAAAGACGGAAGCGGGCAGGAGGGTATCTTTTTAGCCGGCAAGAAAAAGGGAAGCGACCTGAATGGGTTTCAATACAAAGTTATCGGGCAGGAACTTCAGTTGACCGACAAAAAATCGGGTATGATTACGCAACGTTTTATAATTGATGAACTGACTGAGAACGCGCTGAAGATACACGATGCCGTGAAAGACTGTGAAACCCGTACGTTCGTCCGGGCGAAATAACTACGTATGCCGCTTGTCAAAATAACCGAAGCCGGAAAAGAAATTTTGTTGCTTGACTACCGCGGGTGCAATGAGCACCAAATGTTGCAGTTGCTGAGCGAAGCCAAAGAATGGCTGGAGCAACAAGAGCGGCCGCAGTTAGTATTATCTGTTTTTAATGAACACAACTTCGCCACCGCAGCCTTTATGAAAACCGTGGTGGCCTATAATCAACAGTTAGATAAAAAAATAGAGAAGCAAGCTGTGGTAGGACTGAATGGGGTAAAGAAAATGATTTTGAAAGGATTTAATTTTCTGATCAAAAGAAATGTAAGGGGCTTTGATGCGCAGCAAGAAGCGATTGCTTTTTTGCTGGATAAACAATCAACAGATCGCGACCTGCCCGAGTACCTGCACTGACACTTTCTTACCTTTGCCCCATGCTTTCTTCAGAACCTGCTAAACGCGATATCCGGAAACTGAAACTCGATGAGTTAAAAAAATTCTTCACCGACCAGGGCGATAAACCCTTTCGTGCCGTGCAGGTGGACGAATGGCTGTGGAAAAAATCGGCCAAGAGTTTCGACCAGATGACCAACCTGTCGGTAGCTACCCGCGATTTGTTAAAACAAAATTTTAACATCAACCACATTCAGGTAGATACTATGCAGCGCAGCACGGATGGCACCATTAAGAATGCCGTGAAGTTGCACGATGGGCTGATCGTAGAGTCGGTTCTTATCCCGGCCGAGAAGCGGATTACCGCCTGCGTTTCTTCGCAGGTAGGTTGCTCGCTGGCTTGTGCATTTTGCGCCACGGCCCGCCTGAAGCGGCAACGCAACCTCAGTGCCGATGAAATCTATGACCAGGTGGCCGCCATTAAAGAACAAAGCGAAACCATTTTTAACCGCCCCCTTACCAACATTGTTTTTATGGGCATGGGCGAGCCGCTGCTTAATTACAGTAATGTTATAGCGGCTATTGATAAGATTACGTCTCCTAAAGGTTTGGGCATGGCCATGAAGCGGATTACCGTTTCCACCGTGGGCATTGCCAAGATGATTATAAAAATGGCCGATGACGGAGTAAAATTTAATCTGGCGGTATCGCTTCATGCGGCCCTGGACGACACCCGTTCATCCATTATGCCTATTAACGATTCTAACCCACTGGCCGACCTGGCCGAGGCGTTGAAGTACTGGTACCAAAAAACAAAACGGAAAGTTACTTACGAATATGTGGTGTGGCAAGGCGTAAACGACACACCCGAACACGCCCAGGCCTTGTTAAAATTCTGTAAAATTATTCCATCTAAAGTAAACCTGATTGAATATAATCCCATAGACGAAGGCGGATTTAAACAGGCATCTGATGCCGTACTGATGATGTACATGGATTTACTGGAAAAAAATGGAATCACCACGCGCATCCGAAAAAGCCGTGGAAAAGATATTGATGCCGCATGCGGTCAGTTAGCCAATAAAAGCTGACGTGCTCTCAATCCTTTCTTCTTTTTATTTGATGGGGGAGAAAGTATATTGCCACCGAATGAAACTCTTTCTTTTCTTGATGATCGTGCTGTTGGGATGCCAGGAAACCATTGCTCAAAAAATGATTAAAGGGATCGTGGTGGATTCTATTACGCTGAATGCCGTGCCCAGTGCTTCGGTGCGGGTAAAGAACACTACCCGGGGTACGATTACCAATGCCAACGGAGTATTTTCAATTAAAGCCTTTGGCAATGACACTCTCATTTTTACCAGTGTAGGGTATGACGAATTGCACCTGCCCGTGTTTATGGATGAAGATGTAATGTTTGTAAAACTGACCCAGCATGTTACCATGTTGAAAGAAGTAACGATAATAGGCCGCCCCGAAGCCGAAAAGAAAGAACTGCCCTCTCTAAAGTTGCGAAGTAAATCGACACCCTTTAGCGGAGCTACGCCCAGCAGCGGGTTTGGCGCTTCGGTAAACCTGGCTTATTTCTCGAAAGCAGAAAAAGAGAAGCGCGCCCTGACACGCATTAACCGCGAGCTTACGCAAACCCAAACCTATGCCGAGATTGTTACCAACGCGCAGATCAAGAGTGAAATTCAAAGTCGTTTTTTGCTGAGCGACTCCACGTACTACACCATTCTTACCCACTTCAACGAACGGCATCGGGAAATTACCCACTCGGGTAAACAAGGTGAGATACTCACCGCTCTTTTTTCTTTTTTTGAAATGGAATGCCGCTTGCGTAGGCATTGAATCGGTTTGTTGTAACGAGGCATCAGAGATTCTGCGGCATACGTTGGGTTTAATGTAGCGCTTCTATTAGCTTCGCATCATGGACGAAAAGCATTTCAAATCTTCCGAAAAAGTTCGCGATTTTGTAATCGGCATGAGCGATGGGCTAACCGTGCCGTTTGCGCTGGCGGCCGGGCTGAGTGGAGCCGTGAGCAATACCACCATTATTATTACAGCCGGCCTGGCCGAAATAGCGGCCGGCTCCATTGCCATGGGATTAGGCGGATACCTGGCCGGGCGAACGGAAGTAGAACACTACCAAACGGAAGAGCAAAGAGAGTACGATGAAATCATCCATAAACACGAAATAGAAATTCAGGAAACGAAAGATATTTTTGCCCAGTATGGCTTAGACGATGCTCTGCAAGAGAAGATTGCACGCGAGATGGCCAAGCACCCCAAGCAATGGGTTGATTTTATGATGCGGTTTGAACTGGGGCTGGAGCGGCCCGATAAAAACCGGGCATTTCAAAGTGCCCTGATCATTGCCCTGTCGTACATTATCGGAGGGCTGATTCCGCTCAGCGCTTACTTTTTTTTAGATACTCCGGCTGAGGGGTTGAAGTACTCTTGTGTAATTACTATTTTGTGTTTGGTGGGGTTTGGCCTCATCAAAAGTAAACTCACCGGCCAGCCCTTGTTAAAGGGTGCCTTGCGCGTAACCGTTATCGGTGCCCTGGCAGCCGCAGCCGCTTTTGGCATAGCCAAACTTATTGCTTAACAAGATGATGATCTCGCTGATTGCCGCAGTAGCCCGAAACGGAATAATCGGAAAGGGCAACACATTGCCCTGGCATTTGCCGGACGACATGGCGTATTTTATGCAAACCACCCAAGGCCACCCGGTTATTATGGGAAGAAAAAATTATGAATCCATTCCTAAAAAATTCAGGCCGCTGCCTAACCGTGAAAATATTGTAGTTACCCGCAACAAAGATTTTACAGCCGATGGTTGTTATACCGTGCACGATTTTCAACAGGCAATAGATTTGGCCCGGCAATTCAATCAACACGAAATTTTTGTAATAGGAGGAGCTGAAATATATAAACTAGGTTTGCCGTTGGCCACCCGGTTGTACCTGACGGAAATCGATGCCGATATTTTGGGCGATACTTTTTTTCCGCCCCGGAACCGGGAACAATGGAAGGAAGTATCGCGCAAGCATCATGAAAAAGATCAGCGCCACCTCCATTCATTTGATTTTGTAGTGTATCAACGTAAATAATTTTTTGTGTCCTACCTCGCTAACAAAGTAATCTGGATAACGGGCGCCTCGAGTGGCATAGGCGAAGCGCTTACCTACCAATTAGCCACGATAAAAGGAGTGAAATTAATTTTATCATCGCGCAGAAAAGATGAATTGGAACGGGTAAAAAATTCTTGCCCTTTATCGGTGCAGGCAAATGTGCAGATTATACCATTGGATCTGTCGAAACCGGCTATGTTGCCGCTACATGTAGAGACCGCTGTTCAGCTGTTTGGCCACATCGATATTTTGGTTAATAACGGAGGTATCAGCCAGCGCAGCTTAGCCAAAGAAACACACTTGGAGGTAGATCGCCAGCTGATGGAGGTAGATTATTTTGGCACACTGGCGCTTACCAAATTACTACTTCCTCATTTTTTAAAAAGAAAGTCCGGGCATTTTGTAACGGTATCCAGCGTGATGGGGTTAATCGGTACGCCTTACCGATCGGGCTATGCGGCCGCTAAACATGCCTTGCACGGCTTTTTTGATTCTTTGCGAGCTGAACTTTGGCGGGATAGTAAATCCATTTATGTTACGATGATCTGCCCCGGATGGGTGCGCACCCACATTACACTCAATGCCCTGGTGGGCGATGGAAGCAAACTCAATAAAATGGATAGGACCACCCAACACGGATTGCGACCCGAAGCATGCGCCCGTAAAATAGTGGCCGCTATGCAAAAGAAAAAAGAAGAGGTTTATATTGGCGGAGCCAAAGAAGTTTTTGCCGTTTACCTGAAGCGTTTTTTACCGCGTTGGTTTTCTAAGGCGGTTCGAAAAATGGCGGTTCGATAAAATTATAACAGACATGTATTCAATCTAAATTCCACTCTATGCGTATTTTATTTATTATTTTCTTTCTCTCAGTTTCTGTATCTGCTTATTCGCAGAGCAAAAAAGAACTGCAGCAAAAAATAACGGCACAACAAGAGCAAATCAAAAAACTTCAAACCGAAATAGATGAGTTGAAGAAACCGAAAGAACCCGACCTGAGTACAGACAAGCAAAAAGCCGGCTATGGCATGGGCGTGTTACTTTCCACTAATATTCGCAAACAGGGAGGCGATTCGTTAGATGTAATCGCCATGCTGGCCGCCATACAAGATGTGTATAACGGAAAACCTTTAAAGATGGAACAACAGCAGTGTATGACCACCGTGCAGCAATACATGTCGCAAGCTTCTGAAAAAAAGAACCAACGTGCTCGCGAGACCGGAAAAATATTTTTAGAGAACAATAAAAAGAATGAAGGGGTAGTAGAACTGCCCAGCGGTTTGCAATATAAAATAGTAACAAAAGGATCGGGTAAGTCACCAGGCGCCACAGCCAATGTAACGGTGCATTATACCGGCCAACTGATTGACGGAGTTATTTTTGAGAGTTCCATACAACGCGGGCAACCCATTAGTCTGGGGGTGAATCAGGTAATTCCCGGTTGGACGGAAGCCCTTCAATTAATGAAAGAAGGCGATCGGTGGATGCTTTACATTCCTTATGATTTAGCTTATGGCGAACGCGGTTCAGGTTCTATTCCTCCGTTTGCCGTTTTAATATTTGAGTTAGAACTGATAAAAGTAAACTGAGTAATCAGTAAAAAAAACCGGGCATCGCTTACCAATAAAGCAATGCCCGGTTAGAATTACAGATTCTTTTCTAAGCCGTTGTTTTTGAGGTATCCGGTGTGGTAGGTACCCGGTCGAAGTCAAGCACAATAGGCGAAGCAATGAAGATGGATGAATAAGTTCCGATAAACATACCGATCATCAGCGCGAATGAAAACCCGCGCAATACCTCCCCGCCAAATATCAGCAACACAATCACCACTACCAGCACGGTGCCGGATGTAATGAGCGTGCGGCTCAGTGTACTGTTGATGGCATCATTAAATAATTTGGGGCGGTCGTGGTTGGCACCAAAACTCATGTATTCCCGGATCCGGTCGAAGATAATAACGGTGTCGTTAATTGAGTAGCCGATAATAGTGAGCAACGCAGCTATAAAAATCTGATCAATCTCAAACGATAACCCAAAAGCGTGCGCGATTCCAAATACGGCAATTACAAAAAGCGCATCATGGGCAGTAGAAACAATAGCGCCTGTGCTGAACTGCCACTTCTTAAAGCGGATCAAAATAAAAATAAAAATGGCGATGAGCGAATAGATACTTGCCTTAAAGGCGGAGTTCTTGATATCGTCTGCAATGGTAGGGCTTACTTTTAATGAACTGGAAACGGTAAAATGACCCTCGTCCAGTTGCATATCATTGACGGAATGTTTCAGCCCGCTGAATTTTTCTACCGCTTCAATGAGCGCATTGCGCACGTGGTCATCTGCTCCGTCCGACTCATCGTCAATCAGGTAAGAAGTCGTTACCCGCATGCGGTGGTCGCTGCCATAATTTTTTACTTCCACACTGGAGTTTTTAAAACTTTCATCCAACGCTATTTTCATATCAGTGGCCACTATGGGTTTGCTGAACGACACTACATACGAGCGTCCACCCTTGAAATCAACGCCCATGTTTAACCCCTGAAAAGCAATGATGATGAAGCCGATCACCATAATTGAACCGGAGAAAGCATACGCTTTGTAGCGGTTTTTGATAAAATTAAATTCACCGCGTTTGCGCACCAGGTTGGCCAGGGGCGATTCAAAAGAAAACTTCGTGTCATCGCCTTTTCGCACGAACCACTCTACAATTACACGGGAAATGTAAACGGCCGAGAAGAAAGAAGTAACGATACCGATCATCAGTACAATAGCGAAACCTTTTAACGGACCTTGTCCGAAAATAAATAAGAACATACCTGTGAGGAACGTGGTAAGGTTGGAATCAAAGATGGTGGCAAACGCACGCTCATAACCTTTTTTGATGGCCTCGCGTAACCGCCTTCCTATTTTCAATTCTTCTTTAATCCGTTCATAAATTACCACGTTGGCATCTACGGCCATGGCCATGGTAAGCACAATGCCGGCAATGCCCGGCAGGGTAAGCGCAGCATTGTATTGGGCTAAAATCCCGAGAATAAAAAAGATGTTGAACAACAGTGCGATGTTTGCCACCCATCCACCTCTAGAATAATACGCCACCATGAAGATGACGATCAGCCCTAAGCCGCAAGCCATCGAAATCAATCCCTGGTTTTGGGCAATCTTACCCAGCGAAGGCCCCACAATGGCCTGCTCTACAATGCGGGTAGGAGCAGGGAGCGAACCGGCTTTCAATACTAAGGCAAGATCTTTCGCCTCTTCGGGTGTAAACGAACCGGTAATTTGAGAATTGCCGTTAGGGATTTCGCCTTGCACAGTAGGCGCGGTATAAACATAGTCGTCAAGCAAGATAGCAATGCGGCCCTGAGGTTGTTTAGAAGAAGCTGCCGCGGTGATCTTTGCCCATTTTTGGGCACCGGTTACGTTCATGGTCATACTAACCGAAGGGCGTCCGTATTGATCAAAGTCGGAACGCGCATCGGTAATGACATCGCCCGTCAATAAGGGTTTGGAGCCCCGGCCCAGACTGATAAAATTCAGTTTGATATCTTCTACTCCCGGGGTAACATCGGGGTCGGCTTTTACATCCCATCGCCAGCCAATGGTGCGTGGCATAAGTGTGCGTATTTCGCTACGTCTGAAAATGGCATTGATGGTGGCGGTGTCTTTCGTGGCATACATAAAAGAACCTTGTTGAGTCATCAACGCAAAAAGCGGAGATGAGGTGGCCGACCGGAGAGAGTCTAACGAACTTTTCGATTTAGCGCTGTCAGTAGAGGCTTTAGAAAGTTGTTTTTCAAGAGCCGACTTGGTCGTATCCTTTTTAATTTCCTTTTTCTCTGTTGAGAGAGTTTGGGCCGGTTGTTTTTCTACCTTTTTGGCATTTTGTTCTTTTACCAGATATTGATTGACCGCCATTAATGCCTGGCTTATTTGTGGGTCGTAAGGTTCTACAATTTCCCAGAACTCAAGACGAGCCACTCCCTGAAGCAACTTCCTTACCCGTTGTGGGTTATCGGCTCCCGGAATTTCAATTTGAATGCGCCCCGAGCTGGCCAGCCTTTGAATGTTGGGCTGCGAAGTTCCGAACTGGTCAATACGGGTTTTTAAAATAGTGTAGGAACGATCGATGGAGTTGTTGATTTCTTTGGTTAAAAATTTCAATACTTTATCATCGCTGTCGGAAAGGTTAATGTCTTTGTTGGCGGTAGAGGTAAAGAATGGCGCCAGCGTTTTGCCGGGGTTTACTTCTTTAAAGGCGTTGTAAAAAACCGTAGTGAAATTAGCATTGCTTTTTTTCTCTTGCTCACTGGCTTTCTGCAAGGCTTGTACAAACCCCGGATCCTGATTGTTTCCGCTCAGGCCGCGCACAATATCTACAGGCGATATTTCCAGCACTACGTGCATGCCACCCTGTAAGTCTAGGCCCATGCTGAGTTCGTTGTCTTTTACTTCTTTGTAGGTATATCCTATGCCAAACAGGTTATACACAGGTTTATTCCACAGCGAATCCAGGTAGGCCTGTTTTTTATCCAGGTTAACCGACCCGTCTTTATCGGTGGCCTGGTCTATGGCTTGTTGTTGAATTTTTCGACTTACCAGCGTGAACGACAAAAAGTACAGACACAGGGCGGTAATGATGATGGTGAGTACTACGACTACTCCTTTGTTACGCATAAAAAAAATAAATTAAAAATTTAAGAGTTTACTGATTTAAAGATTGGATTCTGAAAATGATCAGAGCCATGAAATTACCCGCGATCTGCGAATAACTACGAACGATTGAACCGGCTAACTAAATTACGGGGCGTTGGGTGAGATGATAACCCGGAAAAGAGTTTTTAAAAACCCGATTACACTTTTTCTGACAAAGGCAAAGGTTTCGTTTTTGTGCTCATCCGTAACCAACTCTTTTACTACGGCTGCATTCTGGTCGTTTACAATACCAATCTGGCCTTGTGGAGTTACTTCAGAAGGGGTTTGGATGCTTACCTCCGTTTTGTCTTTCGATTTTTCGGAGGGTGCCGCCTGATGTGATTCCTTGTAAAAGGAATGAGAAAGCAAAATCACCAGCACGGCACAGAGGCCGATGGCGAGAAGTAACGTTCTATAGATGGGCTTTGCTTTCATTTTCTAAGCGTGCAAAACTAATGAATAGATACGGATTTGCAACTATGAGGGTTGAGCATATTCATCCATCGGCAAGCAACTGCATACCAAATTCCGGTCGCCATAGGCGTTATCTACCCGGCTTACGGTAGGCCAAAATTTTGCTTCTTTTACAAAAGGCAAGGGATAAGCTGCCTTTTGCCGGGTGTATGGTCGCTTCCACTCATCGGCTATCACTACGGCCGCAGTATGAGGGGCATTTTTTAATACGTTGTTTTCTTTTTCGGCTTTACCTTCCTCTACTTCGCGTATTTCATTCCGGATTTCGATCAGTGCTTCTACAAAGCGGTCGAGTTCTTCTTTCGGCTCACTTTCTGTGGGCTCGATCATCAACGTACCGGCCACAGGGAACGAAACCGTGGGCGCATGGAAACCATAATCCATCAGGCGCTTGGCGATGTCTTCTACCTCAATGCCTGCTTTTTTAAAATCACGGCAGTCCACAATCATTTCATGGGCACAGCGTCCCTGCGTGCCGGTATATAAAATTTTGAAATGACCACTCAGTTTTTCTTTGATATAGTTGGCATTGAGGATAGCCAGTTTGGTGGCGTTGGTAAGTCCTTCCGCTCCCATCATGGCAATGTAGGCGTATGAGATGACAAGGATGCTGGCACTACCGTAAGGGGCGGCCGACACTGCGTGGATGGCCTTTTCGCTTCCGAGTTTTACTACGGCATGGCCTGGAAGAAATGGTTTCAGCTTATCGTTTACACAGATCGGTCCCATGCCGGGGCCGCCTCCGCCATGCGGGATGCAAAAAGTTTTATGCAGGTTTAAATGACATACGTCTGCCCCAATATTAGCGGGTGATGTTAATCCTACTTGGGCATTCATGTTGGCACCATCCATATAAACCAGACCGCCATTTTTATGAATGGCCTCACAGATGTCCATGATAGATTCTTCAAACACCCCGTGTGTGGACGGGTAGGTAACCATCAGGCAAGAAAGGTTAGCCTTGTGTTGCTCGGCTTTTGTTTTTAAATCGGATACATCAATTTTTCCGTCTTCATCCGATTTTACTACCACTACGTTCATGCCGGCCATGACGGCACTGGCCGGGTTGGTACCATGGGCCGAGGCCGGAATAAGGGCTACGTTTCGGTGGCTTTCGCCATGGTTTTCATGATAAGCCCGAATAGTCAGCAAGCCGGCATATTCGCCTTGTGCACCACTGTTGGGCTGCAACGATACCCCCGTGAAACCGGTAATTTCTTTTAGCCAGTTTTCGAAATGGGTAATCATTTCCTGGTACCCTTCGGTTTGTGAGGTGGGCGCAAAGGGATGGATTTGCCCGAGTTCGGGCCACGTAACCGGAATCATTTCGGTGGTGGCATTGAGTTTCATGGTGCAGGAGCCGAGCGAGATCATCGAGTGCACCATGGATAAATCTTTATTCTCTAAACGCTTGATGTAGCGCAGCATTTCATGCTCAGAATGATGGGTATTGAAAACAGGATGTGTTAAAAAGGGAGAGGTTCTCACTAAATTTTCCGGCCAAGCTATTTCTTTACCCTGTTGGGCGGGCAGTTTTTTGGCTGACGAGAAAATCTGGAGGATGGCGTTTACCTCTTCTGGGGTGGTAGTTTCATTGAGCGAAATCCCGATTTCGGTTTTGGAAAAATACCGGAAGTTGATTTCCGCTTCCTCGGCCTTCTTCTTTAGAACAGAAGAATCGTTTACCACCAACTTTAAAGTATCAAAGTAAACTTTATTTACCTGTTGGATACCTAATTCTTTCAAACCGGATTCTAATAATTGGGTAAGCCCGTGAATTCGGCCGGCTATTTTTTTCAAGCCTTTCGGCCCGTGGTAAACCGCATACATACTGGCCATGACAGAAAGGAGTACCTGGGCCGTACAAATGTTAGAGGTAGCTTTCTCTCTGCGAATGTGCTGCTCGCGGGTTTGCAGCGCCATGCGGTAGGCGGGATAACCTTGGGCATCTTGCGAAATGCCGATGATCCGCCCGGGCATCTGGCGTTTAAATTCGTCTTTCGTGGCAAAGAAGGCCGCGTGCGGGCCGCCAAAACCCATGGGTACGCCCAAACGTTGCGAGGAACCCACCACCACGTCAGCTCCCATTTCACCCGGTGATTTCATCAGTACCAAACTCATCAGGTCGGACCCCACCACCACAAACAAATTGTGGTTATGAGCTGAGGCAATAAAAGGGGTAAGATCTTTTATGGCTCCGTTGTTATCGGGATTTTGGATATAGACGGCAAAGAATTCGGGATCCGTAACATCTAATTGTGCGATGTCGCCTATCACAAGTTCGATGCCGAGCGGAGCCGAGCGGGTCTTTAGTAAATCGATTACTTGCGGAAATGTATTTTGGTCTATAAAAAACTTATGTGCGTTTTTCTTTTCTGCTTTTTTTGAACCATGAAGCAAGTGCAGGGCTTCGGCTGCTGCGGTGGCTTCATCCAGCAACGAAGCGTTGGCAATTTCCATTCCGGTGAGGTCCATTACCAGTGTTTGAAAATTGATGAGTGCCTCCATACGGCCCTGAGCAATTTCAGCCTGGTAAGGTGTGTAGGCGGTGTACCACCCCGGGTTTTCTAAAATATTTCGCAGGATTACATTAGGTGTAAAGCAAGGGTAATACCCCATTCCGATGTACGACTTATAAATTTTGTTTTTGGAAATGATTTTTTTGAAATGATGTAGAAACTCATGCTCCGATTGGGCCGCAGGCAAATTCAATGGCTTTTTAAGCCGAATAGCAGACGGAACGGTTTGCTCAATAAGTTCGTCCACCGATTGGGCGTTTACGGTGCGGAGCATGTCTTCTATCTGCCGTGCATCGGGTGCATTGTGGCGGGCTTCAAATTTTTCGGAGTAGAAAGGATCAATTTTCATAAGGATCGTTGCGGATGGTGAAGAGGTACAGTAAAAAAATGTTCCGAGTGCCGGTTTACCGGTTTTAGAAGAGCCTGTAAGCCGACAGCCGGAGACAAAAATTATAAGCGCTCAAATTGTGAAAAGAAAAAATTTCCTTCGATCTCAGCATTGGCATCGGAATCAGACCCATGAATGGCGTTGGCATCAATGGATTTGGCAAACAATGCACGGATGGTGCCGGGGGCTGCTTTTTTTGGGTCGGTAGCCCCAATCAGTTTTCGGAAATCCTCCACGGCATTCTCTTTTTCTAAGATCATGGGCACAATCGGTCCGGACGACATGTATTTGCATAGCTCGCCATAGAAGGGACGCTCTTTATGTATCTCATAAAACTGGCCGGCCAGTTCGGCACTCAGTTTAGTTTTTTTCATCGCCACGATGCGGAAGCCGGCTTCTTCAATCATTTTAGAAATTGCCCCCGTATTGCCAGCTGCTACCGCATCCGGCTTAATCATGGTAAAAGTTCGGTTAGTTGCCATTGTAAATAATTAAATATGAATAATTGGCCGCAAAAGTAACTTTTTAGAAGGGAGCTTAGCAAGGTAGTGGCAATCAATTTTTTGAGTTAGGTGCTTCCAATAAAAAGTATCATTTTTGCCCTCTTTCATGGAAAATTTAGCCGACCTCAAAGCGTTACTGGCCTCTTCTAAACGGATTGCCATCGTTACCCATTTTAAGCCCGATGCCGATGCGTTGGGCTCTTCGCTGGGACTGAGCCGGTATCTGAAAAAAAAAGGACATGCCGTAGCCGTAGTTACCCCCAGCGATTTCCCGGAGTTTTTAGAGTGGCTTCCGGGGTCGGGCGAAGTAATTGCACTGTCTAAAAAAACAGAGGAACCGATGAAGAAAGCCACCCGGGCTTTTCAGGAAGCAGAAATAATTTTTTGCCTTGATTTCTCCAGCCTCGCCCGTATTCACGATTTAGCCGAAATAGTAAAAATGGCCCCGGCTAAAAAGGTAATGATAGACCACCATTTAGAACCCGAGCCGTTTGCCCATTTTAAAAAATGGAGTGTGCAGGCCGCCTCTACGGCCCAATTGGTTTTTGAACTTATCAATGAACTGGGCGGCCGGCCCGAAGTGGATGCAGACATAGCCACTTGTTTGTATGCCGGATTAATGACCGACACCGGCAGTTTTAGGCATAATAATACCACCGCCCGCGAGATGGCTTTAGCCAGCGAACTCATTGCACTCGGGGCAAACCCCAGCGAAATAGCCCGGCTTATTTATGATGTAAATACGCCTTCGCGATTGAAACTGATTGGGTATGCACTTTATAAAAATTTAGTCGTTCTCCCCGAAAGCAGCACCGCTTACATTACTATTTCGCAGGCAGACCTGAAAATGTTTAATGCCCAAACGGGCGATATGGAAGGCCTGGTAAATTACGGTTTATCGATTAAAGGTATTCGGTTGGCTGCGCTGATGTACGACCGGGGTGAAGAAATTAAAATTTCTTTTCGATCTTTGGGCGATTTTTCGGTAAACGACCTGGCCCGGAAACATTTTAATGGCGGAGGTCATAAAAATGCAGCGGGTGGTTCATCGAAATTATCATTAGAACAGACTTTAAAAAAATTTCTCGACTTATTACCTCTTTACCAAGAAAGTTTAACCCACAATTCTTAATACAATTACTAATGAAAAACCTGATTTTCGCTTCTGCTGTTTCTTTATTGCTTGTTTCATGCTCTCACCAGCGCGAAACCGCTTCCGGCCAAAAATTTAATGTGATCCGAAAAGGAGATGGAAAGGAAGTGCCGGCTAAAAACTTTTTAATCATGAACTTCATGTTTAAAGATGGAAAAGATTCGGTGTGGAACGATTCGCGTAAAAACCCTTACCCGCTCATCATGCAAAAAAACCAGGCTAACCGCCCCGGAGATAAAGTATTGGAAGTAGTGGGCATGCTTACTAAAGGCGACAGTGTTACTTTCCAGGTAAGTGCCCGCGAAATTTTCAAGAACTCGTTTCATCAGCCCATCCCACCCAAAGTGGATTCTACCTCCAACTTCAGCTTTTATTTTGGTGTGGTAGATGTGTTAGACAGTGCCCAGTTTATGAAGTTCAGAGAAGAAATGGTGGCTAAACAAAACGAGAAAGCCTTAAAAGAACAACAAGAGCAACTTGGAAAAGACACGGTGCTGATTGATACCTACTTAAAAGAAAAAAATATAGCTGCTAAAAAAACAGCCTCCGGCTTGCGTTACATTATTACCCAACCGGGCAAAGGAGAAAATACCAAACAGGCCCAAACGGCCAAAGTAAATTATGCCGGCCATGTACTGGACGGAAAATATTTTGATACCAGCATAGAGTCGGTAGCCAAACGCGAAAACCTTTACCAACAGGGAAGAAAGTACGAACCCTATGGTGTTATGGTAGGACAGGGTTCGGTCATTAAAGGCTGGGACGAAATGCTGCAACTCATGAACAAAGGAATGAAAGTAACGGTATATATTCCTTCTTCACTGGCCTATGGAAGCCGGCAAGCCGGTCCCGATATTAAACCCAACTCCATTTTGGTATTCGATATGGAAGTGGTTGACATTAAGTAAGCAGCGAAGTAGCATACGTGTATTCTATGAAGAACTATTTTAGCTTTTGGGTTTTAGTGGTGGTGTGCTGTTCGTGTTCGCTTACGCCTTCACATCTTACACAAACCCTTTCCCAATACACGCAGGATACCGCGGCTATTCACTCGTATTTAAAGCAGAATAATATTCGTGCTACGATTATTAACCAGGGCATTTGGTTTATAATCGATTCGGCCGCCACCGGGATACGGCCGGTTTTTAACGATACCATAAAAATAACCTATACTACCCGCCTTCTGGCAAATGGTAATGTAATAGAGCAGGCCAGCACGCCCGTGGTAGCACCCGCCAGCAGTTTTGTTGTTGGGGCAAGGTATGCGTTTCCGCAGTTTCAGGCCGGGAGCAAAGGGCGCATTTTTATTCCGGGGTATTATGTTAATAATGGAATCGGCACAAAGACTATGGCCAACCCGGCCCCCATTATCTTGTCGTTTAATTTATGGTCGGTAAAAGACAATCAATTACTGGCCGATACGGCCACCATTGGTACGTACCTGCGAAATAATTCTATCTCAACATTAAAAGATGTGAGCGGCATCCGCTACACCTTTAACACATTGGGGGCGGGGCCCATTCCTTCGCTTACCAGCAATGTTACGGTGGATTATACGGCAAAGGTATTGAGTACCGGAGCTATTGTAGATCAACGAAATGGAATAAACCTGACAGTTTCTGATTTGATTCCCGGCTGGCAAATTATGCTGGTAAAAATGAATGAAGGTTCAGCCTGCACACTGTATGTGCCTTCGAGCCTGGGCTATGGTCCCTACCAGCAAGGAACCATACCGGCCAATGCCAATATGGTGTTTACCATTAAGCTATCAAAAGTTAATTCTAATTGATTGCCGCATCCCGATCAAAAATAATAATTGGGTTGGGAATTATATTTTCCATGGTATGTGCCTCGTGCCTGAAGGACAATGTTATTTCGGCCAAAGCACAATTTAAGGCCGATACGATTTCTATTAGCAGCTACCTGCTTCAGAAAAATATTAAGGCACAGAAACTAAAGGCAGGAGCTTGGTTTCTGCTGGATTCGGTTGGCCTCGGGGTGTTGCCCGTGCTTACCGATTCGGTTAACATTTCATACATAGCGCAATCCATTCCTTCCGAAACGGTAGTAGATCAGAATAGCGGTATAACGGTATTGCTTTCATCCGTTATTGCGGGCATGCAGGTGTCACTCCCGCTTTTTCCCGTTGGCAGCACCGGGCGCATTTATATTCCTTCCGGGTTGGCTTTCGGCACCACGGCACACAACAACATAGCACCCAATTCTAATTTGGTCTATGCTGTTAAAGTAAATTTTGTAAAAGGAACTCAGTTGGCATCCGATGTAAGCACCATCAATACTTACCTTACTAAAATTTCAGACTCGTTAAAAGCAGCCCAGAAAACAGTTTATAATCAAAATACCAATTTGCCTTATTATGTAGATACGCTGGGCACCGGTAGTTTGCCGGTATTGAATGATTCGATCGTGGTTACCTATAAGGGGAGGGCGTTGTATGCCGATACCCTTTTTGTAAACGTGCCCAGGCCGGTGAAGCTAAGTTTGAAGTCGCAGATCAACGGCTGGAGAAATATAATTCCGCAATTAAAAGAAGGGTCGTTTGCCACGTTGCTTATCCCTTCCGGCTATGGCTACGGAGGCATAGGCACCATAGGCATTCCGGCTAATACCAATTTGGTGTACCAGATTAAACTTGTTAAAGTAATTCATCATTAAGGCATGAAACTTTGTTTTGCCACCCACAATCGGCATAAGCTGGAAGAAATAAAAAGTATGCTTGGCAGCCCATACGGTTTGCTTAGTTTAGCTGAGATTGGGTGCACTGAAGAATTGCCTGAAACTACCGGAACCATTGCCGGCAACTCGCACCAGAAGGCAGAGTATGTTTTTGCTAAATACGGTGTGGCCTGTTTTGCCGATGACTCCGGCCTGGAAGTAGAGGCGCTTCAAGGTGCGCCCGGTGTGGACTCTGCGTTTTATGCAGGCCCTCAAAAAAGTGATCAGGATAATGTTGCGTTGTTGCTGCATAACCTGAAAGGAGTAGCGAACCGGTCGGCCCGCTTTATTACGGTAATTACGTTAGTAAGCGCGGCACAGAAAATTTGGCAATTTGAAGGAATCCTGAAAGGAGAGATAACAGATAGACCCCGTGGCGTAAATGGGTTTGGGTATGACCCCGTTTTTTTACCTGCCGGAGCTACTCAAACATTGGCCGAAATGGATTTAGCAGAAAAAAATTCCATCAGCCACCGGGCCCAAGCCATGAAACAGTTTTTATCTTTTCTGCATAAAGAACTCGATTCGGGCTCAAATGTGTAATTTGTATAAAAAATAATTTCATCGTGTTAACCATCGGCATCACGGGAGGCAGCGGATCAGGCAAAACGTTTTTCCTGCAGGGGCTATCAGCTCATTTTTCTAAAGACCAGATGTGCCTCATCTCTCAAGACAACTATTACAAACCCCGCGACCAGCAACCTGTTGATGAGAAGGGAATTAAAAATTTTGATTTGCCTGTTTCCATCGACCGCGATACTTTTTTACAAGATCTGCTGAAACTGAAAGCGGGGCAAGATGTAATTAAAACCGAGTACACCTATAATAACCCCGCGGCTCAACCCAGACAATTGATTTTTAAATCGGCTCCGATTATTGTGGTAGAAGGATTGTTTGTACAGTATTTTGAAGAGATCGCTAAGCAGCTCGATCTGAAAGTATTTATTGAAGCCAAAGACCACGTAAAGCTGGGGCGCAGAATAAGACGCGACCAGATAGAACGTGGGTATGATCTGGACGATGTTCTTTACCGCTACCAGCATCATGTTATGCCGGTGTATGAGTCGCTGATAGAGCCGTTAATGCACCATGCCGACTTAGTAATACCGAATAACAGTAATTTTGATAAAGCATTGGAGGTTTTCGTTACTTATTTAACGTCAAAACTTTAGTGATCTGCGGATGCCAAAAAAAATTCTGATCCTTACGTACTACTGGCCTCCGGCCGGAGGCATAGCCGTGCAGCGATGGGTGAAGCTAAGCAAGTATTTGTGGCGCAGAGGCTGGCAGCCGGTTATCTACACGGTAAGCAACGGAAACTATCCACAGCGAGATCAATCAATGGATAAAGATGTATTGCCAGAGATAACAGTAATTCGCAAATCTATTTGGGAACCACACCGTCTTTATCAGTTGATTTCGTCTCGTAAAAGCAAATCCGATACCAACGAAATAAGCCAGCAAAAAAAATCGTGGATAGGTAAAATTTCAACCTGGATCAGAAGTAATTTTTTTATTCCCGATGCGCGGATGTTTTGGATACGCCCTTCAGTTCGTTTTTTAAAAAAATATTTAAAAGATAATCCGGTAGAGGCCATAATCTCTACCGGGCCGCCTCATTCCGTTCACCTCATTGCGATGCGGCTGAAGCAGCAACTCAGCATACCTTGGCTGGCCGATTTTCGCGATCCGTGGACTACCATGGATTATTACCACGACTTGCTGCTGACCGGTCTGGCAGATCGCCAACACCACCGGCTTGAATTAGAGGTGCTGCGCGGAGCCGATGCCGTTACCGTGGTGGGAGAGAGGATGAAAAAAGAATTTGAACAAAAAAGAGGCAGTGAAGTAACGATAGTAACCAATGGCTTTGATGAGGAAGATTTTTCCGGCACGACTGCGCTTGATCAGGATTTTTCACTGCTCTATGCCGGTTCCTTTTTCAATCGGATAAATCCGGTTAATCTGTGGAAGATATTGGGTGAATTAAAAAAAGAAAAACATCCACTGGGACATCATTTGAAAATCAGGATCATGGGCCACGTAGCGGAGGGGGTACGGCAATCCATCCGTGAAAACGGATTGGAGGCACATCTGGAAATGATTCCATTCCAACCACATGAAGTGGCCACCCGCGAAATGAAAAAAGCAGCCGTACTCCTTTTAGGGGTGGATGTGCGTACCAAGTTTGTGCTGACGGGAAAACTGTTTGAATACCTCGGGGCACAACGCCCCATCTTAGCCTTTGGCCCGACAGACGGAGATGCCGCAAAAATTATTTCCGAATCCGGAGCCGGAAAAATGTTTTCGTTTGAAGAACAAATAAAGTTGAAAGAGCATATCGCCCAGCTTTTCCAGTATTTTCAACAAGGCCGATTAGCGGGAGCGTCAAACGCAGCTCAGACCTATTCGCACCGGTCGTTGGCCGGGCCAATTGATTTTTTGTTGAACACCATTATTAAACACCGTTGATCTCAAAACGATTTATCCAAAATTCTTTTATCTACACGGTGGCTGGTTCGCTTAATTTGGCTAGTGCGGTAATTTTGCTTCCGTTTTATATCCGTTTTTTATCGCCCGGCACCTTGGGTGCGTTGTCTATCTATACCACCTTCGCCCTGTTTGTACAGATTTTTGTTACCTACAGTTTCGATGCCGCCCTTTATACCTATTATCATGAATTTAAAGCCGACACATCTAAACTGAACCGCTACATCAGCTCTTCTTTTTCTTTTGTGTTAGGCACTGGCTTGTTAGTAGGAGGAATGTTAGTAATACTTGGCGAAATTATTTTTCAAAAAGTTTTTCCCGGTCAGGATATCCGGTTTTATCCGTATGGGGTTTTGTCGGTTGCTTCGGGGGTGTTTCAGGCAGTAGTGAAAGTAAAGAGCAGTTTTTTGCAGACACAGGAAAAGGCAACCACTTTTTTGTGGATGAATTTGCTTTCTTTTTTCTTTACGGCCGTTTTTACAATAGCCGGCCTGTATTGGTTTCCCGATAGCCTCTTCGGCCCGATTGGCGGAAAGCTGGTAGCCATGTCGGCCACGGCCATCTGGGCATTGGCGAGCGTGTATGGCCGCTGTGGGTATTTCTTTGATTTTGCCCTGATCCGTTCAACACTTGGGTTTAATCATCCTTCTTTGCTGTATCAGGTAATGCAGTGGTTCAATGGTTTTTACGATCGTATGCTGATGGCTTATTTTTTGCCGTTGAGTCAGGTAGGGATTTATGATTTTGCAGCCAAATGTTTGTCGGTAATTGAATTTGCGTTGAGTGGATTTTATAATTCATTTTTTCCCAAAGTGCTGGGGATCGTTGCCTTGCAAAAAGAAAAGAAAAGTACCATTGAAATAAACCGGTATTATAATGGCCTGACAGCCGTTACCCTTATTTTAGTAACGGTCTGCATCTTTTTCTTTCCTATTATTTTAAAATTCTTGGTTGATTACCTGGGAAAATCAAAATACTTGGAAGCC
Organism: Bacteroidota bacterium; assembly: GCA_018267195.1. Classification (GTDB taxonomy): domain Bacteria; phylum Bacteroidota; class Bacteroidia; order Cytophagales; family Cyclobacteriaceae; genus ELB16-189. The sequence goes on along the minus strand of JAFDYY010000033.1, from coordinate 5,957 downwards.
ATTGAGTGGATTCCTTTTTTGGCCATAACGTATTTATTGCGTTCCATGCGATTTTATGTGGTTATGCCGTATGCGGCCATTAAGTATCAAAAGCCTTTGCCGATATATTATTTATTTATTGTAGGAATAAAAATTTTTTCGATGATTGCTTTTATTCCCCGCTACGGAATGATGGGGTTAATCATGGCTATTTGGGTTGGCTACGGGGTAGAAATCATTACACTTTACATCGGTATTCGGAAAAAATTCTTGTTACAATTTAATTTTATGAAATTGGCGGGAGCTCCTCTGGTTATGACGTTGGCCATTGCTGTGCTTGAGCTAACCGTTGGCCAATCGCACCCGCTTTGGGTACACAGTTTTTATGTTTTGCTGGCCGCTATTATTCTGGCGTGGTCGTACCGGGCCGAAATAAAAAATCTGAATCTGCGCACCATTCTGAAATGAGCCACTAGCTCAGTTTGCCAATGGCTACAATGGAAGAAGCGTATTGAAACCCATACTTGGGTTGGCTGCCCATGACTTTCATTATTTTTTGTTTGATCAATCCCGGTAAGGAAAGTTGAATGCGGTTGGCAAAAAGCAATTCGTCTAATTCTATACCTGCCTGGTGCATTACTTTAGCAAGCGTGTAGGGGGTAAACCAATACCGGTGGTCGGTATTAATTACTTCGGTGGCTTTGGCGGCCAGGCCCAGAATACGCACGTTCATTACATTGGGCACGGTGATGATAATTTTTTGAATTGAAGAACCGTATTTTTCGCGAATCTCGCGCAGGTAATGCACGGGATTATCAATGTGTTCGAGCAGTTCCCCCAGAATGGCATAATCCCATTTTTCAGAAATAATTTCCTGAATCGGTGCCCCGGTAATGTCGCACAGAATAATGTTATTCACTCCTAGTTTTTCCTGCACATACGTCAGTGTTTCTTTTTCAATATCAATGCCAATACACTTTTTTGCGTGTTGGGTTAGTTCGTGGTGCAGCCATTTTCCGGCCTTCATCTTTTGTTCGATCAGCGGCTGATGATCCAAACACCCCAAGTGAATTATTTTTTTATCCCGGCTGATCCCGGTAATCAATTTTACCCGGTCGGGAATTGCTTCATAATAGGGGTAGGTGATTTTTAGTGCGTTCGAAAATTTTTCGCCCCGCAGGTAAGCCAAGGTTGATTGATCGAGTGTCAAAGCATTAAAGGGTTAAAAGATGATCGGAAAAAATAGCGTAATTTTTTGAACTATCGTAATAGGCCGCCCAGTTATTCATTACCTGCTGACGTAATTTTTCCTTTTCGGCAGGCGATTCCGACAGCCGCTGGCGGATGGCACTGGCTATTTCTTGCGGGGTGCCTTCCGGAGAAACGAGTTTTCCGGTTTCAGCAGAAACGATCTCTCCGTTTCCCCCTACGTTGGTAGCGATACAGGGTATGCCGAATGATTGAGCTTCCATGAGCGACAACGGAATGCCTTCTGAAGCACTTACATTGATAAACAGGTCAACATAATTCTTCTGATAAAAATCGAAAATAGCAGAATTGGAAACCGCACCCCGAAATTCGTACCGGATGTGATTTAGTTTTTTCTTGGCCAGTATTTCCAGTTCCTCCCGGAGAGAGCCGTCTCCGTAGTGTACCCAATGCACCGGCACATGTTGTAGCAGGCTTAGCGCTTCAATGATCAAGTGTATCCGCTTAATTGGCTTTAACGATGAAACACTGACGATGATAAATTCATTGCTTGTTTTGGCAACCGGAATAACACCCGGTTTAAGAGTTCCCAGTTTGGCTATTTCTATTTTTGAATGAAGAGAGGAAGAGATAAGATTTTTTAAAACCGTTGCCCCCACTTGCGAAGTGGGATAAATTTTGTCTAATGCTTGAGCACTAACCTGTCTGTACGAAAGATAGTTTCCCGGATGAAGTTCGGGATAAAGATCTCCGCCATGCGCCCGCGTTACCCGTTTGATGTTTACTTTTTTTGAGGAGACCAAACCCATGGCCAGAGCAGCTGAAGTGAACCAATAGGAATATAAAACCACGGTGCCGGCCAGCCGGTGTAACTTAATTTCGTTTTCAATTTTTTGCGCAAGAACCAATGCTTTAAAAACATCGTGCATCATTCTTTTAAAAATGACGAACGTTATTTTTTTATTCCGGCCGCGCAAATACCTGAATTCGCTTAGCAGGCAACCAATCGATTTTTTACCATGCTTAATAAAAAGCACTATTGATTTAATTTTTTCTACCCAACTGCTTCGAGGGCTGATTCGGGTAGTATAAAAGTTAGGAGCATGGAAGCGACTATTTTTTGATTCTACATTTTTAGTCAGCACAATAACGCTGTTGAACTTCGGCACCAGCCACGGCACCTCACTCTCCAGAAACGTTTCACCGGAGCCAAAGGGAAAATGATGGGTGATGAGCACCAGGTTTTTGTCGCTCACAAGCTATCTATAATTTCATTTAATGTTTTTTCATTTTTGCCGGCATTAAACACGCGGGCGGCAGCCGCACAGTTGGCTTTGTATTCATCAATCCGTTCGGCATCCAGCTGCTGAATTTTTTGAGCTAAATTTTGAGGTTCAAAATCGCCCGACACCACCCCGATGCGGTAGGCTTCTGTAATTTTTTTCATTTCGGGGATCGGCCCGATGGCTTGCGCTATTCGAGCCTGAATACATTCAAAGAATTTATTGGGCAAGGTGTTGGCATAATTAAAGTTTACCGGAGGGATTAAGGTAATGCCGATGTCGTATTGATTGAGGGTGTTGATTAGTTGATTGGCCGGTACGGGATCGGGGAAACGGATACGCGGATCCCTTTTAGCAATCTCTTTTAACTGTTGTAGATAGAGAATGTTTGAACGGTGTGTGGGAGTTACCAAAAATAGATCTAATGTAAACCGCTCGTCCAAATGGTTCATCATTTCAAACATCAATTCCAACTTGCGCGAAGGTGTAGCAATGCCCTGATGGACCAACCGGATTTTTTTAGAGTTGGTTTTTCGAGGCTCTATGTCGTAATACGCAGAAGCATTGGTAATAACGGTAGGCTTCACTCCAAATTCTTTCGTATATTCATTTGCGATCCCCTCACCGATCGTAATCATTTTATCCACTTTTGGAATATATTTTTTGCAGAGGTATTGGTTGAATCCTTGAAAAAAAATGCGCCACAATAATTTATCTTCAAAATGACGAGGAGCGTATTCATGGGCATCAAAAATAATTTTAGCCTGCCCTTTTAATTGAAAAGCGAGCGGTAGGGTTTCAATATCATTAGACAAAACGATATCGAATTTTTGATTCAGCCGGAGTTGGTACCCATACAAATAACGGTAAGCGACCGAATACAGCCGGGAGAGGAGCAGCACGCTCGAAATTATTTTTTTTACCAAAGTCAGTTTAAGCGGGCTAATCGGGATGAGCATTATGTTTGCATCCTCTTCGGCATCGTGGCAAACGAGCGTTATTTTATGTCCGGCATTTAGTAAAAAATTTACGTGGCGTTTTACCCGTGCATCTGTTTTTAAGTTGCTGAACGAAATGACCAAAATATTTAATGAAGCCATGATTACGCAGGAAAAAAAGCAAATACTAGTTTTAGTAGTGGTGAATTTATTTTTCGTACCTGAAAGTATGGAATCTGCCGGGCTCCAAAAGCCCTGCGTACGGGTTCTACCGATTCAATCATACTTCCGAGAAAATCAAACGTGGTCAGTTTCAATTCATTTTTGGTAAACTCAATGGCTTTCCAAATCAGCAACATGCCGGCCCCGCTGTTGCGCAGGGCGGGGTCTTCGCCCACCATGTGTACGTAGGCCGTCTGATGATCCCAACTTAAATAAAGGGCTGAATGGTTTTTTCCTTCCGAATCCACAGCAAAGAAAATTTTTCGTTGGCTTCGTTGGATCAGCGCATTGTCAATACGTTTTAGGAAATCAAAGGAAACCGGTGGTTTTAATTTTTGCCGTTCAAAAGTCATACAGAAAAGAGAATAAAATTCTTCCAGGTTTTGATCCTGAGAAACTGATACAAGCTCGCTTGCCTTCCTTATTTTTCCGCGTACGCTGCTCTTCAGTTCTTCAAAAACATGAGTGAGGTCGTTTAACTCCAACACATAGGTGTAGCGGGTGGTTTGGCTGAATTTTTTCCAGTAGAAGGGAAGCCAGTTGGTAATGGAATGATGAAAGTTTTGCCGGAAAAAAGAAAAGGGAGGAAGCTGGTCAATCATTTTTTCAGTCATCTCCATTTCATAACTTAAACGGGAAGCGTATTTCTGCCCGGGCGGATAGAGGATGGCTGGCCCCAGAAAGCCGGTGAGCTTGGGCATATTTAAAAAACGAAACCAGCCTTTTTTTTCGATGTGGTAGGGAAGGGCGGCCACTACCTGTTCATCATGCCATACCAGGGCGGCATCCCACTCTTCCCCGCAGACAGCATCCAGCCACCAGTCGTTTTGAAACAGGGGTAGTTTTTCTTTCTGACAAAAAATCCGGTAACGGTCTTTGTTGGTTTCCATTTACGGGTGAACAGGTAATTGCTGAACGAAACGAAGCCCAAAGAAAATGATAATATGGATACGTTCAATTTCAGTGAAGCCACTTTTTTTTATGCTCTTAATGGAGCTTGCATTTCGGTGATCTACGCTGATCAGAACTTTTTTCTCTGTCCACTGCCGGCCTATGTGGCTGAGTACGCCCGGAAAGATATTTTTTCCGCGCAGGGTGGCAGCCGTTTCGCAAAAATGTATAAACACTTCATCCGTCTTGAGTTTCCGGGAAACCATCGGGTGCAGGTTTATCTTACAAGCCCCTATGGCCACCCACGACCGGTGCACACATTTTCCGGCCACATACCCAAAGTACCCGGCATTTCCCTTTTGTAATAAATCTTTAAACTGATTGATCTGATAATTGCTTTGAAAGGAACATGCATCGTTTAGGTTGGCCAACGAAACCGGTTTAACAGACAGCCCTTCGGGTTGGATGAGCGGACGCTGAGCCATTTCATATAATTTTACCGTTTCGTTGGTATAGATTCTCTTCCAAACGGCATAATAAAATTTGCGGAAGAGCAAGTTGAAGATTGACATGTAAGTGGCAGAACGAAGGTACAACTATAGTGTATAATTTTTTATTATTTCTTCGGGCTGAATACTTTTCCAATGGTTCTCGTAAAAATAAGCCAACAGTGTTTTATATAATGTCAAGTAGCCGCGAAACTTATAATTGGTAAAATAGTTATTGTGCCAAAGTAACGAGATTACGGCATTGAATTTATTTTTCTCCAGGAAGTCAACCAATTCAACGGCTGCTGCGGTGGCTTCCTTTTTTTGGTACCGGTACAGTGTGGTGTCCATAATGGTGAGCGGAACTTCCACAAATGAATACGGTTTTCTATTCTCTAAATCGTAAGGAGTAAACGGAAGCCCATAGCTGTTTCTGAATCCATAGGCTTCGGCAAAACCTACACTGGCATCCATTTTTAATCCGGCTTTTTCTATTCCATTGTAATGGGCCGGAAGATTAAATTTTAAGTAATGATTGCGGTTGGCAATAGGGGTAAACCCACACTTATTCATTTCATCGCTGAAACTTTCTGTCGAAATACTTTTGTGGATTCCGTTGTGCCACCCTCTGGCGGCTGCCTGCCCGATGGCCGATTGAATGAGGGGGCTGCGAATGGAGTAATCGGCATTTACTTCTCGCTTAGAAAGCCGCCCTCGGTTTACCAGCCAGAAAAAAGTTGATTTGAACGAATACGCATCTTCCATTTTCATGATCTTATCGAACGTAGCCCAGTCGGGCCGTTGCAATAACTCATTCCACAACAATTTAAAAATAAGATGTGGTTTTCCTTTTTTTAATAAATAAAACCCATCTTGAAACAAAGCTCCGTGAATGGAATCAATATCGTGCGATAAAAAAACAAGCGAAGCAGACGGGGGGCTTTGCA
>JAFDYY010000032.1 GCA_018267195.1 Bacteroidota bacterium | reverse complement strand
TAAACCCTAAAATCAAGTAAACCCTAAAATCAAGTAAACCCTAAAATCAAGTAAATCCTGATTCAGACAATATGAGCACATACACTCCCATAGCCGAATCCAACAACTTCATTGTACTTGATAAATTCACCAAGCATTTTGAGGTGAATGAGGCACCTGCTGTTTATCAAACAGAAGCAGCACTGGAAAAGGAATTTATTCAAGACCTCATCCATCAAGGCTACGAAAATCCTACAAACTTAAATACGCCCGAAACCCTGCTGGCAAATGCAAGAATGCAAATTCAATCGCTCAACAATGTTGCATTTTCGGATACAGAGTGGCTACGTTTTGTAGAGGAGTATTTAGATAAACCCGGTGACGGCATTGTAGATAAGTGCCGAAAAATACACGATAATTATATTTACGATTTTGTGTTTGACGATGGGCATATCCAAAACATCTACTTAGTTGATAAAAAGAATATCATACGAAATAAGGTGCAGGTCATTTCTCAATTTGAACAAAAAGGCACCCATGCCAATCGCTACGATGTAACCATTTTGGTAAACGGCCTACCCTTAGTGCACGTAGAACTCAAAAAACGGGGCGTGGCTATTCGTGAAGCGTTTAACCAGGTGCATCGCTACAGCAAAGAGAGTTTCAATAGCGATAATTCGCTTTTTAAATACATCCAGCTATTCGTTATTTCCAATGGTACCGACAGCCGATATTTTGCCAATACCGTAGAGCGAAACAAAAACAGTTTCGACTTTACCATGAACTGGGCAAAGGCAGACAATACCCTGATTAAAGACATAAAAGATTTTACGTCAACATTCTTCCAAAAACATACTTTATTACATGTATTGCTTACCTACTCTGTGTTTGATGTGAGCAACACTTTATTGGTGATGCGGCCTTACCAGATAGCGGCAACCGAACGCATGTTGTGGAAAATTGAAAGTTCGTACCAGTCAAAAAAATGGTCCTGTGCAGAAGGTGGCGGATATATTTGGCACACCACCGGTTCGGGAAAAACACTCACCAGTTTTAAAGCAGCACTCTTAGCCACACATTTGGAATTTATTGATAAAGTGATTTTTGTGGTGGATAGAAAAGACCTGGACTTTCAAACCATGAAAGAATACCAGCGCTTTTCGCCCGACAGCGTAAACGGTTCAGACAGTACCGCAGGGTTAAAGAGAAACATGGAGCAGGCCGACAACAGGATTATTGTTACCACTATTCAAAAGCTGAATAACCTGATGAAAACCGAGGGTGATTTAGCCATTTATCAAAAGCAAGTGGTTTTCATTTTTGATGAAGCCCATCGTTCGCAATTTGGCGAGGCGCAAAAGAACCTGAAAAAGAAGTTTAAGAAATACTATCAATTTGGTTTTACCGGTACGCCCATCTTTCCCGAAAACGCATTAGGTGCAGAAACTACGGCCAGTGTTTTTGGCAGAGAGTTGCATTCGTACGTCATTACCGATGCCATTCGAGATGAAAAAGTATTGAAATTTAAAGTGGACTACAACGATGTTCGTCCGCAGTTTAAAAGCATAGAAACAGAACAAGACGAGAAAAAACTAAGTGCAGCAGAAAATAAAACGGCTTTACTCCACCCTTCTCGTATCAAAGAAATATCTCAATACATCCTACAAAATTTCAGCATAAAAACACACAGAAATCAGGGAAGCAACCAGGGTTTTAACGCCATGTTTGCCGTAAGCAGCGTGGATGCAGCCAAATGCTATTACGAGGAATTAAACCACCAGCAAAACGCAGAGACGGATTACAATCCTTCTAACCATAAACGTTTAAAGATTGCTACCATTTTTTCTTATGCAGCCAACGAAGAGCAGAGTGCCATAGGCGAAATAGTGGATGAAACCTTTGAGCCATCGGCAATGAGTATTACTGCCAAAGAGTTTTTGACCCAAGCCATCAATGACTATAATTCGATGTTCAAAACTAGTTATGGCGTGGATAGCAATGAGTTTCAGAATTATTACCGCGACCTTGCCAAACGGGTAAAGAACAAAGAGGTTGATTTAATTATTGTGGTGGGCATGTTCCTCACCGGTTTTGATGCCCCTACACTCAATACGCTTTTTGTTGATAAGAATTTGCGGTATCACGGTTTAATTCAAGCCTTTTCACGAACCAACAGAATTTACGATGCTACAAAAACCTTTGGCAACATTGTTACTTTCCGCAATTTAGAAAAAGCAACCATTGATGCCATTACACTTTTTGGGAATAGCAATACGAAAAATGTAGTGCTGGAAAAGAGCTACAAAGAATATTTGGAGGGCTTTACGGATATTGCTACAGGGGAAGCACGCAGAGGTTATGTAGAGGTGGTAAAAGAGTTAAAGGAGAGATTCCCCAACCCCGATGCAATCGTAAAAGAGAAAGACAAAAAAGAATTTGCCAAACTGTTTGGAGAGTATTTGCGGGTAGAAAACATCTTGCAGAATTATGATGAGTTCAGTCATCTCAAAGCATTGCAGGAAATAGACATCAATGATGCGGAAGCTGTTGAAGCATTTAAGAATACTCATTTTGTAACGGATGAGGACATTGCCGCCCTGCAAAAAATAGAATTGCTAAAAGAGCGGACCGTTCAGGATTACCGCTCAACCTACAATGATATACGTGACTGGTTAAGACGTGAGAAGGGCGGGGCAGCATCAGAAGAATCAAAACTAGATTGGGATGATGTAGTGTTTGAAGTGGACTTGTTAAAATCGCAGGAAATAAACCTGGATTACATTCTTGAATTGATTTTTGAGCATAACAAAAAAACGAAAGACAAAGACACCTTAATTACTGAAATACGCAGGGTTATTCGTGCCAGTGTGGGCAACAGAGCAAAAGAGAGTTTGGTAGTGGATTTCATCAACGAAACCGACCTTGACACCCTTCAGGACAAAGCGAATGTGATTGATTCATTCTTTGCGTATGCACAGCAAAAGCAGAAAGCAGAAGCCACCGAACTAATTGCCGAAGAGAACTTAAATGAAGAAGCAGCAAAACGATATATCACCACGTCATTAAAACGGGAATATGCCAGTGAAAACGGAACAGAACTGAATGCGCTGCTGCCAAAAATGAGTCCGTTGAATCCGCAGTATTTAACAAAGAAGCAAAGTGTATTTCAGCGGATATCGGCTTTCATAGAAAAGTTTAAAGGCGTAGGCGGACAACTTTAAAATGACTAAGAAAAAAATGAATAACCGGCCTACCGCTACATACATAGCCCAACTACACGACTTGTCTCGATACTTCGGGAAGCTAACGCTCAAACCCAAGCTTAGCAAAGAGTGTGTCTGTTCAGCCGCACTAATAAACCGACAAACCAGGAAACAGACGAAAAAAACACCGAACCGATAACAGCGTATTGGCAACTATGGCGGGTAACGTGCTTAATTGAACATTCTGCCTCGCATCAACTTTTGTTGTGTATTGACAGTTTTGCGCTCCGAAATCAGCCACTGCTCCAAGGCTCAATCATCAGTTTTCACTTGATTGCAGAAGGATTTGATAAAATAATTTCATTTTTTATTCTTGATTAAAAATAGGATATAGTAGTCTATTAATTTAGTTTATAGAAAAATGCCTAAAAACTTGATTAACCATATATGAAAAAAATTTTGATCCTTACCGGGGGTGGCGATTGCCCCGGGCTTAATGCGGTTATTCGCGGAATTGCCAAACGAGCCCGCAAAGAAAAAAACTGGGAAGTGTATGGAAGCATCGAAGCATTTAACGGGGTGCTGAACGAACCTCAGGAAATTGTAAAACTGACTTCCAAAAGAACAGCCGGCATACACGTGCGCGGAGGCACTATTTTAAAAACCACCAATAAATCTAACCCTATAAAATTTCCGATTGCGCAACCCGATGGAAGTATAAAATTTATTGATCGGTCAGACGAGTTAGCAGCAAAATTAAAAAAACTGGATTTTGATGCGGTAATTAATATCGGGGGAGATGGTTCGCAAAAAATTTCCAAAGTACTGTATCATAAAGGAATTCCGGTAATTGGGGTTCCTAAAACAATAGACAACGACCTGTCGGCTACCGACATGACGTTCGGTTTTCAAACAGCCGTGCAGATCGCCACCGATAGTTTTGATAAACTGGTAACTACTGCCGAGAGCCACCACCGTGTCATGATTATGGAAGTGATGGGCCGAGATGCAGGCTGGATAGCCGCCCATACGGCCATTGCGGGTGGAGCCGAAATTTGTTTGATACCCGAAATTCCTTACCACATACACAAGTTAGTAGAGCGCATTCAGAAACGGTATGTAAAAGGTCGCGGGTTTGTAAACATTGTAATTGCAGAAGGGGCTAAGCCGAAAGAAGGAACCATTACCTCTACGGCAGGCGAGAAAGGCTCTGAGCACGTACGCCTGGGCGGGGTGGCCTATCAACTTTCTAAACAACTAAAAGATGCCGGGTGCAAAGCAGAGATACGCGAAACCGTACTCGGCCATGTGCAACGCGGTGGCACACCCTCCGCTTTCGACCGGGTGCTGGCCTCCGTATTTGGCGTGAAAGCATTTGAACTGGTACTTGAAAAAAACTTTGGGCGAATGGTAGCTTTAAAAAATAACCAGGTGGTATCGGTTACGCTTGAGGAAGCCACCCGCGAACCTAATTTTGTAAACCCCAATTCATATTTGGTGCAGGCGGCCAAAGGACTGGGAATTAGTTTCGGAGATTGATCTAAAGAAAAAGCCACCCGGTTGAGGTGGCTTTCGTTTCAGTTTAGGAGTTTATCAGGCATACTGATTCAGCATGACCGGCATCACCAGCATTAAAATATCTTCGCCTTTTTCTTTTTCTGCCGGCACAATTAAACCGGCCTTATTAGAAGCCGACATATTTAATTTGATTTGATCGGTATCCAGATTGCTGAGCATTTCAATCAGGAAGCGGGCGTTAAAACCGATTTCAATATCTTCTCCTTCGTGTTCGCACGAAAGACGTTCGTTAGCTTCGTTGGAGAAATCAATATCTTCGGCTGATACTTGTAGCTCGCTACCCGTAATTTTTAAACGAACCTGATGGGTGGTTTTATTGGCGTAAATAGAAATCCTACGTAAAGAGCCGAGCAGGTCGGTGCGGCTAATTGTCATCTTAATCGGATTGGAAGTAGGGATTACGTTTTCGTAATCGGGGAAGCGCTCGTCAATCAGGCGGCAGATCATGCGGATATTTCCAAAACGGAAAAAGGCGTTGCTCATATTAAAATCTATGCTCACGTCTGTATTTTCGGTGGGCAACGTTGCTTTCAATAAATTCAGAGCCTTGCGGGGTATAATGATGGTGTTTCCATTTTCCGATTTAATATCGGATCTGCGATAGCGTACCAGCCGGTGCCCGTCAGTAGCCACAAAAGTAGTGTTCTTGTCGCCCAGATTAACATAAACACCCGTCATGGCCGGGCGGAGTTCATCACTGCTGGTAGCAAAAATGGTATTGTTAATGGCACGTGCTAAAATTTCAGTAGAAATATTGGCCGAAAAATCATTTGATACCTGAGGGACCTTAGGGAAATCGGTAGCATTTTCACCGGCCAGTTTATAACGGCCGTTGTCGGAGCTGATTTCTATACCGTAGCTCGATTCGTCAACCGAGAATGTAACCGGTTGGTCGGGCAGATTCTTTAAAGTTTCGAGCAATATCTTGGCGGGTACCGCAATGTTGCCTTTCTCTTTAGATTCTACGTTTAGTTCGGTAATCATAGACGTTTGCAAATCAGACGCGGTAACCGTTAGTTTGCTTTTATCTATTTCAAAAAGAAAATTTTCTAAAATCGGCACTACCGGGTTGGTGGTAATAACCCCGTTAATATTAGAAAGCTGCTTGAGCAGGTAGCTGGAGTTGACAATAAACTTCATCGAAATCTGATTAGTGGTTGATAATGAGCGGTAAAGTTAATAAGAAATGACGATCGGAAAAAAATAAAAAAGACCGCCCGGAAGCGGTCTTGATAAGGTTTTAATATCGAATTAAAACTCGGAAATAAGGGATAGCCAGCGGGCTGCGGGGGCTACCCAAACTTCTTTGTAGGTAGCGGTATTAAATTGCGGCCAGTAAGGTTTGTCTTCATTATACCTCGATTGCATCCCTACCGGGATGGCACCCACGGTTTCACCGGGCAGGGCAGTATATAGTTGGGGGGTAGTTTTTGCCGTTATTTTTAATACCTGCCCAAAACTCTTAATGAAGGGTTTGGGTATCAACGTTAACCGTTGATACCTTCTTCTCATTATAAATTATAATCACCGGCTGCTTCGGGTTGATAGACGATGGCATCCACCCGGATCCGGGTAAGCCCGGCCGGTACAATCCATTCTATTTCATCTTTTACCTTATACCCAATGAGGGCCGTGGCAATAGGGGAGAAGATCGAGATTTTATTTTCTTTTACGTTGGCCTGATCGGGGTACACGATTTGAAACTGAATTTGTTTGTTGCTATTGAGAAAACTCAGTTTTACAATGGAATTCATCGTTACCACGTTAGAGGGTACCTCTTCGGGCTCCACTACTTCGGCCGAATCTAATTCTTTAATCAATTTGTCGGCTTCCGTTTTGCTGATTGACTTGAATTGTTTGGCATCGCTGATGCACTTTTTGATACGTGCATAATCCAGCCGGTTAATAATTAATTTGCTCATGAAGTTAGAATATAATCATTTAAGGATACAAAGAAACTAAAAATATCAGGTAGTTGTCGTACCTGATTGTACTTTATAGGACTCATGATGAAGAACCGGAATGGAGCGTATCAATTTTAAAACCAGCCTTTTGAACTGTTTCTATAATTTGTTGTGGAGAAATGCCTTCTGAGAGGACGGTAAGAACCTTGTTGGGGCTGGCGGTATCTACTCGCCATTGGCGCACGCCTTCGGCCTGGTCTAAAAAGGGTTTTACAGTAGAGATGCATCCGCCACAATTGATATTTGTTTTAAATTGAAATTCCTGTTGATTGTTTTCCATAGTCTTAAAATTTTATATTGAATTAGAATGATACAAAGTTGATTGAAATTGGGAATAGTTTGGTGGTGATATTTTTGTCGTTGATTTATAAGATTGACAGGCTTACTTTTTCCATTTCAGCCTTAAACTATTCGTTACTACACTTACGCTGCTTAATGCCATCGCGGCTCCGGCTATCATCGGGTTTAATAAGAAGCCATTGATAGGATAAAGGATGCCCGCAGCCACAGGAATACCGATAACATTGTAAATAAATGCCCAAAATAAATTTTGTTGAATGGTAGAAACAGTTTGTTTAGAAAGTTTAATGGCCTGAGGGATTTTGGTTAGATCGGAAGAGATAATCGTCATTTTGGCCACATCCATTGCGATGTCGCTACCTTTCCCCATGGCCATACTTACATCGGCCGTTGCTAAAGCGGTGCTGTCGTTAATGCCATCGCCCACCATGGCTACTGTTTTGCCTTGGCGTTGTAATTCTTTTACAAAATCGGCTTTGTGCTGTGGTAATACTTCTGCTTGGTAATGATTAATGCCGGTTTGCTGTGCCATAGCTTTGGCAGTGGCTTCGTTATCGCCTGTGAGCATATATAAGTCAATGCCCATACCTTGCAGTTGTTTAATGGCCTCGGCCGAAGTACTTTTAATAGCATCGGCAATTGCGATTATAGAAAGAATTTGTTTACGGTTGGCAAACCAAATAACCGTTTTAGATTGTTTACTCCATTCCTCTGCTTGTTTTTGTAATGATTCATCCAGAGCAATATTACTTTCAGCCATCAATTTTTTATTTCCAACAAGATATTCTTCATCATGATAGTTAGCTTTTACTCCTTTTCCGGTCATACTTTCAAAAGAGGATAATGAAACGGTTGGCGTGGTGTGAAAGTATTTTACAATGGCTTCGGCCAACGGATGTTCAGATTGCTTTTCGATACTGGCCAGGATTGCCTGGGCGGCATCCTGATCGTTTTTCCATTTGATGTCTGTAACCTGCGGCCGGCCTTCCGTAAGGGTACCAGTTTTATCCAGCACAATAGCGTTTATCTTTTGAGACCGCTCCAGGCTTTCAGCATCTTTAATTAATATTCCATTTTCTGCGCCTTTACCTACTCCTACCATAATGGCGGTGGGGGTAGCTAACCCTAATGCACAAGGGCAGGCAATAACCAATACAGTTACCGCAGCTAATAAGCCGTGCACAATACCATTATTGCCACCAAAAATAACCCATAAAATAAATGTTAGGATGGCAATACCCATTACCACCGGCACAAAAATGCCCGCTATCTTATCTACCATTTTTTGAACCGGAGCTTTACTGCCTTGCGCGTCTTGCACCATTTTTATGATTTGGGCAAGCATTGTTTCTTTTCCTACTTTTAAGGCCGTGAATTGAAAACTTCCTTTTTGGTTGAGAGTTCCGGCAAAGACTTTCTCATTTTCTTTTTTCAATACAGGTATGGATTCACCGGTCAACATGCTTTCGTCCACGTAAGAGCTTCCCGAGAAAACCATCCCGTCTACTGCAATTTTTTCACCCGGTTTTACCAAAATAATATCATTTACCGCTACTTCTTCCACGGCTATTTGTTTTTCTGCACCGCCCGGTTGCAGTACCGTAACCATCTTCGGTTGCAACCCCATTAATTTTTTAATTGCAGAGGAAGTATTGCCCTTTGCTTTTTCTTCCAACCATTTCCCCAACAAAATAAAAGCAATAACCACCGAGGCGGCTTCAAAATAAACGTGCGCGTGCAAACCCCGGGCATGCCAAAATTCCGGAAACAACATATTAAACACACTAAATAAATAAGCAATTCCTGTACTTAATGCTACCAGCGTATCCATGTTAGCAGACCGATGTTTGGCCTGCTTTAGCGCGTTAATAAAAAAATCCTGGCCTAACCAAACTACTACGGGGGTAGCACACAACCACATGATTTCGTTTGCATACGGGATCGTCATAAAAAACATACCGATCACTACTACCGGCAATGAAAGAAGAAGCGCCCAAATGGTTTTGGTTTTTAACTGATGTATTTTTTTTTCGTGCAAGACCTCTACCGTCTCTTGCTGTGTGGCCTCGTCTGCCAGCAGCAGATCGTAGCCAACGGCTTGCACGGCTTTTTGTAAAGCTTGCGGTGTAGTGACGGTAGGAAGATATTCTACCTGTAACATTCCAGACGCAAAATTGACGGAAGCATTGACCACTCCGTTTACTGTGTTTACGGTACTTTCTGCACTTACGGCACACGAAGCACACGACATGTTTAAAACCGGAAACGATTTTTTTACAGTAGTTACACCATAGCCTAAATCTTTAATTGCCTTTATTGTTTTGTTTACAACCTGATGGTCGCTTACCGTAATAACGGCTCTTCGATTGTTGAGTTCTACCTTATGAGTTACCACCCCTTCAACTTTTGATAACCCTTTGTCAACGATCAACGCACAATGTTCGCTTTCTACATTTTCTAAAGGCAGATAAATGGTTTCTTTATGATTGGCAGCCATAACTCATCATTTTTAGATCACAAAGTTGGCCATTCTAAAGAGAGATTTTATTATGGAATTTTATGAATGATTTGTAAGATTTACGTGTAGGAGAATAATTTCTATTAACGTACCGCCATGATGAAAACATCGTCCGGTTCTATTCGCTTATAATAGAGATGTGTTGGGATAGACGGGTAAATTTATGATTATGTATTCTTTGTTAGTCTCGAACGGATTCCGGTGTTTATAAGAGTTACATCTTCTTCAGAACCTTTTCAAAGGTATTCAGGTTGCGTGAGGTAAAACTGTCTTTAAGATTTTTTTTCCCTAATATTTTCCCAAACGTAGAATCAAGCGTATTTCCTTTTTGCACTCTCCAATAGAAATGGTTCGCTACGATTTTCGCCTCTTCTCCATTTGTTATTTTAGTTTTTTCAAATTCATCCATTAATGTTTTTTCAATTCCGGCAATCCCCACGAATCCATAAATATGAAATGATTCATCAGGAAGAAAGGGATTGTTGTTGAAAAAGGTTTCTATCTCTACCTTGTCTTTAATGAAGAGAAAAGCTTCGTATTTAAAATAGGACGACAGTAGTTTTTCTAATAGCAATTTTAAAGTACTTTTATTTTTTTCGGAAGAAAATACAATATTCCCGGAAGCCAGTACCGATGACACCTCGGTTACGCCTGCTGTTGCAAATACAGAACAAACATCGGTCATTTTCATGTTCGTTCCTTTTACATTAACGCCCCGAAGAAATGCGCAGTAACGATTGGTCTTCATTTATTTTTTTAGTCTAAAAAAGATGATTACACAAAATATAATTTTACGGTCGGAGTATGGAATGGCAATTATTTTACATCACAAGCCTATACCTGATCCAACGGTTTTCTTTTCTCTTCTTTAATTTGTTTAAAGTGGCTGGGGGTAAGCCCGGTTATTTTTTTAAACTGGTTGCTCAGATACGCTACACTGGAATAATTAAGCCGGTGGGCTATCTCGCTCAGCGAAAGTTCATCGTACACCAACCATTCTTTTACCCGCTCAATTTTTTGGGCGATAAAATATTTTTCGATAGTAGTGCCTTCTATTTCCGAAAAAAGATTCGATAAGTAATTATAGTCATGGTGAAGTTCCTGGCTCAACACATCCGACAGGTTCGTTTTCCGGTTCCCATTTTGGTGATGGATGAGGTCAATGATGAGGGTTTTAATCTTTTCTATGATCCGGCCCTTCCGGTTATCAATCAATTCAAACCCCAGAGGAACTAAAGCGGTTTCTATTTTTTTCTTCTGCTCTTCAGACAATTTTTTTTCCAGCGAAACTTCGCCCAACGCAATACGCTTTACCGGGATTTTCAGTTTAGCTAATTCGTTTTGCACGACCAAGATGCATCGGCTGCAAACCATGTTTTTGATGAAGAGGTTATTCATGCCTTGGAGTTCAGAACTCTATCAACTTACTATTTCTTCGCCTATAGATTTAATTTTATCATTCAGTATTTTTTCGACTGCTAAAAAATCTTTCTCTGAATTTAGTTTCGTTTTTACGCTGATATAAAATTTAATTTTAGGCTCGGTGCCGGAAGGACGAACGGATATTTTAGATCCGCTCTCGGTATAAAACTGAAGCACATCGGATGCCGGCAATGGAATGGGGTGTGTGGATCCGGTAAGGCTATTTTTTTCAAGACGGGTTTTATAGTCGAGCACGCGCACTACGCGCTCACCGGCTATTTTTTGAGGAGGGGCGCTTCTGAATTTTTCCATCATGGCTTTGATCTGTTGCTCCCCATCCGCCCCGGTTCGCACCAGGTTGATAAGCCCTTCTTTGTAAAAACCATTTTCTACATACATCTGGAGCAACCACTGGTATAGTGTTTTTCCTTCGTCTTTGGCAACGGCTGCCATAGCTGCAAAAAAGGCACAAGCACTCACCGCATCTTTATCGCGAACGAAATCGCCCACCATGTAGCCATAACTTTCTTCTCCGGCAGCAATAAATCTCTTTTTGCCGTCCCACTCACTCATCAATTGGGCTATGTACTTAAAACCCGTCAGGGTGTTATAACATTCTATACCCAGGTTGCGGGCCATATCATCTATCAGTTCGGTAGTAACAATTGTTTTGGCGATGTACGCACCTTTTTTATCGTTCAGATTTTTTAAAATAAACCACATCATTAAACTGAATGCCTGATTGCCATTTAGTAAAAAATATTCGCCCCGGTCGTTCGCTATACCCAATCCGACACGGTCGGTATCCGGGTCGGTAGCCATAATCAGTTCGGCTTGTATCGCTTTTGCTTTTTGCAAGGCCATTTGCATAGCTGATTGCTCTTCAGGGTTAGGCGATTGCACGGTTGGAAAATTACCATCGGGTGTTTTTTGTTCATCAATAATGGTAAGGTTGTTAAAGCCGAGCCGATGAAGGCACTCGGGAACCATCGTTATACCGGCTCCATGAAGGCTGGAATAAACCAACGAAATATTTTTTTGATGAAGAATGCTTTCTTTTTTGGGGATACGGTTTATCACTTCGAGGTAGTAGGCATCTTCTGCTTCTTTTTCTACAGGGTGTATTTTTGATACATCGGCTGCGAACTTGATTTGATCAAACGAAGTGATGGCATTGATTTCAGCGATTACATTTTTGTCGTGTGGCGGCACGAGTTGGGCGCCTTCGTTCCAATAGGCTTTGTAGCCATTGTATTCTTTGGGGTTGTGCGAGGCTGTAATAACTACACCTGCGTGGCATTTCAGGTGACGAATTGTAAATGAGAGAAGAGGGGTGGGGCGCAATTCGTTAAACAAATAAACGGTAATATCATTGGCCGAAAAAACGGCAGCGGTAACATGGGCGAAAAAAGAACTATTATTTCGGCTGTCGTACGCAATAGCTACTTTGATTTCTCGGGAAGGAAATGATTTTTTTAAATAATGAGCCATCCCTTGTGTGGCAGCGCCTACGGTATATTGGTTCATGCAGTTAGAACCAACTCCCATAATTCCTCTTAGCCCACCGGTGCCAAACTCCAGATCTTTGTAAAAACAGTCGATCAGTTTTTTTTGATCGGGCGAGGCCAGTAGTTTTCTGATTTCTTCTTTGGTGGCTTCATCAATAAACTGGCTGGCCAGCCAGCGATTGGCTCTTGCCGTGGCGTTCTCTAACAGTAACATTGGTTTATAAATTTCCTCTCAGGGCCTGCTCGCGCTCAATGGATTCAAACAAGGCTTTAAAATTTCCTTTACCAAATGATTTGGCTCCGTTTCGTTCAATAATTTCAAAAAAGAGGGTAGGGCGGTCTTGCACGGGTTTTGAAAAAATCTGAAGCAGATAGCCCTCTTCATCGCGGTCGATGAGGATATTCATTTTTTTTAGTTCTTCCAAATCCTCATTAATATGCCCTACACGCTTCATTACATCTTCATAATACACTTCGGGCACATGCAGAAATTCTACCCCTCTTTGGCGTAGTTCGCTCACCGTGTGCAGAATGTCGTCTGTGGCTACGGCAATGTGTTGCACGCCAGCTCCATGATAAAAATCAATGTACTCTTCAATCTGCGATTTCTTTTTTCCTTGGGCAGGCTCATTAATTGGAAATTTAACATAGCCGTTTCCGTTCGATACTACTTTGCTCATCAGGGCACTGTATTCGGTAGAAATGTCTTTATCGTCAAACGTAATCAGCAGCTTAAAACCCATCACCTCTTCATAAAACTTTACCCACTTGTTCATTTGCCCTAATTCAACATTGCCCACGCAGTGATCGACATGCTTCAGGCCAATGGGAGTGGATTTGAATTGACTTTTAGCAGCCTTGTAGCCGGGCAAAAAAGCACCTTTATAATTTCTGCGTTCTACAAATGTGTGGATCGTGTCGCCATAGGTTTGAATGGAAGAAACCACGACTTCGCCAAATTCATCAGCTAATTTTTTAGGTTCCTGCACGGCCACCGCTCCGCGCAGCAAGGTTTCTTGAAACGAACGGGTGGCATCATCTACCCAGAGCGCCAGCACTTTTACTCCGTCTCCATGCTTATCCACATGCTTGTTTATTTCAGACCCTGGCACCAGCGAAGAGGTAAGCACCAAGCGTATTTTATGTTGCTGCACCACATACGATGCCCGGTCGCGCACACCGGTTTCGGGGCCGGCATAAGCTACTAATTCAAAACCAAAACAATGCTGATAATATAATGCAGATTGCTTCGCATTGCCTACATAAAACTCGATATAGTCGGTGCCGTTAAGCGGCAGAAAATCAGTTGCCATATATTTTTTATTAGATGGTAAAGGTAATCATTCCGTCTTAAAATTTTTTTAAAATCAAACTCATTTCTCTTACCTTGAAGAAAATTTTAACACATGGATACGAAGGCATTGGATAAGGCCATTCAGCTGATTGCGGTAAAGCGCACTGAACTAAAAAAAATTGATTACAACAATCCTCAGTACGATGATCTGGAAGAGGAACTTCATGATTTGGAAGATGCACTGCAGGAAGAACATGGCCCGTATTTAGAAAAGATATGGCAGGAAGTACTCGATAAGCTATCGCCCGATTCGGATGTGTTGCTCCCCATTGCCTATCTGGCAAAATCCTATACCATCTCTGCCAAAAAAGAATTTTCGGTTTCTGCTACCGAGGGGATTTATGTGGAGGTGGACACCATGCCCGGAAAAGAAACCAAATTAGTAATGGTGCCTAACCCTTTACGGATCTTATTGAATACGAAAGAAAAACAACAAGAAGTGTGGCGGGCGAAGTAACTATTTGTACTCAATCACCTCTGCCAGCTCTTTTCTTTTCAGTTTAGGAACCAGTGTTTCGGCTGCTCCATAGCCCACCGGGATAAGCAAAAAGGGGCGCTCATTTTTGGGGCGATCTAAAATTTTAGAAAGAAAATTCATCGGGCTCGGAGTATGAGTTAAGGCTACTAGCCCGGCATGATGAATGGCCGCCAGCAAAAAACCGCAGGCGATGCCGATCGATTCATTTACGTAATAATTATTTCGGGTAGTGCCATTGGGAAGAAGGTTATACGCCTTTTTAAATACCACGATCAAATAGGGGGCAGTTTCCAAAAAAGGTTTAGACCAATCGGTTTGCAGCGGCTTCAGGTCTTCTATCCATTCTTCCGACATGCGCCCATGGTAACTTTCGTATTCTTCTTTTTCAGCTTCTTCGCGAATCTGTTTTTTAATGATCGGATCCGAAACCACGACAAACGTCCACGGTTGTTTGTGTGCGCCCGAGGGAGCAGTAGAAGCAGTCTGAATGAGATGGTGAATGACTTCGAGAGGCACCGGGCGATCAGAAAAATCGCGTACGCTTCTGCGCTGGTCGAGCCATTCATAAAATGATTTAGAACGAGTTACCATTTCATCAGCTGAATATTCTTCATGCCGGTAAGCAACAAACGGATGTCCATGGATGAATTTAGTAGCGGTCATAGAAAACCAAGTTTGGTTCTTACTTTACCCATAACATCCGAAGCGATGGCCGTAGCCCGTAATTCGCACCGCGTTAATATTTCTTCCAATTCAGAACCGTTCATATATCGGTTAAATGCTTCGCGTTCGGTTTGGTAAGTATCCAGAATTAATCCGAGCAATTCTTGTTTAGCATGGCCATATCCAAAATTTCCAGCCAGGTATTTTTGGCGCAGGGCCTCGGTTTGCGCAGGGGTGGCAATCAGTTTGTAGATAGCAAATACATTATCTTGATCCGGATTTTTGGGGGCTTCCATTGGGGTGCTGTCGGTAACGATGCTCATGACCTGTTTTTTTAGTTCTTTTTCCGGAAGAAAGATATCAATGATATTACCATACGATTTGCTCATCTTTTGGCCATCGGTGCCGGGCACCGTCATTACTTCTTCTTCAATTTTAGTCTCCGGCACTACAAATGTTTCTCCGTAAGTGCTATTGAAAACCGTAGCAATATCGCGGGCAATTTCCATGTGTTGCCGCTGGTCTTTACCTACCGGCACAAAGTGGGCATTGTATAAAATGATATCGGCTGTCATGAGTACCGGGTAAGTAAAAAGCCCCCCGTTTACATCCGCCAGTTTATCCGATTTTTCTTTGAAGGCGTGGGCATTCGCCAGCATGGGGTATGGCGTGAGGCAGTTGAGATACCATGTCAGTTCGGTTACTATCGGTATTCTGCTTTGGCGGTAGAGTAAATTTTTTTCGGTATCAAAGCCAAAGGCCAGCCAGGCAGCCGCTACCGATCGAGTGTTTTCTCTGCGCACGTTGGCATCTTTAATGGAGATGAGCGAGTGCAAATCGGCAATAAAAAAAAAGGACTCATTGCCCGGCTCCTTGGAAAGTTTAATGGCGGGAATGATGGCGCCCAATAAATTGCCGAGGTGTGGACGACCGCTGCTCTGTATTCCGGTTAAAATTCTTGACATGGGTGCAAATATAGAAGGAATCGTTTTAGATTATAGATTTCAGTTTTAGCTTTGCACATCTGTGAAGTGATATTAGAGCCGATGAAAAAAATTGTTTTTGCTATTATTGTTTTGGTAAACCTGCACGCCCAAGCGCAATTGGTTGACCCGATTTCGTTTAATGAAAAGACACACGACTTTGGAAACCTGCGCGAAGAAAACGGGCCGGCTGTGGTAGAATTTATTTTAACCAATAATGCTACTCGCCCCATTAAGATTATTTCGGTGCAGGCATCGTGTGGATGTACTACCCCCGGTTGGACTAAAGAACCCATTGCGGTCGGGGCTACCGGTAATGTTAAAGCCAGTTATGACCCCCGAGGAAGACCCGGGTATTTTGATAAAACGCTAACGGTAACTACTGATTGGGATGGCGCCCCGGTTACGTTACACATTCGTGGGAATGTGGTAAACCCGGTATCAGAAAAAGACCCGGCCTCTTTTCCGGTAGAGCGGGGAAATTTAAGATGGAAATCAGGCTCTTTCAATCTGGAAAAAATTTTTATTAACCGGGAGCCCGAACCTGTTTCTTTCTTATTTTATAATTCAGCTAAAGACACCCTTTATTTTAATGGATTTGTGGGGCCTCGTTATATTAAAATGCACTTGCCTAAGTCGGTAGCTCCTCATACAGTTGGTACGGTAAAAATCCTGTTCGATGCCAAGGCCAAAGGCCAGTATGGATTTGTTTCCGAAAGTGTGGATATTAACACCACCGATCCGCAGGGACCTCAAAAAACATTTTCGGTTTACGCCACAGTAGAAGAATATTTTTCTAAGCTTACCAGCGAGGAAATGGCAAGTGCACCGGTACTGACGCTTTCGGCTAATCAAATAAGGTTTGGCAATGTAAAAGCCGGAACTATTTTAGAGCGCGAAATAAAAATTACTAATACCGGAAAAAAAGAATTGATTATCCGCCATGCACAATCTAACTGCTCGTGCCTGGAGGTAACCCCCGGTTTGCGGATGTTGAAACCCGGGCAAGAAACATTAATAAAAGTAAAGCTAAAAACCGAAGGCAGGGTAGGGCCGCAAAATAAATCGGTAACGATTTATTCAACCGATCCGAAAAACCCGGTACAACGAATCACATTTTCGGCCGGAGTAATTTAATCTTGCTTTTGTTTTACTACAGCAATAGGGAAATCATTGCCAAACGAATACCCCGAAGGGTATTGAGCTGTACCTTTATATTTTTCTGATAACTCTGGCACACGTTCTTCTACATAGGCGCTAAGTCCTTTTACGGTAATCCGGTTTTCATTGTTGGCGGCTTTGCCCTTCATGCCTTCAATAAGCGAATAAGTAAAAATGCCATGCCCTAAGTCTTTAAACTCGGTGGCAAACTGTTCTGACCCCGAGGCGGTAATCCAAAATGTGCCTGTGCTGCGGGCCAGTTGCGCAATGGCTTTTTCTTCGACTGCGCCCCGCGAGGCTACCGCCTCCAATGCACCAGCCGACTGGCAAGCATCTAATATAAAAACCTGCTTTTGAGCATTGATGTTTTTTGAGATTTCTTTCAGATACGAAGCCGGTATGGCTTTTTCTTTCAGCATATCATCGCGCCCGTAGAGTTGGGTAACATCGTAAGGAATTAAATTAAATTCAGCATCGGGACCTTCATTCATAACACCGTGCCCCGCGTAATAGAAAATGAACATATCTTGTTCCTTTGCTTCATTTTTCAATTTGTCAAATTCGACCATAATGTTCTTTTTCACTGCTTGTCCATCGCGCAAATGGATTGGAATAATTTTATCGAAGAGGCTGCCTGCCCCCGCGGTTACGGTCGCCTCAAATTCATTAGCATCGGCTACTCCATAGTTCAGATTGTATTTTGGATTTTTGTATTGATTGATGCCGATGGTGAATAAGTACAGATTGGGTTTGTCGTTGGTTTTGCCTTGGTAATCTACAATGAATTGTTTCTTTTCGGTATCTATACCTGATTTGGTTCGGGCGCTAACGGTGAAGTAGTTGTTGCTCCCAAAGGCATCGGTCAGTATAATGTTAAATGTGTGGGCAGTTCCTTGTGCGGGTTGGGTAGCTACTAATTTGGCGTTTTGGTATAGCATAATTTCATTTACCTGATCGGCATGACTGGTAATTGAAACCTCTACCTGAATGTTTTTGTCGTGGGTAGAAATTTTAGGATGAGCAGCACCCCGGGTTGGCTCTTCCAGATTTTGCCCATGAACAGAAATAATTTTTAGTTCAGGCAGGGCAGAAGCTGCCTGGCTTACTTTAAATTCATTTTGTACGGTCGTTTCTCCGATAAGTTGCGTTAGCAATTTGGGCGTATAGGCACGTTCAAAAGTTTGTTCTAGTGGAATGCTTGAATTGCCTTCTTGCCATACCAGGTTTTTAATGGCCTCCTGCGAGCCATCCATGCGGCCATCGGCCGCCACTACAGCCCATTCATTATTAAAGGAATGGAAGTAACCGGTTACGCCTCGTTTTTCACGGTTGAACAGGTACAACAAATTTTGATTAAATCCCCCCACTATGAAGTTGCTTCCCTCATTCAGCGGATAAATTACCTTGGGGAAATGATCGAGCTTACGCAGCAACCTTACCTTACTTCGACTTTTGCTGGTAATCGGGCTCCCCGTTTGCATATCGTAAATTTCTACTGAGTTGTCGTCAGTAGTAGCAATGACTATTTTGTTTTCTTTGTCGAGGTTAAGATCGGTATAGCCCGAGTTGGAGATGAAGCTAACATAGGCTTTTAGCTCCCGGCTTATGCCGGTTCGCAAATCCCAGATACGGATGTTGCGTTTGTTGGATTTATGGCCGCTGTACAAAAAATTTCCATCATAACTGAAACACAGTGCCGTGGTAGCGCCTACATCTCCGGGCAGGGTCGTTTTAATTTCTTTTGTTGTAGCATCGAGTAATAAAATCGGGTGTTTCTTCAGCATGTACCCGATCGCCACCCCGGTGCCCACAGCAATCGTTTTATAATCGCGGCTGTAGCGCACACACGATACCTGTGGGGCATCTATTTTTATTTTCTTATCGAGCAGTGTCATGCGGATTAAGTCAATAAAATAAACGTGTCCTTTGTTATCGCCTGCCACGGCCTCGGTTCCGGTTTCATTGACATCCATACTCCGCAGCTTTACGGGAGCTACCCCGCTGCCACCTTCATTTGGAAAGGAGAGTGTGCCGATCACTTTTCCTTCTTCTATGCTAAGGAGCGCGAGTGAGTTATCGAACCCGGCTGTAAGGATTTTGCCTGATGGCAAGATTGAAATTTCGACCACATGCTCTTGGTAGCCGGAAATTCGCTTTATAAATTTACCGGTATGGCCATCGAAAATTTTAATCACTTTATGTTCGTTGGCAATGGCCAGGTAGCGTTGGTCGCGGCTTAGGGCAAATGCCTGCATGGCTCCATCGTTACCGGCAGAAAGAATTCGCAGTGAAGAAAAATCGGCCGTTTCGTTTGTTTGAGAGAAACACCAATTCGTTAGAAATAAAATCGGCAGAAAAAGAAAGAATGATTTTCTTAGTGCCATTTTATTTATGACTTTTTTTTTATACAAAAGCGGGTATCCCGGTAATGGTATTTCCTAAAATGAGCAAATGGATGTCGTGAGTTCCTTCGTAGGTAACCACGCTTTCCAAATTCATCATGTGGCGCATAATGGGGTACTCGCCAGTGATGCCCATCCCTCCGTGAATCTGGCGGGCTTCGCGGGCTATTTCAAGAGCGGTATGCACATTGTTTCGTTTGGCCAAAGAAATTTGTGGAGTAGTGGCTTTTCCTTCATTCATCAGCATGCCTAATCGCCAGTTTAATAACTGAGCTTTGGTAATTTCGGTTAGCATCTCGGCTAATTTTTTTTGTATCAGCTGAAACGAGGCAATGGGTTTGCCAAATTGAATACGCTCGGCTGCATACCTTCGGGCCGAATCGTAGCAATCCATGGCCGCGCCAATGGCTCCCCATGCAATACCATACCGGGCCGAATCGAGGCACATCATAGGGGCACCCAATCCGTTTTTGCCGGGCAGTAAATTTTCTTTGGGCACTTTTACATCGTGAAATACTAACTCGCCAGTAGTGCTGGCACGTAAACTCCATTTGCCATGTGTTTCGGGGGTAGAGAATCCGGGCATACCTCGTTCTACAATCAATCCGTGTATACGACCGGCTTCGTTCTTGGCCCACACCACGGCCACATCGGCCTTGGGGGAATTGGAGATCCACATCTTGGCGCCATTGAGTAAATAATGATCGCCCATGTCTTTAAAATTAGTAACCATGCCCGAGGGGTTAGAGCCATGATCGGGTTCGGTTAATCCAAAGCAACCCAGCCATTCTCCGCTGGCCAATTTGGGTAAATATTTTTTTCGTTGAGCCTCACTTCCAAATTTATAAATGGGGTACATCACCAGCGAGCCTTGCACGGAAGCGGTGGAGCGCATGCCCGAGTCGCCACGCTCTATTTCCTGCATTAAAATACCATACGAAATATAATCGAGGCCCCCCCCGCCATATTGTTGGGGGATGGTGGGCCCGAAAGCTCCGATCTCTCCAAACTTCCGTACGATGTCGTACGGAAAGTGGGCACGCTGCGCCCAATCTTCGATGTAAGGTGAAATTTCTTTTTTTACAAACTCGCGGATGGAACTGCGAATCAGTTTGTGTTCTTCGGTAAGTAAATCATCCAACGCATAAAAATCGGGTTGTTCGTAGCGATCTTGTTTTAATGATTTTTTTGCGGGGACTTCGGCCGGGGTAGCTGCCATATAAAACAGGGGTTATTTTCTCTTTGCTTACAAATTTACGCAACTATCTACGATGCACAAACCTGAAACCATACTCCTTT
Organism: Bacteroidota bacterium; assembly: GCA_018267195.1. Classification (GTDB taxonomy): domain Bacteria; phylum Bacteroidota; class Bacteroidia; order Cytophagales; family Cyclobacteriaceae; genus ELB16-189. The sequence continues at coordinate 13,571 of JAFDYY010000032.1, read as the reverse complement.
AATTTTCTGGCAAACTTAGCTTCTTCAATAGGCTAATGGATAGTTACTTTTTTTATTTCAATGGATTTCTCGGTCGATGAGTTGAATTAGTATTTCCGCACGTTCTTTCATCTGTTCTAATTGCTTCTTTATAATACCAAATTCCATAGAGGCCATAACAAATCCATTTTTTTGTTTTAAATCGCTGAGTGTAGATTTAAAGTCAGTTGCATTTATTTTAGAACTTTTTTGTTGTCCGGGATTTGTGTTGGAGATGGATTTTTCAATTTTATTTATGTCGAGGGTTCGATAAGCCGGCTCATAGAGCGCCACCTCCGAGTCAAATCGAAAATGAGCCTCTTCTGATTTCATTACATTATAAAGTGTTTCTAAATTCATCAAAGCGTTTTTTATTGAATCGCTTGATAGGATTGCCAAATCGCCTGTATTGATAAGCTCTTGAAAGGTATTGTTCGTCTGAAAAAATAATTTCCAGGTATAGACATTTATCATATCCTGAAAAAGCAATTCGGGATTTATTATAGGCTTCCCTTCAAAATACTCAAGAACAATATTGGCTGATTTTATTTGAGTTTCTCTCATTTCTATGTAGGTATTTAGTTGTGAAATGGTAAGAGATAAATCTTTTTTAAGATTTCTTAGATAGGTAAGTTCTTTGTTGCGCTGCGCCCGCTGGTCGTTCCAGGTATTAACTTGCAAGGCGATCAAGATGCCAATAACAACTAATATTATCTCGCCTGTGGCATAGAGTAAATACTTACTGATTTGATTTCCCCTTATAAATTGTGATCTGAGTTGATGGAATATTTTTGCCATAATTCTTTATGTTGTTTGTGAAAATCTATTTTGGTATAACAGGAGGATCAATCCTGTAAAACATTAGTCATAAAACTCGACTTCAATGCCAGCCATAACAAAAATAGCACTATAGCCCATTGCAAATAGACCGGGTAGAAATCGGAAGTATCTTTAAATCGGTTTTCTTTTATTTCGGCTTTCTCATATTTATCAATTCGCTGAAAAACATTTTGTAATGCCTCGTTATCGGTTACGCGAAAAAATTCGCCTGAGCCAATGCTGGCAATTTTGCGCATGGTGGTTTCATCTATGGTATTTTCTACCATTTGCGGACGACCAAAATAATCTTTCCCAAAAGGAACAAGTCCTTCTTTCCCTACTATAATGGTGTAGAGTTTTATGCTGTAAGCGGCTGCCAGTTCGGCCGCTGTAATGGGATCTATATTTCCGGCTGTGTTATCGCCATCGCTGATGAGGATACATACCTTGGATTTTGATTCCGACTCGCGCATGCGGTTGGTTACAACGGCCAGGGCCGAACCGATGGCTGTGCCGCGCGATTCGATCATATCAAAATTAATATCATTCAGGTAGGTATAAAGCAAATTATAATCGGTAGTAAGAGGAGCCAGAGAGAAGGCATCGCCCGAAAATACCACTAAACCGATCCGGTCTTGCAAGCGCCCTTGAATAAAATCGTGCGCTACTTTTTTAGCCGCCTGCAAACGGTTAGGCTCAAAATCTTCTATTTGCATAGACTGCGAAATATCTAAAGCAATCATAATGTCTATGCCCTCGGTCCATTGTTCTATTTTTTCGTTGGTGCGCTGAGGCCGCGCCAGCGCCAGGAGTATGAAAACGGCCACTAGCATAAGGGTGATTTCCGGCAGCAGGCGCAGAAGTTGTGCGGGCGATTTTTTTAAATCACTTTTAATTAGGGCTACCGGTAATTTCTGATTTAAAAAATGCCTTACCAGCCAGCGGATTAAAAATAATAACGGAATGGCCGGCAACAAGTAAAGGAAAAATTTATTTTCCCACGTTAGCGAGCTAAACGTAGAGGGCAAAAACCAATCAAACGAATACCAGGGCGCATTTAGTTTATCCATTGGCTACCTCCGCTTTCTTTTTTTCGTATTGCCGATGTACATAGTCTTTCAGCGAATCAAAAGGTATTCGATGGTTTTCTTCCAAGCCACCGTAGATCAGGCGATCAATGGCGCTCAAAGATGTGCCCAGAGTTTCATCGCGTTCAAATGATCTAATTTCTTTAGAAGTGAATTTGGTGTAAGGAATATGGGTTAACGTTTCCAGATATTTTTTCCATACTACCAAACTTTGTTCGGCCCGTTCCACCGAAAAATCTTTTTGAAGAAGATCGATTAACCCTTCGTACTGTAATAAAAAAATTCTATATCCTTTCGTAAGTCGCCTGAGCTTGAAATATTTTTTTATACGTTTTCCAAAAATAATCCACACAAGAATAAAAATAATGAACAAGAGGCCACTGCCAATAGCTAGTAAAATATAATTCAGGTTCCATCTCACATCCAGGTAGTGAGTGTTGGACTTTAGCGGAAGTTGATTGAGCGCTACCGAATCGGGGATACTTTTTACCAGGTGCTTCAGATAAACCGTATCGGTGTTGGAGTACACTTGGGTGCAATCTTTTCCGGTTACCACAAACACCGGCAGTTTAAGCCGCTGAAGACTGTCTATTTCATAGGTGGCGAGAAAATAAATAACGCTGTCAACACTTACCCCATTTTTGGTTTGGGTTACCGTAATTTTTTTCTTTTGAAATTCAAACGGAGAAAATGAAAAACTGGAATCGGGAAAAAGCAGGTTTGTGTGTTCAGGATGGTGGACCGACAAATAGTATTCGATAGGCTTGCCGATCTGTACGGAATCACTGCTGAATCGCCCCCAAACTTTTATTTCCTGGGCGGAAGTCGTAAAAAAAATAAGTAAGCTGAACAGCGAGCCCAAAACGTACCCTTGCCACCCGCTTCCGGTCATGATCGTGCTCACGCTGCTTTAAATGTTTTATTTCTCACTTTAAATAGTTTCAGCAACTTGGGCACGTAGTCTTCATCCGTATCAATAGAGATAAAATTGATTTGATGTTTGCGGCTAAAGTCGGCCAACTCGTGTTGGCGTTGGGTAGTATGTTTGGCAATCTTTTCGCGAAAGCCGCCAAAGGAAGTGTTTACCCAGATTGTTTTTTGCGATTCTTTATCCTGCACCGGTAGGATGCCCAGTTTAGGTAAGTTTGTTTCCCGCTTGTCGGTAATGCGGATAATGACCAGATCGTGTTTGCGCGCCAGCGATTTTAATCCATCAAAATAATTTTCATCAATGAAATCGGAAATCATAACGATAACACTTCTTCGTTTGATAAAATTGAGAGCAAACGCGAGCGCTTTACTAAGATTAGTTTTGAGTGATTGGGGTTTGATATGAACCAGGCTGTGAATTATTTCGTAGGCCTGCGCCATTCCTTTTTTGGGTTTGATAGCCTTTTCGCGGACATCCGAAAAACAGATTAACCCCAGTTGGCTGGCTTCTTTTGCTCCCGACAGGGCTAAGACACCACATACTTCCTTAGTCAGATCAAGTTTATTTTTTCCCTGAGCTCCTATTTCTTGTGAGGCGCTGACATCCACAATAAAGAAAATGGTTTGTTCTTTTTCTTCTTTAAAGGTTTTTACAAAGGTTCCGTGTCCTTTAGCGGTTACTTTCCAGTCTATGGTGCGCACGTCATCTCCGTATTGATAGGGGCGCACATCATCAAACTCTAACCCCGATCCTTTAAAAAGAGAACGAAAATCGCCCTGCATCTGGCTGGTAACGGCCTTCCGTATCTGGATTTCGTAACGCCTGAGTTTTTTTAACAGCTCTTTCATTTTGCGGCCAAAAATAACATCAGGACTGCACCCAACAAAACGATTTACCATTCTGAGGTAAAAAGGTTTTTCAGAACCCATTTACATCGGGTAATTCGGATTACCTTTGGGCTCGGTTTTTGTAACCGGTTGGAAGTATGAGAAGATACATTTTATGTGGAGGCATCTGTTTCGCCCTTTTTTCATGTGGGAAAAAGGATGTGGCGCATCCGGTTTTAACAAAAGCCCAAATGGCCTCCCTGCTGGTGGATATCTATCTGGCCGAAGCACAGGCACAAAGTGTACCCAAACCTCAAGACTCGCTGATAAAATTTTTTCTTCCACACGAAAAGAAGGTATTAGAGGAACATCATGTTTCAGATTCCTTGTTAAAAGATACGTATCGTTACTACTATGCTCATCCAAAAGAACTGGAGGCCGTGTACGATGCCGTGATAGACACCCTTTCGCTCTACGAACAGCGGTCGTACAGCAAACGCTATACCCACCCCGAACCTCCACTCAAGAAAATGAAAGCTGAGTAGTGAATACCCACCCGCCAGATATAGAAATTAAATTAGGATTTGATCAGCTTCGCACACGACTGGAGAATTATTGTCTCGGGCCGGCCGGCATTGAAAAAGTAAACCAGCTCCGGTTTAATTCTGATTTTGAAAACATAAACCGGGCACTTACCCGTGCGGATGACAGTATCAAAATATTTCAGCGAGGCGAAATTTTTCCGTTAAATACTTATTCTGATCTGCCGGCACATTTTAATACCCTACGTGCCGAAGGAAGTTACCTGGAAGAAGAAACTTTTTATGAACTGATCGGCACCTTGCAAGTGGCTCTTTCGGCCAAACAATTTTTAATCAAAACGAAGGAAGAGTACCCTAATTTACACGCCCTTACCGTGCCGGTATCTTTTCCTGCCCCGTTTGTGCAAGAATTGCAAAATAAATTTAACGACAATGGAAAGATAAAAGATCAGGCTACTCCCGAGTTGGCACAGATCAGAAAAAAAATCAGCCAGGAGCAGGAGCGGGTACGAAAATTAGCCGATCAGTTATTTCGTCATTCGGTAGGGCAAGGTTGGGTGCCCGAAGGAGCCACGCTTACCATTCGCGATGGCCGCATGGTTATTCCGGTTTTGGCCGAACACAAACGCAAACTGAAAGGGTTTATCGCAGACGAATCGGCTACCGGCCAAACTGTGTACATAGAACCGGCCGAATCGCTGGAGGCAAACAATGAAATACGCGACCTGCTACATGCCGAACGGAGGGAAGTAATAAGAATTTTAAAAGATCTTACAGGCTTGCTGCGAATGCACTTACCGGCTCTGCAGGAAGCCTGGTATTTTTTAGGCGAACTGGATTTAAACCGGGCCAAAGCAAAATTAGCAATGGATTTGGATGCGATCGTACCACACTTGGTAAAGCAACCGGCCGTAAACTGGATTAATGCCTACCATCCATTGTTATACCTGACTTTAAAAGGAAAAAGAGAAGTAGTGCCGCTTACGGTTGACCTTTCGGAAGAGGCTCGGTTTATTTTGATTTCCGGGCCGAATGCCGGAGGAAAATCCGTTTGCCTGAAAACGATCGGGCTCATTCAATATATGGTGCAGTGTGGGTTGCCAGTGCCGCTGTCGGGGCAATCGGTAGTAGGGATTTTCGATTCTTTGTTTTTAGATATGGGCGACCAACAGTCTATTGACAATGACCTCAGCACGTACAGTTCGCACCTGAAGAACATGAATTTTTTCTTAGCTCATGCTACTAGCTCTTCGCTTGTATTGATGGATGAGTTGGGTTCGGGCACCGATCCCAATTTTGGTGGAGGTATTGCCGAGGCTATTCTCTCTTCGCTGTTGTACAAAAAAATATGGGGTGCCGCCACCACGCATTATTATAATCTGAAACTGTTTGCTTCCGAGCGAAACGACATCCGTAATGCCTCCATGCAGTTTGATATAAAAAAACTGCAACCGTTGTTTCAATTGGATATTGGCAAACCGGGAAGCTCTTTCGCGTTGGAAATTGCCCGTAAAATAGGTATGCCATCCGAAACGATTCAACGGGCTGAAGAAATCATAGGAAAGGAGCTGACCGGGCTTGAAACGCTGATGAAAAAGGTAGCGGAAGAAAAATTATGGATAACCCGAAAACAACGCGAACTGCAGGAACAAGAACAGCAATTGAAAACCGAAACCAACCGCTACCGACAGTTGAGCAATGAACTTGAAATAAAGAAAAAAGAAATCGTCAACAGGGCTAAAGAAGAAGCGGCCACACTATTAAAGGAAACAAACCGAGAAATTGAAAAAACCATTCGCCACATTCGCGAAAACAAAGCAGAAAAAAAAGAAACCCGAAAAGTCAGGCAAGGGCTCGTGCAATTAGCGGAGAAAGTAAAACCGGTAATAAAAAAAATTACTTCTCCGGAGCCTGTAAATGAAGGCGACTCTGTAAGGTTAGCTGGCCAGGAAGTAACCGGTAAACTGATAAGCATAAAAGGGAATCAGGCTTTGGTAGAATTTGGAAATATGCGTACTACCGTAAAACTGAACTTGCTGGTACGTAGCGATTTGGCTGAGCCGGCTTCGATAACTAAGGCACGGTCGCTTGGAATTAATGTGATGGAAAAGCGCTCCTCTTTTAACCCTACGCTCGATGTGCGCGGCAAGCGGGCGGAAGAAGTAATGCCTGCCTTAGAACGTTTTCTGGACGATGCTATTTTGCTGGCCCAGCATGAATTGAAAATTTTGCATGGTAAGGGCGAAGGAGTACTCCGTAAAATTATTCGCGAACACCTGAAACACGTGAAAGAAATAGCCTCTTTTGCCGATGAACACGTAGAGCGAGGAGGCGATGGAATTACTGTGGTTGTGTTGAAATAAGAAATACGGTAGCGACAACATGTGCTACTGAAGCTTGTACAGCTGTACTTCGTAAGGCTGTAATTGAACTGTGATAGCCCCATTATTTATTGAACAGCTTTTCTTACTTAATAGATTGGTAGCAGATTTTGAGTTAATAGAGACGCTGGCCTGCTCAATCTTGTCGGAAAGATTTATGATCACCGCCACCTCTTCTTTTTCGGTAGAGCGAAGAAATGAAAATACTTTATCATTTTCATTGTTAAGAGCACGATACCGACCTTGCGATAAGGCCTGACTTGATTTTCTCAGTTGAATCATTTTTTTGTAGTAGCTCCAGAGCGATTGGGGGACTTTTTTTTCTTCCTCCAGCGAGATTCCGTCATAGGGCTTTACGTGTGTGCTGTCCCACCAGGGACCTGTGTCTTTATACCAAAGGGCCATGCCGTTTCCGGTGGCATTGGCAGTCCATTCAAACGCTTCGCGAATGGGGATATCATTGCCATCCGTTGGACCTTTTAATTGCTTCCCTTTCATGCCTAACTCTTGTCCATAGTAAATCAGAGGTATGCCACCCAGAAAAAGGTTTAAGGCAGCCGCAATTTTCAGTTTTGGAAGAGTCATTCCTTTGACTGATGCTATTCTTCGGGTGTCATGATTTTCCAGAAATACTATCTGATTTTTGTCCGTGGGATTTTTGGTTAGTGTACTATCGGCCGCCTTCAATAATTCTTTCTTGTCCATTTTTTCGATTGCCCAGCTAAGATAAAATCCAAATACCCGATCTACATTGGCTTGCCTAAAATACTCCCGTCCTAATGAAAACCAGTTAGCCTGCTCGGCTATGATGACCAGTTTAGGGTTTTCTTTTTTGAGAGTCGTTAATACCGGTGTCCAGAATTTTTTAAACAGATCGGGTAGTTTTTTAAAATTATCCAGATCATCCATCATGTGGTCGAGCCGGAAGCCATCTACTCCGTCATCAAATTTTCCATCTTTATTGGGGTCAACCCAAAACTTCAGCACATCTATGGTGTATTGGCGAACTTCCGGGTTATTCATATTTACAACGGCAATCTTTTGCTTTAGATTATTGTAGGTAACAAACTCGGGAATGTTATAAAAGAAAAAAGGTTTCTGATTCAGGCTGTCGTCATAATAAATATATTTTGTAAAAGGCGACTGAGGATTATTGAATGAGCGGGTATACCAGGGATGCCCGTGTGTAACGTACTGCATTTCCACATCCTGATAAATTTTCATACCTCGCTTATGTACTTCTCTCACTAAAGCCAGATAGTCATCCAGCAACCCATATCGAGGATCAATTTTTTCAAAATCAGTAGCAAAATAATTGTGATAGAACTCGGATTGATATAGTGGAGTAAGAAGGAGCGAGGTTACCCCCAACTCTTGCAGGTAATCCAGTTTTTGCTGTATTCCCCGCAAGTCGCCATGGCCATCGTGGTTGCTATCAAAGAAACTCCGCTGAAAAACGTGGTAAATAATTTCTTGCGAGAATCCGGTTAACACGTATCCAGAGATCAATAACAGAACAATTAATTTCTTCATGGTTATTTAAATGTAATCTGTCTCAAAATGGTTTCTTTCATGGGCACTAGTTCAATGGTATCTTTTTGTTTTGTACGAGGATTTATCACAAGCGTTTTGAATTTTAATTGTACCGGATCGGTCAATACCTTTTCGTTAGCAAATAAATATTCAGTTTTTTCTTTGGGGGAGTACTTATAATTGTAAAAACCAGCTATCGGGAATGATTTTCCGCGTTCCTCCAGGGCTTCGATAGGATGAGCTAAAACCAATGCCCCGTACGTAAAATATTTTTCATGATTAATATCTTCGCGAACAACTACCTCTGGGTTGAATTTGAGTTCAATGATTTGTGTACCGCTCCATTTTTTTTCAATAATGATAAACCCATTTTCTTCCCGGTAATTTTCGGTGAGGAGAAATTTGGATACCCAATCCGGTTTTCTGATTTTGAAGGCCAATTTGGAATTGGCAGTCACTTCAAATCGAATCAAGTTACCAAAGGGGTAATTCGTTTCTTCTTTGATGGTAATGGTATCGTTTCCTATCGGAGTAGTTACCGTACTGGGCCCCAGCAGTGCAGCCACAATCGTCCGATTGTTTTTTAACCACATGTGCTGAACATAGTACGGAGCAATGCGCCCTGCATTGGGCACACAACAGACAGCCGCTTCCTGATGCACAGGCGAGTAAGAGTAACGGGTTTGTTTTTTATCATGATCATCTCCATTCAGTCCTCCGGTCATTGCATACGAGTTGTCTGATTTTAAGTAGGCAATGCAACTTTTTTCAGGATGGCGTGCGCCTTGAGCGGCATTAAAAAAAATCTTTTCGGCTTGATCGGCCATGGATTGATCACCGAATTTAACCATCAGGCTAAGGTAGCTGTGCATTAATTCCTGTAAAGAACAATATTCATACCCGCGCTGGGTGGCATCGGCCCTAATTCCTCGGATCCATTCATCGCCAACGGCTGCCCCCGAAGCAGTGGTTTCTTTATTAATTTTTTTGAGAAATGAATCAATCGCTTTTTTTAGGAGTGGATTGCCCGATGCCATGTAGGCTGCGGCAATGCTTCTTAAGTGTTCGTAGGTATGTACACTGTGTCCTTTTAACGGAAGCGTATCGTTTATCAGTTTTAGATACTGCGCATCTTCATTTAATGTTTGTTCGGAAAAATCTTTATACAAGAACAAACAATAATCCCGGTATATATCTTTTTTGGTAATGCGATACAGACTTTCTAAAACATCGGTAATGACGAGGCCATGAGAAGTTCCGCCCACATTGGGTTGTTTGGAATAAAAAGGATGAGAGGCTGTAGCCGGGTAGTTGTTCATTACATTTTGAACGGCACGTTCAATTGCAATCAGCACATTTTTGTCCCCGGTGTATTCGTACCAAGCCAGCAACCCTCTTAACAGGCTTGCTTTCGCCCATAGCTCTCCGTTTTCGTTATCAAATTTGTAGCGGATATCGTCATCATAAATTCCTAAATAGCCGTCTTTATCCTGTGTTGATAGAATGTAGCGAATATACTGACTTAGCTTTCGTAGGTGGTACTCCTCGTTTGTGAGGATGGCACTCCGGAGGTAGCCATCACGCCAGTTACTTTGGGTCTCGCTGTTCCACCAAAGAAATTGAATTTGCCAATCTCCTTCATTGCCAAGTGCGCCTACGTTTTTGTTTTTTACTTTTTTTGTTAGCCTGTTTCGGCCATAGATTTGATCTTCCAGGATGAGTGCCGGCACGAGGGTATCCAATCGCCCGGTAAACCCATCGAGATTTTTTTGGATTTGCTCGCGCAGCCACCATTCCGGCTTAATAGATGGAATAGGTAGAATAGTGTATTCTTCTGAAAGGGCTTTCACTTTTTCAAAAGGCGAATTTATTGCAGGCGGAGGACCCTGACAGTTCATTACGATTCCCGAAGCGAAGACCATCATCAATATAAATTTCATCTATCTTGCTTTAAGTTGCTCGTCCGGGTCAGTCTTTCTTGTATTTTATTTTTCATCCAAACATTGGTATCCCACTGATCAGATAAAGGCTTTTGTGAATACGGCAATACGGGCATATAGGGTGTTGGCCCAAACTCCGGTGTGATGGTGATTGTTTTTTTTCCTTGTGTCGATTGTGTCGTAAGTATTTTCGTCCACCATCCTAAGAAGATTTCTATATGCGGGCTCCACTCCGGAGCAGCCGGATCATTTACCTGGGGGCTATGCTCGTAGCCGATACGGGCATGGATATGATGCACATGAGGAATAATTTTTTCAAGAATAGATTCCTGATCAGCTAACATACTTTCGGATACGGTACACCAATGCGAAAAATCGCCTGTGAGTTTCAGGGTTGGAAAGTGTTGCAAGTAGGGTAACAAGGACGAGGCGTGAAAAGTAAACCGCCCACGATGGGTTTCGTGGTATACCGGCACACCGGTATGATTGCTCCAGTTTTCTATCCAATCAATAATGCGACAGTTATCGTCAAAGGAAAAATAATCTTTTCCGGTGTGGCTGTTTATGAAATCGGGCTTTAGAGAAGCCAGAAATTCAATTCTTGCTTTCATGTTGTGGATGTACTCATTTACCGATTCAGTTGCCTGCGGCAATACTTGTTGCGCAATAAAAATGAAATGACGGTTGGTGCGAATGGCATCTAATTCTTTACAAAATTCTTTTATGTTTCCAGGATCATACGGAAGGTTGATTTCCACCCCATCATATTGTTCTTCTGATAACCGCCTGAAGAACTGCTGCATATTTGTTCTTTCCTGCCCCCAGTAAGGGCATATAAACTTAACCTGCATCAGTAAAGCACGGGATTGATGGGGGAGTTAATTACCTGGCCCACCTCGGCACCGGGGCACCAAGTATTCCAGTCATTAATTTGGTTCTTGTTTTCGGGTTTTTTCAATTTCATATCACGGTCCATGTAAATTACCGTCATCACTTTGCGCATCTCTTTTGTGGTATTGGCACCTGCCCGATGAAATACCCACCCCGAATGAAAACTTACTTCGCCCAGATCAAAGGCCTCCACCACGTGTTTAAAATCGGTAACCCGCAACCGTTGTTGAATAACGATCTCACTATCATCGCCTATCTCCAGTTCTCGGCCTTCCACAATCTGATGACTGCCGGCACTAAATTCCAGTGGCCCCATTTCCAGCGAGGTTTCCTGTAAAGGGATCCATGCGGTTACGGTTTTGTCTGTTTCCAGTGGCCAATAGTATTGATCGGCATGCCAAGGGGTTATCCCTCCGCCCGCTTCTTTATATAAGGCCTGATCATGATATAACCGAACCCCTTCTGTCTTCATTAATTCTGCGGCAATTTTAGCCAGACGTTTGCTAAATACGAATTGTTTGATTCGCTCGTCTTCGCGCCATAAGTTAAATAGTTGCAAAAAGGCTTTTCCATAGGTAGTGCGCTCGCTTATTTCAGTAGTTATCTTATTCATTTCTGTAACCCTTTCGCTGATAACCGAATTGAAATAGGTAAGGGTCTCTGCATCGAATATTTTTTTGATTTTAATAAACCGATTTTGTTGGTAAAAGTTTATCTGTTCTTGGGTAAGAGGATAAGGCTGATTCAGCTTTTCCTGTATTGCTATAGGAATATTCATATCAAGGTATTTTTAGAAGTAAAAATAGAACACACCTATTGCGATGGTTAGCACTTTTGTGCATATTGTAACACTGTATTGACAAAATTTTATATGAATTGATATTATATAAGTATTATTGTGTTGATATGAAGGCGATTTATGAGAATATTGCTACAAAAAAAGGAAGTGAGCCCTTTTTGGCTTATACTCTTTCGGTTCCGTCATTTGAATTTAAATGGCACTATCATCCCGAGTATGAGTTAACTCTTATTACAAAAGGAAAGGGCAGGCGGTTGGTAGGGGATAGCAACGAGGGTTTTGCTGAAGGTGATTTGGTGTTATTAGGGCCAGGATTACCTCATACTTGGTCGAGCGATAAGGGAAGAAAGGAAGTATCGGCTGTCGTTATTCAATTTTCTTCTGACTTTATTCATAATTTTTTATCCTATACCGGGTTTGATAATCTAGCCAGGTTACTGTCGATGGCTTCGCGGGGGTTGCTTTTTCCTCGCTCTAAAGAAACGGCCTTGCAGATTGAATTGTTGCCTGCGTTGGCCGGTGTGGAGAAGGTAGTATCGCTCCTTACTATTCTCCAAAAATTATCAGAACAAAAAAATACAAATTTGTCGTCTGAATATTTTACGGTTGTAAAAAGCGAAAAAACGGAAAATAGGATTAATAAAGTGTGCCAGTATGTTCAGAAAAAATCATCAGAAGTTATTGATCTTGAGCAGACGGCCAACCTTATTCATCTCTCGCCCAGTGCGTTTTGTAAATTTTTTAAACGGGCTACAGGCAAAACTTTTTCCGATTATATAAATGATATTCGCATTGGGAATACCTGCCACCTGCTGACGGAGACAGATAAGGCTATTAGTGAGATTGCATACGAAACCGGTTTTGAAAGCCTAACTTATTTTAACCGTATTTTTTTGAAGAAGAAGAGGGTTACTCCGAGAGAATTTAGAAATAAATCGTTAGCGTTTCACTTAAAAAATCAAAAAGGCTATTTACAAATGAAATAACCTTTTTGATGTATTGTCGGGGTGGCCAGATTCGAACTGACGATCTCTTGGTCCCAAACCAAGCGCGATACCGGGCTACGCTACACCCCGAATTTATATTTTTTGTGATCCCGGCTGGACTCGAACCAGCAACCTGCTGCTTAGAAGGCAGCTGCTCTATCCAGTTGAGCTACGAGACCTGCTCTCAATTTTTTTTAAGCTCTACTTTTTGCCGCCACCTTCCCGACTTTGCAGTCGGGATGCTCTATCCAGTTGAGCTACGAAATTTGCCATCACTATTTCAAAGAAGCGGAGAGGGGGGGATTTGAACCCCCGGTACACTTTGACATGTACGACAGTTTAGCAAACTGCTGGTTTAAGCCGCTCACCCACCTCTCCTTGCTTAAAACAGGGTGCAAATATAGCCCGATTTTTCAATCGAAAATGGAAGGGATTAAATTCTTACTGTTTTTTTTGCCAGATCAATAATACCTCGGTTGTTTTTTGCCTTTTAAGACGGTGCCCGTCAGGGCGGCAAAACCTCCGACTAACCCGCCTATCAGAATCATCATAACAAATAGGTTTAGCGGCAGCAGTTTATTTACTTTATCAGACAGTATAGATTGTGTAGTAATATCAATATAAAATGCCTTGGCAAACCACAGCAACCCCACACTTATAAAGCCCGCCAAAAAAGATACCCAGCCCGGCAGATTGTAATAATAACCAAAGGCAAAGGCCACGATAGCCATGGTCCACCAGGGAAGAAAACTTTGGACAATAAAACAAACTATAAGTGTGGCTACTATTTGATATGCTATTTTCATTTTTCAGATT
>JAFDYY010000031.1 GCA_018267195.1 Bacteroidota bacterium | reverse complement strand
AGGTGAACAACTACTACCCGTTTGGAATGAAGAGTTATAGTTGGTTAAGAAATGGGGAGACAGATAATGCGTATTTATTTCAGGGTAAAGAGTTGATAGCCCAAACCGGTTGGCACGACTTTGGAAGCCGCATGTATTATGCGGACTTGGGAAGGTGGTTAGCTGGTGATCCTCAAAAGCAATTTAGCAGCCCTTACTTGGCGATGGGCAATGTTCCTATGATGGGGAGAGACCCGAATGGGGAGTGGTTTGGATGGGATGACATAGTGATTGCCGTGGTGGGCGGTATATCAAATGTTGTGAGCAACTGGGATGCAATTACGCACGGAAAGGGAGGCTTTTTAAAAGGCCTGGAATATTTTGGTGCAGGCGCTGTAGGAGCAGATGTCGGATGGAATACAATGAATCCAGAACTTGGCTTCGCAGTTGCCGGAGCTTTAACAACAGCCGCAGATCAGGCTAATCATGTTGGAAAAACGTGGGTACAGTCATTTATAACAGGAGGCATGTCTGCCTTGCAAGGATATGAGGTTGGGGAATCGATTGAAGAAGGCGAAGCTGCTGCTGAACTTTCTGGGGCAGAGAAGGGAGGCATTGATGATGGATTCAAACAAGCATGGAAAGACGCTTATGGTAAGGACTTTGATAAGGAATACATGGCTGCTGCAAAAAAAACGTATTTAGAAGATGAAGGCGGGTGGACGACTAAATTTTTTAGAGATTTTTCTGACTCTCGTTTGGGCAAGTTCATCATGCCTGGTTTGAAAGAGGGAATTAAAGGTTATGGGAAAGATGGATATAAATCAGATTACGATGGATGGAATTTCTTTAACGATTTTGCGATGGAGAAAGCAAAAGGTTTTTTGGGTATGGAGACAGGCGAATACACGGGATTTCGTTCCATTTCCTTTAGTATGTTATCAGGAAATATTACTAAAAACATAATGATGGGTTTTTCCAAGAATCTATTGACTCAATTTCTCAAGATAGCCGAAGGCAAAGAAACAGACAGTTATGAAAGCATGTTGGTCGATTCTCTTGACGATCCGTTCCAAAGTTTAGGGAAAGATTTTGGCGGCAGGTGGGCTTTCATCAGATTATGTGCGGGTCAATAGAAGATAGTTATGCGCCATGCAGTATTCGTTTTGGTGTTTGGTTTATGTTGTGATCCTATTCATGCCCAACCAAAAAAGCCGATAGATAAAGATACTTTGTATGCTGTCTCATTCTTAGATTTAGTTGAAAGCTTGGAACATAGAATGGGGAGCTATCAGACCAAATACAATTTGGAGCCAGAAAAAGAGGTGATGAACCGTATTATAGAGAAATCCTTGAAAGATCACTTCATTGTTCTCCGCGTTCCAGATTCATGTTACTATGGGCTGAAATTAGATTCAGTATCTCGCAGAAAAAAGGAATTCTTGAAGGGTATTTGCAGTAAGTGCTTATTAAGTAAAAGAATTGTTATTCTTGATGCTGTGTGGGAATACCTGGATTTTTATTCTATGGAGATATTGAGACACAAACACCGAACATCAGGAACATCTGCCAATTATTTTATTACAGGTACTTGGTGGGATGTGAATGCATATGTGTATTCACCTAATAAGAATGGATTTGATATACATATTAGAAAAAGGTATACTCAATGGTCAAATGCAAGACCTGTAAAGCGATGGCCAGGGATTAGTCACAAACGCTTTTTTAAAAGGCCAATAAAAGAAGTCAGGAAATTTTTGATCAATGAGAGTCATAACAAAAAATAACTTAATCATCATGAACAAACTTACTTTATCGCTCATGGCAATGGCAGTTCTTATGAGCAGATGCGCCACATATAATTTATCTACGCAAAGTTTATTGGAGCAGTTTGCCAACAGTGGCCAAGAAAAAAAGACAAACTACATAGTTGCTTTCCCTTATGCATTTTTTCCGGGGCGCGTCACGGGCAACACGCTGCGTGAAGTGAAAGTGCTTGACCAAAACGGGCAGGAACATGTTATCTCCGTGAGGAACCGAACGGCTGTGCGCATCACCAAGAAAGACGGCAAGAAAAATACTTTTTACTTTGATACACTGATCATTCAGGACAGCACTATTACTGGCAAAAAAGATCATTTTTTGGGCATCAACATCAAGCCTATCAATTTGAAAGATGTTCATAAAATTGAACTACAAAAATAATATGCTTCCAAATGTGAGAAGCTGGCATTGAGAATGACAAGGAATTGATTCGTTATGCAGACGGCCCAAGAGAATTTGAGTTATGGTTTGATGAACAAAACCCTACCATTCCCTGAGTTGTAGTTGGTCGCTGACCAACTACGTTCTATTTTTAAAATAGTCTAAGCTTTATATTTTTGGAGATGGTAGCCGAGCAAAATCATTTTTTTATGAAAACGGAGTTGACGAATTTGGTTTTCTCACACATCATGAAGAGATTTGAGATTGTTGGTCAGGCGACCAACAATAACTAAGGGTTACTAAAGAGTATGAAATTTTCAATTGCTTTAATTTTCATTTTATCTGTAGGATTCTCATCATGCCTACCAACACGCAGTCTGCGGCATTTCACTTTATATGGAGAAACAAAAAAAGTGGACCCCAAAAAATTTAAAATCAATGGTATTTATTTTTCGGTCATACCGAGAGCCTGCAATCGTTTTTGGTACAGTGATCTTATAAAATGCTTCATTTTTTATGAGAATGGTTTTTTTTTTAGTATCGATCATTCTGGCCTTGATACGCTTGATATGGAAGCATCGCTAAACCAATATCTTGAAATTCTTGACAAGTTGGGATTCAAAGGAGGATTTAAAGGTGATGTTCGATATTGGGGTTCGTATTTTATTGATGATAATAAATTGCTTACCCAAAAATACGATACGGATGCTTTTCGGTGGGTTTTAGGCCCGATATTGAGAGCAAAAATCATTAACAATACCACTATAGAATTTGATGAAGGTTTTTGTTTTAATAATGAGGAGGTTAGCAAAAGATTCACATTGGTCGAAACCAAGTCAAAGCCGGATTCAGTTAACATATTCATGACCAATAAAAGGATAAAGCGAAAATTGGATCGTTTGTATAAGGAGCGACACACGAGGTAGCGAAAATAAATGTTTCGTCATTTCGTAACAGAGTCTCCATGAAAAGAGGAAAAATGATGGCAGGGTTTCGAGCGATATGAATAAGGTCAAAAATAAATTTAAACTAAGTAGTGGAGTTGTCATAATTTATGGAGTGGGCACAAGAGAATATATTTTTTAGTGTGCAGAATAAAAGGCTGGGCTATTTCTTTATTCTATGGATTGCCTTTTTTGCTTGCACGAAAGAGAATATTCCGAAGACCTTGAAATTAGGCAACAATCTACTAACCGTGGATGCACCTGCGGGTTCAACATCGGTAAGCCTCACTTCAAATACTTCATGGTCGGTGTTGAGCACATCAGATTGGCTTTCGGTCACTCCTGCCTCTGGCACAGGGAACAGCATTTTATCTATTGCTTGGAACGCAATGACAAACATGGACCAACGTACAGGTAGCATTATCGTGCAGGCGGGAAACTTGCAGCAGAAGATAGAAGTGAGCCAAGAACAGCGTGTGAAGCTCCTCCAGACACAAGTTATTATGGGCAACCTTGAAACCAGTGTTAGAACATCCGTGGTTTTGACGTTCAATACGAATGTTGACGTGTCAACAATTGTAGACAACATGAACCTTTGTGCGCCAGTGGATAGTTTTAAGGTTTCGGGGTCACAGGTTTCATTTCCATACCCTTGCACAACGATGGGCATGGTTTATCCTTTTACGATCAGCCTCAAGAACGGATACAATTTTACCTTTCAGGTTTCCCTTCACAAGAGCAAGCTGAATGTGCCTGGTCAGGTTTTTGACTATTTCGTCACTGATGATAACAGCAGCCTGTGGGCAGTCACACAAAACCCGAATCAATTGGTGCAATTGTCTCTCCCCGACCTAAGCCTGCTGAAAAAACTTTCTCTTGCATTCAGACCTGAACGGATCCGCTGGAATTACTATCATGATAAGTTGATGGTTTTTGCTCCAGCGGCTGATGATTCAGTTTACCGAATTGTCGATCCGGTCAGCCTGAGTATTACCAAGGTGCGTGTCAGTCCTTATAACCCGCAGTATTCCTCGGAGGCTTTTTTTCCTTCCGATATCGCGCAGATGAGTGATGGCAATGGTATTATGCAAACTGAACTTTACAGCGGATATTATTCTTGGCGGTACATCAATAAAAATGACTCAACGTGGCCAATTTCGAATTATTTCATGACCAGTGCCCCAAAACAATATGGTGAGATACATACCAACTATGATCGATCAAAAGTAATTATGTTGTATGCTTTTCAGAACACTAATGTGGATGTATGGCAAATGGGAACGGACACACTTCATACCATATACGCCCCCAATGTATACTTGGCAGGTGTGGGAGCGGTCAACCTCTGTGTGAACAAAAAGCAAGATCTCATCTTCCATTCCCACAGCCTGACCCAATACATAACTGACTTGAGCGGTTATGTGAGTGGGATTTCTTATTTAAGAGATCTGTATAAGAACTCGGCATTCAGTTATAGGAGCGGTGAAGACCAAGTGATCTACAATGTTGTGGATGGCACATTTTATGTTATGGACTATCAGAATTCCTTTACCAACCTTTCGGCACTGATCACTGATAATTTCTCGCGCCTCCAATCTACCACCGATGGTAAATATATCGTGGGTTATAATGACAATGTGGCTTCTGCTGATTTTTTGGTCTTTGACCTTGGTGCCATTTTGGTCAATTCAGTAAAGTATAGTCCAACGTCTGGAGGAAGGATTAGAGCTACCCGCAACTCTGGCTGGGCATTGCATTGAGGATAAAGAAATGAGATGGCTCTCCTTCATATTGATTTCACTTGCTTTTTCCTTGAATTCTCTTGCTCAAAAAAGAGGCTCAATAGAGCAGACCACTTCTTTGATCAACAGTAAAATGGATTCCGTTGCAATAAAAACCAAGCACAATACCGATAGCGTCAACAAACACTTGCAGAAAATCCAGAACGTAAAGTTGATCACCCCCAACATCCATCAAGTGCCCGGCATGAAGAAAGCTGATTCGGTGAAAAGAGCTTTGACGAATGACCTGAACAAACCTGCGGTGATGGAGAAAAAGCTTCAAGCCAATGTCAAAAAGATGAAGCAACAAGAGATAGCCAGTTACAACCAAAAAGTAAAAGTGATGCGGAAACAATTCAAGCACCACCTGGACAGTCTCAACAAACTTCCCACCAAAGACCCACGCGTTACCAAATCCATGGACAGTTTGCGGAAAAAAATGAACAAACTGAAAAATGCCAAGTCCATCAAAGATGTTCAAAAGGGCGAGCAGCAGTTAGCCAAGCTGCAGTCGGGCATGAACAACAAAATAAAAGGCTTTGATAAAAAAGTGAGCCAAGAACTTACTTCGCTCAACAAACTGGCCGGGACTAACTTCAAGATTCCTAACATAAATCTGCCTAATGTCAAAATTCCCAACACCGATTTGAATCTGCCAAATGGAAACCTGAATGTGCCGAATGCTAACTTGAGCCTTCCCAATTCCAGCCTCAACGTGAATTCCAATTTGCCAAATGCCAATGTACCCAATATCAGTACCAATGGATTGCCCAATTCATCGTTACCCAATGTTCCGCAAGGCAACTTGCCAGGCAACGTTTCGCCCAGCCAGGAAATAAACACGCTGGAAAAGCAAACCGGCATGACCAATATCACCAAAGATGTTTCACAAGTAGAAGGAGAACTAAAAAATATGAACCCCGGCCAATTGGAAAGTACGTTGGAAAAAGATGCGAAGAACCTAAAAGAAGTAAAACAGTTTGGAGGCGAAGCATTGAAAGCAGAGCAATATGAAAAGATGGTGACCAAATGGCAGTCGGATCCCGATTACCGAAAGGAAATGATGGTAACACAAGCGAAGGAGCAAACAATCAATCATTTTGCCGGGCAGGAGAAACAACTGCTTGGCGCAATGCAGCAGTTGGCCAATGTGAAAAAAAAATACAAAGATTATGAAGGGACGCTGGACATGTTCAAGAAGCCGGGCAACCCAATGAAGGGGAGACCATTTATTGAGCGCCTGGTGCCCGGATGGAACATCCAGTATCAAGGTAACAAAGAAACGTTGTTGGATTTCAACCCGCAGGTTGGTTATCGGTTGAGCGGAAGGCTTACGGCTGGCATAGGTTGGAACGAGCGGTGGGGATATGATTTCAGCAAAATGAACTATGTGGCAAAAGACCATGTGTATGGGCCTCGTGTTTATGGGCAGGTAAAATTAAAAACCGAAATTTATGCCATGATCGCACCCGAGGTGATGAATGCATTGATTCCCCCTTCATACAATTCACCAGATGCTGGAAAGAGGAAGTGGGTGTGGAGTTGGATGGCCGGGATGAAAAAAGAATTCCGGTATTCAAAAAAATTGATGGGCAACGTGCAGGTTCTTTACAATCTTTTCGACAAGAACCACCGGAGCCCTTATGTGAGCAAGTTCAGTTTGAGGATGGGATTTGAAATACCATTGAAAAAGAAATGATTGATTAGGGGTTGGTTGAATTGAGGTGTGCAAGGTTATCCTCTTTTATCTTTTCCGATGCAGGAGATCAGGTTGAACATCTCTTTCAATCTTGACCTTACTCGATTGCCATATACATTTTCAATCTCGGAAGCCGAAAGATTTGTGGTGACATGCGTAATCATATTATGCGAAACAAAATACTCATACCGGCTCAACAAGATTTCACCCATCACATTGCATTCGTTGCCGTAATATTTCAACGATTGCTCTGCGCCCAAATCATCGAAGCAATATGTCCTCGGCCGTTCGCTGTTGAACGACATGCGGCTGTACCGCCAGATGACTTCGTAGCCTTCCTGCATGAACTCAAAGCTCACATCGCGGCACGATTTCATTATGTGGTTTCGTTCCGGTGAAGGTACGAAACGCATGAGGTTCATCAATGAAGTTTTGCCGCAGCCGATCGGACCTGTGAGCAGAATCCCTTTTTCCAGGTCGAGGTTGTATTTTGCTGCTTCGGTATTGTCGCCAATGAAGTACACGAGGAGTTTATGGATGATTTCAAAATCTTGTTCGATGATCTTGAAATTTTGACCGTACAGTTCCTTGCCGCGTTTTTCCAAGAAGGAGATGCACCAAGCTAAATCCAGTCCATTGCCGACCTTCGCTGAAGCTACGGTCGGTAAACCCACTTTCGTGCCTTCATGCTTCGCATTAGGAGATTGCTTCGGTCGTTCCTCCCTCGCAATGACGGCTTTGTTAGAGTGGTTCTCCGTAGTTTTTGTTTGTGTTGACATGAAGTGATCCGTTCTTGGGTTTGGTTTCAAACTTGTGCGAGTTGAGTATCCAATTGCGTGCAGCAGCTTTCCAATCTTGCATGGCCGCCCGGCCGCCTACCTTCCAGCCGTTGCTTTGGAAGTAGTTGAAAAATTTTTCGGCTTCGAGGCGCGTGGAGTTTCTTTCTGCAAAATAATCTTGTACTTCTTCTGGCGAAACGGGCACAGACAATGATTTGATTTTTTTGCGCCCGCCCCCAGCCTGCGCTGAGGCTTCGGCTGGCAGGCCCGGTGTGGAACTTTTTCCGCCTTCGCTGAAGCTCCCGCCTTCATTTTCATTTTGGCGGGCAAGTTGGCTGACATGCTTTTTCTCTTGCCCTTCCGCTTTTGCACGGATCCTATCAAAATCTGAACTTGTATCTTCATGGGCTTGCCGTTTACTATGTTTATTGTTTACTATGTTTATACTGTTTATATAAGGCTCGTTCAGCAGTTCAGTGCCTTCCTGTTTTTTGGTACGGTAGCGGCCTACTGCCGGTTCACCGCTTGTTTGTTTTTTGGTATGCCTCCCGTTCAGTTTTTGAATTTCTCCTGCATCAAAATTTAGTATGGTTACTGAACTTCCCCGGAATGGATTGTACGATGGTTCGTACTTGATAAATCCGAGTTGGTGGAGGTCTTTCATCACTTTGTGGTAGGTTGCCTTCGAACAGATTTTGCTGATGCCCATCATCTCACTTCGTGAAATGGAGATCGGATTTATAAAACGGTTGATATTCCAAAATTGAAAGAGCGACATGTACAAGCTGATGTGCGTTGGGTTGAGCTTTTCTTCTTTCGATACTTTATCGAAGAAAGCTGTAAGGTGGCGGATGTAGTTCATGGCCCTCCTTCGCTAAAGCTTCGGAGGACAAGCCTCATTTTTCATTCCCTTCTCTAGCAAAACTTCAATGTCTCCGTAGCTGTAGTAAATGATGCCGCCAATTTTTGTGAAGCGCAGCGTGCCATTGATACGGAGGTTTTGTAACGTGCCAGGCGAGATCTTCAGCATCCTCCTCACCTCCGGGCTCTTTAGCCATTGCTTTGGCTTTTCGGGCAAGTGCTTGGAAAGAGTTTGCTTAAGGTCGTTCAATAATTCATGCCTGAAGCTTTGAAGGTCTTCCTTGGTGACAATTTCTATGGCCATAACTTTTGATTGGGTTTGTTAAGGCCCAAAGGAATTTGAACGGGATGAAAGTATCCAGTTACAAAGGGTACCGGTACCCCCTTAACTACTTGAAAGACAGGGGGAAAATTTTCTAAAATATTTTGAATCCAAACAGGAGCTCAATTGCCAGATCGTAACAGGCATCAGTGGTGAAATACACCAAGAACCATTTGGCTTTCTTGCTGTGGTCAATCATTTTGTCGAGGATGGCTTGAACAGATTTGATCGTGGACTGCTCGATCTGGTAGTATTTTATTCGCAGGCTTTCGGTAGAAATATTTTGGTTGTGGAGCGAATTGAAGTGACGGGAGAAAAAACGGATCAACTCTGTTTGGTTTTTGTTTGTGATTACTCCTGCCTCTTTGAACAACCGTATTAGAAATGCGAGCTGAGGAACAGAAAAAGAGGTATCAACCTTCACTGGTTCCTTTTGCTCTGCGGCTACCGTTGGCGGCATTAACAGTGTGAGCTGCTTTTTCTTTTCGATGAAGTTGATTTCTTCACTTAGCCAACGGGTGATCTGCTCTTGAAGGGAAGGCCTTGCCGTCTTCAGCACAAAGGAAGGTTTGGTGTGGTTTTGGTTGGTTATTTTCAGCCAGTGGCAAAGCACTTCGAGCTGAGTTGCAACGCTGTGTTGCTCTTGGGCCTCGTTGGCAATGGCTTTTATAAAATAGGATGTAAGATGGCACGAATTGAAATTGAGGTAAATCATCAGCCTAAAAACATCTTCAATAACTGGCCTGCCAGTATCAACGGAAAGAACGGTCTCCAAATCTTTCAAGAGTTGTTTAATGAAAATTAACCTGCGGTAGGTAACTGCATTTACATTTGAGCTGATGATCCTTTCAACCGGATAAAAAATTATATCGATAAGGCGATTGTCAAGTTGGGCCGTGCGCACAATCGAGTGGATGGCGCTGGTTTTTTTTGAAAGTGAAGTTCTTTCTAATGCCAGGTATGAATTGGGTATCTTCTGGTCTTGATCGAAGTATTTTAAAAAATAGGTTTCGATGAAAGTGAGGAGGTTTTCCAACTGGTCGTTCAGCAATTTCCACAGTGCGTTTTTGGATCTGCCTGTTGCCGAACCACCCGAAGAATTGTGATTGCTGCCAGCTAACAGATCGACCAACTCGATGATCGTAGCTTGATGGCATTGAACCAATGCTTCGATGCGGCTTTCACTGTCAAAGTCGAAGAGATAAGATTTTAGCTCTTTGGTGACTGACAAAGATTTCTTCAAAAGGGCTTTTTCCTTATCATCGAAATCGGGGATGATAGTGTGGGGAGTCTCCGTCTCATAGGTATCGATCAGGGTGTGGACAAAAATTTCGAGATCTTCAAGTTGGTACTTCATGTGATCTTTGCGTTTTGCAAAACCCGAAAGTTATGCAAACGATTGCATTTAGCCAAAACGAATGATTTTGGTGCAAAGTAGTTATGAACCGGAGGCAGATTTTTGCTCTACATGCGTGAACTTGGCTCTTAATACCTCCATGTCCTGGCTTACTTTCAAATCCAAAATCTTTGCGTAGTGTTGGGTGGTTCTCAGGTTTTTGTGGCCCAGCATTTTGCTTACTGTCTCAATTGGTACACCGTTGGTCAGTGTGATCGTTGTGGCAAAAGTATGGCGGGCGCAATGGAACGTGAGTTCCTTATTTATTTTACAAATATCTGCCAGTTCTTTCAGGTAGCTGTTCATTCGCTGGTTGGTGAACACTGGAAGAAGCTTTCCCAAATTTAGTCTTTCAGGTTGCATGGAATATTTTTCGATGATTGCCTGTGCGGGTGGCAACAATGGAACCCTAGTCGCGGTGTCGGTTTTTGTGCGAGTAGTAAAAATCCATTTCTCGCCATCGATGCCCGTTGAAATATCAGTAACGGTCAGCTTTTCTACATCGCTGTACGAAAGCCCCGTGTAACAACTGAAAAGGAAAATGTCGCGCACTGTACTGAGCCTGTCAATGTTGATTGGTTTCGATGCAAGGGTTTGAAGTTCTTCTTCCAAAAGATATACGCGGTGGGTATCCTTCAACGTGATCTTGAAAGACATGAACGGGTCTTTGTCGAGCCAATCTTTGGCAACACATTGCCGAACTATCTTCTTCAGCTTTTTCAGGTAGCCCATGCTGGTGTTATGCGCACAGCCCTGCACGGACTTGAGAAAAAATTCGTAATCGTTGATGAACTCAAAGTTGAGTTTCCGTATGTCGATGTCAGTTGTTTTGAATTTCCATTGCAAAAAATTCACGATTGAGTTTTTGCACACCTCAAACCTTTTCAACGTGCCTTTAGAAAATTCTTTTCCTACGAGCTCTGCAAACTGTTGGTTGTGCTGCGTGTAAATCTCGACCAGCATCCTTGCGCGGTCTGCTGATCCGAGGAATTTTTGCTTCATCAATTCTCCCGTTACTTCTGCACCGTTTGCCACAAGCTCTTTGTGGATTTCATAAATCCTGAACTGCACTGCTTCAAGGTAATTGTTGAAAGATTTTGTTTCCTCGGTTTTGCCTTTCAATCTTCCGAGTGCCGATACCCATTGCTGCGGGTCGCAGGTCCGCTGAGTGGAGATTTCGGTGCGCACCCCATCGATGGTGATGCGTAGGTAAACGGTGAGGAATTGAGACACACTTTTTGATTTCTTGAGGAAGAAAATCTGGTTGAATGTTTTTTTCATGGCTACCTGATGAAGTTGTAAAATTCAGGTTTGCCACCGCTATGAATCAAGATGTTCAGTTTTTGAACACTCTGTTGTTCAGGTTCTTGCGGCCAATTCGGTGCGTCATTTTTTTGCTCTGTTTTGACGCACCGAACTACGCACCTCACCGTTGGTATTCAATGAATAATTTGGTAGGTCACCAAAACAAAAAACCCCGCAAAACATAGTGTTTGCGAGGTTTTGGTTTTCTTTGCTTGCTTACCTGTGATCCCGCTGGGATTCGAACCCAGGACCCTTACATTAAAAGTGTAATGCTCTACCGGCTGAGCTACGAGATCATTTTAGCTGCAAATTCCCTATAGGGGCAAATGAAGCAATCAATTAAATTTGCCCCTTATAAGGCTCCTAAAAATTGAGGACGCAAAGGTAACCGAATATGAAAAATTTACAAATCCTCATCTTAAAATCTCTTATTACTTTTTCACTAACTGCTTTTGCCTCATTTTCCTTTGCCCAGTCCGGTAAAATAGCCCGGGCCGATTCCCTTTTTAAAATGAAACAATACACTCAGTCGGCCGAGTTGTACCAGTCGGTCTTTAAAGAAAAAATATATACCCCGGCCATGCTGTTAAAAATGGCCTATATAGAAGAAGGGCTTGGCAAAGTAGGTATGACTTTGTATTATTTAAAACTCTACTATTTGGCCTCTCATGATCCTCAGGCCTTAATTAAGATGGATGAACTGGCCACTAAATATAATGTAAGCGGATATACTCTAAAGGAGGTTGACCGGCTGGGCCTTTGGTATGAACACAACAAGACGACAATCCTTTTTATCCTGATTTTTTTTCTTTTGCTGAGTGGCATGTGGGCTGTATACCTGCATAAAAAGCAACAACGCGTGGCAGTCCCAGCAGGGCTCATCATAATGCTGATGGCGGGTGTTTTAGTAGCCAATAATTATGAATTGCCTCCTTCGGTTATTGTAAAAAAAGATTACACCTATTTAATGAGCAGCCCTTCGGCCGGTGCTTCGGTGGTGGCGGTTATATCCGAGGGGCATCAGCTAAAAAAAATGGGCCTTGAAGATGTCTGGGTGAAAGTAAAATGGATGGATCAGCCGGCTTACGTAAAAGCCGATGCTCTTCTGGAGGCAATACTCTAACCGGCTTAAATCGTATAGAATGAAAAAAGGAGATCGGCTGGAAGGCATCGTGGTAGAAACGATGGCCGCTGAGGGAAAGTGTGTTGCGCACCACGAAGGTCGGGTTGTATTTGTTACCGGTTGCGCACCGGGCGATACGGTAGATATTGAACTGACCAAAATCAAATCCAGTTTTTTAGAGGGGAAAGCAGTGCAGATAAAAAAATACTCGGCTGCCCGCACGCAACCCTTTTGCGCTCATTTTGGAATGTGCGGAGGCTGCTCCTGGCAGCACATCGGGTATGAAACCCAACTACAATACAAACAACAACAGGTGGCTGATAACCTCGAGCGTATTGGCGGGATGATGTTGCCATCAATAAAACCAATTATTGGTTCTGAAAAACAAACCCATTACAGAAACAAGTTAGACTTTACTTTTACGTCTAACCGTTGGCTTACGAAAGAAGAATTAAACGCTTTACCAGCTCAGGCAGAAAGGGACTTAGACGAAAAGGCAGGACTGGGGTACCACATTCCGCGTATGTACGACCGGGTGTTTGATGTGCATACCTGCTACTTACAACCCGAGCCTTCTAACTCCATTCGGCTACTGGCCAGAAAAATAGCGATAGAGAACCACATTCCCTTTTTCGATCTGCGTAAACAAGTCGGGTTTTTAAGAACCCTCACCATCCGTACGGCCAATACAGGCGAAACGATGGTAATCCTGCAAGTTACGTATGATAAAAAAGAGTGGATTGAAAAAATATTGGGCGGCCTGGCCGACAGGTTTCCTCAACTTACCTCAATTAATTACATCATCAACGGTAAACGGAATGATACCTTTCATGACTTGGACATAATCTGCTGGCGCGGAAATTCATATATCACCGAAGAGATGCAAAAACCTACAGGCCAGGGAAAGCTGCAGTTTCGGGTAGGAGCTAAGTCATTCTATCAAACCAACTCGGCCCAGGCTCTTGAGTTATATAAAACTGTTTTTGATTTTGCTGCCCTTACGGGGAATGAATGGGTGTACGATCTATATACCGGCACCGGAACCATTGCCAATTTTGTGGCGGCTCATGCCAAAAAAGTAATTGGGTTAGAATATGTGGCCGATGCAGTAGAAGATGCCAAAGCCAACGCAGCACTGAACGGCCTAACGAATACCGAATTTTTTGCCGGAGATATTAAAGACCTCTTAAGCGAACACTTTATACAAGAATACGGCTATCCTGATCTGGTTATTACCGACCCGCCCCGGGCGGGCATGCATGAAGATGTTACCCGCATGCTGATGGCGGCAGCGCCTCAAAAAATAGTGTATGTCAGTTGCAACCCGGCCACACAAGCCCGCGATTTGAAAATTCTTTCCGAAAAATACCGCGTTAAAGCCGTGCAACCGGTTGATATGTTTCCGCATACCAACCATGTAGAGAATGTGGTTTTGTTAGAGAAAGAATAGTAATTTTCGCGTTCAAATCTTCTATCTATTTAAAGCCAAAACCATGAGCGATCAAAAAATCAGCATTAGCAACGGAAAACTGAATGTGCCCGATGTGCCCACGATTCCCTTCATAGAAGGCGATGGCACTGGTGTAGATATCTGGCCTGCCTCTAAATATGTGTTCGATTCGGCTATTGAAAAAGCATACCAAGGCAAGCGCAAAATTGTGTGGAAGGAAGTGCTGGCCGGAGAAAAGGCATTTAAGCAAACCGGAAGTTGGATGCCCGAAGAAACGATGACCATTTTCCGCGAATACCTGGTGGGCATTAAAGGCCCGCTAACTACACCCGTAGGCGGAGGAATCCGCTCGCTAAACGTAGCCCTTCGTCAGGAATTAGATTTATATGCTTGCGTACGCCCCGTGCAATGGTTTAAAGGAGTTCCGTCTCCCGTAAAAGAACCACAAAAAACCAACATGGTTATTTTTCGCGAAAACACGGAAGATATTTATGCCGGTATAGAGTTCCAGGCGGGCACAGACGAAAACAAAACCTTTTTGGATTTGTTTAAAACCCATTTCCCGAAAGGATATAAAAAAATCAGATTCCCCGAAACCTCGGGCATAGGCATTAAGCCGGTATCAAAAGAAGGAACCGAACGCCTTGTGCGCTCGGCATTAGATTATGCTATACAACATAAAAAGCCGAATGTTACGCTGGTGCACAAAGGCAATATTATGAAGTTTACCGAGGGTGGCTTCCGCGACTGGGGTTACGCATTGGTAAAAAATGAATATGGCGGAAAAGAAATTGATGGCGGCCCTTGGATGGAATTTACCAAAAACGGACATAAGATCGTGGTAAAGGATTCTATAGCCGATGCATTTTTACAACAGATTTTATTGCGACCGGATGAATACTCGGTTGTGGCCACATTGAATTTAAATGGCGATTATATCTCCGATGCGCTGGCGGCCATTGTAGGCGGTATCGGAATTGCTCCCGGTGGTAACATCAATTATAGTACCGGCCATGCTATCTTCGAAGCTACGCACGGCACGGCACCCAAGTATGCCGGCCAAGATAAAGTAAACCCGGGGTCGGTAATTCTTTCCGGTGTTATGATGTTAGAGCACATGGGCTGGCAGGAAGCAGCCGACTTGATAGTGAAGGGACTGGAGGGCGCGATCTCTGCCAAACGGGTAACGTACGATTTTCACCGCCAGATGGAAGGGGCAACCCTATTAAAATGCTCAGAATTTGGCCAGGAAGTAGTAAAGAAAATGAATTAAGTAATCCTAAATGGAGATTAAAAAGCCATCGCTGCCGATGGCTTTTTTTTATCCCAGATGATGCATTAGGGATGCATCATCTACCCAAAGGGTTGACAAGGTTTAACCCTGACAATGAAAATCACCATTGGGTATTTTATCTTCATGGGTTGTTGATTTTCATTCGTCAATCATGCAATAGAAAATCTATTGCATGATTTGGGTTTATTAGAGCATCTTCACCACGGTTACGGCTGCTTCTTCTCCTTTGTTGCCATATTTTCCACCGGCCCGCTCTAATGCTTGTTGTTTGGTAAGGGTGGTAAGTACACCAAAGGCTACCGGCTTATTGTATTTTAAGTTCACTTCCATAATACCATACGATACGGCTTGGCAAATAAAACTGAAGTGAGGCGTGTCGCCCTGAATAACACACCCGAGACAAATTACGGCATCTATTTTCTTTTGTTTGGCCAATTGTTGAGCCGCCAGCGGCAATTCAAAACTTCCCGGTACATTTCTTCTAATAATGTTTGCTTTTTTGGCTCCCAGTCTAATTAGTGCCTGAAAGGCTCCGTTAAACAGGGCTTCGGTAATATCTTCGTTCCATTCGGCCACCACGATGGCAAAGGTTTTAGTGCTGATGCTTTTTTTTGCACGTCCCGAAACAGAGGTTAAAATACCGGCCATAAAAATAGATGTTAAAATAAAAAAGGGTAGCGAACTACCCTTTCAAATATCGTGAAATAGTATTTATGAGTTAGACTCTAATCTGGCTTTGTATTTTTTAGCATTTTGAATTTCACTGCTCTCCCAATAATTGTCAATTAATTTTTGGTAAACTTCAATGGCTTTCTCTTTCTGGTTCAGCTTTTCATAAGCCAGTGCCTCTTTCATTAAGTAAGAGGGTGTAAATTCTTTAGTGGCCTTATAGGTAGCTGCCTTATTGTACCATTTAGATGCGTTTTCGTAATCATTTTGTTCCATGTACGCATCGCCAATTAAACTGTAGGCGCGGGGTTGTATGAGCAGGTCATTGGCTTTATAGTCTTCTAAATAAAAAATAGCCAAAGCAAATTTCCCTTGTTTTAAATGGATCATTCCGGCATAAAAATTAGCCAGGTTAGCGGCCGGGGTTATGCTAAATTCATCAATAATTTGTTTGAATCCGAGGTTGTTTCCGTCTCCATTCAAGGCCAGATTTAAACTGTCGGCTTCAAAATACCGGATTGCCTGAAACATCTCTTTTTGAGCCTCATTTTCCTGGCTGCTAAGGTAGTGGTTCCATCCAAAATAGCCGCCTACGGCCAGCACAATGGCCGCTACGATACCAATAATGATTTTTGGGTTCCGTTCTATCCAATGCTCGATGCCTTCTATTTTCTCCTGAATAACTTCGGCACTCTCGAGCACTGCTTTTTTCTCTTCCTTTTTAGCCATGGCTGTAAATAATTAACCCCGATACAGTAATTGGGGCGCAATATTAAGCATTCTATGCTTTAAACAAAAGATTAGTCGGTAGTAAACGGATAATCGGCTTGTTCGTATATATCGTGCATCGCTTCAGATGGATCAGGAAATTTTGATTCTTCAGCAAATTTTACACTTTCTTCTACCTGGCCGTTTACTTTTTGTTCGATGACATCCAGTTCTTTTTCGGTCGCTATTTTCTTATCTAAAATACTCTTGCGCACTTGTTCTATTGGGTCGCGGTGCTTGTATTCTTCTACTTCTTCTTTGGTGCGGTATTTCTGCGGGTCGCTCATCGAGTGGCCTTTGTAGCGGTAGGTTCTAAACTCCAGCAGAGTGGGGCCTTCTCCGGCACGGGCGCGCACGGCTGCACGAGCTACGGCTTCGTGCACGGCCTCTACGTTCATGGCATCTACAGGCTCGGAGGGCATCTCGTAAGAATCGGCCAGTTTGTATAATTCAGTTACGTTTGAAGTCCGCTTCACCGATGTGCCCATAGCATACCCATTATTTTCGATTACGAAAATGACGGGTATTTTCCATAACATAGAAAGATTCAGGGCTTCATGGAAAGCACCTTGCCGTACCGCCCCATCGCCCATGTAGCAGATGCAGAGGTTTCCGGTTTTATTATATTTTTCGGCAAATCCAATACCGGCACCCAGAGGCACTTGGCCCCCCACAATGCCATGCCCCCCATAAAAATTATTCTCTTTATCAAAAATATGCATGGATCCGCCCTTGCCTTTGCTTACTCCGGTTTCTTTGCCGTAAAGCTCGGCCATTATTTTGTTGGGGTGCGTACCCAAAGCCAGTGGGTGTGCGTGGTCGCGATAGGCTGTAATGTATTTGTCGCCTTTGGTCAGAGCAGAAACTGCCCCCGCGGCACAAGCTTCCTGCCCAATATAGAGATGACAAAAGCCGCGTATTTTCTGCATACCGTACAATTGCCCGGCTTTTTCTTCAAACTTGCGCATCAATAACATGCTCTCAAACCAAAATAAGTAGGTTTCTTTAGAGAACTCTGTTTTGGCTGATTTTGGTTTTGCTTGGGCAGTGGCCGCCATAAGTATTATTTTTGATTCTTTAATGAAATGCGAAAATAGCGGATGGCAAAGCAATAGCCAAACCATCGTATGTGAGTTTTAGATTTTTTGATTACAGACGCGTGTTCCTTCAGACTTTAAGCCTGCTCAATTTTAAAAATTATACGGAAGCAACCCTGCATTTCGACCAACCTATTTGTTGTTTTTTGGGCAATAATGGAAGCGGAAAAACCAACCTGCTGGATGCCATTCATTATTTGTCGGTTACAAAAAGTGCCGTCAATCCGTCCGATGTTCAAAATATTAAACTCGGGGAGAGCCAGTTTATGATTAAAGGCCGTTTTAAGATGAATGAAAAAACAAAGGAGGTAGTTTGTTCTTTTCAGTCAGGTCAGAAAAAAATAATTCGAGAAGACGGGCAGGATTGTATAAAATTTTCTGAACACGTGGGTAAATACCCGGTGGTTTTGATTGTGCCGCAAGACATTGAACTGATCTGGGACGGCAGCGAGGTAAGGAGAAAATTTTTTGATAGCCTCCTTTCACAAATTGACCATAGCTATCTGGAGAACCTGATTGTGTATGCCAACTTTCTTAAACAAAGAAACAGTGCGCTGAAGATGTTTGCCGAGCGTGGCCATGCCGACCGCGATTTGCTGGCGAGCTACAATGAAAAAATTATTCCGGCCGCCAAGTTTATTTTTAAAAAGAGGAAAGAATTTCTTCAAGAGTTTATCCCAACCTTTCAAAAGCATTATCAAAATCTTTCCGAAGCTAAACCGGAGAATATGGATATTCAATACCGATCCGATTTAGAAGATAGGGATTTTACTGAATTGCTTACAAAAAATTTACTGCGCGATATACAATTGCAGCGAACCAGCTGCGGTATTCACCGAGATGATTTTTTGTTTTTGTTGAACGGCAATGAGGTAAAGAGGTTTGGGTCGCAAGGCCAACAGAAGTCCTTTTTAATAGCCTTAAAGCTGGCCGAGTTTCAGATGATCGCTAAAAAGAAGAAATTTAAACCCCTGCTTTTGCTTGATGATATTTTTGATAAACTTGACGACACCCGAATCGATAAAATTTTGAAATTGGTTTCGGAAGACACGTTCGGTCAGTTATTTATTACCGATGCCAGGCCCGAACGTTGCCGGGAAATTTTAAGCCGGATGAACTTAAACGCAGATGTGGTCATGGTAGAAAATGGTAAGTTTACTATAAGTTAAATAATGCCCCCTCCGCACGACATACAACACATTGGTCAGGCTATTAAAGACCTGTTGAAGCAATACCATCTCAAACCTAAATTTGATGAGGCCAATGTTATTGCTTCCTGGGAACGGATAGCCGGTAAACCGGTGGCGCGCCATACCAAAAAAATTTATGTGCGTAATAAAGTTCTTTTTATAGAAGTAGATTCAGCTGCTATGAAAAGTGAATTAAGTTTTCATAAAAATCACTTACTGAAAACACTTGAAAATGAGTTTGGAAAAGATATTCTGAAAGAAATCGTCTTAATGTAAGTGGCAAGTTTGCTTCACAGCAGAACGTGTATATTTTTGTAACCCAAACATTAAACTATGCACGGAATAATTTTTTTACAACTACAAAAATTTATTAAAGCCTCTTCCAGCCCCGAAGTCTTTAGCAAAATTATGGACGAGGCTAAACTCAGGGGAAAATTTTTTGATGCCACCAAGGCATACCCGGATGAAGAATTGGTGGCTATTTTTAGTGCCACCTGTAAAACATTAAACCTCGACCCGGAAGTAGCATTAGAAGAATTTGGCAAGTTTATTACACCACCTCTTCTGGTTACCTATAAACCCTATATTAAAAGTGAATGGAGTTGTATGGATCTTTTGGAAAACATTGAGACCACCATACACAGAGTAGTGCGGGCATCCAACCCGGGGGCCACCCCGCCAGAATTGCTAATTACCCGGATTAATCCAAACGAAGTACAGATCGATTATACTTCTAAGCGGAAAATGCTTAGTCTGGGCATAGGGATCATAAAAAAAATAGCCGAACACTATAATGAGAAGGTAACCATTTCTAAAACGGCCATCCCTAACGGTACCCGGTTAATGGTAAAGAAAGCCGGTACAGGCCTGAAATAAGATTCGCAAACGCCCCGTACTTACATTCTGAGTTTGTTTCTTTTGCTTCGGATTTGCCGATACCGAAAAACCGTATAATTTTGCACTCCTGTTTTACGAAAAATGTTAAATTTTTAGTAAAAACAGGATAGTTCTTCAAGAAATTGAAACGTTGCGGGGAGATACTCAAGCGGCCAACGAGGACAGACTGTAAATCTGTTGACTTATGTCTTCACAGGTTCGAATCCTGTTCTCCCCACAAAATAAGCGGGAGTAGCTCAGTTGGTAGAGCGATAGCCTTCCAAGCTATAGGTCGCGAGTTCGAACCTCGTTTCCCGCTCGGAGCAAAGTTATTAGTTGATAGTTTTTAGTTGTTAGACAGCTAACATCAAACAACCAGCAACTGAAAATGCTGTTGTAGCTCAGTGGTAGAGCACTTCCTTGGTAAGGAAGAGGTCGTGAGTTCAATCCTCATCAACAGCTCGAGAAAAAAGTTGTTGGAGAGGTCGTGAGTCCCGTGCGAAGCACGAGGATGCTCGCCAAAGGGCGGCATTCAATCCTCATCAACAGCTCTACCGAAGTTTTATAATCGACAATTGAGTCGGTTTGTTTTTGAAATTTTGAATTTGAAATCCTCACTCACCGATGCGTAGCGACCATCTTTAAGGTGATGAAGATCTCATCGAATAACCCTTATTCGAAAGGCTTAAAATGTTTAGGGTGTATAAGTTCTTAGATGGAGAACCTGAAGGAGTACCTGATTAAATTAAATTATACACTTTTAAACACTTAACTGGGATTTTCAAACATGGCAAAAGAAACATTTGACCGCTCCAAACCGCACGTAAACATCGGTACCATTGGTCACGTTGACCACGGTAAAACTACGTTGACAGCTGCTATTACGCAGGTTCTTTCTAAGAAAGGCCTTGCTGCAGTTCGTGATTTCTCATCCATTGATAACGCGCCTGAAGAAAAAGAACGCGGTATCACAATCAACACCTCACACGTTGAGTATTCAACTGACAAGAGACACTACGCTCACGTAGACTGTCCGGGGCACGCTGACTATGTGAAAAACATGGTTACCGGTGCTGCCCAGATGGACGGTGCTATTCTGGTGGTAGCTGCTACTGACGGCCCGATGCCCCAAACCCGCGAGCACATCCTTTTGGCTCGTCAGGTAGGTGTGCCGGCTTTGGTTGTTTTTATGAATAAAGTTGACTTGGTTGACGATGCCGAATTGCTTGACCTCGTTGAAATGGAAGTACGTGAACTTCTTTCTTCTTATCAATTCCCTGGCGATACGATGCCTGTTATCCGCGGCTCTGCCTTGGGTGCATTGAATGGCGAAGCTAAATGGGTTGCTAAAGTAGAAGAATTGATGGATGCGGTGGATAACCACATTCCAATCCCTGTTCGTTTGATCGACAAAGATTTCTTGATGCCGGTAGAAGATGTGTTCTCGATCACGGGTCGTGGAACGGTGGCTACCGGCCGTATCGAGCGTGGTGTTATCAAAACGGGCGATCCGGTTCAAATCCTTGGAATGGGTGCTGAGAACTTAACTTCGACCATCACGGGTGTGGAGATGTTCCGCAAAATCCTTGACAGAGGAGAAGCGGGTGACAACGTAGGTTTGTTGCTCCGTGGTATTGAAAAAGAGCAAATCTGCCGTGGTATGGTTATTTGTAAACCCGGTACAGTAACACCTCACTCTAAATTTAAAGCAGAGGTTTACGTATTGAGCAAAGAAGAAGGTGGTCGTCACACCCCATTCTTCAACAAATACCGCCCGCAGTTCTACTTCCGCACTA
Organism: Bacteroidota bacterium; assembly: GCA_018267195.1. Taxonomy (GTDB): domain Bacteria; phylum Bacteroidota; class Bacteroidia; order Cytophagales; family Cyclobacteriaceae; genus ELB16-189. Next base: position 14,743 of record JAFDYY010000031.1, on the reverse strand, counting down.
CTGATGTTACTGGCGAAGTAAAATTGGCGGCTGGTGTTGAAATGGTAATGCCTGGCGATAACGTATCGATCGAAGTAGAATTGATCAATAAGATCGCTATGGAAAAAGGTCTTCGTTTCGCTATCCGTGAAGGTGGCCGCACCGTAGGTTCTGGTCAGGTAACCGAGATTTTAGACTAAGAAATATTTTTTTTAAAGAAAAGGCCCGCATTTGGCGGGCCTTTTTTTTGAATTCATTAGAAAGATATTTTTTGTTAACAGTTTTTAGTGCTGAATATTTAAATATTAACGTTTTTTATTCTGTGTACCATTTCTTTTAACACACAATATTCTGTTTCCTTCTTTTAAATTACTCCTATCGAGGATACTGATTTTAATCATTAATCTTAATCTTATCTAAATATCATATTAATAATATTTTTAAACCATACATATTATTATTTAATTTTTTTTTTATAAATATTTAATTAAACTAAAATATTGTATGGTTAAAGGTCTACAAATCAAGATTGCAGCCATAATGATGCTTTTTACAAGCATGGTCATGGCGCAAACGCGGACGGTCTCGGGAAAAGTAACATCATCAGAAGATGGTACACCTATGCCCGGGGTAAACGTGCTTATAAAAGGCACAACAAACGGAACAACCACAGACTCAGAAGGTGCTTACAAGTTATCTATGGGAGATGAGGGGGGTATCATTATCTTTTCTTTCATTGGCTACACAAGTCAGGAACAAGAAATTGGAGCACGTACAGTTATTGATGTTTCAATGACGGCCGATGCCACGCAACTTTCTGAGGTGGTAGTAACGGCTTTCGGGCTTCAGTCAGAAAGAAAAGCACTCGGGACGTCTGTTGCGGTAGTAAAAGCTGAAGACATTGAGAATACCCGCCAAACCAACTTTCTGAACGCTTTTACCGCTAAAGTTGCCGGGGTAAGAGTTCAGAGCTCGAGTGGTATGGTAGGATCTTCTACCTCTATGTTTATCCGTGGGTTTACCAGCTTTAACAGCAGCAATCAACCTCTTTTTGTCGTGGATGGTATTCCGATTGATAACTCGGGCGGAGCCAACTCTTTACAAACCGGTGTTACCAACTCTAACCGGGGTATTGATATTAACCCCGATGATATTGAGTCGCAAACAATTTTGAAAGGTCCGGCTGCCGCAGTGCTGTATGGATCAAGGGCAGCCGCAGGGGCGGTAATCATCACCACCAAAAAAGGCTCGGCCAACAAAAAGAATACGATTGAGTTAACCTCAAACTATAACGTAACGGAGGTAAACCGTCTGCCTTCATTTCAAAATACGTATGCTCAAGGAGACAATGGAATATACAATCCTATTTCATTAAACTCATGGGGTCCTAAAATTACCGGGCAGGATTCGGTTACCAACTATTTAGGAAAAAGAGAATTACTCAAAGCATACCCTAATAATGTAAAAGATATTTTCCGACAGGGAAGTAACGCACAAAATTCAATCAACTTTAAAGGAGGCAACGAAAAATCGAATTACATATTTTCTTACTCTAACTTAAGAGAAGATGGTATTTTAAAAAATAATACCCTCACTAGAAATACTTTTAAAGTTGCTGCGAATACAAACCTTACAAGTAAGCTGAGTGCCGGGGCATCGTTTACTTACTTTAACACAATTTCCCAACGTACCCCCATCGGTAACCAGCAAGCCAACCCACTTTTTAGAGGATATTTTTTACCCCGTTCCTATAATTTGGCTAATTATCCATATCAAAACCCCAATGGTACGCAGACGTATTTTGACACCTCAACCGATAACCCGTTGTGGACAATTCAGAACAATACATACAACGACAGAGTTGACAGGGTGCTGGCCAACTTTAACATAGGTTATGATCTTACCCATTGGTTAAATATAAATTATAAGTTGGGCACAGATGCCTATCTGATGAATGTGAAAGCAGTGGATGGAGTAGGAAGTACCGGAAACGGATATACGGCTTCAGGGGGTACGGGCGGTACCCAAGATGAAAATTTTTACAGCCAGCAAACCAGTTCTTATTTAAACATTACGGCAAAAAAGAATTTTGGAGATTTTAGTGGATCGTTCCTTGTTGGAAATGAAATAAACCAGAGTTTTAGCCGCGACCAGGGAACCGTAGGTACGCAGGCAGCGATAAGCGGGTTTGGTCAAATTACCAGCTATAGCACCTATCAGCCTTTTAGCAGCATTTCAAAAAGAAGATTGTTTGGGGTGTATGCACAGGCTACCATGGGGTATAAAGAATTGGCATTTATTACCCTTACCGGAAGAAACGATTGGTCGTCAACTTTCCCCACTAATCGCAATTCCTATTTCTATCCTTCCATTACCGGAAGTTTGATTTTCTCAGACATTTTCCCTGTAATAAAGAGTGGAGGAATATTGTCTTTTGCTAAACTTAGAGGAAATATCGCTACGGTAGGAAGAGAAGCTCCTCTCTATGCTACTGATACCTATTTCGTTCAATCCAATCCGTCTAACGGCTTTGGACCTCAGTTGCAATATCCGTTCCGTAACCAACAGGCTTACACACTAAGTAACAATGCCGGTAACCCGAATTTGAAACCTGAGTTTACAACTACCCGCGAGATAGGAACTGAACTCCATTTCCTGAATGATCGCCTGTTGTTAGACGTAGGATATTTCAGCACCCATAGCACCGACATTATTTTGTCGGGTAATGCTCCGGTATCTGCCGCCTCCGGTTTTTCTAATCAAATTAGAAATGCCGGTGAGTTGAAAACAAATGGATTAGAAGTAACCTTTGGGTATACACCCATAAAAACCAGCAGTGGTTTCTCTTGGAATATCAATGCCAACTGGACCCACATTGCCAATAATGTTATTAAAATAGATCCGTTGGTAAATTCAATTTTCCTGGGCGGTTTTACCGTACCTCAAACACAACTTCAGGCCGGAAAGCCGTATGGAGTTATTGTGGGCAATCCTTTTAACAGAGATTCGAAAGGGAATTTGTTGATTACATCGGCCGGATCAGCAGCCGGGCAGGTAACTACTAATACAGCGATTGTAAGTGTAATTGGCAACCCTAATCCCGATTGGACGGCCGGGTTAACCAACACATTTAAATACCGCGAAGTAGCCTTGAGCTTTTTGTTTGATTTCAGAAAAGGAGGCGACATCATATCGAGAAACATTCGTGATGTTCGGTTTAGAGGTGTAGCTTCTGAAACTGGCGATCGAGACAGAACCTATATCATTAAAGGCGTTCTTCGCGATCCGGTAAATAACCCCGATGGGTCAGCCCGTGCGTTGGTGGGGGGAGATAACAACCCAATTCAAAACACCATTGCGGTTAATGCACAACAATACTGGACCAGCCTTTACAACACGCAAGGCGAAGCCATTGTATTTGATGGTTCCTGGATCCGACTCAGAGAGCTTTCAGTTTCGTATTCGTTGCCCAAGAAATGGCTTTCTAAATCACCATTTGGAGCCGCTTCGATTGTGTTAACAGGCAGAAACCTTTGGTTATATGCTCCTAACTATCCTCATTTCGATCCGGAGGTTAATACACAGGGAGTTAGCAACTCGCAAGGCTTTGAATTTAATACATTGCCACAAACCAGAACTTATGGAGTGGTGTTGAGACTTACTCTTTAATTCTTTAAAAAATTTATTATGAAAAATAAGATTCAACAAAACATATTGCACTGGGGTATCGTCAGCTTGCTCATAGTAGGCACGCTAACTTCGTGCAGCGATTTCTTAAATGTAAATACGAATCCTGCCGCGCAAAAAAATGCCAGTGTTCCTTTGGTTCTTACTTCAAGCGAAGGGCAATTGGCTTTTTACATGGGCAGCGATTTCTACCTCTATTCATCCATATTTACGCAGCAATCGTGCGGCCAAGGTTCGGCCACCCAAACCCGGTTTTATGATCAGTATATTTTAACGAATGCGGATGTCAACAACTCGTTTACCAACTATTATGCCGGGGTGCTCGCAGATTTGGATTATATTAAAAAGAATACCTATCAACAAGGGAACCCTCAATATGGCGGGATTGCCAAATTATTACAGGCTTATACCTATGGTATTTTGGTGGATATGTGGGGCGCACAGCCTTACACAAATGCTATGAAGGGGGTAGCTAACCCGCAACCTCAATATGATTCGAGCAAAACGGTTTACGACTCTCTTTTTGTATTGATTGATAAAGGGATTGCTGACTTGGGCAAGACAAACGCCCGACCGGTTGCCGGTGAAGACCAGATCTATGGAGGAAATATTTCTAAATGGATAAAATTTGGAAATACACTGAAACTTCGCTTGGCCCTTCACTATGCCAAAGTGGATGCCGGAGCTAAACTTCAGTCGGTAATAACAGCCAATGGCCCCTTTATGGCTGCTAATGCCGACAACTTCCAGATGATATTCGACAACGTAACAAACCGGCAAAACCCCATTCATCAGTTTGAAATCAAAAGAGCGGATTACGATTTCCCGGGAGCTTTCATGGTAAATATGATGAATACTAAAAATGATCCCCGGAGGCCATTCTATTTTACTTCATATCCTGCAGGCCCCGCTCCTTACACAACTGGTACTGGTACCTATAAAGGAGCCGTATCTACTGATGGGGTGAGTGTTCAATACTCCCGTATACACACCTATTTGCGCGGTGCAGTTACAGCTGATAATGGTGCAAGAAGCGGTAGCGGGTTAGTAAATTCAGCCTTAACATATACCGGCATAGCACCCCAACGCATGCTTACATTTGCCGAGTATAACTTTATTATGGCCGAAGCAGTGCTGGCATATGGCGCCACGGCATCACAAACAGCAGATCAATATTACCAGGCGGGGGTTACAGCTTCTATGCAGGATGCAGGTGTTACAGCCGCAAATATTGCCACGTATGTAGGAGCCTTAGCACCGGTTACCTTGCAAACCTTAATTGAAGAGAAGTATGTAGCGCTCTACGGGGTACCGGTAGAACCTTGGACTGACTGGAGAAGAACGGGTTTCCCTTCTATTGCCGTAAGTCCGTCTGCGGCACTGGTGGGAAACAATACTATTCCCCGTATCTTGGTATATCCGCTGAGCGAACAGCAGACCAATACTAATAATGTTCCTGCTCGCGCATCCGTTTTTGTGAAAGGTGTATTTTGGGATAACTAAAAATTTAAAAATCAGAAGCTATGAAAAGCATTAATAAAATACTTATGCTGCTGGCAGTTTCAGTCGGCTTGACTTCCTGTTTCAAAATAGATGAAAAATTGGCTAGCAAACTTCCCGCAAACGGAGATATCCTGTTCTCGGTTCCGGCTTCGGCTTTACCAGCCGTGCCTACAGGGCAACCTCAGTTGGCACAGCCCTCTTATTATTTAGTAGGAGCTAACTTTTCCAAAACAGCCGGTAATCTGGATATTACGGTTACAGTTCCTTCTAAGTTTACCACGATTACAATTAACATTGTGAATCCGGTTACCGGAGCCAGAGAACAAAAAGCGGTGTTAACGGGTGTATCGGGTAGCGTAGAGTGGAATACGTACCCGGTAAATACACTAGGGTTTAACAATAGTGTGCCGGGTACAGGCACTAACGTAGTGTTAGAGTTTATAGCGTCAAACGACAGTGGTTCCGTAAGCACTACCCGTGCCTTTACGGTGCGTGTGTTAGCTTGAGGATAGGTTTAATTTTTTGTAAACGCCTGGTAAGTAATACCGGGCGTTTATTTTTTTTGTGCCAACAGGATTTTTACATACTCTTCCGTTCCCTCTTCCAGCGAATGAAAGGGTTTTGTGTAACCTATATCTTTTAGTTTTTGCATAGTGGCTTCGGTAAAGTATTGATACTTATCGCGGATGTCTGCAGGAGTATCAATAAATTCAATATTTTCTTTTTTTTCCATCGCTTTAAAAACGGCCCCGGTTAAATCTAAAAAAGTGCGGGCTTTACCGGACCCCAGGTTGTAGATGCCAGAATTTTTTTGGTGCTGCATCAGGAATAAACAAACCTCTACCACATCTTTTACATACACAAAATCGCGCATCTGCCCGCCATCTTTATACTTTGGGTTGTGCGATCGGAACAACTTCATTTTTCCGGTTTTATTAATCTGCTGGTAAGCGTGCCAAATAACGGAAGCCATTCGTCCCTTGTGGTATTCATTTGGACCATAAACATTAAAAAACTTTAGGCCGGCCCAAAACACAGGTTTATTAGTTTGATGTAATGCCCACACATCAAAATCTTGTTTCGATTGGCCGTAAGGGTTCAGCGGTTTCAGTAAATGGATTTTTGATTCATCGTCATTATATCCGTTTTCGCCCAGGCCATAGGTAGCAGCCGAAGAAGCATACACAAGTGGAATTTTATACTCAACGCATCGTTTCCAGATATCTTTGGTGTATTGGGTGTTCATACGGTTGAGTAAATCGGTATCGAACTCGGCCGTGTCGGTTTTAGCACCGATATGAAAAATAAAATTTACGGAAGCATGGTGTTGGTCGAGCCAGCGCATAAAATGATCGCGGTCAACCCATTCTTTTATTTGAGCATCTTGTAAATTCTTGTCCTTCGCCTCGATGCCAAATTTATCAACGGCCACAACCGAAGTTATTTTTTCTTCATTAAGTTTTTTTATCAGGTAGCTTCCAATGAAGCCCGCTGCGCCTGTTACAACGATCATGATATTATGTTTGCCCGCAAAAATACTCTTAAAAATCCGACTAATGGCATTTACTATATTTGCCTTTTATTTATTCATGATTTACCTGAGCCGTAAAGAACATTTTAACGCAGCCCACCAATTGTATAACAACCGTTGGAGCAAAGAAAAAAATGCCGAAGTATTTGGCCCCTGTGCCAATGAAAACTGGCATGGCCATAATTTTGAGTTGATTGTAACGGTAAAGGGCGAACCCGATCCTGAAACAGGTTTTGTAGTAGATTTAAAAAAACTCAGCCGGTTGATTCGCGAGGAGATTATAGAAAAACTAGATCATAAAAACCTAAATCTGGATGTTTCTTTTATGCAGGGAAAGATGGCCAGCACCGAAATTCTGGCCATGGAAATCTGGAAAATTCTGGAGCCGAAAATTTTAATGATCACTTCGTTTGGAAAACTCCATTCTGTAAAACTATATGAAACTCCCCGCAATTTTGTAGAATACAAAGGATGAAAAAACTTTACATCATTGCAGGCGAGCGGTCGGGTGATTTGCACGGCAGCAATCTGGCGAAATCATTATTTAAGCAAGATCCATCGCTCTCCCTGCGCGGGTTTGGCGGAGAGGAGATGCAGCAGGCAGGCGTAACGATTTTTGTTCATTACCGACAGTTGGCGTTTATGGGTTTTGTAGCTTTGATTGCAAACCTTCGTACTATTTTTAAATACATTAAACTTTGTAAAAAAGATATTACCGAATTTAAGCCCGATGCCATTATCCTGATTGACTATGGTGGCTTTAACCGGAAAATTGCCGAGTATGGAAAACAACGGGGCATAAAAGTTCTTTATTACATTCCGCCCAAGGTATGGGCCTGGTACCAAAGTAGGGCATTTGAGTTGAAGAGAAACGTAGATCAACTTTATGTGATCCTTCCATTTGAAAAAAAATTCTTTAAAGATAAATGCAATTGGGAAGTAAATTATGTAGGCAACCCAGTGCTTGACGCAATTAAAAATTTTATTCCCGATTCGGAATTTAAGTTAAAAAACAATCTTGCCTCGCATCAAAAAATAATTGCCTTACTGCCGGGCAGCCGAAAAATGGAACTGAAACGGATTGTGCCACTGATGGCCGAAGTAGCCCAGGCCAACCCACATTATCAATTTGTAACCGCTGCGGTTTCAAATCTGGAGGGCGGATTGTATCAGTCTCTTCGCGGAGTAAGCAATGTAAAATTTATTCATGATGACGCTTACAATCTGTTAACGGTAGCCGATGCTGCTCTGGTAACTTCCGGAACGGCTACCTTAGAAACAGCCCTGTTTAAGGTGCCACAGGTAGTGTTATATAAAACAGGAAAACTGGAATATAAAATTGCTAAAAGTGTGGTGAGTGTAAATTTTATTTCACTGGTAAATTTAATAGCGGGTAAAGAAGTAGTGAAAGAAATGATTCAGGAAAAAGCTTCTTTTCCATTTGTAAATGAAGAATTGCATAAACTGCTTGAAGATGCTCCGTATGCAAACCAGATGAAAAAAGAATATCAGGCCATTTACCAAACACTCGATATTGGTTCGGCATCTGAGAACACAGCCCGATTGATGTTGAATTACTTGGATACAAAAAAATAAACTTTGTAAACACGTTATTAAAAAAACCTTGGCACAACCGGATTTTAAAATATTTTTGTAAACCACTTACCCAATTTAGAGAATGATCCGAACCGATTGGTCGTTACCCGAAATCCACGACCTATATACCCGCCCGTTACTCGACTTGATTTTTCAGGCAGCTGTTGTTCACCGCGAAAATAAATCGTATGCCGAAGTACAGGTAAGCAGCCTGATCTCTATTAAAACAGGCGGCTGCAAAGAAGATTGTTCATACTGCCCGCAAGCGGCCCGTTATCAAACTAATGTAGAAGTAGAGCCATTGATGTCGCTCGAACGGGTAATGGAGAAAGCTGAAGCGGCCAAAGCAAACGGAGCCTCCCGTCTATGCCTGGGGGCTGCTTGGCGCGAGGTACGCAATAACAAAGATTTTGATCGTGTATTAGACATGGTTTCCCACGTAAACAATATGGGGCTTGAAGTATGCTGTACGCTGGGCATGCTTACTTATGAGCAGGCTCAGCGCCTGAAAGAAGCAGGTTGCTTTGCCTATAACCACAACCTGGATACATCGAGCGAAAATTATCACAACATTATTACCACTCGCCACTTTGAAGATCGCCTGAATACTTTACACAATGTGCGTAAGGCAAAACTGAGCGTTTGTACGGGGGGTATTGTGGGGCTTGGCGAAACGGATGATGACCGAATTAAAATGCTACATACTTTGTGTACCATGGAAACTCATCCGGATTCAGTTCCAATTAATGCATTAGTACCCGTAAAAGGAACACCTCTTGAAAATAACGAACGGGTTTCCATTGATGTCATGGTGCGTATGATTGCCACCGCCCGCATACTGATGCCGAAAAGTATGGTGCGCCTGTCAGCCGGACGAAATGAAATGAGCCTGGCCGAGCAAGCCTTGTGTTTTATGGCAGGAGCCAATTCTATCTTTGCCGGAGAAAAATTACTGACTACACCCAATCCGGATTTTGATCAGGACCGGGAGATGTTTAAAACGCTGGGGCTCACTCCCCGCCAACCGTTTAAAGAGATGAACCATCAAACCGAAACGATCGGTGAAGCCCAACCACACCATTGAGGCAGCTCTGCAACGTAAACTGGAAGAACGGAAAGAGCAGGGACTTTATCGCAGTTTGGTCTGTAGCGATGGACTGATTGATTTTGCTTCTAACGATTACCTTGGCTTTGCGCGCAAATCTATTCTAGGGGAAGGGAGCAATAACCTGCATGGGGCCACCGGTTCACGACTGATTTCAGGCAATTCGCCAGAAGCCGAGAGAGCCGAAAAAAAAATAGCTTCTTTTCACCGGACTCAAGCCGCTTTAATCTTTAACTCGGGCTACCTGGCCAACATTGGTTTGTGTTCGGCCATAGCCGGAAAAAATGATACGTTTATTTGCGATGAACTCATCCACGTTAGTTTATTAGATGGCATTCGCCTGAGTTTTGCCGGGAGGTTAAAATTTAAACATAATGCGATAGCCGATCTAGAAAAAAAATTAAAAAAGGCTCAAGGCAATAAGTTTGTGATGGTGGAATCTTTGTATTCGATGGATGGTGATGAAGCCCCCCTCAAAGAAATGGTAGAAGTGTGCGAACAACACAAGGCACATTTAATAGTAGATGAAGCACATGCCACCGGAGTTTGGGGCGAACAGGGAGAAGGGCTGGTTTGCCAATTACGATTGGAAGAGAAAGTGTTGGCCCGTATTTATACATTCGGAAAAGCCTTGGGGTTGCACGGAGCAGCTGTTACCGGAAGTGAAACCTTGCGAAACTATCTTATCAATTTTGCAAGACCCTTTATTTACGCTACGGCATTGCCTCCTTACACCTATCGCCAGATTGAGGCAGCTTACCATCTGCTTCCATCGGCTAACCGCCAGTCATTAGTTGAGCTGATTTCCTATTTTATACAAGCTACTCAGTCATGCCATCGCTTTACATTTTTAAAAAGCCGCTCGCAAATACAAGGTATCATTGTGCCGGGAAACCAGCAGGCTAAAGCATTAGCTGATCATTTGTTTCAAAAAGGAATTTATGCCAAAGCCATTCTTTCGCCAACTGTACCGGCCGGACAAGAACGAATACGCATTTGCCTGCACAGTTTTAATACCCAAACGGAGATAGATTTTCTCATCCGGGAAATAGAAAATTTTTAATATGAACATTGCAATTGCAGGCATCCACACCGGAATAGGTAAAACCGTTTGCTCGGCTGTGATTTGTCAGGCACTGGGGTTTGATTACTGGAAGCCGGTACAAGCCGGTGACCTTGATAACACCGATAGCCAGTTAATTCAACGCTTGGTAAGCAACCCGACTTGCCAAATTCACCCGGAACGTTTCCGATTAAAAAAACCTGCATCGCCACACTACGCTGCTGCACTTGAAAATATTTTGATAACACGAAATGATTTTCAGATTCCTCCCACCCAAAATAATCTTTTACTAGAAACGGCCGGTGGGTTGATGAGCCCGCTCGGAAATAATTTCTTAAATATTGATTTGCTTGAACACTTGAATCTCCCGGTTGTGCTGGTGTCGAACAATTACCTCGGGAGCATTAACCACACCTTACTTAGCTATGAAGCGCTGAGGAGCAGAAATCTTAATGTACTCGGGCTTGTATTTGTAGGCGAAAAAGTTGCCTCATCAGAAGAATTTATTTTACACCACACACACCTTTCTCCTCTTTTTTCTATACCGTGGTTTAAGAAATTAGATCGGGAAACGATAAGAGAATTTGCCACATCGGAAAAAATAAAAATCCCTTTTTTATGACTGAGCCCGATTATCCCGTATGGCATCCCTTCACCGCCATGAAAACGCCCGATGCGCCTATACAAATTGAGCGAGCAAAAGATTGTACGCTGTATGCAGCACAGGGAAAGAAATATATTGATGCCATTTCATCCTGGTGGGTAAATATTCACGGCCATGCTAACCCCATCATTGCACAACGCATAGCTGAGCAGGCCAACCAATTAGAGCACGTAATTTTTGCCGGTTTTACACACACTCCGGCCGTTGATCTGGCCAATGGATTGTTGAAAATTTTAAATCACCGATTCACCAAGGTATTCTTTTCGGATGATGGTTCAACCTGTGTAGAAGTGGCTATCAAAATGGCACTTCAGTTTTGGACAAACCAAGGCATTCATAATAAAATAAAAATTATAGCTTTTGAAAACGCCTACCATGGCGACACGTTTGGTGCAATGAGTATTGGCGAGCGCAATACATTTACGGCTGCTTTTCAAAAACTTTTATTTGATGTTCACTTCATCCCGGCACCTCATGCCGATAATCTGGAAGAAGTAAAAGAACAACTCCGATCGCTAATAAAGAAGGGCGATGTGGCTGCCTTTATTTTTGAGCCACTCGTGCAAGGTGCCAGCGGTATGCGGATGCACCAAGCCGAACACCTTGATGAATTAATTGCCATGGTGCACCAAGAAGGGATCATTTGCATAGCCGATGAGGTGATGACCGGCTTTGGAAGAACGGGTAAAAATTTTGCTATCGAGTATTTGCTAAATACACCGGATATCCTTTGTTTATCAAAAGGAATTACCGGAGGATTTCTTCCGCTCGGGGTTACCCTTTGCTCTCAAAAAATAGTGGATGTATTTTATTCTCAGGATAAGGATAAAACTTTTTATCATGGACACTCCTACACCGCTAATCCGTTAGCTTGTGCGGCTGCCAATGCCAGTTTGCAATTACTGGCAGAAGAAAAATGCCAACAGCAAATTCAAAATATATCGGCCAGCCATGCCCGGTTCAAAGAAAAGATTTTGAATAATCCGTTTGTGAAGGAAGTGCGGCAAACAGGCACCATCGTGGCATTTGATCTGCATACAAAAGAAAATTCTTCCTACTTTCACTCCATCCGGGATGAGGCGTATCATTTCTGCCTTAACCAAGGAGTGCTTTTGCGCCCGTTGGGAAATGTGCTGTATATCATGCCGCCTTACTGCATCACAGAAGAGGAACTGGCCTATGTTTATGGCGTTATTGATAAACTAATTAAAACTTTTAGTGCACGCTATTAAGGTACAGAAACCAAAGAGAGGAGTAGTTTAAAAATAAAAATCAGGCTACTTTAAGTTTGCTGTAATGCGATTTGCCAAATTTATTTTCGGCATACGCCCGGTTAATCACCAGTTTGTCTACGCTTTTGTCGGAAGGCAACTCAAACATGGCATCGTTAACGATGGCTTCGCATACCGAACGTAGCCCGCGGGCCCCCAGTTTGTATTCAACTGCCTTCTCAACGATAAAATCAAGTGCCCCTTCTTTAAATTCCAGATCAATGTTCTCCATCTCAAACAACTTCTTGTATTGTTTGATGAGTGCATTTTTTGGTTCGGTTAAAATTTTTCGTAAAGCGGTATGGTCGAGCGGATTCAAATAAGAAACTACCGGTAAGCGGCCAATTAATTCGGGGATCAGCCCAAATGTTTTTAAATCTTGTGAAGAAACAAATTGCAATAAGTTGTCTTTGTCAATGTCGCCCGGATGTAGCCTATCGGAAGAAGCGGTAAACCCGAGTGGCCGGGTATTTAACCTGCGGCCAATAACTTTCGACATACCCTCAAACGCCCCGCCACAGATAAATAAAATATTTTCGGTGTTTACCGTAATCATTTTTTGATCGGGGTGTTTGCGGCCGCCTTGCGGGGGAACATTCACAGCAGTGCCTTCTAATAATTTTAACAGAGCTTGTTGCACGCCTTCTCCGCTTACATCGCGCGTAATAGAGGGGTTGTCTGACTTGCGGGCAATTTTATCGATTTCATCAATGTAAACAATTCCGCGCTCGGCTGCTTCAGTGTTGTAATCGGCCGCTTGCAGCAGGCGGGTTAAAATGCTTTCTACATCTTCGCCCACATAGCCGGCTTCGGTTAAAACAGTGGCATCGGCTATGCAGAAAGGTACTTGTAAAATTTTAGCGAGGGTTCGGGCTAAGTAGGTTTTGCCGGTACCGGTTTCGCCCACCATAATGATGTTCGATTTTTCAATCTGTACCTCGTTATCTATTTTCCGTTGGGTAAGTCGTTTGTAATGATTGTAAACGGCCACACTCATTACACGCTTGGCATCATCCTGGCCGATTACATATTCATCTAAAAATTTTTTTATTTCGCGGGGCTTAATCAATTTAAAGTTAGGCAGGGAGCCGGCCTCTACTTTATTCTTTTTCTCCTCGCTTAAAATCTGGTTGGCCTGGGTCACACATTTGTCGCAGATATGAGCATGAATTCCCGAGATCATCAGATCTACGTCTTTCTTGTAGCGCCCGCAAAATGAACAAGTTACTTCGGCCATGACTTAATTAGTTGGTTGATAGATGGCTACGAGCCAGTTGGCAAAGGTAACTTTTTATCATCCTATTTCCCAATATAAAATCAGCCAACGACTCTCCGTTGGCTGATGAATTGGGTTAAAGAAGAGACTATTTTTTATTGCGCTCCAATACCTCGTCAATCAGGCCATACGTCTTGGCCTCGGCTGCGCGCATCCAGTAATCGCGGTCAGAGTCTTTTTCAATTTTTTCGTAGGTCTGGCCACTGTGCTGGGAAAGGATCGTGTACAAATCTTTTTTTAGCTCTAAAGTTTGGCGCATGGAAATCTCCATATCGGAAGAGGTTCCCTGCATACCGGCTGAAGGCTGGTGAATCATGATGCGAGAATGAGGAAGCCCTGAACGTTTCTTGGCTGTTCCGGCTGCCAGAAGAACGGCCCCCATAGAGGCGGCCATGCCGGTGCAAATAGTAGCCACATCGGGGTTTACATACTGCATGGTATCATAAATGCCCAGGCCTGCGTACACCGAACCTCCCGGGCTGTTTACGTACATGATAATATCTTTTTTAGGGTCGGACGATTCCAGGAATAACAGTTGGGCCGTGATTACGTTGGCTACGTAATCATCTACGGCTGTGCCAAAAAAGATGATGCGGTCGGCCATCAGGCGCGAGAATACATCAATTACCGTGGCCCGCATTTGGCGTTCTTCCACAATGTTGGGTGTCATACCTAATACTGTATGGGCATTTTCATTTACAAATTTTGTGTAGCTGTCGAACGCATTGCCACTCATACCCATGTGGTGGACTGCGTATTTGCGAAATTCGTTGTGGTTCATATTTGGATTTTGTCTTTAATAGTCGCTTTTGATTTGATTTTATTGCCAAGTTGATTCAAAAAATCAAATAAAAAAAGTTTGACCCCGATGAGGGATTAGGTGTAATAGTTAAGACTTGATCTGACAGTTGAGGTCTTCTGCCCTCAACGTTCCCGAAACGGGTGATGTTGAGGGGTGTAAGGATCGCTTTGCGTCAGAACTTTATCATGGGTGTCGTAGGTATACCTACTTGTTATGACTCGTCCTGAAAATAGTTTACACAATTTGGTTAAGAGTCCTGATTCAAA
>JAFDYY010000030.1 GCA_018267195.1 Bacteroidota bacterium | reverse complement strand
GTCAACATTCGTCAACCCTTTGGGCAGATGATGCATCCCTAATGCATCATCTGGGATAAAATGAGTTGGGTTTACTCTTTCCTATTAGGTCTTAAAATGAGGCGCAGCGAGGTGTCTTTTGTGGTGTAGGCCCATGCCCAGTTAATGAGGATGATGAGTTTATTTTTTACGGTTAATATCAACATGAGGTGAAGAAACATCCAAATAAGCCAGGCCAAATATCCCTTAAAATGAATGAAGGGAAAATCTACCACCGCTTTGTTTCGGCCTACGGTAGCCATCGAACCCAGATCGGTATATTCAAACTCAACTGTTTTTTTATTTTGAATGATTTGTTTCAGGTTTTTGGCTAGCCTCTTGGCTTGATTAATGGCCACGTTGGCAACTTGCGGATGTCCCTTCGGGTATTGGGGTGTTGGCATCCAGGCAATGTCGCCAAGGGCAAAGATATTTTCGCTTTCTACTACTTGGTTAGTTCGGCCCACTTTAATTCGGTTGCCCGGTGCGGCCGCGTTGTCGGGCAAGCCCGGTATTTTATTTCCGGTTACCCCGGCTGCCCAGATTACGGTTTTGGTTTTTATTATTTCGCCACTGGTAAGAGTTAAGGTTTCGCCATCATACGCCTTCACTAGTTTTTCGGTGAGAATGGTAACGCCCATTTCTCTTAAATATTTCTCTGAATGGATCTTGGCCGTGTTGCTCATATTGCCCAACGTATGCTGGGCCCCTTCGATCAACAAGATGTTAAATTTGGAGAAATCAATTCCACGGTAGTCTTTAGGTAAAATATTTTTTTTAATCTCGGCAAAAGCTCCGGCCAGTTCTACCCCGGTAGCGCCTGCGCCTACAATGGCGAGGTTGAAAAGACTTTGTTTTTCATCCTCCCCGGCCGAAATAATATCTTCAAAGGTTTGTAAAATATGATTGCGAATGGTGATGGCATCGTATGTAGATTTTAACGTGAACGAGTTACGGCTAATTTCTTCGTTGCCGAAAAAATTAGTTTTACAGCCGGTGGCAATGACCAGGTAATCATAGGCAAACGTGCCAATAGTGGTGGTGATTTTTTTTGTGGGGGGATCAATCCTTACTACTTCGGCCAGGCGAATCTGTACATTTTTTTTATTCTTGAAAATATTTCGCAACGGAAAGGAGATGCTGGAGGGCTCAATTTGCGAGGTGGCGACCTGATAAAATAAAGGTTGAAACTGGTGATGATTGATCTTGTCAATCAGAAGCACATCAAAACTATTTTTATCTAATTCCCGGATGAACTGTATGCCTGCAAATCCCCCGCCTACCACTATTATTTTTTTCTTGTTCATGATATGGATTCACCCACTTTTTTTATTTTTTCCAAAAAGGATCGGGCCAGGCCGATTCATCTTCGTGTTCCCGGTCTTTTAGTTGCAACGCAATGGCTGCCATCTCATTTTCCGGAATAGTTTCTTGCAGGTAGTTAAACAACTGGCGTTCTTCAAAGCGGATATGTTTTTCTAATAAATCGGCTATCTGAAGAAGTAATTTTTGATCGGAAGGGTTTTTTTGTAAGGTGGCTACTAACCGGCCAATAGCAGCATGATCGGCCTCGGCTGTATTTCTTAAATTATTGTCAATAGCGATTTTATTGAAAAGCAGGTTCTCTTCATTTTGAAAATGAGGTGATAGTTCGGTTTCATAAAAATGCAAAACATAGTTGCTGATGCGTTCAGGGGTAATCGTTTTTTTAATGCCTTCTCGTATTTTCCATACGAGCAGTAATGAATAGTGATGATCTCGCGAAAATTCTACGATGGCTTCGTTGCGCTTGATGGGTTGGGTTGGCTTCATTGTGATATCCTTTATTTAAGCTGTTCTCCATTTTCTGAAACTGCAAAAAATAAAATTTTGCAATGTGTTAAACGGAGTGCTGTGCTCTACGAGAATACATTTAATTTTCTCAAAATATTTTTTAAGCCGGTCGGCCATGCCCGTTTCGGAATATTGTTTGATTTCCAGACCGCTACATTTTTTAGGTCCTTCTTCTGAAAACGTTCCGATTACCAACACCCCGGTGGTATTTAGGCCTTGTTGAATGGTTTCTATATAATTTGAGATTTCTTTTTCGTTAGTTAAAAAATGGAAGGACGCCCGATCGTGCCAAAAATCATACGTATCGGTTGGTTTATAGGTAGCGGCATCAGCTACAATCCAAGTTACTTTTTTGGCACGTGCGCCAAGTCTTTTTTGGGCTCGGTTGATAGCCTGAGCGGAGATATCGAGTACGGAAATGTGCTGGTAGCCCAAGTCAAGCAAATGATCTACCAGTAAACTATTACCTCCGCCCACGTCAATAATTTTAGCCGTAGTTGGGATATTAAATTGTTTTAAAAAGTGCAGCGAAGTTTCAGGCACGGGCTGATACCAACTTACTTCGTTTAAATTTTTTGTTTGATAGATGGTTTCCCAGTGTTTTTTGCGATCGAAAGGTTTCATTGTTTAGACCATTTATTCCGGAGGAATGGGATTTAGGGTATGCAGTCTATAGTACGAACAGTTTAATCTGCTTAGCCGTTCCGAAATCGGTTACTTTTTTTTCAGTATTTCGAGTAACACCGCAGCCTGATTGAGGTCGGGGTCTTTGGCTGCATATAATAGTGTAAGATTTTGTTGGCGGGCGATCGATTTTATTCTTTTCAATTCGCCAACTTTATTTTTCAGTTCTTGCCGATACCGTTTTTTAAACTCTGGAAATAATTCCGGGGTGTGGTGAAACCATTGGCGCAAGTCGCTGGAAGGTGCTATTTCTTTATTCCATTCATCCAGGGCCGCTGCTTCTTTGCTGATGCCCCGAGGCCAGAGCCGATCCACCAGCATTCGGTAGCCGTCATCGGGTTCGGGTTTTTCGTAGATGCGTTTTATTTTCATCGGCTGTATTCAGGGCAACCTCAGACTCTAAACAGAAATGAGTTAAACCGAAACACCTGTTGGAGACCGACCCTTTTAACACTATGCCCAAACTACATTTTGTTAAAGAGCCGGTCATCCTTTCAGGTTAGATTATTTTTACTCGACAATGAATTTTCCTTTCATCATTACAAAGTGCCCGGGAAATGAACACAAGAAATCATACGTTCCTTTAGAAGGGGCTTTAAATTCTACGCTGGCTGTTTCGCCACCGCCAATAGTTTTGGTGTGTGCAATAACATCTTTCTCCATGCCTTTGGGGATGTAATCGTTGTCTTTGGCATTTACCGCCTCTCTTGAGAAATTATCAGGAGAAACACCTTGTGCCAATAAAACAAAATTGTGACCCATGGTAGCCACCGGGGCTTTGCCAATGTGGGTTAAGGTAAGTTTTACAGTTTGTCCTTCTTTTACTTTTATTTCGCTTCGGTCGTACTTCATGTCGTCTCCGGCACTGATGGCTACAATAGCTTCATTGCTGTTTTGAGCAGGGGCTGTCGTTTCGGCCGGTGTGTTAATTTCATCCTGTGTATTTTCTGTAGTGGTTTTTTTGCCACCGCAGGCAGAGAACAGAAGGGCAATGGTTGCGAATGTGAAGATGGTTTTTTTCATTTTGTTTAAATTTTTAGTTTATAATTAAGTTGTTATTAAAAGAAATTTTATGCGGTTGTAAACTGTTCTTCCAGTGCAACAGACTTAGGGAAGAGGATGTTGTTTTCTAAATGGATGTGCAAATGCAAGTCTTCTTCATACTCTTTCAGCAGCGAGAAAGTTACCCGGTAGGTATTGCAGGCATCTGCGGGAGGTGTATAATTGTTCGTTAAGGCAGCAATTTTACGAAAGCGCTCGCCCTCGGCATCATGGTCGTGCATCATCATTTGAATAGGGTTTTGCACGGTTCCGAAAGGGGCTTGTACGCTGGTGTTATTTTCGTGTTGAGCTTTTACCATTTTCCGGATATAAGGAAAAAGCATAAGCTCTTCTTTTTTCATGTGCACGGTAAGCTCTCCGGCCGAGTCATGAAATAACTGCTCTACTTCCAGTAGTTCGGGATGCCGGTCGCCATGCACCCGGGCTACCTTTTGCAAAAACGGAGTGATCTCCAGGATTTTGGCATCTACATAACGATGGTGTTTTTTCTCGATGTAATCGGCCAGCAAATCAAGCGGCCAGGCGTTGTAATCAACCGAGCCGCCATTGGATTGGCGCGTTACCTCTTCTAACTTGGCAATTAATGCTGCCGAATCAATTTTTTTCTTTTCGCAGGCTTCTTCTACGCTGCGGTTGCCGTTGCAGCAGAAATCTATGCCGCTTTGTTTAAACACGGAGGCGGTGCGGTAATCTTGTGCTACCAAGTCGCCCACAATTGTTTCTTTGGTAATATTCATAATAATTAAATGTTTAATGATTGGTTATTTTTTCTTTTCGCTCTCCCCACCGGGCGATGTCTTCGGCCGGCCACAACTCGGGGAAAAATTTGCGCTGCTGAAATTTTGGATGCAGGTATTTTTTCCATTCGCTGCCCCCGGTGGCCGCCTTGGCTTCACCTTGGCTGTCTAAATAATGTTGCGCTGTTTGCAGATGGACCAAGGGCCATTGCACATTATACAGATCGTCAAATTCTTTTAGCTTTTGAATAAGTTCGGGCGATGGGTTTGAAAATTTTTTGGCTTTTTCTTCCAGCGTATTCCCGGTTACTTTTTTGGCTAATGCTATGAAGTTGTCTAGATATTTTTCTTCGAAGAGTTGGAGGGTAAGCGATTTTTTGCCGCTGTGCCGATTGGTGCCGGCATCTTTCCAATAGATGTGCTCAAACAACTGCTCAATAGACGGATGGGGCGGCAGCCTTTTTTTGCCTTCTTCATTAATTAAATTTTCTAACCGGGTGCAATAGATTTCTAGATACCTGAATTGAGCCGACTGAAAACCGCTGGCCGGTGTGAGTGTGCTACGGAAAGTGTTGTAGTCATCGTAGTTCATCCCACTGCGCATCACATCAAAAGAAGTGATAAGCATGGCGGTGTAACGGTTTAACCGGTTGAGCTTATCCATCCAACTCGGCTCGGCTAAATCATCAAAGACCAGTTGCTCTATTTCATGGATCATCATTTTCAGCACCAGTTCGGTTACCTGATGGTACATTACAAAAATGACTTCGTCTTTAAAATGGGTACGTGTTTTTTGCAGCGACAGCAATGTATCGACTTGTATATAATCCCAATAGGTAATGGGTTTGGCTTGCAATAAACCTTTCAGATAGGTTTCGGGGTTTTCGCCTAGCTGCTGATATTTTAATTCAAGGTCTTGTATGGTTTTTTCTTTGCTCATCGGGAAGCCGGGTTAAAAGGGGAAACATCAAAAATATCGAAACCGGCCGACTTGGCAGAGATAAGCATTGGCTTAACCAATACACGAACGGACAGTGCCAGAAATTTTAGAGGGGTCATATCAGCGGAATGGAGTTGCGCTCTCGGTGGTATTGTATTTTATATAAAAACATTTCGGCCATACGTTGCCCCTGCCATTTGGCACGGGTTGCTTTTTCGCCTATAAAAAATTCATCGACCGTAGCATTAAAAAGAAGCAGCCAGCGGTCGAAGTGTTGAGCTTCTACCGGCAACTTGGCATGAGGCAGAAAAGGAGATCCCTCATAGGTATATTCTTCCAGTAAAACAGTTTGCCAGAAGGTGTACATCTTAGCCAAATGTTGCGGCCAGCGATCCTGAATAACGCGGTTAAAAATTGCAGCCAGCAAATCATCTTTACGCACTTTGTCATAAAAGGTATCGACCAACAACTTGATGTCGTCTAAATGCTGTATTTCTTTTTGATTGCTCACAACCTGTTTGTTTACATTATAACTCAGCGCTCATTAAATTAGTGCCCACAGAAGTCATACTATTTTTATTGAATGGATTATTTCAATGATTCTTCCAGTATTGATTTGCCTGGGCAATGGTTTGAAATTCAATGGCAATAACGTTGGCCGAAGCTATGAGTTGTGCTGTGTCAGAAGCATAATTAGTCCGTAATTTTTTTCTTACTTCCGGATCGGTTTGAATGGCGGCAATAGATTTCCTGGCCATTTTAATGGCTAACTCTCTTCCTTCTTGTGGAGTTTTCGTAATTAAACTCTCCAACCATATTTCTTTGTTTTCCATACACTACTGATTTTTAGGTGAAATGTTTTTAGCGAACTAAAATTGTTTTTCCCGATTTTAATTTTGTGGCCAGTTCGTAAACGGTTGTAGTTTCCAGCATCTTTTTCATTTCCCTTCTTACACTGACAAAATTTTCGTGCATGGGGCAGGGCTTAGATTCGTTACATTCGCTCAACCCCAATGCGCAGCCGGTGTAAACAGAATCTCCGTCTAAAGCATGTACAATTTCAGAAACCTTGATCTTCTTCATCCGGCTTACGTCAATCTCAAAGCCACCATACGGGCCTTTTGTTGAATTAACAATGTTAAACTTGGTGAGGGTGCCTAATATTTTTGCCGTGAATGCCTCGGGTGAACCTGAGTTGTCGGCCACATCGCCAATTTTTACCCGGGTTCCTTCAAGCGACTGCGTGGCAATGTAAGCAATGGCCTTAATGCCATACTCACAAGCTTTTGAAAACATATTTTTACTGTTCTGTCGGGCAAATATAAATGTATTTTATATTTCGGACAAAAATGTCAGAAATATATTTTTTACGGCTATTTAGTTTGTACTAATCCATTTTAAATAGGCGGATCGAACTATTTTCAGGCCGCTTTAAAACCGTAATGTAAATACAGTACGCACGTCTGGCACAGATTCTACGGAGAGCGAACCGTTATGCATCTGCATGATCTGTCTTGATAAGGCCAGACCAATGCCCGATCCTGTTTTTTTAGTAGTGAAAAAGGGAATAAAAATACGGTGGATGGCTTCAGGGATAATGCCGGGACCGTTATCGGCTACTTCAATAATAGTATTGGTGCCGGTATAGGTTGCACTTAATTCTATTTTTCCATTTTCTGTATGTGCCAGTGAATCCATGGCATTCTTCACCAGATTAATTAGAACGTGCTCAATCATTTCCGGGTCGGCCTGCAGGGTAAGGTATTCCGATTCGCACGTTGTGCTAAACTGAATGAAGGTTTTATTTAGTTCCGGCTTCATTAGCAGCGCGGTGTGCTCAAGTAAATTTTTGAGTAAAACCGTTTTTAATTTTGGCTGAGGCAGCGAGGTGTATTCGCGGTAAGCATCAATAAATTTGATTAACCCCTTGCTCCGGTTTTCAATCGTGGCTAATCCTTCTTTTAAATCTTCGGCTGTTTCGGCTGTGAGTTCGAAATGATTTTCCTTCTCTGTTAATTCATGAATAAGTATCTCGCGCAGGGTAGAAGTAAGCGATGAAATTGGCGTGATGGAGTTCATGATTTCGTGCCTTAATACGCGCGTTAAATTCTGCCAGGCATCTAACTCTTGGCGCTGCAATTCGGTTTGTATGTTTTGCAGGGTAACCAGTTTAATGAGATTTCCACGCAAGCGTAATTCGGTAGCCTGAAGTGTAAGCTGAAAATCGGGCGTTTTGTAAAGCGTACTTTTTCCGCTTTGCACATCCATTAAAGCGAGGAAAAGTTTTTTGTTTTTGCCGTCCAGATCGTGTATGTTTTTCAGGTTAGCTTCGCCTATAAATCGTTTGGCATTGGCATTGATGAGTTGCACGTGGCCTTCGGCATCGAAAGAGATAATGCCGGTACGTACTTGTTGTACAATGGTATTGAGATACTGCCCGTTTTCTTCTTTTTCTGAGCGGGCTTTCCGAAAGGCTTCGAATACCTCATTGAAAGCGGTGTTCAGATTTTTAAAACTTTTCCCCAGATTATTGTCGGCTGTGAAGCCGGAAATAAAATCGGAGTACCGAACCGATTCCAGAAAGCGGGTAAGTTTGCGGTTGGTTTGCGAAACGTACCGATACAACTCAAACAACTGGAAGAACAAAACAAAAAAAACCAAGCCGGCCGCAAAAATCATATTGGGTCGCGAAACCATGAAGACAAAAAGCGCCATGGATGTACCCAACAACACCACCCGAATTAAAATGCGAATACGAAAGTCTTTCATAGTTACTATTTAGTACAAAGCCATAAACGGTAGAAATCAAGAATTGATAATGACCCGGCTCCAAACCTGATGGCCATTTTCTAAAGTCCGTGTTTTTCCAGTCGCCTGTATAGAGAAGACCGGGTTAAGCCCAGTTCAGTGGCGGCTTGTGTAATATTTCCATTATACTTTTTCAATACTTTCCGGATCAATAATTTTTCCACTTCTTCCAGGTTGAACGCATCGAGGTTTAAACCGGTTTCATCTTCTTTTAAAGAAGCGGTGTTCAGATTAAAATCTTCGGGCTGCAATACAGGTGCGGCACTCATAATCACGGCTCGCTCCAGAGCATGCTGTAACTCGCGAATGTTTCCCGGCCAGGTGTGTTTGTTCATACGCGCCATTGCACCATCGCTTATTTTAGAAATTTCTTTTCCATACCGGGCATTATATACTTTTAAGAAGTAGTGCGCCAGCAGGGGAATATCTTCCGGGCGCTCGCGCAACGGTGGGATTTCAACCTCGATGGTGTTGATGCGGTACAATAGATCTTGCCTGAATTTATTTTCTTTTACCATCTCGTACAGAGGCAGGTTAGTGGCGCAGATCAGGCGCAGGTTTACCGGCACTTCTTTATTGGCACCTACGCGGCTTACTTTCCGGTTTTGCAAGGCCGTGAGCAATTTGGCTTGTAGCGGCATCGAGAGGTTGCCGATCTCATCTAAAAATAGCGTTCCGTTGTTGGCCAGTTCAAACCGCCCTACACGGTCTTCTTTGGCATCGGTAAAAGCACCCTTCTTGTGTCCAAACAGTTCGCTCTCAAAGAGTGTTTCGGTTACCGACCCCAAATCAACAGAGATAAAAGATTCATTTTTTCGAGGTGAGTTACGATGAATGGCACGCGCAATCATTTCTTTGCCGGTACCATTTTCGCCCAAGATTAACACATTGGCATCGGTTTGTGCTACACGTTCTACCGTTTGAAAAATCTTTTGCATGGCTCTGCTTTGGCCAATAATGTCACTGAACTTTTCGTTGAGCGCCTGGTTGATTTCCTGATTTTTTATTTTCAGTGTTTCTACCTCATCGCGCGTTTCGCGCAGGCGCATAGAAGAAAACAGAGTGGCCAGCAACTTTTCATTTTCCCAGGGCTTCAACACAAAATCAATAGCCCCGGCTTTAATGGCTTTTACGGCCATCTGCACATCGCCATAGGCGGTAATGAGCACCACTACGGCCGTGGGGTCTATTTCTAATATCTTTTGCAGCCAGTAATATCCTTCGTTGCCGCTACTTACATCTTTAGTAAAATTCATATCCAGCAAGATCACATCATAATCCTCTTGGGCCATGAGCGAGGGTATGCTGTCGGGGTTTTTCTCAATATCCACTTGGGCAAGGTGGCGCTTCAAATAAATCTTGGCTGCTTTCAGCAGGTCCTCGTTATCATCAACGATCAGTATTTTGCCAAGCTTGGGTTCGGTCATATTTATAAAATTGATGTTTAAATAAGTTCAGACAATATTGATACCGTATCTGCTTATCTTTCTTTTTGAACTGATTTGCCTGATTCCCATTTCAAAACTAAAAAAATATGTCCGCATACGGACATATCCGTTCATATTTGAACTTACGAGAATGATATAAACCCTAAAAACAACCCGATTTGCCCATAAATTTATTGGCACATAACTTGGCTAATAGCCCATCAAAATGAAATATTAACTGGCTTTCATGGACAAAAAGATTGAGAAAAAACGATTTACCGTAAAAAAAATTCTGACTTATACAGGGAGTACAGCTTTGGTAGTGTTCATTGCCTATCAATTTATTTTTGCCGACCGCCGGTCTAAACTGAAAACCGATAAAGACAAACTCACTATTTCGGAGGTGAAGATGGGGTTATTCAAAGAATACATTCCTCAGACCGGCACGGTAGAACCGGCCCGCACGGTTTACCTCGATGCCATTGAAGGCGGGAATATTAAACACGTCATCCGCGAAAGTGGTGCACTGGTAAAAAAAGGCGATCTGATTATTGAGATATCAAACCTGAACCGCGAGATATCGGTACTTCAGCAAGAATCGGATCTGGTGCAGAGCATTAACCGTTCGCGCGATACGCGGTTGGGTATTTTGCGAAACGATTTGGAGCAGCGCCAAACACTGGCACAAATAGATAACCAGTTGGCCATCCTTCGCCCACAGTATGAAAGACAAAAAGTGCTCTTGAATAAAAAACTTATTGCCCGGCAAGATTTTGAGCGAACCGAAGCGGATTATAAATACAATGCCGACCGCCGGAAATTTACGTACGATGCCTACAAACGAGATTCGCTCGGCCGCGTGCTAAACCTGCGCGACATAGATGAATCCGAAAACCGGATGAAACATAATCTGATTGCGGTACGCACCATTTTAGAAAACCTTAACATTAAAGCTCCGGTAGATGGTTTATTGACAATGGCCGCCCACTGGGAAGTAGGGCAGGCCGTAAGCACGGCCCAACGTTTAGGCCAGGTTGATATTGTGGGGAGCTACAAGGTACGCGTACCCATAGATGAACTCTACCTGCCCAAAATTTCGGTGGGCCTTCCGGCCACTACCGATTTTGATAACAAGACCTATCACCTTGAAATTAAATACATTTACCCCAACATCGTAAACGGTCGTTTTGAGGTGGATATGGAATTTGCAGGAGATGCCCCGCAGGGCATACGGAGGGGGCAATCTCTTCGTTTACGCATTGAGTTAGGGCAGCCTTCGCAAGAATTACTTTTGCCCATGGGCGGGTTTTATAAAGACACCGGAGGAAACTGGGTATTTATTTTGGAAGGCAACGACCATGCCGTGAGACGAAATGTAAAACTGGGAAGAAAAATGGGCTCAGAATATTTTGAAGTGTTGGAGGGATTGAAGCCGGGCGACCAGGTAATTACCTCGTCATACGAAAACTTTGGAGATAATCAGGTGCTGATATTAAACTGATACTATTTATGCACAGGTATGCAACTAAATTTGTTATAGAAACGTCTTATTCCAAGTGTGGCTGAAGGAAACAACAACTAAAAAAGTATTTTTATTTATAAAATTAAATGAACCCAAACATCTGACCATTAACCCTGCATTATGATACGCTTAAAAAACCTCGAAAAAGTTTACACCACAGAAGAAGTGGAGACTACGGCACTCAACAGCATCAACTTAGAAATTAAAGATGGCGAATTTGTAGCCATTATGGGGCCTTCCGGTTGTGGCAAATCTACCCTGCTTAATATTCTCGGTTTGCTCGATAACCCCAGCGGAGGCGAATATTTTTTTGGCGACCATGAAGTATCTAAATACTCCGAGCGGCAACGTGCCCAGTTGCGCAAAGGCTCTATCGGTTTTGTGTTTCAGAGTTTTAACCTGATTGATGAACTTACTGTATTTGAAAACGTAGAACTACCGTTATTATATATGAAAGTGCCTTCCGATGAACGCAAGAAAAGAGTGGAAGAAGTACTGGAACGTATGAACATTATGCACCGCAGGAATCATTTTCCGCAGCAGCTATCGGGCGGACAGCAGCAACGGGTGGCCATCTCGCGTGCTATCGTAGCCAAACCTAAAGTAATTTTAGCTGACGAACCTACCGGTAACTTAGATTCGGCCAATGGCGAAGAAGTGATGAAACTCCTTTCGCAACTGAATGAAGAAGGTACTACCGTACTGATGGTAACCCACTCACCCTATGATGCTAATTATGCACACCGCATTGTAAACTTGTTTGACGGGAAAATCGTAACTGAAAATATTAAAGAACATTTTCATATTTAACCCGTTCGGTCATTTCTATAGGTTTAAGTTTAGGTTCAAGTAAAAAAATCCCGCTGCTGAGACGGGATTTTTTTTGCCACTGCAAACCGTACACGGAGTGTTCGCAACTGAACATCTTTGAAAATCAACAACCTACTCATGAAGATAAAATACCCCATGGTGATTTTCATTGTCAGGGTTAAACCTTGACAAGGTTGATGTTTTCATCAACATTCGTCAACCCTTTGGGCGGGTGATGCATCCCGAATGCATCACCTGAGTTGAACAGCCGGAGATGATTTTAGAGCTGGCATAAATATTGGCTGGGCTATGCAACGTATCCCCATAACACAGCGTCTTAGTATCATCGTATGAAGCCTTAAAAAATTGTAACATTTTATAATTTCACTCGTCACCTACACAACCATTATACTTTATGCTAAAAAATTATTTTCGCGTTGCGGTGCGCAATATCCTCAAAAAAAAATTTTTTGCCGGTATTAACATTTTCGGAATGACCATCGGTCTGACGGCCTGCATGCTCATTGCCCTTTATATTATTAATGAGTTTAGTTATGATCAGTTTCATGCCCATGCCAATCGAATATATCAGGTAGGCCTGCATGGTAAAATAGGCGGGCAAGACGTGCGCACCACTTCAACTTGTGCGCCTATGGCAGCGGCATTGGTAACCGATATTCCGGAAATTGAGTCTTCGCTTCGTATTGATAATTTTGGCCGGTCCACTTTTCGATACGGAGATAAAATATTTTTGGAAGACAAAATATTTAATGTTGACAGTAATTTTTTTCATTTCTTTTCTTTCCAACTCTTAGCCGGAAACCCGTCAACAGTTTTGAAAGAGCCCAATTCAATTGTGCTAACCAAAAAATTGGCAAAAAAATATTTTGGTAATGAAAGTCCGCTCGAAAAAATACTATCTATTGGCAACGATAAGAAAGCATATAAAGTAACCGGGGTAGCGGCTGATTGCCCGGGTAACTCACATTTTTATTTTAATGCGCTAGTTTCGGCATCTTCTCATTCGCATTTAAAATCAACCGAGTGGCTTAATAACAGCCTCTATACTTATTTTACATTAAAGCCTCGCACCCAAGTTTCGGATGTGGAAGAAAAATTTGAGAACCTGATAACCAAGTATGTGGGGCCTGAAGTACAACGTTTTTTGGGCACCAGTTTGCAAGACTTCCGTAAAGCAGGCGGAGCCTACGGCTACTTTACTACCAAAATTACCGCTATACATCTGGGCTCTACTTCGCAGGGTGACTTAGAGCCCGGTGGCAGCATGACGTATATTTATTTTTTTGGGGGCATCGGAATTTTTATTGTGGTGATTGCCTGCATCAATTTTATGAACATGTCCACGGCACAATCGGCTGGTCGTGCTAAGGAAGTAGGATTGCGTAAAACACTGGGTTCGTTGCGCGTTCAAATGATTGGTCAATTTCTGTCGGAGGCCATGCTCTACAGTTTGGTAGCCGTTGGTTTGGCCGTAGTGCTGTGTTATTTGTTGTTGCCTTCATTTAATACACTGGCGGGTAAAGACCTGTCTTTTCATGATTTGCTGAATCCTGTTTTTACCGGAGGCATTATCGTGTTGCTGTTAGTAGTGGGGTTACTGGCCGGCAGCTACCCAGCGTTTTATCTTACCTCATTTAATGCCGTAGAGGTATTGAAAGGAAAGGTGAGAGCAGGCTTTAAAAGCAAGGGAATTCGCAGCGGCTTGGTGGTTCTTCAGTTTGCCATTTCCATTTTCCTGATCATCTTCACCTCTGTGGTGTATAATCAAATTCAGTTTATGCAGGAAAAGAAAATGGGTATGGATAAAAAAAATGTTTTGGTAATACATAATATGGACAAAGTGGGAATCAACAAAAATGGATTTAGAAATTCACTGGCTCAACAAAAGGGAATTGTAAAACTGAGTTTTACCAATAATTATTTTCCGGGTGTGAATAATACAACGATTGTGAGGTCGGGGCATTCTGAGCAAGACCATATTGCGGGAATTTATTATGCCGATGCCGATCAGCAAGAGGTACTCCGGTTTGAAATGAAAGAAGGGCGTTATTTTTCAAGAGATTTTCCGGCTGATACTACGGCTGTGGTTATCAATGAAGCGGCTGCCAAAGAATTTGGATTTGCCAGTTCGGCCGGTGAAGAAGTTCTATACAATAATGGCGACTCGTTATTTCACCGGTACCGGGTTATTGGCATTGTGAAAGATTTTAATTTTGAAACGTATCGTGACAAAGTGAGGCCATTGGTTGTTTTTCTTGTCCGCACTTCAAGAAATTTATTGGTGAGGTACGAAGGCAGCCCGCAAGATGCGGTAGAGCAGGCTACTAAACTGTGGAGGCAATACGCCAGCAGCGAGCCCATAGAATATACTTTTTTGGATGAAAACTTCGACAAGCTTTTTCGGTCGGAACAGCGGATGGGGCAAATCTTCAGTTTGTTTTCCGGCCTTGCTATTTTTATTGCTTGTCTGGGATTGTTTGCCTTAGCAGCCTTTACAGCCGAACAGCGCACGAAAGAAATCGGCATCCGCAAAGTAATGGGGGCTTCAGTATCTTCCCTATCCATGGTATTGGCTAAAGAATTTATTTTACTGGTAGTTATTGCCTTTGTTCCGGCAGCCGCCATTGGGTGGTGGGTGGCATCGAATTGGTTAGGCGGGTTTGCCTACCGCACGGAAATTAACTCACTCATTTTTGTGGTAGCCGGTTTGGCTGCGGTAGCTATAGCGTGGATTACCGTTGGGTATCAGTCTATCAAGGCAGCAAGAGCTAACCCGGTAGATTCATTGCGGTACGAATAACCAGTTTTTTTTCAAGCCAAAAAATCGGCCGGTTGGTAACCATCAAAATTTTTTCTGAACCGCCATGCGGCTACGGCTAAGAGCAATAAAGAAAACGGAAGGGATAGTTGCGACAGCACCATTAGAAATGTTATTAAAAAAAGCCACAGCATATTTTGCATGAGTTGTTCATTATCAAGAGCAGACCGGTAGGAGCTACCGTGTATAAAAAGTAAAAAAGAAATGCCCATCAGCCAGCCCACGGTAGCATCATAAATACCTAGGCCTTGTGCTATCATTACACCCCATTCGGGCAGAAGCAGAAGAGCATAAGCAATCCCCAACATCACAAAGCGCGAATGAATGGCCAGTGGAAGTGCGCGCGAGAAGAAAAGGTTGCGATCTTCAAACTTCCGCCATTCATAAAGGATTACATAGTGTCCTGAAAAACCAAATGTAAAACCAAGCCAAGCTAGCCGGGGCTCATAATGATCTACCGGTAACTGCATAAAACCAAGAATACCGAGCACGGAAAATATTTTGGTGAGAAGGAAGGTTATTTTAAATCGGTTAACCAACAGATCTATGTAGAAAAGAGGAAAAGGTTTGATTAGCTTCCATCTGAAAGACGGAATTTTAAAAATAGATGGAGTGCACGAATTGATGGTGTGTAATAAACGCCAGGCTCCCAGACTGATGATGCCCGCCTGAAAACCAACAATACTCAAACCTGCTAAAAATAACCGATAGCGGAAAGCGATAACGATCATCACGGAAGAATAAATAAAAACCGGCATATAGGCCAAAAGTAAGGCATAGGCATACAGCCGAAATTGGTTGCTCCGGCTAAGCAACTCAAATTTTTTTAATATTATATTTTGCGGCAACGATAGACATTCTTCAAAAAAGAAAATCATTTTGATCTGGTACAAAAACCAGATACCAAAAATCAATAATAAAAGTTTGAAAGAAGATAAAACGGCTACTATCAAATTAAAATGAAAGTCTATGATTTCGCCCGAATTAACCAAAAAGAACATGACATAAAAGACCAACCCCAACAGCACCGCATGACGTTCATAAAATTTTTGAATCCAGATTTTATGAATAATCTTTAACAGAGCCGGCATATCGTTTGGTTTTCGGCTAACAGCCGGGAAGTTATAGGCAAGTGTTCTATTTCTTGCGCCTGATGAGATGAGAAGATAAAGCTACGGCCTTGTTGATGATAATCGTGAATGGTAGCAGTTAAGATTTCAAGAGTGGCGGTATCTAACGTAACAAAAGGTTCATCTAACAAAATGAAATCGGTGGAGCCGATAAAAGCTAACACCAACGATAGTTTTTTAGTCATACCACTGGAGTACGTACCGATCGGGTTTTTATAATAGGTGCCGATACCAAAACGGGCGATTAACTCGTCCGAATTTTTTTTATCCGATTTACGCACTGCATTGTAAAATCGGATCAGGTCGTTGCCCGATAAAAACTCTGGATACACAGGCTCGGCTTCGGCAAAACTTATCCTTTGTTTAAACGAGACAGAATTTTTTTTTAAGTTGAAATTACCCAACGTTACATTCCCCTCAAAAGGAATCATACCACAGGCTATTTTCATAAAAGTAGATTTTCCCGAGCCATTCATTCCCTGAAGCCAGTGGATGCCACGATCAATTTTTAATGCATCTATTTGTAGGATGAGTTGATTATTATATTCTTTTTTTATCTGTTGGAATGAGAGCATGAGGGCTCTAACGTAACGAGGTCGGTTTAGTTGCGCGCATTGCCAGCACATTTACAATCAGGTATTTATAAAAAATGTTTAAAATATATTTGAGAAACCAAAAGGTTGCATATATTTGTGCAATCAAATGGTTGCGCAAAATAAAACACGTAGATAATGAGACGAGATATTTTTCAGGCGATAGCCGACCCCACAAGACGAGCCATTATTGCCCTGATTGCCTTACAAGCGATGACGCCCAATGCTATTGCCGAGCAGTTTGATACAACAAGGCAAGCGGTATCGAAACACTTGCGCATTTTAACCGAGTGCGAATTGGTAACACAAAAACAACAAGGCAGAGAAATCTATTATCAACTTCAAGTGAACAAAATGAAAGAAATCGATAAATGGCTCAACCAATTCAGAAAAATTTGGGAAGACCGCTTCGATAATCTTGATAAGTATTTGGCCAAAATTCAAGCCAACGCTAAAAACAAAAAATGATATGGAAGAAAGACAGTTGCAAATCACGCGTACGTTTAATGCCCCAATTGAATTGGTGTGGGAAGCATGGACGAAACCCGAACACATTGCCAACTGGTGGGGCCCGAACGGATTCACCAACACCATTCACAAAATGGATTTTCAAAACGGGGGCGAATGGCTATTGACTATGCACGCGCCCGATGGCACGAATTTTCCCAACCGAAGTATTTTCAAAGAGATTGTTCCCTTACAAAAAAATGTATTTGAGCATTTCAATCCACACTTTATTACTACGGTAATTTTTGAAGCCAACGGCAAACAAACATTGATGCAATGGACGATGCTGTTTGATACCCAAGAGATGCTTGAAACCGTTGTGAAAGCACACAACGCTTATGAAGGCTTGAAACAAAACGTTGTAAAACTTGAAATCTATCTCTCACAAAAAAATAGAACACTATGAAAAACTTACAATTTGATTTTACAGTAAACAAAGAAACTAAAACCGTTTATGTGATAAGAGAATTTGCTGCGCCTCTTGATTTAGTTTGGGATGCGTGGACAAAGCCTGAAATTCTTGACCAATGGTGGGCACCACAACCTTTTGCATCAAAAACCAAGCACATGGATTTTAAAGTTGGCGGACGAAGATTTTATGCAATGGTAAGTCCTGATGGACAAGAGGGTTGGGTTATTCAGAAATATACTTCCATCAGTCCCAAAACCAATTTCAAAATATTTAATGCGTTTGCCGATAAAGATGAAAACCCTGAATTGCCGGGTTCTAATTGGGATATAAATTTTATCGAACAAAGTGGGAAGACAAAAGTTAGTATTGCTATTTACAATGAATCGCTGGCTCGCTTAGAGAAGATGATTGAAATGGGCTTCAAAGAAGGAATCACCATGACATTGAGCAGCTTGGAAAAATTACTGACAACGTTATCATCAAAATGATTTTTGTTTTTAAAACATCGGTGAAAAACAAAATACAGGCAAAGATGCTCAAACCGCATATTGACAAAAAACTGCCTAGTGCCCAATGGAACTTTGACCTGCAAGACTGCGATAAAATTTTACGCATTGTCAACGATGAAGATGTTGTTACAACCGTAATTGCTTTGCTGCAAAATCATAACTTCCATTGCGAAGAATTGGAATAAACAATTAAAAAAATAAATCCTTAACATTATGGTACAAATTAATCCACACATTAACTTCAATGGAAAAGCCGAAGAAGCATTTACATTTTACAAAGCGGCTTTTGGCGGAGCGTTTACAAATGTGGTGCGCTTCAAAGACATAGCAGGTGCTGAACCTCCTATTCCCGAAGCCGAAGCAAACAAAATCATGCACATTGCTTTGCCTATCGGTAATAATATGCTGATGGGAAACGATGTTCCGTCATTTATGGGCAGAACAAACGAAAATGAAAACAGGAGCAAAATTGTAATCAATGTGGATAGCAAAGCAGAAGCCGATAAATTATACAACACGCTTTCGGCAGGCGGAAAAATAGAAATGCCCATTGGCGATAGCCCGTGGGGCACATACTTTGCTATGTTCCGAGATAAGTATGGAATAGAATGGATGATCGATTGCCCATTAAAAAAATAATTGATGCGCCACGGAGGCACAGATGAATTTTCATTCGCGCCATCTGCGGCTAATTAAATCTACACTATGAAAAACTTACAATTTGATTTTACGGTAAACAAAGAAAACAAAACCATTCACGTAACGCGCGAGTTTGCTGCGCCCGTTGATTTGGTTTGGGATGCGTGGACGAAGCCCGAAATACTCGATGAGTGGTGGGCGCCCAAGCCGTGGAAAACAAAAACCCAAAAGATGGATTTTCGCGAGGGCGGCTTTTGGTTATACACGATGAATGGCCCCAATGGTGAAGAGTTTTGGAACAAGAATGAATATCAAAAAATTGTTCGCCAGAAAAACTTTTCGGGTTTGGATTATTTCTGCGATAAGAATGGAAAAAGAAATGAAGAGTTTCCAACCAGCAGGTGGTCCAATGTTTTCCGCGAAAGCGAAGACACCACAACGGTGATCGTTACACGGCAATATGAAAAACTGGAAGACCTTGAAAAGAACATTGCGATGGGCTTTAAAGAAGGCTTCACCATGGCTCTTGAAAATCTTGACCAATACATTGAAGCGAAATTCAAATTGAGCGAGCAAAATAAAACAAGCAACAAAGCAAGAGTTTGTACTTATCTGAATTTTGACGGTAAAACCGAAGAAGCATTTTTGTTTTATAAAAAAGTTTTTAAAACAGAATTTGTAGGCAATGGCATTCAGCGCTTTGGCGACATCCCCCAAGATGCCAATCACCCACCTGTTGCCGAAAACGTAAAGAAAATGATTTTGCACGTTGAGTTGCCGATAACCGGTGGGCATATTCTTATGGGCACCGATGCACCAAAAGAAATGGGTTTTACCGTAACGCAAGGAAACAATATGCACATCTGCATTCAGCCTGAAACAAGAGCAGAAGCCAAGCGCATTTTTGATGAACTCTCTGCGGGTGGAAGCATTACCATGCCAATGGCCGATATGTTTTTTGGTTCCTACTTCGGTGAATTTACCGATCAGTATGGAATCAATTGGATGATTAATTTTCAAAATAAGTAGCTAAACGAAAAATTGGTAACAGATGAAAAACAAAATTTTAAACGTGTTGTCAATCCTTTTTGGATTATTGTTAATCAATGGCGGGCTCAACAAATTTTTTAATTACATACCCACGCCTGAAAACTTAAATCCTGAATTGATAAAAGATACCCAGGCATTGCTTGAAATAGTTTGGCTTATGCCGCTCATAGCAACTGCAGAGATTGTGGGCGGAGCCTTGCTCATTTTCAAAAAGACAAGAGCGTTGGGTGCCTTGATTGTTTTTCCTTCCATGGTTGGTGTTTTGCTCGTTCACACTTTTGTTGACAATAGCGGACTAATTATGGCCATTGTGCTTTGGGCAATTCTACTTTGGATAATTTATGATAACCGAGAAAGGTATTTACCGATTATTAAGTAGATAAATGAACCTTAATTTCTTACTGGTTTAAAAATATTTTCAAAACAAATAATATGAAACTTACAATAGAAGCAACCATCAACGCCAACCGAAAAAAGGTTTGGGATTTTTATACGAAACCTGAACACATTACGCAATGGAATTTTGCCATAGACAGTTGGCAATGCCCGAGAGCAGAAAATGATTTGCGCGTAGACGGAAAATATTTTGCCCGCATGGAAGCCAAAGACGGAAGTTTTGGTTTTGACTTTGGTGGTGTTTATAACGAGGTGATAGACCAACAAAAGATAGTTTATACCATTGACGATGGCCGCCAAGTAGCCGTTGAGTTTAAAGACTTGGGCACAGCTACAAAAATCATCACCACGTTTGATGCCGAAACTCAAAACCCGATTGAGATGCAACAACAAGGTTGGCAAGCCATATTGAATAATTTTAAGAAGTATGTAGAGGGGAATTAAAGACTCTGCAAGAAGAAATTTATGAAAACAACTTTCATTGAGTTATGCACAAGTTTGCAGATATTACAATTACATGAAATGAATTTGAAAAATTAATTAATAGAGCGATGAAAAATTATAAACTACTATTTTGGATAGCATTAATAATAGCTAATATGATGGGTTGTGGAAACCCTCAACAGAACTCTCAGAATAACAATAAAAGCGATACAACCTCAATTCAAACTTCAACAAAAAAACCTGAAATGATTACTCAAAAGATAATACCCTCACTTTGGGTTGAGACAAAAAACGCAAAAGCGGTAGCAGATTATTATCTTTCTATTTTCAAAGATGGGAAACTGAAAGAGCATCATCAATATAAAAATCCACCCGAAGCAGGGGGAGGAGATTTTGAAACTGCGATTATAGAAATTAATGGGATCGAATTCAATATTTTGGCTGCCGGGCCTTTCTTTAAGTTTAATGAATCAGTTTCGTTTGTTATCAATTGCAAAGACCAGGCAGAAGTAGATTATTACTGGAATGCCTTAACCGCAAACGGAGGGCAAGAAAGTTCTTGTGGTTGGTGCAAAGACAAATATGGTTTATCGTGGCAGGTTGTTCCCGTTGAATATTTTGATCTAATAAACAGTGACGATCCTAAAGTCAAAGAAAAGGCAATGAAGAATACACTTAAACAGAAAAAGTTAATTCTTTCTGAACTAAAGTGAACTACGCTTTTAAAGCCTCTGTCTTTTTGTAAAAGCAGGGCGGAAAAAAATTCCAATTCCCAGGCAGCAAAAAAATGTATTATTGCCTA
The DNA here is from genome assembly GCA_018267195.1 of Bacteroidota bacterium. Classification (GTDB taxonomy): domain Bacteria; phylum Bacteroidota; class Bacteroidia; order Cytophagales; family Cyclobacteriaceae; genus ELB16-189. The sequence goes on along the minus strand of JAFDYY010000030.1, from coordinate 17,791 downwards.
AGGTAAGGCGATAATTTAGTGATCAGATTTTGGGTGGTCAGTACACCGGATTGCCGCCATTGCAGCTGGCCATTTTTAAAAAGAATGAGTGTAGGAACAGCCTGCACCTGGTAGGCCGTAGCGATGGCCGGGTTGCGGTCTACATCAATTTTGATGATCCGCACCCGGTCATCCATTTTCGTTTTTAGCTCTTGCAATATAGGCGCCATCATTTTGCAGGGACCACACCATTCGGCCGAGAAATCAACCAACGTGGGTATGTCGCTGCTAATGAGGTCTGCAAAAGTTGCCTGAGCCATGATTTAGTTAATTTTCTACAGCTACTAATACTTGGGGCTCCATGCTTACCTTAGCTTTTACCGAATTTGAGATCAGGCAGTTGGCTTCCGATTTTTGTAAAACCCGAAGTGCGCGGTCTTGGTCTTTTTCTTCTTTTACCACTACGACCGGTTTCAGTAGCACCTCGGTCATTAAAAATTTCCCTTCTACTTGCTCCAGTTTTCCTTCCGAGCCACATTGAAAAGAAATAAAATCCAGTTTTGAATTTTCAGCAATGGCTAAGAAGGTGGTCATTAAACAACTGCTTACGGCAGCCGTAAATAAATGCTCGGGCGACCAGATACCCGGAATGCCTTTGGGGAATTGAGGCGGAGTGGCTACTTCAATGCAGCCGTTGCCATCGCCCAAAGTGCCTTTTAGTTCGGGCGAGCACATCATGCCTTTGCGGTCCTGGCTCCAGGCAATATCTACACGATAATAATGCGGTTCCATATTATTTTAAATTTTATGTTGCAAACTAGCCCAACTTCCTCCGTTGTGCACTTGGTTGTATCCGTTCGATTCTAAAATCCGTTTCGCGTTTCCGCTGCGCATGCCCGAGGCACAGCATGTAATGATTACCTTGTTTTTATCGGTTAGGCGGTGCAAATTATTTTGTAGTTGATCAACCGAAATATTGATCGAGTTTTTAATGTGGCCACCGGCATATTCGCCTTTGCTGCGTACATCTAAAATAACAGCGCCTTCTTTTACCAGTTGGGCATAGTCGGCAGACGGACTCATACCCAACGCTTTTTTAATCGTTTCTATCATATATTTTTTATTTGTTTTCTTTTTTAAACATTCCAAAGAGTAATCCCCCCATGCCCGCTCCATAAAGCGAAGAGTGAAGCGGATTAGAAGTAATGGGGCAACTGCCCGAAGTACAGCCGATGTATTTCCAATAGAGCCACCCGGCCACGCTGCCAATGCCAACCCCAATTATTTCCAGAGCGTACTTCTTCATTCTTCATTTTTATTTTTAGATTTAGATGTATTCAGCCCAAAAGGCAAATACAGTGGGCAGAAGCTGATAAAACTGGTAAGGACAAATACGGTGGCCAACGCCAGCAAAATAGCAGCTACCGTGCCGCTGATAATATTGGCAAAGTAGAGCGTAACGATAACGGCTGCCGCCAGTATGCGTATAACCCGGTCGGTAAAGCCCATGTTCTTTTTCATAGAATTAATTTTCAGTAAAAGTACTGGCTTGGTGCTGCGAAGTATGTGATTTTAGTCACACAAGCACAATTTTATTTCGGGCGAGTTTTACTAAGCCATCGTGCTCCATTTGTTTTATAATGCGCGAAATTACTTCGCGTGTGGTGCCCAGTTCCTGGGCCAGTTGCTGATGGGTAGTTTTTATTTCTTTTGAGTTGAACAACTTAGATTTTTGAATTAACAAATGAAGCAGGCGGTCGTCTAATTTTTGAAAGGCGATAGCATTGACCACGCTCAGCAGTTCTTCAAATCGTTTGTGGTATAATTTAAAAATGAAATCGGTCCATTCGGGAAATTTTTTAACCCATTCACCTGCTTTGGCTACAGGTATCAGCAGCAACTCGGCTTCTTCTTCGGCTATGGCCATTACCTGGCTGGGCTCGTGGTGGAGGCCGCCCAGAAAAGACATGATACAACTTTCACCCGGGGCGATGTAGTAAAGCAATATTTCGCGGCCGTCTTTTTCGGTGCGCACTACACGCAGGCTTCCTTTCAATACAATGGGTATTACCTGTATGTAACTTTGTTCGCTTAAAATGCGGGTGCCGGCCGGGAAGGTTTTTACTTGGCCAAACGATTGAACTTCTTCTTTTAAGGTTCCGGTAAAAAGCGAATTAGAAATCATGATTCAAGGTAGATGAATGGAGCTGGCATACCAAACGGCTACGAGTTATTTTGTTAGCGGTATTGCCAGACCGGGAATAACCTGTTAGTTTGCTGTTTAATATAATGGCCATTTAGTAATGTCTTCTCCGTTTACGAATCCTTCCCTCACAAAATTATTTTTTTATTGTTATGTATTTTTTCTTGTGGCCGAAATGCCGGTAACCCTTCGGGCACAAATTTCTCCGCCCGGCCTGGACGATACACACATGGTGTTGTGGGGGGTAGTGGCATTTCACCAATCGCTGGGCGAAAAATGGTTTAACCAGTCGTATGCGGGGATGTCGCGGTTTAGCGATCCGAGCAACTCATCTGTGCTAAAAAGACAGGCTATTTATGTGGTAGAACAACAGACCTACCGCAAGTGGGGCAAGCATTGGCAGTTGGGTTTTTGCCTGAGCTTGCGCGGCCAAAATATGTACACCGATTCTCCGCCTTACGATAGCGATATTCCGGGTATTCGGAGAGAGATAAGATATTACCTGCGCTTGTTTTACCGGCATCAATTAGGCAAATTTTCGATGGCCTATTCGCTGCGGCCCGAATGGAGAAACTTTTATTCGCCCGATTGGAGCCGGTTTTATCAATCGCCTCAGGCGATGCGTTACCGGGTAAAAGTGCAGGCGGGTATCCCATTAAATAAAACCAAATCGAGTTCTTTTATTCTTACCAACGAATTATTGTTTGTACAAGCCCAACAACGCCAGCCCAATGATGGGTTGTGCTGGACCCCGTTTGCGCAGTCGGAAGACCGGATATGTACTTACTTCCGGCATACATTCGAAAAAAAGAAAATTGCCTTTGATGTGGGCGTGATGCAGCAATTAAATTTTAGCTACGGACAATTTCTAAACGACTTTGTTCACTTTGCGTTTGATGTTACGTTTATAGATCCGTTTGGCGGAAAAAAAGAGTAATTTTTTCAGGGAATGTTACCTTTCTTTTAAAGGATTGTTAATCACCTAATATTGCCTTAACATTCGGGTAACACAGCCTGCTTACGTTTGCCGGAAATAATTAAGCGTGCAAAAAAAATCCGGACCAGTCATCAAGATTTTATTTACCGTTGGGCTCGCCTTAAGCATGGCGAATAGCTTTGGCCAATTTCCGGAAAAATTAAAAAACGGGTTGCGCCTGGAGTTAGACAGTACCCAACGGCACCACATCACTCTGAATATGACGGCCCAACTCTGGGCGCGCTACACCGACCTGAACCCCGGGTCAGTAGTAGTAACGCAAGCCGAACCCAATGTTACAGACTTTAGCATTAGACGTATCCGTTTTATATTAAGCGGAGCACTTACCGACCGTGTTAATTTTTTTGTACAGTTCGGCCAAAACAATCTCAATTATCTCTCGGCCCGAAAGGCCGGTAGTTTTTTTCATGACATTACAGCCGATTATGCCGTGGTGCCTAAAAAACTTTCGATTGGCATGGGGCTGAACGGATGGAACGGCCCCTCGCGCTTTTCCAACATAGCGGTCAGTTCTATAATGGTAATAGACCCGCCCGCCTTTCAGGAAGTAACCAGCGACACGTACGATCAGTTTGTGCGAAGATTGGGCGTGTATGCTAAAGGGAAACTGCAAAAATTGGATTACCGTGTTTCCGTAGCCAAACCATTTATGCTGCAAACCGCAGGGGTAATTTCTGGAGCCGATCCAATCAATGAGTCATCGGCATTTTCTACCCTGCCTACACACCTGGCATATCAAGGGTATTTTTCATACCAGTTTTTAGAAAGCGAATCTAATTTTGGTCCGGCCACCATAGGTTCTTACCAGGGGCGCAAAAAAGTGTTTAACCTTGGGGGCGGATTTTATTATCAGAAAAACGGCACATTTCATTACACCGATATAGCGACTAAAGATACTACCCGCCAAAATATTGTTTTGCTTTCGGTCGATGTATTCTATGATGCCCCACTCAATGAAAAGAAAGGAACAGCCCTGTCGGCTTATGCTTCGTTTTCGCACTACGATTACGGGTACAACTTTATTAAATTAGGAAGTGCCAGCAACCCGGCCACACGTACGGCCTACCAGCCGGCCCCCACCAACCCCAACCGCTACTTTACTCAGTTTAATTACGGCAATGCTTACCCTTATCTGGGCACAGGCAATATCGGCTACGTGCAAGTAGGCTATAAATTGCGCAATCACCTGCTAAACGACCAAGGCACATTACAACCGTATGCCAATTTTCAGTATGCCCGCTACGACCGTCTGGCCAACCCTATGTATGTTTTTAATGTAGGAGTAAACTGGCTGATATACGGGAACAATTCAAAAATTTCACTGAACTACCAAAACCGGCCGTACTTTGTTTCGAATGCCGGCCAAGCCCCGGCCGAAAGCAAGCGTTTGGCCGAGTGGGTAGTGCAATACCAGGTGGCCTTTTAACCCTGACAATGAAAATCATCATTGGGTATTTTATCTTCATGGGTTGTAGTTTTTCATTCGTCAATCATGCAATAGGTTTTCTATTGCATGATTTGGATTTAATACAAAGGCTCAATAGTTTTTAGGCCTTGTATTTTCTGAAGTTTTTATACCGATTGCTGTTGCTAACTTGGGCAGAAAATCGGTTGCATGAAAAGCAAACTTATCCTTCTATCTATTCTTTTTTTAACACTCGTGGCAATTTATTTTTTAGGCCCGACACCCCAAAAACCAGTGTTCAATCTTTCTATGCCGTTGGTTCCGAAAGTGCCACAAGAATTAGAAAATTATGTGGCCGGCCGCGAAAGTCAACATACCCTGAAACCCGATAACGAAGCACGCATTGTATGGGCCGACAGCACCAAGAAAAAAACGGAATACAGTGTAGTGTATTTACATGGCTTCTCCGCCAGCGAGGAAGAAGGGAATCCGGTGCACCGTCATTTTGCCAAGAAGTTTGGTTGTAATCTTTACCTCGCGCGCCTGGCCGACCACGGCATCGACACGGTGGATCAGCTTTTGTACTTTACCCCCGACCGCTGGTGGCAAAGCAGTAAAGAAGCACTCGCGATTGGCAAGGCCATCGGGAAAAAAGTGATTGTGATGAGCACCTCTACGGGTGGCACCATGGCACTGATGCTGGCGGCCGAGTACCCCGCTGATATTTTTGCGTTGATCAATATGTCGCCCAACATGGCCATAAACGACCCCAATGCCTGGCTGCTGAACAACCCGTGGGGTTTGCAAATGGCGCGATGGGTAATTGGCGGAAAGGAGCGGAGCTTCCCAAAAGATTCGTTGAAAGATAAATATTGGAATAATCCGTACCGCCTGGAAGCCGTGACTCAACTGGAGGAGCTGCTCGAAGATAAAATGAATGCGGCCACTTATAGCAAAATAAAATGCCCGAGCCTTACCCTTTATTATTACAAAAATGAAAACGAACAAGACCCGGTGGTAAAGGTGAGCGCCATGGCAGAGATGAACCGGCAACTGGCCACGCCCGATTCGTTGAAGAAGATGGTGGCCATACCGAATGCAGGGGGCCATGTGCTGGGTTCTTATCTTGTATCGAAAGATATCTCTGCGGTGGAAAAAGCCATAGAAAAATTTGCCGTAGAGAAATTGAAGATGACAAAAAAATAAATCTAAAAAGTTGGAAAGGTGTTTTTTGCTTTCTATCAGACGCTATCTCCTCAACCTCACTTTCCTCTCTGCCTCAACACTTCAAACACCACCACAGCCGCTGCGTTAGAAACATTCAGGCTGTCAATTTTGCCTTGCATGGGTATGATGATGTTGGCATCCGAATTTTTTGTCCAAATTTCTGATAAGCCCGTGGCTTCTGTACCCATAACAATGGCCGTGGGTTGTGTAAAATCCATTTGATGATAAGGCTTTGATGCTTGCAGCGAAGTGCAGAAAATTTTGATTTGATTTTTTTTCAACCAAGCAATTGCTTCATCGGATGAAACAGCCGCCAACGGATTAGTAAACACACAGCCCACGCTGGAACGGATTACGTTGGGGTTATAGAAATCGGTTTGCGGGTCGCAGATGATAACAGCATCCACGGCAGCGGCATCGGCCGTGCGCAAAATGGCTCCGAGGTTTCCGGGCTTTTCTACGGCTTCCAGAATGAGCACGAGCGGGTTTTTCCGGAGTTCGATCTGCGAAAGCAAATGAGTTTTTTGTTTGGCTACGGCCATGAGCCCGCCCGAATCCTCGCGCACAGCTATTTTTTCAAAAACTTCTTTCGAAACCGGAATGAGATCTTTTTTTAGCGGATCAGAAATTTCGCTCAGCGAAATAATTTCTTCGCAAAAGAAAATACTTTCTATTGTATAGCCTGCTTCCACGGCCCACATTATCTCGCGCTTCCCTTCAATTAAAAACTGTTGCCGGTTTTTTCGTTCACGTGGTTTTTCCAGCGCCAGCAAACTTTTTATTTTAAGATTTTGCGAACTGGTAATTTTAGGATGCATGCTGCAAGATAATAGCCTATTGGTAAAATAGAGACGGCTATCCCCTAAACCCGTGATTTTTTATTTTTAAAATCTTCCTAATTTCGTTGGAACAACAAACTGATCTATGAAAAAATTAATGACATCCTTGTTTGTGGGGTTAACATTTATAGTTAGTGCACAAACCTTTGAGGGAACGATAAAATGGTCTATGAAAATGGACATTACCGACCCGGCCGTGAAGGCCAAAATGGCGGAAGGCCAACGCAAGATGAACGACCCGGCCAATCAGGCCAAGATGAAAGAACTTCAGGCCAAAATGAACGACCCGCAATTTAAAGCCATGATGGAAAGCAACCCGCAGATGAAAGCCACCATGGAAAAAATGATGCAGGGGGCATCGTCTGGCGATATGATGGGAAGTATGATGCCTAAAGGCATGATCGTAAAAGTGAAAGGCGACAATTCGTTAGTAACCATGGATGGAGGCGTGATGTCGGGCGATTTTTTACATACCCCCGATAAAAGTGTGCGCCTCGACCGGGAAAGTAAAACATACTCAGTAATGCCCTCGGGAAAGGCTCCTGCCACAACCGAAAATAATTACACGGTAACCAAAACTACCGAAACCACCACCATTCTCGGCCACACGTGCACCAAGTATGTGATCACCCCTAAGGAAGAACATAATAATGCCGGGGTTTCTAACATTTGGACCACCACCGATTTTAAAGGATTAGACATGAAAGCCTTTGCCCGGCAACAGATGAGCAAAGGCCGCTCTATGTTTTATGAAGGGATGGAAGGCCTGCCGCTAAAAGTGGAAACCACTACCCCCCAGGGAAACATGGTTATGGAAGTAACCGATATTAAACGCGAGACGTTGAGTTCATCGTTGTTTACCATTCCAAGCGATTATAAAGAAACGCAGGGAATGTTTGGCGGAGTTCGCTAATAAAACAAGATACCTAAAAAAAGGCCGGAGCTTTTCCGGCTTTTTTTATTTTACGCTGCCGATGGGGTTTTTGTGTTTGCGGTGGCCTTTGCCTACCGGTTTTTCTTCGTAGTAGCCGAGAATTTTCATCATGCCATCGGCTGTTTGTTCGGGGGCAAATAATTCGGTAGAAATTTCGCCTTCATCATTGCGGTCTATCAGTACATGCTTGGGGGCGGGGATGAGGCAATGCTGAATGCCGCCATAGCCACCCAGCGATTCCTGATAGGCACCGGTATGAAAAAATCCGATGAACAGTTTCTCTTCATCGTTAATCATCGGAAGAAACACTTCCCCGGTATGGGCTTCGCTGTTGTAGTAATCGTGGCTGTCGCAGGTAAGCCCGCCTACATTTACTTTATGGTAGGGGTCGTCCCACTTATTTACCGAGAGCAAAATATATTTTTGGTTTAGGCCCCACACATCGGGCAGGTGGGTAATGAAAGAGCCATCAATCATATACCAAAGCTCTTTGTCGTTTTGCAGTTTCTGATCTACGACCGAATATAGAATACCTCCGCTTTCCGATACGGTAAAACTTCCAAACTCGGTAAAGATATTGGGTACGGGCACATTGTTCTTCTCGCAAATCCATTTAATGTTCTCTACGATCTGTTCAATCATATACTTGTAGTCGTAATGGAAGGTGAGCGATTGTTTCACCGGAAATCCGCCCCCAATATCAATCGAATCCAGCGTAGGACATATTTTTTTAATCTCACAATATTTAAAAATAAACCGGCTTAGTTCACTCCAGTAATAAGCCGTGTCTTTAATGCCCGTGTTGATGAAGAAGTGGAGCATTTTTAATGAAGCTTTGGTGCTGGTTTGAATTTTCTCTTTGTAGAGAGTGTTTATGTCGCCATAGCGAATGCCCAGCCGCGAAGTATAAAATTCAAATTTAGGTTCTTCATCGGCCGCGACACGGATACCCACCTGGTAGGGCTTGGTGGCCCATTTTTCGTAATGGTCTATTTCGTTGAGGTTATCTAAAATCGGAACGCACGTAAAGCCATCGTTAATTAGTTCGGTAATATATTCTTTGTACTTCGGCATCTTAAAACCGTTGCACAAGATGTAAGTGTTTTTAGAAATTTTATTGCGTTCAAAAAGCGTACGCACAATGGGGATATCAAAAGCGGAAGACGTTTCGATATGAATGTCGTTCTTCAGGGCTTCCTCTAAAATAAAATCGTAATGCGAAGACTTGGTGCAGTAGCAGTAGGTGTAGGAGCCGTTGTACTTAAAACGCTCCATGGCATTGGTAAAAGCCGTTTGCGCGAAGCGGATATTTTCGCTGATGCGCGGCAGGTAGGTAAAGCGCAACGGAGTACCGTATTGCTTGATGATGTCCATCAGCGGTACATCGTTAAATAATAACTCGTGATCGCGCACTTTAAACTCGCGCTGCGGAAACTCAAAGGTTTGCTCGATCAGCTCGCGGTAACTCTTCATCCTGGCAGTAAATGGTTAGTCGGTTGAATCATTTTAAAAAGGCAGCCTTCGGGCTGGCCGTTTACGAAGTGGCAATATTCCGATAAAATTGCCATCTTTGCAATGGATTGATTCGTTATGGCACACCCGTTTTTATTTCGTTTTATTTCAAGGGTACATGGCCTGCCCGACCTCTAAGAGGGGAAATCCCCCACTCGCTATTTTCGATATTATCAGTCTTAAAAATTTTTGATTGGATCAGTTTGTGAAAGAAATTAAAATCATAGAAGTAAAATCTGAAATCGGTGCCGGCACCCGCGGGGCCAGCCTCGGGGTAGAAGCCATGAAAATTGCCAGCCTCGACCTGAAGTCGGATTTATTTAAAAAATACGACTCCGTAGAGGTAGAGAACGTAAACGAACTGTTGTTTGACGGGGCCGAACACGCCTATGCCAAATTTATAGACGGGGTGTTGGTAATGGAAGAACGCGTTTGCCTGGAGGTGTATGAACAACTTTTTGATGATTACTTTCCGCTGATTATGGCAGGCGACCACAGCACGGCCTACGGCACGATAGCCGGTATAAAAAAGGCCTATCCTAAAAAACGCCTGGGCGTAATCTGGATTGATGCCCATGCCGATTTGCATACCCCGTTTACCACCCCTTCCGGAAACATGCACGGCATGCCGCTGGCCATGGCCTTTGGCATAGACAACCTCGAAAGTAAAGTAAACGACCCGCGCGGAGCTACTCTTGATTATTGGGAGCAAATAAAAAATGTAGGAATACCCGGTGCTAAAATCAACCCCGAAGACCTGGTTTATATTGCTGTACGCGATCTGGAAAAACCAGAAAATTACCTGATCAACAAATACAACATCAACTTTATAGAGGTTGAAGAAGTGAAAAAGAAAGGAGCAGTAGATACTGCCCACCGGGCACTGGCCATGTTAGATCATTGCGATCTTATTTATGTGTCGTTCGATGTAGATAGTATAGACAGTCGCTTTTCCACCGGCACGGGTACCCCTGTGCCCAATGGGCTTACCGTAGAAGAAGCTAAAATACTCAATGCTGAACTTTGCAAGGACCCCAAAGTATGTGTGTATGAAATTGTAGAGGTAAACCCAACCCTCGATACCGAAAACCGAATGGCCGAAAGCGCCTTCGAAATTCTGGAAGCATCAGCTAAGTCCATTGAGGCCCGGCCGGTACTTACGGAGTGACCCGGTTTGCAGGGGGATGAATAATCGTTCATCTTTAACCTGCTTAGAACCATGAAAACGTTTCTGCAAGAATTAGCCGAAGAGGTACACCAAAGCGAAGCCAACCTTGCGCGTGTTACCGTTATTTTTCCCACCCGGAGAGCCGTACTTTATTTTAAGAAATACCTGAGCGCTCTCATAGACCGCCCGGTATTCTCTCCCCGGCTTATCACATTCGAAGATTTTGTTTCTGGTTTTTCTTTGTTGAAAATCCCCGATAAACTGGAGCTGGTACACCGTCTTTACTTTTGTTATAAGGAACTCTTGGGTGGGTATGCAGAATCGTTCGATCAGTTTTTTAGGTGGGGCGAAATGCTGCTGCGCGATTTTGACGAAGCAGACCGCTACCTGGTAGATGTAAAGTTGTTATTCTCTGACTTGCGCCACCTGAAAGAGCTGGATCGGGGAATGGATTATCTCTCAGCCGAACAAAAAGAATATCTTAAAAATTTTTGGAATGAGTTTGACGAACCCCAATCCGTTAACCAACAAAAATTTATTGAGGTATGGACTAAACTATATCCGCTGTATAAACTTTTTAATGAACGCCTTTTGGCAGATGGCCTGAGCTACGAAGGGAAACTGCACCGCCAGGTGGCCGATAACCTGAGGCAAGGAGAAATTAAATTAGATAACGAAAAACAATTGTGGTTTGCCGGATTTAATGCACTTACCCGTGTCGAAGAAAATATTATTTCTATTTGTGTGGATAAGGCAGGCGCAAAAGTGCGATGGGACTACGACCAATACTATGTAAATGATGAAAGACAAGAGGCTGGTAAATTTTTTAACGCATACAAACAACATCCGGTTCTTGGAAAAACATTTTCCGCTCAGGTGCCGGCTCATTTTCATAAACCCAAAAACATAGAACTGCTCGGAGCGGCACAACCCATCGGGCAAGTAAAGTTATTAGCTGGCGAACTGGGAAAGCATTTGCTCAATGGAATGGTTGCAGAAGAAACTATATTGATTCTGCCCGATGAAAAATTGCTGATGCCGGTGTTGCATAGTCTTTCCCCCGTGGTAGATAAGTTTAATGTGTCGATGGGGTTTCCGCTGGTCAATGCACCGGTTTACAACCTGATCGAATTGTTGGTGCAACTGCAAATCCGGTCCAACAATAAACAATTTGATTTCAACTCGGTTCAAAGTGTATTGTCGCATCCTTATGTAGTGGCGGCCGATGCGGCAGCGGCACACCACAAACTGAAAACAATTTACCGGAATAATTGGGTAAGAGTACCCGATACTTTTTTGACGGCCGATGTAAAACTACATGCTTGTATTTTTAAAACGGTTAATAAAATTACGCAATATCTATTAGCAGTTATGGCCGAAATAGAAGAGGCCTCTTTGGGTAATGAGTTAGACAAAGAAGGTTTGCTGAAAGGTAAGCGCCTGATAACCCGATTAGAGGGCGTGTGGGAAGAGCCGACCGATGAACCCCAGCGGGTTAACCGGTTGAAATCATTTTTGAGATTATTTCGCCAATATGCCCGCACCGAAAAAATACCCTTTATAGGCGAGCCCTTAAAAGGTTTGCCCATTACCGGTTTGCTGGAAAGCCGCAACCTTGATTTTAAAAATGTATTTATTCTGTCACTTAACGAGGGAATGATTCCTCCATCGGGGCATGGAGCATCCTATATCCCATACAGCCTGCGCAAAGCGTATAACATGCCGGCCGATGAACACCGGGGCGCCCTGTATGCCTATCTTTTTTATCGGGTTTTACAACGGGCACAAAATATCTTCTTCTTTTATAATTCCGAACCCGATACCCTTGGCCAGGGGGAGATGAGCCGTTATGTGCAACAATTAATTTATGAAAGCGGATGGCCTATTCAATCGAAAGTGCTGCACAATCCCATCTCGTCAAAAAAAATAGAACCGATCGTTATTCAGAAATCAGAAACTGTGCGGCAGGCTTTGGTTAAATTGAATAACGGGAGCAATCGCAGTAAAGGATTTTCGCCATCGGCTCTGAATACGTACCTGGATTGTAGCCTGAAATTTTATTTTCAATATGTAGCCCGCATTCGTGAAGCCGATACAGTGCAGGAAGAAATTGACCCGCGCGTGTTAGGCAACCTGTTGCACAAGATAATGGAGAAATTTTACGTAGAGGCAACGGGCGGCAACCTGCCTAAACTGATTACCCAGGATAATTTCGACCATCTGGAAGAACGAATCAATCGGCTGATGGATGACGCATTTAGAAATGAATATAGCCTTGCCCCCACGGAAGAAGTGTTGTACGAAGGTCAGCGTGTGGTGGTGCGGGAGGTGGTGCGCAAGTTGGTGAAACAGATTCTTAATTGGGATAAAAGCCAGGTGCCCTTTCAAATTGAAGGGTTGGAGGAAAACCGGTGGACGCATTCGGTCAACATCAGCCAACCTCCCTACACCGTATTACTGGGCGGGATGATTGACCGGATCGATGCGAAAGACGACCGGGTAAGAATCATTGATTACAAAACCGGAAAAGATAAGTTAGAGTTTAAAGATGTGCCTTCTCTTTTTTCCGGTAATCAGCGAAACAAGGCGGTCTTTCAAACCCTGCTGTATGCGCTGTTGTATCAAAAAAATATTTCAGATCACTCCAAAAAAATAATACCCGGTTTGCTGAACCGGAATAATTTATTTACTGACGATTTTCAATTTGGGCTACAACAAAACGGGCAACGACTAACGGATGCCACCCCCATTTTACCCGAAGTGGAAGAACACTTAGCACAATTGCTGAACGAAATTTTTGATCCGTCTAAACCGTTTCATCAGACAGACAACAAAAAAATCTGCGATCTATGTGTCTATCGCTCCCTTTGTTACCGTTGAAACCGCTCCGGAGAAAAGGCGGTTAAAGCCATGCTTGTTTTTTTTTCATCTATTATTTCGGATACTAATTTTCCGGTAGCCGGTGCCAGGCTCAGGCCCATCATAGAGTGGCCGGTGGCAATCACCAGGTTTTTTATTTTAGTGCTTCGGCCTATGTACGGCAACCCATCGGGCGAGCAAGGACGAAGCCCGTGCCACACATTTTCAACCAAGGGCATCCCTACTTTCATTTCCGGATAATATTTAGGGATGGAGTCAACAATTCCTTTTACACGCTTTAGGTTAACGGAATGATTAAGACCGGCTATTTCCATGGTGCCTCCAAAGCGCAATGAATTTTCCATCGGGGTTACGGCTACCCGTGCTTCCAAAAAAATAGAAGGGATTTGCACATTCTTCTCTACCTCGGGTAAGGTGAAGCTATATCCTTTGCCACCTTGCATAGGCAGGGTTAAGGCAAGTTGTTTAGCGATCAGGCCGCTCCAGGAGCCGGCCGCCAATACGATTTGATCCAAAGAAAAAAAATGATCGCCTGCCAATACGGATTGAATACTGTTTCCGTGAAATTCAAATTTTGAAACAGCCGAGTGAGGCACAAAGGTTACCCCCGCTCTCTGAAGATATAATTTTAGTCCGTTAAATAATTGGTGAGGAGTAAGGTGTGCATCGCCCGGAAAATAAATACCGCCCCGCACATTTACTTTTACATGCGGCTCCAGTTGTTGCACTTCTTCGCCCGATAAAATTTTTGCCGTAATACCAATATCATTAGCCCGGTGGGCGGTTTCCGATTCTTCGCGTTCGGCTTCTTGGGTTTGGTAGAGCATGAGCAAGCCACGTTCGTGGTATCCAAAATTAAATGGTAAGTCGCGGGCAAGTTGCTGATAATGAATTTTGCTTAACAAGCTCAACTCTTTCAGAGCCGGGATGGCTGCAGCTACATGCTTTTCATTTGCGTTTTTAAGAAATAAAAACCCCCAGCGGAGCAGGTCGCCATGGAGTCGAGGCTTAACATAAAACGGACTGGACGAATTAAACATCCAACGGATGCCTTTGGCCACCATGCCCGGAGCTGCCAGCGGAATGAAGTGGCTGGGCACAATCATACCTGCGTTGCCATGCGAGCAGCCGTTCTGAAGGTCGCCTGAATCTATAACCGTAATATCATGTCCGGATTGGTTCAGGTAATAAGCCGAACTCAATCCGATAATGCCGCCTCCAATAATTCCAATTTTTGACATACTTTTAAATTACTTGAAATCCGAAAGCATAAGGGTCATCCTCAGAGTCAATAGAGATGGTATTGTATCCGTACACTTTAGCCCAGCCTTCTACACTGGGAATGATGGCTGGTTTCCCATTGAGCTCGGTAGCCTCTTCAATGCGTCCGATAAATTTTGAACCGATGATGCTTTCGTGTATAAAATCTTCACCCATTTTTAATTTTCCTTTAGCATACCATTGAGCCATACGGGCGGAAGTACCCGTGCCACAAGGTGAGCGATCGATAGCTTTGTCGCCATAAAAGACAGCATTGCGGGCGGTAGCGGCCGGATCAATTGTTTTCCCTGTCCATAAAATGTGGCTGCAGCCGTTGATCGTGGCATTTTCGGGATGGGTAAATGTATATTTTGAATTGATGTCTTTTCGTAATTCACGACTCCAACTGATCAGTTGGTCGGCCGTGTAATTTTCTAAGCCCGAAAAATTTTTCTGCACATCCACTATCGCATAGAAATTTCCACCATACGAAACATCAAGAGTTAGCTCGCCCAAATCGGGGCATAGGGCTTTTATATTTTCTGCTGCGAGGTAAGCTTTTACGTTTCTGATTTTTACCGACTTTACTTTTTTTCCTTCCTGTTTGTATTCAATACGCACAAGCCCGGCCGGTACTTCCAGGTTTAATACACCGCTTGTTTTTGGTACGATGAGGCCCTCTTCAATTGCGATGGTAACGGTGCCAATCGTACCATGCCCGCACATGGGCAGGCAGCCACTGGTTTCAATAAACAAAACACCCATGTCGTTGGCCGGATCGGTGGGAGGGTATAAAATGCTCCCGCTCATCATGTCGTGGCCGCGGGGTTCAAACATTAATCCTTTCCGAATCCAGTCGTACTCACGCAAAAAATGCTGACGCTTCTCGCTCATGTTGATTCCTTCCAATAACGGCCCACCCCCTGCCACTAACCGAACAGGGTTACCACACGTGTGCGCATCAATACAGAAAAAGGTTTTTTTCATTTTGCTAATACTGAATTTTCCAATTAATCAATTTTGCTCCGGGTTCGGGTTTTAGTTCAATGGTTCTCATCATACCTTCCTTCGCAGACCTCACAAGTTTGGCATGATCGCATTGCACAACAGGCTTTAATTGCGACTCGGGTTCATAGACATACAGAACATAATTTTCGATGGGTACAATTTCTGATTGCCCTGCCAAGGTATTGTTTTCCCAATTCACATTGACTAAGTCCACACCACCGCAAGTGATATGCCGATTGGTGGCCAGCAGTTGTGGGTGATGGGTGCGTTCTCTAAAACACAATACCTCACAATTGTATTGATGATTAATGGAGCCCGGCTCGTACTGTTTGGAGAAAACTCCTTTGAACTGCTTAGTCCAGAATTCAAAAATTAAATATTCCTTTTCATCATTTAAACCTAAATCATGAAAGGGTAGGACTTTATCGCGTTCATCAAGCCTTCCCAGTACCAGCCAATTTTCGAATGAGCGATTGATGGCTTGTGCAAACAAACCTGTTGTGGTCGATGTGCTGGCATCAAAGAGACGGGGACCGGATCCACTCATCTCGGCATCGGCCAAACTAATTTTTGATGAGCGAGAGGGATCTACATCATAAACCTGGCCGGGCTGCGTGTACAAAACGGGCATTGAACGGATAGCGGCTTCAGTTAAGGGCGAACTATATTTTTCCGGTTTATCTGTAAGCATGAATAATGATCCGGTCAGGGAAGTTGCCACGCACGAACGATAAGCTTCGGCATCACTCAGCTCAATGTGGTCAGGGTCATTTTGCCAGATAATATTATTGTATGAGTTATATTGAGCGAGCCCCGCATAGCTGTACCCATCATTTCCAATACGACAAGCGTCAACAATACCAACCAGCTCCGGACGAATTCCCCAACACGCCATCAGCGGTAGATCATTGCCAATAGATGCCCGCACGGCCTTAACAATATTTCTGAATGCTTCATTGCGATCCAGTTTCCGGGTGGTGAAATATTCTGAATACGAATTGTACCCCTCGTATTTTAAATGCCTCAAGGCATCCAATTTAAAATAACTCCATCCTTGCGCTTTTAGCCCTTGATAAACTGGCGCGATGTATTTTGAAATAGATTCCGGGTTGCTGCCATCCATTACATAATCAATCCAATTCCCTTTTACCGGTTTTCCATTTTTATCACGAATGAAAAGTTGTTGGTTATTTTTGACTTCGGACGAATCGGCAAAGGCAACATTCGTCCAGATGCCGGGAGTCATCCCATGTTGGCGGATATAATTAGCAAGATACCCCATCCCGTTTGGAAATTTTTTATTTGCCGTTAGCCAATGATCAGCCGGGCCGATCGGCAATTGTTGATAGCCATCATCGATTTGAATGTACTCTAATCCATAAGGCTTCAGTTTTTCAGATGCTGTTTGAGTTAACTGAACAATATCATTTTCCGTAACCTTATCAAAATAAGCAAACCAGCTGCACCAACCCACCATTGGTTTTTTGTACAGCGAGTGTGTGGCAGGATTAAAGTAGCTCAAGCCCCGATGTTTTTGGTAATAGTTGGGACGAAATCGAATAACAATTTCCCAACCCTTGGCATTTATTTGAAATTGATTTTTGTTTGAATGGATTTTTAGTTTTGGATAAGATGAATCAAAACTGAGCAGCCAATCTTTTTTACGGTCGTAAATACCATTGTTTAACAAACTGGTACTTGGGCCAACGCAATGCTTGATCACTTTCAAACCATTGTCGCGAGGATCACTTTCCACTGCAATGGCACCCTCATGGGCAAAGACTTCACCGTTCAATTCCAAGGCCTTCGATAAGCCGGAGGAAATGGTAATGAGTTCGAGCGAAGCTCCGTCCACATTTCTGCTTTGATGTAGAACATTAAACTTCTTCGAATTTTGACTGGAGAGTAAACCCTTAAAAAGAGGCTGCCCTTCCAATGAAATGAGAAGCGAATCTTTTTTCTGAGTTACGATAATTTGTGAATAGCCGACTGAACAGGCGAAAGCAAAAATTGAAAATAATTTCAATCGAAACAGCAGGCGGGGTCTCATTCAAAAAAATATTATTTGACCCGATCTCTTGTCCAATTTCCCTCAACCAATCGAAATACATTCAATGGATTTTCGTTTTTTAATTCCTCCGGCAAAAGGGAGTTGGGAAAATTTTGAAAGGCAACAGGGCGAACAAACCGCTTGATGGCATCGGTGCCAACAGCCGTAAACCGCGAGTCGGTAGTAGAAGGGTAGGGGCCTCCGTGGTTTTGCGAAGGAACTACCTCAACCCCCGTGGGCACTCCATTAATAATTAAACGACCTGCTTTTTCTTTGAGCAGATTAAGCAGGCTTTGAAATTTTTCTATCTCGGCTTCTTCTCCTATGAT
>JAFDYY010000002.1 GCA_018267195.1 Bacteroidota bacterium | reverse complement strand
CTCATTAAAAACGGCACCACTAAAAGCGGGCATATTGTTATCGGTCATTAAACCCGATACAAAATTAAAAAATGTGATACTAACGAAATGTCTGCGGTAAAAACCGATCCTCAAAAACAGATTGATAAGTGCTGGAAACCGGAAAGGTGGCTTTTAGCGTAGAGTCTATTACTACCCGGTATCCGTTGGCCGCCCGGGTGGCAGCTACCAAATTTAATGTGTTGATCATGTACGACCGGTGTATCCGCACAAAAGCCGCAGTGTCTAACTCCTGCTCCAACCGTTTAAGCGTAGTGCGTATCAGTTCTTTTTTTACTTCGTCATCCAGTTTATAGTAAACAAACACATAGTTATCTTCCGATTTAAAATACAAAACGCTTTTGGCATCTACCGAAATAACTGTTTTTCCGTTTTCATCTTTGATTTCCACCCATGCCGATTTTATCGGTTGGTTAATTTTTAATGTCAACGCTTCCACCGTTCTAACCTGATCGCGCAGCGAAAGCAACAGCAACCCCAGTGCGTAGGGCACGATTAAAATTAAAAAAGTATTGCCCAATGTTTTAGTCAGCTCGGTCAAATCAAACAACGGGTCGTTGGTTATAAAATGATTGGTGGTGTGGGCGGCCAGGGCAATCACTATATAATCCACCGTCATCCAGGCGAAGAAACTTAAGCGGGTAGAAGCATAGCCATTAAAAAAAGAACGCAGCGCCAACTGCGTTACCATGATGGCTGCCAAGCCAGCCGCACTAAAAAAAAGGAGAATAGAATAAATCGGCTTGTTAGAGCGCACAAACCATTGGTCAAGATTGAGCGGGTGAAAAAGGGTGAGGAAGATGCACCCAAAAAGAGCACAAAATAAAACCAACTGCAGGCGGGCACGCATCGAATCGAGGAGGGTAAACGGGGTGGAAAGCCACAGCCGCACAGATTTCCAGTTCATAGCCAATCCATTTCAAATTTCAAAAATGAAAAAACAGTTGTTTTTTAAAATTACAAAAAACAGACTTAAAACACCTCGCTAAGAGGTTAATTCTATTGTTTCCTTCCATACCAAAACAGACGGTGGATTTTGATTTCTCAAAATAAAAAAACTACCTTAGCCAAATAATGAAAAAGGCCACCGCCACATTCCTCACACTTGTATTCCTGTTTAACGTAATAGGTTACTATGGTATTTATGCGGGAATGATAAGGCAGGCTAACAAAAAAGCCGAGTTGGCCATAGAAACCAGCACCTACGATCAATCGGAAACCGTTACCATTAAAATCCCGCTCACCCTTCCCTATCCGTTTGAAAATGGCTTTGAGCGTGCCTCGGGCGATTTTGAATACGGAGGCGAGTATTATAAGCTGGTGCAGCAAAAATACGAGAAAGACACCGTTTATATCGTCTGTTTACGCAACAGCGATCATAAAAAAGCAGCAAACATATTCTCTGATTTAGTAAAACAATCCATCGACCATTCTTCCGTTCCGAACCAAAACGCAAAAACACTTATTGGTTTTTTAAAGGATTACAATCCTACAACAGCAGCAATGCCAGTATTGGGTACTCCCGAAGTAACCACTGGCCCCTCGGCTAAGCCGATTGATTTGAAAATTCTGAATCAAGACTATCCCGTTCCTACGCCTCCTCCCAATCTTTACTGCTGATTTACAGCTGTAATTTTTTTCTGATCTCTTCTTGTATCGTTCGAGGCGGAATAAAGCATGTTGTAAATCATCTGCTCAGCTACGCATTCGGCTGAGAAGTTTTAGCCAATTTTTTATCATAACAAAAAATACTAACGCTACATTTTTAAATGACCTTGGAAAATTTAGTTGCCTGTTTTAGGGTACAGGTGGTGAATCAATTCCTTTGTCATCTTAAGTTGATTTACAAAAAGGAAGCAGTGGTCTGTTATCGTAATTAGGGTTCGAGGCAGGCCCTGCTTTTTTAATACGTCATCCAAAAAAATATATATGCCATACATCCCTTTAGAAGATCATTTGCCCGGTATTACCGGCTTACTTGAATACCGGAAAGACACAGCCGAACCCATCCGCAACCTTACACAGTTTTTGCTTCGTGGCCCCTCTACCCTTTCGGAAGCAGAACGCGAATTAATTGCTACGGTAGTTTCTAACGGCAATGCCTGCCGCTTTTGCACCAATGCTCATACGGCCGCTGCCGATAAACTTTTAGGCGAATGCGATACCACCAAAGCGGTTAAAGAAAATATCTCTACTGCGCCCGTCAGTAATAAAATGAAATCCTTGCTCACTATTGCCTCCCAAGTACAACAAAGTGGAAAAGCTGTTACCGAACACTCCATTCAACAGGCTAAACAGGAAGGCGCTACGGATCTTGAGATTCACGATACGGTACTGATCGCAGCACTCTTCTGTTTGTATAACCGCTATGTCGATGGCCTCTCTACCGTAACCCCTGCTGATCCTGAATTTTATAATGGCCTGGCTCAACGAATAGCCAAAGGCTACCAACGCTTGCCGCAAGGCTACGATCATTTAAAAAAACATTAACCCCCAAACCAACCTGCATGAAACAAATTTTACTCCTGCTTTTTGTCATTCTGTCTTCTCAGATATACGCACAAAAAAATATCTTTAGTGGAACCATTACTGATTCAAAAACCAATGAACCGGTTGCCGGAGCCAATATTTCGGTAAAAGGAAAAATGATCGGCACCGTATCGGATGCGGCCGGAAAGTTTTCATTTTCAGCCACACTAAATCCTCCGCTTACCTTAATCGTATCTTTTGTAGGCTATCAAAAACAAGAAATAGAGGTACAGGAAACAAGCCAGTCAATTATTGTTTCACTGATTCAGCAAAGCCAATTGCTCGATGAAATGGTGGTGTCGGCATCGCGTGTAGAAGAAAATATTTTACAATCACCGGTAAGTATAGAAAAGATGGATTCCAAATCCATTCGCGAAACTCCTTCCATCAATTTTTATGAAGGACTGCAGAATATCAAATCGGTGGAAATGGTAACCAGCGGGCTCACCTTCCGGCAAATCAACACCCGTGGGTTTAACAGCACCGGCAATCAACGCTTCCTCCAGTTAGTAGATGGGGTTGATAACCAAACACCGGGTTTAAATTTTGCCGTAGGCAATTTATTTGGTTCTTCCGATTTGGATATGGAGAGTGCCGAAATTATACCCGGTTCGGCCTCGGCACTGTATGGCCCCGTAGCTTTTAACGGAGTGTTAATGATGCGTACCAAAAACCCATTTCAATACCAAGGCTTGAGTGCCCAGGTAAAAACCGGCATGAATCATTTTAATGAAAAATATGCCAATCCCACTCCGCTCTACGATCTGGCTATCCGTTATGCCAAAGTAATTAACAACCGTTTCGCTTTTAAAGTAAACGGCTCTTACTTCTCGGGGTTAGATTGGTATGCTACCAATTACACCGATGTATCTTCCGGCACACCTCCTGCGCTGCGGGGCGATAATAACCCAGGGCGTGATGCGCTAAATATTTATGGCGATGAGGTGGTACGCACCATCAACGGAATAAATGTATCGCGCACCGGGTACGAAGAGCGCGACCTGATGAACTACAACACCTACAGTTTAAAACTTAACAGTGCGCTCCACTATAAAGTGAGCAACAACCTGGAATTAATTTATCAATATAATTACAACCAGGGCCGGGCCGCCTATACCGGGAGCAACCGGTTTCAATTAAACAACTTTAATTTTCAGCAACACCGTCTCGAAGCACGCGGAAGCCAGTATTTTGTTCGTGCGTATGCCAACCTGGAAAGCACCGGGCAATCGTACAATGCCCGTGCTCTCGGTCAGCTTATCAACCGTACGTGGGTGCAGGATTTAAGCGGCAACATAGTCAGTGCCAATCAAGCTGATAATATGTGGTTCACCCGTTATAGTACAGCTTACAGCGGAGGCATCAGTGGTGTGGCCGCATCCGATCCAAATGCCGCGCGTGCCTTTGCCGACCAGGGAAGGTTTTTGCCCGGCTCTGCTGATTTTGAAAATCAAAAAAACAGGCTGATTAACACCACCGGCTTATCGGGGGCCGGCATTATCAGCAAAAGCAAACTCTATCATATTGAAGGGCAATATGATTTTAGTAACCAGATAAAAGTGGTTGATCTGTTAGCCGGTGGTAACTTCCGGATGTACGACATGAACACCATGGGCACGCTGCTAGACGATCTTAACCATCCCATCACCATTAAAGAAGGCGGGGCATTTGTGCAAGCCTCCAAACGTCTGCTCAATGAAAATTTAAAAATCACAAGCTCTATCCGGTACGATAAAAACCAAAATTTTAACGGGCGGTTTACCCCTCGTGTTTCCACGGTTTATACAGTAGCCTCTAATCATCACTTTCGCGCGTCCTTTCAATCGGGTTTCAGAAACCCAACCCCTACTGATCAGTATATTAAACTAAATGCCGGGGTTATTACCATTTTAGGTGGTGTGCCCGACAATAGCCGGGGCATGAATGTGTATGAAAATTCATTTACTTCAGCCTCGCTCGGACCTTTTTTCGGTGCATTCCAGGCGGCCATGGCTGGTGGTGCCACCCCTGCACAAGCTATTGCCCAATCGAAAGACTTATTAGAGAAATCGAGCGTACCTTATATTAAACCCGAGCGTGTTCATACGTTTGAAGTTGGCTACAAAGGTTTGTATGCCGAAAAATTATTGGTTGATGTAAATTATTATTTCAGCAGCTACCATGATTTTATTTTAAACCGAGTGGTGATGCAGCCCCAAAGCCCGGTGTTGGGCAGTGATGGGAAAATAAACCCGGCCGCAGCCAATGATCTGCTTAGCGGCAATAGCCGATTGTATCAGCTTTATACTAATGCAAGTGATCGGGTTACTTCGCAGGGCGCTACATTAGGGCTCACCTATTTGTTACCCAAAAATTATTCTTTGGGAGCAAATGCCACCTGGGCCGACTTCAATTTACTGAATGCTAACCCAAACGATATTCCTGCTTTTAACACCCCCAAGTGGCGCACCAATGTAACGTTTAGCAATAGTTCGGTTACTCATAACATAGGCTTTTCTCTTGCGTGGAGATGGCAGGACGCATTTGACTGGACTTCTTCATTTAACCAGATGCAGCCGGGCAGAATTAATGCATACTCTATGTTAGACGCGCAGGTAAATTATAAAGTAAGGTCTATTAAGTCGATATTCAAGTTAGGTGCAAACAACTTGCTTAATAACCAGGTGTATCAGGCGTACGGGTCGCCCGCAGTCGGTGCCGTGTATTATATCTCTATCGTTTTTGATGAATTGTTTCCCCGTTAATTTTGGTTGCATCAAAGACTATATTGCCGGGAACTGATACCAAGATCAGCTCTTACCTCTGGCTCTTATTTGGCATCTGTTTTATGAGCAACGTATTGGGAGGAGCAGCCACCACCCTGATATCTGTTTATCTTCCGGTAGTGGTAAAAGATTTATTGGGGTCCGCCACAACCGATCGTATTAATCAGGTAAGTGCGTACATCAATGCATTGTATTTTGCCGGATGGGCAACCGGAGGATTAATATGGGGTGTATTGGGCGATAAAATAGGCCGGGCAAAATCATTGGCGGCAGCCGTGGCAATGTATGGGGTATTTACTTTATTAAAAGGACTTGTTACATCGTGGGAAATGTTGTTGGTCATGCAATTTTTTTGCGGGTTTGGTGTCGGTGGTGTGCTGGTCATTAACACTACACTCTTATCAGAAGTATGGCCTGTAAAATCCCGTTCTGTATTTATTGGATTTGTTTCAGTCGGTTTTGCAATCGGTGTTTTTTCTTCAGGCGCAATCAATTACTTTATTTCGGAATGGCGACAAGGTCTTTTGTTTGGGGCTTGCCCACTCATTCTTGGTGTTAGTTCATTTTTTCTTTTGCACGAATCTGAAGAATGGAAAAATACACGCCAGACAAAGCACAACACGATAACAGGAAACATCCGGGAGATGGTAAGTGGTTCGGTTATTTTTGGTTCGATGTTAATCGGGCTTTGGGCCATCTTCTCGTGGTTGCCTACCTGGGTTCAAAGCCTGCTTATAACAACCGATGGGCAGAAAGAGCGGGGGATAAGCTTAATGTTACTGGGCATGGGCGGATTGAGCGGAGGTTTTTTATCAGGATGGATTTCTAATGCACTCGGGGTGCGCCAAACTCTGTTGTTGTGTTTTTCTGGCTGCTTGGTATTATCTCTTCTTCTCTTTCAACTTAACACATCGTTTACCTCCATAACCATAATTGAAATTGCGCTCTTAGCTTTTCTGTTTGGTATCAGCCAGGGCACTCTATCGGTTTACATACCGCTTCTTTTTCCGGTGGCTGTTCGTGCCACCGCTACAGGCTTTTGTTTTAATATCGGAAGGTTTTTTACTACGCTGGCCATATTTTTTGTGGGCGCCTGGGTAACCCGATTAGGCGGCTATGGCAACTCCCTGTCGCTATTTTCGCTTGTATTTTTTCTGGGATTTATTTTCATCGTCTTTACCAAAGCTCCATCTAAAAACTTAACCGCATAAATTTCATCTATGGCTCATATTCAAGTTCCCGAAGGCGTTCCCGGCATCCGAAGCCTCGTTATGTTTCGCCCTGAATCCGGGCAGTATTTATACGACCTCGCCCAAGTGTTGCTCCGGGGCGAATCTCCTCTGAGTGAGGCCGAGCGCGAATTAATTGCTACGTATGTTTCCTCCCGCAACGAGTGTGTATTTTGTACAAGCAGCCATGCGGCAGCGGCCCGTTATCTTTTTAGAGACAAAAAACAAGTGGTGGATGTTGTGCTGAACAATTACCAAGCTGCACCCATTAGCGAAAAACTGAAAGCGCTGCTCAACATAGCCGGCAAAGTTCAAATTAACGGAAAAGAAGTATTGCCCGAAGAGGTGGAGCAAGCGCGCAAGCAGGGGGCTACTGATCGCGACATTCATGATACGGTGCTGATCGCAGCCACCTTCAGTATGTTCAATCGGTATGTGGATGGACTCGCCAGTTTTACCCCTACTGACCCCCAAGCGTATGATGAGATGGGAGTACGGATGGGCGAAAAGGGATATGTACTTCCTACTAAACTTTAAGTTTATAAACCTTAAATCATAAACTCATGGCACATATAGAATTACCCGAAGGGCTTCCCGGTATTCGCGGACCGATGGCTTTTCGCCCTGAAACAACAAAGCCCCTGAATGAGTTGGCTGAAGTTCTTTTGCGAAGCGAAAACTCACTCACCCGCGGAGAACGCGAACTGATAGCCACTTATGTTTCGTATCTGAACGACTGCTTCTATTGCCAAAATACACATGGCGGCATTGCCCAGCATTATTTGCAATGCGACATCAACTATGTGGATTCGGTAAAGAAAGATTTTGAATCGGTTAATCTGTCCGGCAAGCTGAAAGCATTGCTTTCCATTGCCGCCAGTGTTCAGAAAGGCGGCAAGTATGTAACGCCCGAACAAATTGAAAAAGCCAAATCGTTAGGTGCGACAGATATAGAAATTCACGACACGGTGTTAATCGCTGCCGCCTTTTGCATGTTCAATCGGTATGTAGATGGATTAGGAACATGGGCACCGCAAGACCGGAATTTTTACGTGGAGCGTGGCCCGCGAAGAGCCGCAGAAGGTTATGCCGGTTTGGATCTATACAAGTGAGGTGTACAAAAATCCTACTCAGCTAAATTATTTGTTTACCTTTATCTAGCTCACTTAACAATGTTAAATGAAACCCCAACAAGCTGCTTCAATTAAGCCTATTCAGCGATGTATTTTTGAAGCTTCTCTGCTAGTAAAACAGGAACCTGCCCAACTTTTTTCCAAGAATAAAAAAATTGTATATGAAATAGCTTGTCCGCCCGGTGCCCTTCATCAAGGGAAACTTAACTATTCAAGGTGGCACGCCATGGAATTACCAGAATCGGTATCGCTTCGTGGGTTATCCGATAAAGTTTTATGCCAGGCCGGATACTATGATTATCTGCCCTCTCCCGGTCCTTCAGAATCATTTGAATGGCACCTTAATTTTGCTGACCCTGATTTATTTCTGGCGTATGGGAGCGACCTCTTGGCGCAAGACGAAATGCAAGTGGCCGAACACCCGGTTCTTGCTTCCCTGAAACAAAAACTTAATGCCCTTCAAATTGATTCCTCAACTGTAAATGACCAGGAGCCAACACCTGTTCTTATTAAAGGTGCCGAAAGACGTTGTTCTCTAAAAACAGAACCGAATGATAGTGAAGGGCGACCATTGGGGCTTTATGGAAATGCCTTTCACAAGGCATCGGAAGATGCCATCCGAAAGGCTGTTAACATTATTACGCCTCCAACTATTACTAATCTGATCTGCATTGCTGCACCCGATGGCGGTGAAGGAAGCTACCAACTTGCCGAAATCATTTACGCACTAAAAGCTGCCTACACCGGATTCAAGGCCGCCATGATAGAATCTGGAACCGACTCGGTAATTATTCATTCGGGTTATTGGGGGTGCGGTGCCTATGGTGGAAACCGTATTTTAATGACGTGGCTGCAAGCCCTTGCCGCAACCCTTGCCGGGGTAGATCAACTTATTCTTCATACCGGTGAGCCGGATTTTGGTGAACTTAAAATGGCATGGTCTTCCATCAACGAAAAAATTGGCGTTGAGCCGTTAGCGACAAATGTTTTGCTTGAAAAAATTCTTGCGATGGGGTTTGAGTGGAATGAAGGAGATGGAAATTGAAGTGAAAATCTAAAAAGGTATTTACTCCTGTCGTTTCTTACTCTACCGTAACACTTTTAGCCAAATTTCTGGGCTGATCTACATTGCAGCCGCGCATCACGGCAATGTGGTACGAAAGCAGTTGCAACGGAATAACCGATACCATCGGCATCAACGGATCAAGTGTGGCGGGTACTTCAATGACAAACTCACTCATTTTAGGTATGAGCGTATCGCCTTCGGTAACAATGGATATCACCCGGCCTTTGCGGGCCTTCACTTCCTGAATATTGGAAACTACTTTTTCGTATGAAGCATCCTTCGTGGCAATAAAAACCACCGGCATTTCTTCATCAATTAATGCAATGGGGCCATGCTTCATTTCGGCAGCCGGGTATCCTTCCGCATGGATGTATGAAATTTCTTTCAGTTTCAAAGCTCCCTCCAGCGCCACCGGGAAATTATACCCGCGGCCGAGGTAAATAAAATTACGGGCTTGCTTAAATTCATCAGCAATGGTTTGAATTTGGTTGTTCAGCTTCAATACCTGCTCTACTTTAGCCGGAATGTTTTCCATCTCCACCAGTAACTCATGAAATTTTTGTTCCGTTATGGTTCCTTTCTTTTGCGCCACAATCAGCGCAATCATGTTCAACACGGTTAGCTGGGCTGTAAATGCTTTTGTACTGGCCACTCCAATTTCCGGCCCGGCATGGGTGTAAGCACCTGCATGTGTTGCCCGGGGAATAGAAGATCCTACTACATTACAAACTCCAAAGATAATTGCCCCTTTTGCCTTAGCCATTTCTATGGCAGCGAGTGTATCGGCCGTTTCCCCGGATTGCGAAACGGCTATGACCACATCGCCTTCGCGAATCACCGGATTGCGGTACCGGAACTCCGAGGCATACTCTACCTCTACGGGAATACGGCAAAATTCTTCAAAAAAATATTCGGCCACTAACCCGGCATGCCATGAGGTGCCACACGCCACAATTAGTATACGGTCGGCATTCACTAATTTATTAACATATTCGCGCAACCCACCCAATACTAACCGGCCGG
The DNA here is from genome assembly GCA_018267195.1 of Bacteroidota bacterium. Lineage (GTDB taxonomy): Bacteria > Bacteroidota > Bacteroidia > Cytophagales > Cyclobacteriaceae > ELB16-189. The sequence goes on along the minus strand of JAFDYY010000002.1, from coordinate 135,112 downwards.
TGTGGGTATCGAGCCTTCCCCGCATACAGTCTCGAATGGAGCGTGGTTGTTCAAAAATTTCTTTCAGCATAAAATGCTCATAACCGCCCTTCTCTATAGCTTCCAATTCGAGGTCTATAGTTTGTATGTAGGGGGTTAGCGGCAGATTGGCTGTATTTTTAATCTTTAATTCTCCGTGGTTTATTACAGCTATTTCCTGATCATTCAGGTAAACCACTTCATTGGTGTACTCAATAATCGGAGTGGCATCCGAGGCCATAAAAAATTCATTTTTACCTACCCCCACCACCAGTGGGCTTCCTTTCCGGGCCGCAATGAGTAAGTCAGGTTCGGCCAACGACATCACCACGATGGCATACGCACCTACTACTTTCGTTAAAGCCAGACGCACGGCCTCATCGAGCGGGCAGTTTTCTTTTTCCTGAATATCTTCAATGAAATGGATAAATACTTCCGTATCGGTTTCGCTGGCAAACTGGTGGCCTTTGCGAAGCAAATCTTGTTTGAGCGAACTGTAATTTTCTATAATGCCATTGTGGATAATGGCTAATTTTTTAGTAGCGGAGTAATGCGGATGGGCGTTTTCATCACTAGGTTCTCCATGTGTAGCCCAGCGGGTGTGCCCTATACCAATGTGACTGTCCAGGTTTTGACCTTGAATGAAATTTTCCAGTTCCGATACCTTTCCTTTCTTTTTGTAAATATTCAGCCCGCCATTAAGCAGCGCTATGCCGGCACTGTCATACCCACGATACTCCAACCGTTTCAATCCTTTAATAATTACATCGCTGGCTTTCCGATGCCCCACGTAAGCTACTATTCCGCACATATCCCTTTATTTAAAAATCAAAAATAAAAAAAGTCAGGTAAAAAAACTTACCTGACTTGGTTGTTTAGTGCCTAATGCTTTACCCTACCAACTCGGTGTAGAGGTTGTAAAACTCCTCGGTGTAGTCTTCCGATTTTTCGATGTTGGCTATTTTTTTCTCTTTTATTTTTTTTACCAATCCTTCCAGTTTTTTACCATCGCCAGCTACGTTTACTACATCGGCCCATTGTGCTCCTAATTTTATAAAGCCTTCATAATCGCCCGACTTTAAATGCCCCAGCATGTTGTCTTCAATATCCAGCATGCGCACTTTACCCATCAGGTCGCCTTTAAATTTGTGAGAGAACCCGTTGTTGTAAATAGTAAAAACAGTTTTAGAGTTTTTAAACAATGGGTCGTTTTTATACGTGGATTTCAGGTACAGCGGAATAAAACTGGTGATCCAGTCGTTGCAATGAACAATATCCGGGCCCCAGCCTAATTTGCGCACAGTTTCTATCACGCCTTTGCAAAAGAAAATAGCCCGCTCATCATTATCTTCAAAGAAGCGATTTTCTTTATCGTGAAAAACCGACTTGCGATGAAAATAATCTTCGTTGTCTATAAAATAGACCTGTAGTTTAGCATTGGGAATTGACGCTACTTTAATGATCAGCGGTTTTTCTTCATCGCCCACAGCAATGTTAATCCCCGAAAGCCTGACCACCTCATGCAACCGGTTTTTTCGTTCATTAATCAGCCCGAACCTGGGCACTAATATGCGGATCTCCATTCCTCGTTCTTGCATAGCCTGAGGTAATTTGCGTACAAACTCAGCCACTTCAGTAGTTTGAAGGAATGGATTGATTTCGCTGGCTACATAAAGGATGCGGATTTTAGACATATCGGTTGATTTTATTTAGTCAAAGAAAACGGGAAGCAAAGGTACGGAAAATATAGCCTTTTATCAATATTACCTTAAAACAATAGGACTATATTTGCGCCCTTTCGCAACAGCCGAAAACATGGAAATTTTTAAAGAGATCGCACCTTTAAAGGCTTTTCTGAAAGAAAAAGCCACCTCTGCGGTGGGCTTGGTTCCTACTATGGGCGCCCTGCATGCGGGGCATTTATCGCTTATCGAAGCATCAAAAAAGGAAAATGCACTTACTGTTTGCTCTGTTTTTGTAAACCCGGTTCAATTTAATAACCCAATAGATCTGGAGAAATACCCCCGCCCTTGGGAGCAAGATTGCCGCCTGCTGGCCGATGCCGGCTGCGATGTTTTGTTCGCCCCGGAAGTTAACACGATGTACGAACAAAAATCAATCGTAACGTTCGATTTCGGTACGCTTGATAAAATTCTCGAAGGCCAATTCAGGCCGGGCCATTTTAGTGGTGTTGCTTTAGTGGTATCTAAATTGTTTCATATCGTAAATCCTACTACTGCCTATTTTGGGCAAAAAGATTTTCAGCAATTTAAAATTATTGAAAAACTGGTGACCGAACTTAAATTTAATCTGACACTGAAACAGATGCCGATTATCCGCGAAGCCGATGGCTTGGCTATGTCATCAAGAAACCGGAGGCTGAGTGAGGCCGAACGAGTTCAGGCGGCCCTTTTGTATCGCTCGCTTAGCGAAGCAAAAAAATTACTCCTTCGGGGTGAAAAAATAGAAAATGTAAAAGAAGTCGTTCAAAAAAACTTTGATATTGTGGCCAACTTAAAGTTAGAATACTTTGAATGGGCTGATACCGAAAACTTAATGCCGGCCAACCACGTTTCAGCCAACACAGTTCTTTTAATAGCCGCCTTTGTGGGTGAAGTAAGATTAATTGATAATTTATTGATGCATGCGAGTTGACGTTCTGAAATCAAAAATACACCGCGTAAAAATTACTCAAGCCGAATTGCATTATGTGGGGAGCATCACGATAGACGAAGCGTTGATGGAAGCTGCCAACCTGATAGAGGGGGAGAAAGTGCAGATCGTAAATATTAATAACGGAGAGCGTTTGGAAACCTATGTCATTAAAGGTGAGCGCCACAGCGGCACGGTTTGCCTGAATGGCCCCGCGGCCCGAAAAGCTCAGGTGGGCGATGTGGTGATCGTCATCTCCTACGCTTCGATGGAATGGGAGGAGGCTAAGAAATTTAAACCCGCTCTTGTGTTTCCAACTCCCGATAATACTTTGGCCTGATGCAAAAAATAAAATCTGCTACACGCTATGTGCTGATGATCGGGGTTACCGGTTTATTGTTGTGGCTTTCTTTGCGTGGGCTGCAAGTAGCGGGCGAAAGCAAGTTCGATTACCTTTGGCAAGCGTGGCTGAAAAGCAACAAAATATATTTGTGGCTAATGGCTTTTACTGCCGTCCTTAGCCACGTGTTGCGTGCGCTGCGCTGGAAAATGTTGCTGGTGCCCACCGGGCATGTAGTAAAAACAACCAATAGTTTTTGGGCGCTGATGACCGGCTACCTGGTAAACCTGGCCGTGCCCCGGGGCGGAGAAATATCGCGGTGTTATTCTCTTTACCAACTGGAAAAAACTCCGGTAGAAGTTTCTTTTGGCACCGTAGTAACCGAACGGATTGCCGATGTTATATGCCTGCTTTTCCTGATCATTTTCTCCTTTTACCTGGAGTGGGGAAAACTAAAAAACTTTTTAAACGCACTGCCTTTCTCTTCAGAAAATGTTTCGGTTCCTTGGTGGTTCTGGGCGGCAGCGGTTTTGGGTATTTTATTTTTTCTGGTTCTCTTCTTTTTAAGAAAGAATGAGAAGCTGCAAAAAGTGATTATCGGATTTAAAGATGGATTGTTATCCGTTTTTCAACTCAAGAAAAAATGGCTATTTGTATTTTATTCACTTGCCATTTGGGCCCTGTATTTTCTGATGAGTTACCTGGTGCTAATGGCTTTTCCTGAAACGAACCACTTGGGATTTCGGGCTGTCGTTACTTTGTTTGCGGTGGGCTCCATTGCCATGGCCGCGCCCTTGCCCGGAGGCACAGGTTCTTACCATGTGTTGGTGCCGTTGGCACTCACTTCGCTGTACCAGGTTGCCCAAGCCGATGCCGTAGCGTTTGTCTTTGTATTTCACGCCTGGCAAACGCTGCTGATGATTGTATTGGGGGTAATCAGTTTTGTGGTGAGTAACATGATCGCTGCAAAAAAGAAAAACTGATTACCTTTCGCTTGATCCCCAATCTTTGGGCAATCTTATCATATTCAATCAAACAAACCTTGTGTCTTTGGTCTTGGTATTTTCAGATGGTTGTAAGCCCGTTCAGTGGCTTCGCGCCCGCGCGAGGTGCGTTTAATGTATCCTTCCTGAATTAAAAATGGTTCATATACCTCTTCAATGGTTTCGGCTTCCTCCGCCACGGCTGTCGCAATGGTGGTTAGCCCTACCGGTCCTCCTTTAAATTTTTCGATGATCGTGCTCAGGATTCGGTTATCCATTTCATCGAGTCCGTTTTCATCCACATCCAATGCCTTCAGGGCAAGCTGGGCAATGGGTTTGGTAATGGTTCCGTTTCCTTTGATCTGGGCAAAATCGCGGGTGCGTCTTAATAAATTATTGGCAATGCGTGGAGTGCCCCGGCTCCGTCTGGCTATTTCAAATGCTGCGTCTTCTTCAATAGTTGTATTCAAAATGGCAGAAGACCGTTTTACAATTTTAGTCAGCAGTGGCGAATCGTAATATTCTAACCGGGCATTGATGCCAAACCGGGCACGCAAGGGGGATGTCAGCAATCCGGCCCGGGTGGTGGCGCCTATCAATGTAAACGGATTTAAGCCGATCTGTACAGAGCGTGCATTGGGGCCGCTGTCGAGCAGGATGTCTATGCGGAAATCTTCCATGGCCGAATACAAGTATTCTTCTACGATCGGATTAAGCCGGTGTATTTCATCTATGAACAATACATCGTGCGATTCCAGGTTGGTGAGCAGCCCCGCCAGGTCGCTGGGTTTGTCGAGCACCGGGCCTGACGTAATTTTTATATTCGATCCTAATTCGTTAGCTATAATAAAAGAGAGCGTGGTTTTGCCTAAACCCGGAGGGCCATGCAGCAACACATGATCTAACGGCTCGCTACGCTGTTTGGCGGCCATTACAAACACCTTAATATTATCCGTTACCTTTTGCTGGCCTGTAAAATCATTAAATGAAAGCGGGCGCAGGGCACGTTCCACTTCTTTTTCGCCTGCATCGAGGGTTTCATTGTCGCCTTTTAAATAATCTTCGCGCATAAAAATAGTGTTCAAAGATAGATAATAGTTGAGCAATCCCTTGTGCCAGCAAAACGGCTGGTCTATCTTTACTTTTTATGGAAGCAGACGATTTATTGAACAAGTCTATCTATGAACTGGTCAATCAGGATCATCTGCTGGCGCGTGCGCTTTACGCGTTAGGCATTCCTTTTTACGAATACCCCAACCAAACGCTGGACGATGTTTGCCGGAAAAAGGGAATCGCCACGGAAAAAATTGTTCAGGGTTTGCGTTTTTCCAAAGAGCAATATCCGGAAGATGAACTGCCGTTGTTCTCTTACCAAATTGATCTGATCATCGAATATCTCCGGCACGCGCACTATCTCTTCATCAAACATAAGTTGCCATTCATTCACCGGCTCATCCAAAATTTTAAGGCAGAGCACCCGGCTTATGAAACGATCGAAAAAGATTTAAAAATTTTATTCCCTCTTTTCATGGAAGACTTTATACAGCATATCTATGAAGAAGAGGACACGCTGTTCCGCTACATCCAGTCGCTGGAGCGGGCCATTGGCGGGAACTATCACCCTGCCCGCCTCTATTATGCCATGGAAAAATCTTCTCTTCAGCAATGCGCGCTGGATCATGAAGTGCATGACGATGAGATGCAGGGCATACGGAAAATTACCCAGGATTATTTTTTAACCAAAGATGCCCCGGTGCATGTTAAAATTATTTTTGCCGAGCTGCTGGAATTTGAAAAAAACCTGAAAGCCCACGCCCGCATAGAAAACGAAATCCTTTTTCCGAAAGCTTTGTTGCTGGAAAGCCGGGTTAAAATAGAGCTTTCAGAAAAATCAAAATGGAATTAGCCTCAATTCATGCCGCGTATTTTAGCGATTGACTACGGCACCAAACGAACCGGCCTGGCCGTAACCGACCCCTTGCAAATTATTGCTACCGCTCTGGATACCGTAGATTCCGCTCAACTTATTCCTTATTTAAAAAACTATTTTGAAAAAGAGACCATTAGCGAAGCGGTCATCGGCATGCCAAAAAAGCTGGATAATACAGACTCCTCCAACGCGGCAGCTGTTCGGAGTTTTATCGCTCAGTTTAAAAAATTATTCCCTCAGTTGCCTCTCCATGAAGCCGATGAACGTTTCACCTCATCGATGGCACAACAAGCTATGATAATAGGCGGCATGAAAAAAAAAGACCGCCAGGTAAAAGGCCATGTGGACAAGATCAGTGCCGTATTAATTTTGCAAGACTTTCTGCAAGCCAAGAGCCGGAGCACCCCCTCTTCATAAGTCGTTCTCCTTCCTTATTTTTGTATTTTATTTTTTAAAATATGATTTACCCGATTGTAATGTATGGCAACCCGGTGCTGCGCAAAAAAGCGAAAGACCTTGAGGAAGGAACCGACTTAACCAAGTTGGTAAACGATATGTTTGAAACGATGCATGCCGCAAAAGGTATTGGGCTGGCCGCTCCGCAGATCGGCCAAAGCATCCGTTTGTTTGTGGTGGATGGCACTACGCTGGAGGATGAGCCCACCCTGAAAGATTTTAAAAAAACTTTTGTAAACCCCGTCATGCTGGATGAACGTGGCCTGCCCTGGCCTTTTGAAGAAGGATGCCTGAGCATTCCTAACATCCGCGAAGAAGTAGAGCGTCCCGAAAAACTTCGGATCAAATATTATGACGAAAACTGGAATGCTTTTGAAGAGGAGTTTAGCGGCATGAAAGCCCGCATCATCCAGCACGAGTACGATCACATTGAAGGAAAATTATTTATTGATTATTTGTCGCCTTTAAAAAAACGCACCCTCAAAGGGAAGCTGGCCGACATCAGCCGGGGCGATGTAGATACCGAATACCGTATTTCGGCTCCGCTAAAAAAAGGATGAAAATTATTTCGCGCCTTCCGGAAATCGGTACCTCCATTTTCAGCATCATGTCTAAAATGGCGTTGGAGCACCATGCCCTCAACCTCTCGCAAGGCTTCCCAGATTTTTCCGTTTCCGAAAAATTAATAGACCTCCTTTACCAAAAAATGAAAGAAGGGCACAACCAATATGCCCCCATGCCCGGCTTACCGGCACTTCGAAAAATTATCAGTGACGTAATTTTTAAAACCTATCAGCGGGAGGTTAACGCAGATACCGATGTTACCATTACAGCCGGTGGTACCGAAGCGATCTTTTCATCTATTGCCGCGTTCATCCGGCCGGGCGATGAAGTACTATTATTCGATCCTTCCTACGACTCCTACGACCCGGCCATCCGGCTGAACGGAGGCCTACCGGTTCATCTGAATTTATGGCCGCCCCATTTTGCTATTGATTGGGATGAGGTAAAGAAAAATATTACTGCGCATACGCGGATGATCATGGTAAACACCCCGCATAATCCGGCCGGCTCAGTGCTGCGTTCTTCCGACCTCAAAGTTTTACAAGAACTGGCCGAAGAACATAACCTGATTGTGCTGAGTGATGAAGTATATGAACGGATTATTTTTGATAACCAAATTCATGAATCGGTTTTAAAATACCCCCGCCTGGCTAACCGCAGCATCGCTATTTTTTCATTTGGCAAAACCTTTCATGCCACCGGCTGGAAAGTAGGTTATGCGGTAGCTCCCGAAATCCTCTCAAATGAAATCCGGAAAGCCCACCAGTTTATCACCTTCAGCGTCAATACACCGGTACAATGGGCCTTAGCTGATTTTATGGCCGACTCTGAAAATTACTTACACCTCAAAAATTTTTATCAACAAAAACGCGATTTCTTCCTCCACCAGATTAAGGGCACCTCGCTGAAGCCCCTGCCCTGCCACGGCAGTTATTTCCAACTGCTTTCGTACGAAGGTGTCTCTCAAAAAAATGATCGGGACATGGCCCAATGGATGACGAAGGAAATGAAACTGGCCCCCATACCCGTTTCGGCTTTTTATAAAGACCTGACCGACCATAAGTTGCTACGCTTTTGTTTTGCTAAAAACGAGGATACCTTGCAAAAGGCAGGTGAAATATTGAAAAGGATTTAACCGGTTTAGGTTTTCTTTACATTGATTTGTTTCTTTGCACTCCGTTTTAGAAGTCATGCAAGATTTAAAGATTACCATCATTCAATCCGACCTCCATTGGGAAGATATCGGGGCTAATTTGGCCATGTTTGAAGAAAAAATATGGCATGCCGGCTCCACAGACGTAATCGTACTGCCTGAAATGTTTACCACCGGCTTTACTATGCGAGCCAACAAACTGGCCGAAATGATGAACCTGCGCACCTTTAAATGGATGAAGCAGATGGCCGACCAAACGGGTGCTCTTATTTTGGGCAGCTTCATTGCCCATGTGCACGAACGCTACTACAACCGGTTGCTGTGGATGGAACCGGGCGGCAATTTTAAAACCTACGACAAAAGGCATCTCTTCCGCATGGCCGATGAACACTCGGTGTACGCGCAAGGCGAAAGTTTGCTGATCGGCCATTGGAAAGGCTGGCGAATTTGTCCGCTCATCTGTTACGATTTGCGCTTCCCCGTGTGGAGCCGCAACCGCTGGAATGCTTCTCTAAAAAAATCATCATACGATCTTTTGGTCTATGTTGCCAACTGGCCACAGGTGCGATCTACAGCCTGGGAAACTTTACTTCGTGCCCGGGCGATTGAAAATTTAAGTTATTGTGTGGGCGTAAACCGCATAGGCACGGATGGCAACGGCATTGATTACAATGGCCACAGCGCCATTATCGGGCCCAAAGGCGATACTATTTTTTCAGTGGAAGGTGTTGAAGCAATTAAAACCCTGGAACTGAATGCCCACGCACTGCAGGCCTACCGCGACCGCTTCCCGGCCTTTTTAGATGCCGATGATTTTACCATCGAATCCGAAATCTTTGAAGAGAAAGATTTCCTGAGCGGGTTGAGTTAGGCCTATTGTTAGCCCGCATTGCCAACGCGAGCTAACAAGGGTTTTTAAAATTCCGTTTTTACTGGTTTCATCGGCTCAGATATTTGCCTGAATGATGAAATTAACAGTAGGAGTAAAAAATTCATTCAAGAATTGGATAAAAGATAGCACGCATGGATTTTACTTCTGTTCGCGAAATCATATACAGTGCTGCGGCTTTACAAGGCTTTTTCCTTTCTATATTATTGTTTCGTACCAAGGTGAATCAACCTGCCAATAAGGTATTGGCCGTATTGTTGTTGGCATTGGCGTTTCACTTGATGCTGGTTGGTTTTGATAGACAAGAATTTTTTTTGGCACTTCCACACCTTAGCCGGATTTCGTGGATTATAGGCTCTTTGTATTGGCCTCTTATCTTCTTATTTGTACAACACCTCACGGGTACCTATAGACCTAGTTTTTTCAGAACGTATGCGCTCTTTTTACCATTTCTTATTCTCACCGTTATTATGTTGCCTTATTATATGCTGACGGCAGAGGCCAAGCGATTGCTACTGCGCAATTATGAGTTGGCTTCGCAGCAAGACTTTGGTTGGGTGAACCAAGTCATGTCAATGTTGCACATTGGGTTTCAATCTTTTTTTCTTTTCTATTATTATAAAATTGAAAGGAAGCGGGCCAATGAATATGCCGACATTGAGCACATCAGAATAAACTGGCTTAAAAGTTTTTTATGGCTTGTTTTATTAGCCATGGTGGTGGCCGTTATTTCTTTTTATAGCCGTGCTTGGGACATTCCCTTATTAAGCAAAGCTTATGCTCTTCATTTTGCAGGCGTTGTTTTTTTATTTTATTGGGTTTCGTACAAAGCCCTAACACAGCCCGTGTTGTTTGGGTTGACTCAATCTGCCAATATACCTCAGAAAAAAAATGTAGAGCTACTTCAAGAAGCGGATGAAAAATATGCACGATCGGCAATAGCAGATGTTAAGTTGAGCGAAATTTTTGAGGCGACCCAAAGAGCATTGCAACAAGACCGCCTATTTCTTAATTCTGATTTAACACTTTCAGCGTTAGCCATTCACATCAACGCTTCACGACATCAAGTTTCACAGGCCATCAATGCGCAGTACAATGGCAATTTTTTTGATTTAATAAATGAATATCGGGTCGAAGAATTTAAACTGTTGGTGAAGCAGCCGGGCAGTCGCCACCTTACTTTGTTGGGCATAGCGCAAGAGGCTGGCTTCAATTCTAAGGCCACTTTTTATGCTGTGTTCAAAAAAAAGACAGGCATGACTCCGGCCGAATATGTTGCAACCAGCACAAATACGCATAAAGCAGTCTGAATGGATTGGTCTGGACACTTCAGGCCTTTGAAAAAGCAACTTTCTTATCGGTTTCCGTTCTTTTGCAAAAAAACATTTTACAACATGAAGTATCCATCCATTTTACTTGTTCTCTTTTTTTTAGCAATGCTTTCACAAGCAGGCATTTGTCAAGAAGCAAACCGTATTCCTTGGATGGCCCGCGAAAACCGGATTGGTATAGCCATAGGTATAGGCTCAGTAACTTATGCAGACCGGCAGGTATCGCCATTAACTTATCAGAGCAAACCCAAAGTGGTGAAACTTTTGTATCAATTAGAAACTAACCACTTACTATTTGCTTTTGATATTGATATTAAAGTTGGCAGCACAAAGTCAAAACGTTTTGCCAAACGGATCATTTACTTTCAGGAAGAAAAATTGACGGGAGAAAAAGAAGATAAAAAATTTCCTGTGGGCGGCTCATTTCTTTCGGGTAAAATATCGGTGGGCGCGTTCTATAAAATTCAATCCACACAAAACTCCACGTTTCGGGTAGCGGCTGGCGGCCGAATATCAAACGAGTTATTTTATCCGCAAGGCTGGACCACCGCAGGTATTTTTAATGCGCTAAGTTTCAGCCCCGAAGGTTGTGTTCAACATCGCATTGATAATACCCACGTATTATTTGCTTCTTTTAAATTGCCAGTGCTTACACAATTAACACGCTTGCCTTATTACAACACCGTTTCACAGCCTGATAAAAATTTATGGCAAGGCTTTTTTCAAAACAAGCAATGGGTTGGTTTGTCAAGTTATTTGGCCCCATCGGTTAATGTGGGCTACACTTATCAGATTAATGCAAATTGGGTAACAGGCGTGAACTATGAACTGAACGGCTATCAAATTACCGTTCCCCAAAAAATGTATGCGGTAACACATTCGTTTACGGCTAATGCCTTTCATCAATTTTAAAATTTGTAACATCAATCAATATGAAAATGAAATCGATATTAAAAAAAATATACTCAGTTCTGCTTATCGTCAGTTTGTTGGCAACGCACCAAAGTATTGCAAAGCAAAAAAAAGTAAAACCGCAAGTGCCCGAGCCGCAAGTTACATTTGAAGCCTTTTGGAAATTGTTTAACAACCACTACGGTTTGTTTAAAGTTAAAAAATTGAATTGGGACAGCGTGGGTAACCTGTATAGAAATAGAGTAACAGCTACAACATCGGAAGAGGAACTGTACCAATTGTTTGGTGAAATGATTTTATTGCTGGGCGATAATCATGTGAATTTATACCCTACAACGGCAACAGGGTTCTTGCCCGTATTTCCGGGCGGGTTGTTAAAACGTAAAGATGGCGTTTCTAAAATTTATAAGGTGCAAGAAGATTACTCAGCAGAAGCTGTAAAAAAATATGTTCAACATTGGAAAGACACCTCGCCCAATGTTCACTACGGCATGTTGAATGGAAATATTGGCTACATCAACATCAACGGAACCGATGCGATGAAAACCATAAAAAAAATAATGCCGCGCGTGCTCACTGAGCTACAAGCATGCAAGGCTATTGTGGTAGATGTGCGTGCATTTTATGGAGGAATGGACGCAGTGTCGCAATACATAGCCGGGTGTTTTGCCAATGAGCGCAAGTCTTACCTCATAACCAAAAAACGAAATGGAGAAAACACTACAGATTTTACACATTCGCTTACATGGTATGTGCAACCACAGCCAATGACCTACACCGGGCAGGTGGTCGTTTTGAGTTCCGTCTTTACGCAAAGTGCCGGTGAAACTTTTTTATTGGCGATGCACGAGTTAAGCAATGTAAGAGTGTTGGGCGATACTACTGCAGGTTCGTATTCCGATAATCCCACTTTTGAATTGCCCAATGGCTGGATGATAAGTTTATCGGTTGGCGATTACCGCGCAGCAAACGGAAAAAGTTATGAAGGCATAGGCACTGCACCCGATGAATATAAAGTAGCAACGAAGATTGAGCTGCTACAAGGTAAAGATGTGTTGCTGGAGTATGCGTTGCAATATCTCAACCGTTAGACAACTGTTTTCTGTGCCGGCCAGGTCGGAAGACCTGACGGGCACACAACACAGATAAAAGTGAACTTGAAGAGTCTGTAGGCTGGCAAGCCAAATCATCATCCTAATTGGATGAAAAAAAATCAGCAAAGTTTAGGATCGCGATTTAGCAGGGGTTGAGCAGCGGAAATCACGCCAACTAGAAAATGAAAAATTTAAAAACAGGTTTTTAGAGATGCCCTTTAATTATCGCCCTTTCGGATAAAAGCAAAATTGTAAATGCTTGCGCTTTTACGGTACGCCATCACGATTCTATTTTGATCAAATCTCAGCACACGACATTTAATCATTTCATGCGCGCTCCCCAATCCCAACAGTTTGGCAGGCAATGAGAAATAGGCAAATCCTTTTTCTGTAGTAAAATTAGGCAAGTTTACTTGGAATTTTTTTGGTGATGTACCATTATTTACCAAATCAAAATTGTGAATATCAGCATCATTCAACCGCATGCCTATTTTAATAATCAGTGTATAATTTCTTCCGTTGGTCAATTCCGCCCGGAATGCGGCCGTATCTATCAATTGCGAACAATAAACTTCTCCCGAGATTTGCGCACGATAATTTTTGACAATACCGGTGGGTACATTGTTTGATTGAAACGCCTGGTTCGTATTGAGGTAAACCAAGTTGCCCCCCAAAAGTGCAGTGGCCTTTTTCAATTTTTCATACGCCCGGTTTTGCACATGGTTGGCGCTGGAGTACTGTGTAGTACCGGTAGCTTTTACGGTAATCACATCAATTTTATGAAGCCCTCTGGTTTCGTATTCAGCAGAGGCTACATCTACTTTTTCCCAATTGCTTGGGTCTGATATGTTAGCCAAAGATTTGAGATCATTGAATTTTTCCTTTCGGCCGGTGCCAAATGAAATCCATGCAACAGCGCCTTTCTCTATTTTATAAATTACGCTTTCGTTGGGATTAGTGTAGGCAATAATCTCAGGCGAAACTTCTTTGATGCTGCATATTATTGAGCCGCTCATGGTCACAATGGTATCCGCTTTTTGCGCATGGCTTTGCGTAAATACCAAAAAGGCAAAAAAAGAAATTAGAATTTTCATATTTGTTTTCTATTGCAAAATCCGGCAAAGTTGACCACCTGTTTCCGGAGCAAATTGACCACCCCTAGTTGATGTCAAAAATTGTGCTGCCAAAATCAGTACTGTAAAGTTACTGATCTGGGCTTTTTTTCAATTTTTTTAGTAAATTTTTTCGAAGTGAATCACCCTTTAATTCTACCCGATGGTCTTTGTGGACGATACGATCCAACACATCATCAGCCACCGTTTGTTTACCGATTACAGAGATTTTTTTAGATTCGGGTTGCGTCAGGTCTTCCAACCTGACGGGCACACACTATTTGTCGATGAAGAACACTGGCAAAGACCGACACTGCTGAGAAATTACAGGCGGGTTCCATCGATATCATGGCCTTGCGTGTATGGGGTTGATGATTGTAAATTTTTTATCTTTGGATATCAAAAGTCAATTTTTTATCAATCATGAGCGAAATATTGATTGCCCGATTTAAGAACAAGCGCGAGGCCGATGCAGCCACAAAACTCATCAAAGACCGCAGTACGGCTCCTAAACTGCTCAGGGGTAGCAATCTGGAGGACATGCTCCTGGGTGAGTTAATCACCAAAGCCATGAAAGAAAAAAGAAGCCTTCCCATCAAAATTCTCAAAAAGCAATTAGGTGCACAAATCAAAGCACTGAAAAAATGAGGGTTTACACCAAGGGTACTTTTAACCGCGATGTAGCAGGCATTTCGGATGTTGTACTTTTGGAGGCGCTTCAGGATAAAATCAAGCAGATAGAATTGGCGCAAGACCTAAGCCACATTACCGGACTGAAACGTTTGTGAGGCTATACGACTCATTACAGAATAAAAGTAATGACTCCCCGTGCATCATACAGGATAGGTGCTGTAATAAGGGACAACACTATATGGCTTCTGCGTTTCCTTTCTCGTAAAAAAATCTATCAGCACTTTCCTTAAGCTTGCTATCATCAACCCGTTTGCCATTTTATATTTTTTTTAAAACGCCTTTAAGTTTTTAACCTTTAACCCTTTTGCGATCGTTGGTGTTTATAATTCTTTTTCATGCTCAAAGCATTCCTAAAATTCTCCTTTTGCCCTATACTCACTTAATCAGATATCCTCTTCGTGCTCTAGAAAGGAACGGATCCTATCAATGAGGGCGTTGTGGTCTTCGGCTATCACTATCCTAATCATGGCGCAAGGGGATATCCAATATTACGGTGGTTCCTTTCTGAAGGATGGAATCAATGGTAACCCTGCCGCTCAGGTTTTCAATTCGTTTCTGGATGGAGTACAACCCCATGGTTTCGCGCGGTTTTATTTGGGTTAGATCAAAACCTACTCCATTGTCTTCTACCATTACGTTGATGGAATCTTCGTGCCGGGTTAAATGGATGAACACCTCGGTGGCCTGGGCGTATTTAATTATGTTGGTAATCAATTCCTGGATGATTCGGAAGATCGTTATTTCGAGCGAATTTTCCAGCCGTATATCCATGCCGTTTTCTTCCACTTCAATGGAAAGGTTGTTGGCATTCGATACTTTAACGGCAAAATTTTGGATGGCGGGCAACAGACCGTCTTGGGCATCTAATCCGGCATAGCTGGCGTGGGCGATGGAGCGCACTTTTTGGTACGCTTCTTTTATCAGGTCGTCTGTTTTCTGAAACCACTCGTTCTGTTCGGTCTCCGGATTTTTTTGTCTGATTTTCAGATTCTGAAAATAAATTTTCAGCGTGGCAAGGGTGCTGCCCAGGTGGTCGTGCAGGTCGTTGGCCATGCGCTGCCGCTCTTTTTCCTGGCCTTCAATCATCAAATCAATCCCATGAATTTCTTCATCCTTCAGTCGCTTTTCTAATTTCATGGCTTGTACTTCTTTTTCCTGCAAACGCATTTTGACTTTGGACTGCTGGTTCTTATAAACTAAGTAGCCTGTCATCATAAGCAATGCCAACATAATGAGGGCGGAAATAAGCCAGGTTTCTTCTTGCTTTAATTGAAGGTTGGCATTTTCTTTTTCGTGAGTTTCGAGCTCTACGTTAAGCCTGTTTATTTCCAACGTATTTCTGCGAAAGTCAACTTGAAATTCTTGTAAATTACCCTTCCAAAGAAAATAGAAAGCACTGTCGTATTTTTTTTCTGCTTTCATCAGAAAAGCAGCATAAAAATTTAAATTCATATTGGATGTAAGCGTATCAGCTATATTAACCTCATGGCGTGCGTAAGTAAGATAGAGGCGGGCCGAATCATATTTTTTTTTATTGATTTCAATCAACATCAACCTCAGCGCCCCGTTAAAACGATGATAGTGAAGGAAGGGATAATCTTTTGCCTGTTTAATGGCTTTGTGGTAATACATAACGGCCTCTGCTGTTTTTTTTTCAATATCAAATTGAAGGGCCTTTTCATAAAAAACATAGGTCAACAATGGACTTTCAGGGTTCAGCGTGTGCTCTATCGCATCAATAGCCGGTGTTAGCTTAAAATACTCATCTTCCCGGTTAAAGGTTTGAGTTAAGAAAATCATTTTGTAAATAATAACCCAAAAATGATCGATGGAATCAGACTGAAGACTTTCAAAGTGCTTGAGGTAAACTAAATGATAATTGCTGTTTTGAAAAATTTCAAATTTATAATACTTAAGCAGTGCCAGCAGGCACATTTTAATCATAGAGTGGTTGCCAACCTTTTTGGCATGTTGGTAAGCCTCGTAAAAATTTTTGTAGGCATCTCCTCTCTCCCGGTCATAAAACAGACTGATGTATCCCTGGCTCAGCGTGCGAATTAAAAATAACGTGGGTTCGTCCGTATCTGTTGCCGGGGATTCTCTAAACTTGTTTTTGTCAATTTGGCCTTCGTAAAAAAGAATATCGGCCAGTTGGGACATTTCAAAACGAAGGAGCGAATTGCGCTCCAGGTTCGCTTCCTGCCTGGCTTCATTAAATTGCAGGTTGTTTAAATGCAGAATATACTTTTCTATATCTGCTACCGATTTTTTCGGCCAGAGCACAACGCAGGCAAAAAGCAAAAAACATTTCAACGTAATGGCATTTAGTGATAAATAAGATTCACATAGCTTTCCCTGCATCGTGGAGACGAAACCCATTTATTGCCGGCCATTCCCGGGTGCAAATTATTGTCGTAGTATTCCGTTCCGCTTCGGGAGTGAAACTCCGTATCGAACCAAACCGAGTTTACATCCGCTGGATTGAAATTTAGCAGTTTATACAATATGCGTGAAAACACGATGCGCGTGTGCTTGCCTTTAGTTAATTGAATTTCCGTTGGGTTTCCGGCTGGGTCAGTAACCTCTAAGTAAATACTTCTTTTGTTGCTCCCTCCTTGCACTCCAAAGTAAAAGTCTTCCGTTTTTCGGGTGTTTGGAATGTCGTTAGTCTCTACATCACAAAAACCAACGTTCATTAATCCGTTGTAGTTAAGAAGTTGCAGGTCAACTCCTTTTACTTTAAGATCCTTAACTGAAAAATCAAATTTCCCGTAAACGGCAAATAGGGTTTGGTACACCTGAGAAGCGTACAGGAAGTGATAAACCTCTTCAAATTCATTGCTTATAGGGGTGGTATGGTTAAGATCGACACAAGTCACCAAGTCAGTCTTATCCCAATCAACGGGTGAGGATTTTTTTTTCATCGTTTGCGAAGTTTAGCGTTGGAGATCAAATTTAGTATCAAGTTAGTTTTCACACCATCCCCACCAATAGGTATCTTACCATAATCTTACCAATCTATCTCCACCACCGTATCAATCTCATCGTGCATCGCATTCGGTATCCGGATGCTCACGCCAAAATCATTTTCGGTAAACTTTAAGACGGTTTTGTCTTTAAACAGTTTAACTGATTTTATCTTCTTGCCCACGTGTGGAAGGGTGAGTGTTTCGTCTGCCCAGTTTAAAATGTGCACATATATTTTATTTTCTTTTTGTGTCATGATCCCCCACGTGCGCGGGCTGAGCGGGCCGCCTTGTGTGCCGTAAATGGTTTCGCCATAAATCTTTAACCACTCGCCTACTTCCTTTAATGCCGCTTTGTGTTCAGGTTGAATTTTTCCGTTGGGCATCGGGCCTACGTTCAGCAAAAAATTAACGTTGTAGCCAGCCGCCTTTACCAAATATTGGATTAACTCTTTTTTACTTTTGTGGTGATCGTCTTTCAGGTTAAAGCCCCACGAGTTGTTAATGGTTTCGCATATTTCTCCGGGCAAGTCGCCCACTTTTTGTTCGGGGGCAAAGCCGGTGGTATTGTGGCCGGGCAAATCTTTTTCAAACATCTGAAAATCTTCGCCCTCGTATGGCGGGCGGTGGTGGTTGCTGCCCACCAGCACACCGGGCTGAAGTTGATGGATGAGTGAATACGTTTTGGCCAACCGCCAGTCTGCCTCTTTTTTATCCCACATGCCATCAAACCAAATACCGGCTACCGGCCCATAGTGGGTAAGTAACTCGGTTAGCTGCCCATCCATATAATCAAGATACTTGTACCAGTCGCCTTTTTCTTCGCGGCCGGTGTAGCTGCCGCCCGTAAATCCGCGTGGAAAATAATCGGGGTGATGCCAGTCTAATTGGGAATGATAGAAAAATAATTTAATTCCTTGCTTCGCACATTCATCGGCCAGCATTTTCAGTACGTCTTTTCCATACGGTGTTTTTTTTACGATGGTGTAGTCTGAAATTTTGGAATCGAACATAGCAAACCCATCGTGGTGTTTGCTGGTAATGGTAATGTATTTCATGCCGGCTTCTTTGGCCAGTTGCACCCACTCGGCCGGGTTAAATTCAGTCGGGTTAAAAAAAGAAGGAAGCTTTTCATAATTCTGAATTGAAATTTGTTGGTTATTCATCGCCCATTCGCCATCGCCCAACACGCTGTACACACCCCAATGGATAAACAGTCCGAAACGGGCTTGCTGAAACCACGCCCGGTTTTTCAGGTTTTCGGGGGTGGGTACATACTTGGGCTGGGCTGTTGTACTTTGAAAAAAAAGTGCGACCAAAACAAGGCTTGTTACGAGCCCCCAACCGTTGAAATTTATTTGTGCTGTCTTCATCATCGTTTTATCTAAATTGCTTCTCAATTTATACAAATTCATCATGCGCTACTCACCTATCGACAGGCAATTTTTTATTACCAATCGAAAACGATTGGTAGCCGAACTAAAGCCCGGCTCGCTGGCGGTTATTAATTCTAACGATACCATGCCCACCAATGCCGATGGCACCATGGCTTTCCGGCAAAACAACGATTTGTTTTATTTAACAGGTATTGAGCAAGAAGAAAGCATACTGGTTATATGCCCTTCTTTTCGGGAAGAGAAAAAAAGAGAAATCCTTTTTTTACGGCAACCCAACGAACATCTCGAAAAGTGGTATGGCCATAAATTAACCAAAGAAGAAGCTCAGGCTATTTCCGGGATAGAAACGGTAATGTGGCTGCCGGAATTTGACGCTCTGTTTCACCACCTGATGGCGATGGGTGGCACAGACTATGTTTATCTTAATACCAACGAACATTACCGCTCGGAAGTAGTTGTTCAGACACGCGATGCCCGCTTTATCGACTGGTGCCAGGCCCAATACCCGCTGCACACTTACCAGCGGCTGGCGCCCCTGATGGCGAAACTCAGAAGAATAAAAAGCGCACCCGAAATCGAACTGATTCAACAAGCCTGCGATATTACCGAAAAAGGTTTTCGCAGAGTATTGAAATTTACGAAGCCCGGGGTGAAAGAATATGAGATCGAAGCCGAATATGTGCACGAGTTTATTCGTCATGGCTCAAAAGGATTTGCCTATACGCCCATCATTGCTTCCGGAAAAAATAATGTGGTGCTCCACTACATAGAAAATAATCAGGTATGTAAAAGCGGTGATTTAATTTTACTGGACGTAGCGGCCGAATACGCCAATTATAATTCAGACCTGACACGCACCATCCCGGTAAGCGGAAAATTTACAGCACGCCAAAGAGAAGTGTACAATTCCGTGCTACATGTGCAGCGCAAAGCTTTTAAAATGCTGCGGCCTTCGGTTGTTTATTTCGATTATCAGAAAGAAATTGAAAAACTGATGGAGTCGGAACTGAAGAAATTAAAATTGATTACCGACACGGATATCAAAAACCAAAACCCGGAAAACCCGGCTTTCCGAAAATATTTTTATCACGGCACTTCGCACATGCTGGGTTTGGATGTGCACGATGTGGGCAATATGCACGACCCGATTCAGGTAGGCAGCGTGTGGACAATTGAACCCGGAATATATATTAAAGAAGAAGGGTTTGGCATTCGGCTGGAAAATAATGTGTGGGTGGGCGAAAAAGAAAATACCGACCTGATGAAAAACATCCCGATCGAAGCTGATGAAATTGAGTCGCTCATGCATTCGTAAATAAACATACGCCATGAAAAAAATTTATTTAACCTTATTGATTGTTTTAGCCGCAGCCGTTGCCGAGTCGCACGAGTTTTGGTTGCAGCCTCAAAAATTTAAATACAAGGTAGGCGAAGACCTTACCCTCCGTTTTATGGTAGGCGATCATTTTGAAGGCGAGCCTTGGGATTTACAAAAGCATAAAATAGAAAAGCTTGAGTTGCATCACCTCGCTAAATTTTCTGATCTGCGAAGTGCGGTAGCCCCTGCCCAAAAAGAAAAACTGAAATACCAATTTACCGAAGCCGGAACGCACCTGGTTGCCCTGCAAAGCGATGCCTCCTTTATGGAATCGGATGCGCAGAAGTTTAACGACTATTTAAAAGAAGACGGGCTGGAAAATGTGATGGCCTTACGAAAGAAGACCGGAACCGAAAATACCCCGGCAAAAGAATTATATACCCGTTTTGCCAAACTGTTAGTGCAAGTGGGCGATAAAACCGATGCTACTTTTAAGAAGAAGGTGGGCTTGCGCATAGAAATTATTCCACAGCAAAATCCGTATGCCCTAAAAACAGGCGATTACCTGCAATGCCTGGTGCTGTTCGATGGCAAGCCGGCTAAAAATCAGTTAACGAAAGTGTGGAACAAAGTAGGCAACACGGCTATTCTGCAAAACATGTACACTGAAAATGATGGTATGATTAAATTCCCCATCAGCAGCAAAGGCCCGTGGATGGTGAGTTCTGTTACGATGATACCCTCGCAGAAAACAGGCGCTGACTGGCAGAGTTTTTGGGGAAGTTTACTTTTTGGAATTGAGTGATGAGTGCGATTTCATCCGATAAAGCTCCCGATCCGGTAGGATCGTATCCGCACGCCAGGCGTGTGGGCAATTTGCTTTTTCTTTCGGGCGTAGGGCCACGCAAAAAAGGGTCGAAAGAAATTCCAGGCGTAACACTGGATGAAAATAAAAAAATTGTTTCTTATGATTTTGAAGAACAATGCCATGCCGTTTTTCAAAACGTAAAATTTATTTTGGAAGCTTCGGGCTCAAAGTGGGAAAACCTGGTCGATATAACCGTTTATCTCACCCACATGAAAAACGATTTTTCGGTTTTCAATAAAATTTATGCTACCTATTTTCCTGATAAAGCAACTCAACCTTGCCGCACCACGGTAGAAGTAAATGCTTTGCCTACGCCCATCGCCCTTGAGCTGAAGTGCATTGCCGTCATTGATATTGGTAACTAAACTGAAAAACTTTCTCCGCAGCCGCAGGTGCGCGATGCATTGGGATTAATAAACTGAAATCCCTTTCCGTTCAGACCATCCGAAAAATCGAGTGTAGTGCCAATCAGGTAAAGCAAACTTTTTTTATCTACCAATATCTTGATGCCTTTGTCTTCAAACACCTGATCGGCCGGGTTAATTTTATCGTCAAAGCCAAGGTCGTACATCAACCCCGAACAGCCCCCACCCTTTACCGATACCCGGATGTTATGGGCGGAGCCTTTCCCTTCTTCCTGGCGCAGGTTCATAATTCGGTCTTTTGCTTTTTCAGTAACTGAAATCATAACTTATGAGATAGGGTTTAATACAACACTAAATACGGTAAGCGTGTTGCGGTCGCGGCCGTAGTATAATTTTTCCAACGCCTCTAAAATGTTCCCCGCCCGAAAATAGGAGGTGTGCAACTCGTTGTCGCTTTTGGTAGTCCACTGAATGGTGTACGAATGATCCTTCTCTTTGTAGTTCTGCACATAGTCCAGCATTTTTTTCAAGGCATCCACTTTATCGGCACCGGTTTCAGAGTGGAATAAAAAGGACTGGTTATGGCGCGGGTTAATGGTAATTAAATCGAGCTTTATTTTTCCGTCTAACACACTAAACTCAAAAACCAGATCGCTGGCATAGCCCAGGTATTCTTTAATTTGCTGCTGCACGCGGGCCGCCTCTACGTGCACATCGCTGGAAATTTCAACTGTGATTTTAGGCATAACAATCTTTTAAACTTTCGGAAAGGCCAAAAAGTTTCCCGAATTTTCTTCAAAATTAGAAAAACCCATCAAAACTCCGTGTATGGAAAAATTAGAACACATTGGTATAGCCGTAAAAAACCTGGACGAATCGAACCGGGTATTTGCCCGGTTGCTGGGCAAACCCCATTATAAAATGGAAGAGGTAGCCGGTGAATCTGTGCGCACGTCCTTTTTTGAAATAAATGGAGTTAAGATTGAGTTATTAGAAGCCACCGCCCCCACATCGGCCATTGCCCGGTTTATCGAAAAAAGAGGGGAAGGCATCCATCACTTAGCCTTCGAGGTAAGTGATATTAAAACAAGCATTCAATCTTTTTCAGAAAAAGGTTTTTCTATGATAAACCCGGAACCAAAAGCCGGAGCCGACAATAAACTGATTGCCTTTATGCATCCCAAGTCGGCCCAGGGGGTGCTGGTAGAACTTTGCCAGGAAAAGAGATAAACCCCAATCATGTAATAGAAAATCTATTGCATGATTGACGAATGAAAATCAACAACCCATGAAGAGAAATACCCAATGGTGATTTTCATTGTCAGGGTTAAATCTTGACAAGGCAGACGTTTTCGTTAACCTTTTGGGCAGATGATGTGTGCCTGATGCATAACCCGAGATAAAAACCGGATAAAAATAAACCGCAGAAAAAATACAAACCAGACGATTACCTTACATTCGGTTTGATTCAAAAGACAATCTCTTCAACTTTCATTTACTAAACTAAAAAAATGAAAAAGATTGTCTTCCTGCTCATGTTAGCCTCCTCCGGTTTATTTGCCCAAAAATACGAAGGCGACAGCTGGGCAACCGTACAAAGCAAAGGCAGCGGCAAACTGGCCGTAGTGTACTACCCGCAAGCCGGCTTGATTTCGGAAGAAGGTGGAAAAATGAAAGGGCTATGCGTAGAGTTGCTCAACGATTTTGCTGCGTACGTTCAAACCAAACACGGCAAAAAAATTACCATCGAGTATCAAGGTGCTGAAACGGTTTTCAGCGATTTTTTAAAAATAACTCAAAACACACCCAACTTGCTGGGCGTAACGTATGTTACCGTTACCGAAGAACGTAAAAAAGTAATGAAGTTTACGCCTCCGTTTTTATCAAACCAGGAAACACTGATTACACACAAAGATGCACCTGCCCTTCCTTCACTAAAAAACATTAACACTGTTTTAAAAGGCTACACCATTAAAATCATTGGTGGAAGTGTGCATCAAAAATATGCCGACCAGATTAAGCGTGAAGATATGCCCGAACTAACTATTACTACCGGCCCCTCGGGCACAGAAATTCTCAAAGAAATAAGTACCAACCCCAAGTTGTTCACCATTCTCGATTTTACCGAGTATGTAGATGCCGTGCGCAAACAACTTCCGGTGAAACGACAAAATGTACAAATCGGCCCTATTCAAGATCTGGCCTTTGCCATGTCTAAGCAAAGCGACTGGGATGAAATCTGGAAAGAATTTCTAACGCCTGAATATCGCAAAAGCGAAAAATACCGCAAGGCTATTGCCACCCACTTAGGCGGAGCTTACCTGAGCGTATTTAAATAATGCTCGTCCTTTTTTAACCGGTGTGTGGAGAAATCCACGCATTTATTAATTTGCGTGAGATTAACTAAAGAATCCATGCAATACCATGTTATCGTAATTGGGTCGGGGCCCGGTGGATATGTAGCTGCCATTCGTTGCGCACAACTCGGTTTCAAAACTGCTATCGTAGAAAAATATTCCACATTGGGCGGCACCTGTCTGAATGTAGGTTGCATCCCTTCTAAAGCCCTATTAGACTCCACCGAACATTTTCATAATGCGGCACATACCTTTAAAGAACACGGCATTATCATTTCAGAACCCGGAGTTGATTTCAAACAAATGATTTCCCGTAAGGCCGATGTCGTTAAACAAAATGTGGAGGGCATCGCTTTTCTTATGAAAAAAAATAAAATTGATGTGCACTCCGGCACCGGTTCATTTATTGATAAAAATACCATACAAATTACCCCGAAGGAAGGAAAAGCAACCACCATTACGGCCGATTACATTATCCTTGCTACCGGCTCCAAACCTACGCCTTTACCCTTTGCTCCGTTCGACAAAAAACGGATTATATCGAGCACCGAAGCGTTAGAACTTAACGAAGTGCCCAAGCATTTGATTATTGTGGGCGGAGGGGTAATCGGTATGGAACTCGGTTCGGTATATGCCCGCATCGGTTCAAAAGTATCGGTCGTAGAATTTTTAGACAGCCTCATCCCTACCATGGATGGCACCTTGGGCAAAGAACTGATGAAGTCCGCCAAAAAACTGGGCATGGATTTTTATCTCGGGCACAAAGTAACTTCAGTAGAAAACAAAGGAAAAGAAGTAGTATTAAAAGCAGAACCCAAAACAGGAGGCACCCCCATCGACCTTAAAGGCGATTACTGTTTAGTTTGTGTCGGGCGCAGACCTTACACCGAAGGGTTAGGGTTAGAAAAAATTGGCATTGAGTTAGACAAAGGAAAAATCCCGGTAGACGAACATCTGAAAACCAAAGTAGATAATGTCTTTGCTATAGGCGATGTTATTCGCGGAGCCATGCTGGCCCACAAAGCCGAAGAAGAAGGCGTGTATGTGGCCGAGCGGTTAGCCGGACAAAAACCACACATTAATTATTTACTAATACCCGGAGTAGTTTATACCTGGCCGGAAGTGGCTAGTGTAGGCTATACCGAAGAACAGCTAAAAGAACAGGCACGTGCATATAAAACCGGCAACTTCCCCTACAAAGCTCTGGGCCGCGCTCGCGCCTCCATGGATACCGATGGATTAGTAAAAATTCTGGCCGACAAAAATACGGATGAAATTTTAGGTGTGCATATTATCGGAGCCCGTGCGGCCGATATGATTGCAGCCGGTGTGGTAGCCATGGAATACCGCGCCTCGGCCGAAGACATTTCGCGGATGAGCCATGCCCACCCTACTTATATGGAGGCTGTGAAAGAGGCCTGCCTGGCGGCTACGGCCGGCCGGCCTATTCATCTGTAAAATTCGTTTAAACTTCTCTTATCAGGCAAACAACCTACAGGTTAGGTAACACTTGATTGGGTAATGTACTGAAAAATGGTTGGTGACTTTTAATAACCCCTTTCTCGCGGATTATTTAAAAACCATGACCAATGCAGCTACCAACGTCATGGCTACAATAAACCAGCGGTAGGTTTGGTCGCTCATTTTTTTTACCAGCCAGATTCCGGCAAAAGCACCGAGTAGAATAACAGGCGTAAGCATCAAAGCAAATACCCACGAGTCATTTTTTATGGTGTGCCAGTGCCACACATGAAAAGGAACTTTAAACCAATTCATCACCAAAAAAAACCAGGCTGTGGTACCGATATAATTATTTTTAGGAAGGCGCATACTTAAAAAATAAACGGCCATTACAGTGCCTGCCAAGTTGCCGACCATAGAAGTAAACCCACCTAAAAAACCGGCCAGCATACCCAGATAAATATTATCGGGTATTTTTTCTTTTCCGCCCAATTCCATCCACACCATAATGGCCAGGCTAAGAAAAATAGTAGCGGCCATAATTATACGAAATGTGCCATCGTCTATATAGCTGCCGGCCCAGCTTCCCGTTACCACACCCAAAGCAGCCCAGGGAAATAAAATTTTTAATTGCTGAAAAGAGGCATGCCGGTGATAATAAAAAACACCAAACACATCGGCCACCAGCAGCATCGGCAACATTATTCCACTGGAAATTTTCCCGCCAAAGGCAATGGCCAACAAGGGCACTGAAAGCATGCCCGCCCCATGCACGCCTGTTTTAGCCATGCCGAGCAGCAGCGCTACTATAAATACGATAAACCATCCTTCGGCAGTAAGGGTAGAAAAAAATAAAAACATAATTAACCTGAAATGCTAAAGCTATTAAAATATTGGTACACCCATCCATACAATGATAAACAATTACGGCAGAACCTTATCTTTGCTCCTTGGGTACAGATGAAAATAGCAATTCTAGATTTATACGATGGCGAACCGAATGAAGGGATGCGCTGCATCGTTGACCTGATTGAAAAATTTAAGTCAGACGAATCCATTCCTCTCCAATACGAAATTTTCGATGTTCGCCTGAAAGGACAGATCGCTGATTTACATTTTGATGCCTTCATCTCTTCGGGTGGCCCCGGAAGCCCACTCACCAGCGAGGGCTCGGATTGGGAGCGAAATTATTTCGGCCTGATGGACTCCATTCTGAAATGGAACCAGGAAAATCCTTTGCACCCTAAACCGGTTTTTTTAATTTGTCATTCTATCCAGATTTTCTGTCGGTATTACGGCTTGGCCAAAGTAACCAAAAGAAAAAGTACTTCGTTTGGCGTCATGTCGGTACACCAAACCAAGGCCGGTAAGCATGATTCCTTTCTGCACGGCCTCAGCGATCCGTTCTATGCTATAGACTCGCGCGATTATCAAATTATACAACCCGATATTCAAAAAATACAGGCAACCGGTGGAAACATTCTCTGTATTGAAAAAGAACGGCCACTCATTCCCTACGAACGGGCCGTTATGGCCATTCGGTTTAGCAAAGCAATTTTCGGTACGCAGTTTCATCCGGAAGTGGATAGCGATGGCATGCACAAATACCTGCTGCGCAACGATAAGAAAGAACTGGTGGTAAGCCGACATGGTGAAAAAAAATATTTTCAAATGTTGCAGATGCTCAACGACCCCGATAAAATCAAACTTACACAGCGCACCGTCTTGCCTCAGTTTTTACGTTATGCTGCCCGCCTACACCCGCAAATCACGTTATGATTTCTTCTGCCCGCACCCGGTATAATGCTTCTTTCTCGGATAAAAAATATCTGCATTTTTTATCCGATCTCAATCAGTCTCTTCAAACCACCATTCCATTTCGAGTAGCCGAAAGCCCGGTATTTGTAAGTCGGGATTTAAAACAAAAATTGATGGCTGCTTCCGATCAAATTATTGATTTCCTTGTTCGCGATGATTTTAAAAAACAAACTGACCGAGCTATTCCGCAAAAATTAAATGTACCGAATGAAACCCGGCACACCCTATTTCTGGCGTTAGATTTTGCCGTTGTAAAAAACCAAGCCGGTGAATTAGCACCAAACCTGATCGAGATGCAGGGATTTCCTTCCTTGTTTGGCTGGCAAGATTTTCTGGCTGATAAATACCGCGAGCATTTTTCGATTCCGGAAAATTATACAAACCACTTCCATCTTTCTAACGAAGCTTACCGCGCTACCTTAAAAAAAAATTTACTCAACGGCCACGATCCGGAAAACGTAGTGTTGCTGGAAATTGAACCTCTCAAACAAAATACGGCTGTTGATTTTATCTTGACCGACAAGATAACGGGTGTTGCACCGGTTGACATTGCCAGCGTAGAACGGGAAGGACGATTTCTTTTTTACCGGAAAAACGGAAAAAAGATTCCGATTAAACGGATCTACAACCGTGTCATTTTTGATGAACTTGTTAAGCGAACTGATCTTCACCTCCATTTTAATCTCACCGAAAATGTGGAGGTAGAATGGGCCGGGCACCCCAACTGGTTTTTTCGCATCAGCAAATTTACTATGCCATTCATTAAAAGCCCGTTCATTCCGGAATGTAAATTTTTAAGTGATTACCCCTCTTTTCCGGCCGACTTAGAAAATTATGTATTAAAACCGTTGTTTTCATTTTCAGGAGCAGGAGTTATTTTTCATGTAACGTTGCCTGATCTTGAGTCTATTCCTGTTTCTGAACGGAAAAATTTTTTACTGCAGCGCAAAATACAATACGAGCCGGTTATTCAGGCTCCGGATGGATTCGTTAAAACCGAGATTCGATTACTTTTCATTTGGGAAGAAGACCAGCCCCGGCCTGTATTGGTAACTAATCTGGCACGCCTGAGCCGGGGTGAAATGATCGGGGTAAAGTTTAACAAAGATAAAACCTGGGTAGGTGGGTCAGTCTGCTTTTTTGAACCCGACTAATATCGTTGAGCCACAACCACCCGGTTTTTTCCATCGAGGTCTTTTACCATTTTTATATTTACCAACCCGTGGTGCTCAAATATCTTTTTTACCTCTTCTCCCAGACGTTCGTTTATTTCCACAAAAATTTTTCCACCGGGTTTTAAAAGTTGATTGCTCTTTTCGGCTATGGCCTTATAAAACAACAAGGGATTTTCATCGGGAACAAATAATGCCCGATGTGGTTCGTGCTGCCAAACATTTTCTTTCATGAGTATTTTTTCTGATTGGGCAATGTAAGGCGGATTGCTCACCAGAATATCCACCGGCTCCATATCAAACCGATCGGTTAGAAAATCAGCACGAAAAAACTGAACCGTTGCCCCTAATTTTTGTGCATTATGTTGAGCTGTTTGCAATGCTTCTGCACTTACATCTAAAGCATATACTTTGGCTTGCACCATTTCTAACTTCAACGTAATAGCGATGCAGCCGCTGCCGGTGCCCACATCTAAAATAGCGGATGAGGGATCGTTTTCGTTTAAAATCTCCTCTATTAATAATTCCGTTTCGGGGCGCGGTATCAGCACGGAAGAATTAACTGAAAATATTCTGTTAAAAAAATGAGTGCGGCCCAATACATATTGAATCGGTTCGTGCCGGTTAAGTCGGGAAATAAGAGGCGAAAAATCTTTTGGTGTAACGTTCTCTCCGGCTAAAATAGCAGTTAATGAAAGTCCGTAAAAATAATCCATCAGGAGCAAGGCCACGACCTGAGCCTCATCGCGGTCTAAGGCATTGAGTGAAGACCGGATCGAATCAAAAACAATTTTGGAATTCGTTTTCTTCTCGTTCATCTTTGCAATGATAACAAAAGCCCATGACACCCGATGAGTTTTTTATGCAGCGCGCGCTGGAACTGGCCAAATTGGGCATCGGTTATGTAAGCCCTAACCCGCGGGTGGGCTGCGTGGTTGTTTACGACAATAAAATTATTGGAGAAGGCTGGCATAAAAAATGGGGCGAAGCCCATGCCGAAGTAAATGCTCTTGCCGCTGTTAAAGATAAAGCTCTTTTAAAGGAGAGTACTGTTTACGTTACTCTTGAACCCTGCTCGCATACTGGCAAAACGCCTCCGTGTGCCGATTTATTAATTCAGCATCAGGTAAAAAAAGTAGTGATTGCCAATGTGGACAGCAACCCGCTGGTAGCCGGCAACGGAATAAAAAAATTGGCCGAGGCAGGCATTGAAATAACTTCCGGGGTAATGGAAAAAGAAGGGCGTGAATTAAATAAACGTTTTTTTACTTTTCTGGAAAAACAACGTCCTTATATCATCTTGAAGTGGGCACAAACGGCCGATGGGTTTATCGCTCAAAAAAATTTTGAGTCGAAATGGATCAGCCATGATTTATCGAGAATATTGGTGCACCGGTGGCGCGCTGAAGAAGATGCCGTTTTAGTGGGCACTAAAACAGCCTCGCACGATAACCCCGGCCTTACTGTTCGCCATTGGTCGGGCCGCAACCCCGTGCGTATTGTTATTGATCGGTTTTTAAGATTAAGCCCGCGCCTTCAGCTCTTCGATCAAAAAAATAAAACTATCTGTTACAACGTGCTGAAGCATGAAGAGCTTAAAAATTTGAGTTTTATACGATTAGATGAAACCGATTTCATCCATCATCTGGTAAAAGATTTAGTCCGGCAAAAAATACAATCGGTGTTAGTGGAAGGTGGAGCTCAAACACTTCAAGGGTTTATTGACGGGGGCTTTTGGGACGAAGCGCGGATTGTTACTTCCAGCCGAGTTTTTGGAGAAGGTATAGCCGCTCCCTCCCTCCGGGGCAAACTGGCCGAAGAATTAAAAATAGAAAACGATACTTTGAAAATAGTTTTTCCATAGAGTGCCTCAGCGTAATTCGATGATTAAATACCTCACACCCGCTCGAGCACTTTTTCAATCAGATTTTCAATAACCCGATTAGCGTTTTTTGCAAATTTGTTTTTGATCCGGTTGGCTAAAATAGCACTAATACTTACGGCTTCATGCCCAAGCAAGCGAGCCAAAGCATAGTAGCTGGCTGTTTCCATTTCAAAATTAGAAAGCCAAAAATCATTTTTATGATAATAACTTAAGTCTTCAAGCAAATGGGGCAGCCTCGTTTCCACCCGCAGCGAGCGTCCCTGGGGTGCGTAAAAACCCGGAGTAGTAACAGTGTTCCCTTTTGGCATATCAAACCCCACTGTGCGAAGGAGTTCTTCCGATCCTTTTACTACATAGGGCATAAAGGGGAGTTTTATTTTCTTTTGGAGATCATGTGCTAAACCCGCCTCATCGTCATTCATCGGCAGGTCATAAAAATTCATCAGTGCATCAAAGCCCACAGCATACTCGCTCACCAGCGAGGAGCCCACGGCAATATCTTCCTGCAAAGCGCCCGCAGTACCAATCCGGATTACTTTCAGTTTTTTCTTCCGTGGTTTAGGTTCGCGTGTTTTCAGATCTACATTTACCAAAGCATCGAGTTCATTAAAAAAAATCTCAACATTATCGGTACCGATGCCGGTGCTGATCACCGTAATTTTTTTGTTTTTATAGCGCCCGGTGTGTGTAATGAACTCCCTCTTGTTCATTTCAAAATCAATGTCATCAAAAAACTGACTCACTACATAGACCCGGCTGGGGTCGCCTACTGCGATAATGGTATCGCTGATATGTTTGGGCAACAAATTGAGGTGGTAAACACTGCCATCGGCATTTAGTATTAAATCGGTTTCAGAGATTTTAGGCATGCTTACAATTTACTGACTATCGCTTCAAAATCCAACTGTTCCCAGGTGGTCTCAATATTCGGGGTTTGCATTACTTCGTCCATAATTTTTTTCTGTTTTTGTCCGATAGCCAAAGCCCGGGAGTAACGAATGTCATCGCTGAAAGTAACCATGGTGTATAGGGGAATCCATTTTTCCGGAAAGTGTTGATTGAATCTGGCTTCAATTTTTTTTCTTAACAGAAATTTTGAGTCGCCTACCAAGTCGCGCATTTCTATAAAATTGTGAAGCGCTAAATCGGCAATGGCATCGGTATCGGGTTTTCTTTGTCGCTGGAACTCAGAAAAAATTTCATTCCATTCCATTGTTTTCTCTAACCACTCATTAAGTAATCTACAATCTTCAAAGCCGGCATTCATTCCTTGCCCATAAAATGGTACAATGGCATGGGCTGCATCGCCTATCAACAAGGTTTTGTTTTTTGTCCAGGGGAAACATTTTACTGTTACCAATGAGGAGGCCGGGCTGCTCATAAAACTTTCTGCCGGATTTTCCATCAACGCAAAGGCATCCGGGAAAATCTCTTTCAAAAAAAACTCTGCTTCCGTTTTAGTAGTTATTGAATCAAACGACTGCTTCCCTTCAAAAGGGAAAAATAATGTGCCTGTAAAACTTCCATCCGGGTTAGGGAGTGCAATCAGCATAAAACTTTCGCGAGGCCAAATGTGGAGGGAATTTTTTTCTAACTGAAAATTGCCTGTGGCACCGGCCGGAATATGTAGTTCTTTATATCCGTGTGCAATGTAATTTTGTTCGTAATCAAACCGGTCGGTTATTTGCATCGAGCCGCGCACAGCAGAAAAAGCTCCATCTGCACCGATGATGGCATTGAATTTATGGCTCTCAATTTTTGATTCTTGATTTTGCAGCAACAGGGTTGTCGTTTCAAAATCAACAGACGCGATTCGATGATTAAAGTAAAATTTTACACCAAGGGCTTCTGCTTTATTCATCAAAACAATGTTGAGGTTGCTTCGTGAAACAGAATTAATGTATTGCCCTTCCTTTCCGTAAGGTTGAAACGTTAATTGCCCCTGGCGGTCGTGCATGGTGCGGCCATGCATAGGAATGGCCACTTTCTTTAGTTCTTCGGCCAACCCTACTTCTTCCAGTGCCCGGAGCCCGCGGTTGCTTAGCGCCAAATTAATAGAACGACCACGGTCTGTAGTGGCTTGGCGCATATCCGGCCTGCGTTCAAAAACAGAAACGTTATGTCCTCGTTTGGCCAAATAGATGGAGAGCAGCGACCCCACCAGACCGGCTCCGGCAATGGCGATGTGTTGGTTAGCAGATGGCATTTTCAAAAATCTCGGCAAACATAAAAACTTCTTCAAAGGTATTATACAAAGGCACAGGGGCCACACGGATTACACCCGGCTCGCGCCAATCCGCTATTACTCCGGCTTGCGTGAGGCGATCAAATATTTTTTTTCCATTTTTTTTCATCAGCAATGAAAGCTGGCAGCCTCGTGCCTGAGGATTGGATGGAGTAATAATGGAAAAATGATTTTCAAAATGTGGAATCGATTTCAATAGATATTCCAGATAGCCGGTAAGTTGCAAACTCTTTTTACGGAGTGCCGGCATGCCTGCTTCTTCAAAAATTTTTAATGATGCCAACTGAGCAGCCCCTGATAATATCGGGAAATTAGAAAGTTGCCAGCCATCTGCACCCGGCATGGGCCGAAATCCTTTTTTCATTTGAAACCGTTCTTTCTCCGTATGCCCCCACCAACCGGCCAACCGTGCAAGGGTACTATCGGCAGCATACTTTTCGTGAACAAATACTCCGGCCAACCCACCCGGTCCTGAATTCAAATATTTGTATCCGCACCAAACCGCAAAGTCAACTTCATCTTTATGCAACTGAAGTGGCACATTGCCTACCGCATGAGCCAGATCAAACCCGGCCATGGCTCCGGCCTGGTGAGCCGCTTGTGTTATTTTACGGATCTCGAAAAACTGGCCGGTATAGTATTGTACTCCTCCAAAAATGACGAGTGCTATTTCATTTTTATTTTCCGTTATCGATCTTAAAATATCTTCTGTATGCAAAGTATTTTCGCCCGGGCGAGGCGATAACTCGATGAGGGTGTGAGCCGGATTCAATCCATGAAATTTTATTTGCGACTCCACGGCATATTGATCGGAGGAAAATGCACCGGCTTCGGTTATAATCTTATACCTTTTTTCTGTAGGCCGGTAAAAAGAAGCCATCATCAAATGCAGGTTTACGGTAAGTTGGTTCATGGCAACCACTTCGCCCGGTTTGGCACCTACTAATTTAGCCAGTGATTTTTTGCTGAACTTATGATAATAAAGCCACGGCCTGCGTGAGTGTAAATGACCCTCTACTCCAAGTTTGGCCCAATCGCTCAACTCTTCGTCAACATTTTTTTTAGTTGCTTTCGGTTGAAGTCCGAGCGAATTGCCGGTAAAATAAATGGCGGTTCGGTTATTCATTTTTGGAAACAGAAATTTTGACCGGAAGGATCGAAGAGGATCTTGCCTGTCTAATTTCTTTGCAAAGGAGAGCGAGGATTGAAACTTCATAAAGAAAAAATATGAAGTTCAAAGGTATTTAAAAAACAGAACGTAGTATTATTCTGTTTTCGTGGGTTTCTTTTTTCCACCGCCAATGATTATCCCCACTTTGGCCGAAAAATAATTTCTATTAATATAAGATACGGAGGACGGTGGTAGAATATTAGAAGGTGCTGAAAGTGGATAAAAACTTGTGGTGGTCTGTTTAAACGGTGTCATCCAATTGTATTCGATCGTAACCGAGAGATGGTTGTAATCAAAACCCACACGAGGAAAAAATCCAAATTTTGTTTTCTCGGTTGTCGTTCCGCAGTCGCACATCAAGCCACTCCGGCTGCCATCATATACATTAAAAATGCCTATCCCGGCACCAGCAAAAGTTCGGAACGGTTTATTTAAAAAATAATATTGACCCGCAATACTCTGCGAAGCTATTATATCCTCAGAAAATGGAAGGCTCATCTCCAATTTATACCCCACCGCAATATTATCTGTAATGCGAAACGATGGCTCTAAATACATTAATGATAACATTGGGGAATTGCCATTATGAGAAAAATACCCAAGGCCACCACCTATGCCCACTCTAAATTTTTTGTATTCTTGAGAATAGCCATTTGAAAAAGCTACCACCAACAACATAAGGGAAAGATATTTTTTCATAAGGTCTGATTTAATCAAACAAACCGCGGGTCAGTTTCCATTACAGTGCCGCATTTTTTGCAGGTGCGCAATTTTTCCGATCCATAAAATTCCCGGAAGCGGGGCAGAAAATCTTTTTCAATATTATCGAGATGGAAACGGTATTCGTGAAGTTTAGTGTTACAATTCTCGCAAAACCAGATCAATCCATCTTCATAAATATTCGCTGAGCGTTTGCACTCAATCACAAGCCCCACCGAGTTAGCCGGCCGCTCGGGGCGGTGCGGGGTATTGGCCGGAAGTAAAAACATTTCGCCTTCGTTAATCGGAATGTCAACTGCTTTTCCGTCTTCCTGAATTCGTACGCTAATGTTTCCCTGCAGTTGATAAAACAATTCTTCGGTTTGATTGAAGTGATAATCTTTTCGGGCGTTTGGCCCGCCCACTATCATCACAATATAATCGCCTGCATCGGCATATAGATTTTTATTTCCCACCGGGGGTTTCAGCAGATCGCGGTTTTCGCTGATCCATTGATTCAGGTTAAAAGGTTTGCGGATGGCCATAATTTTTTTTTGAATGTTTTGCTTTACCCAAAACTGAAAGGCATCTCAAATTTAATTCAAATTGATAAATAAAACCCGACTGCCCTCAAACGCCTTATACCAATTCATAAATTATCGCAGCTCCTTGCCCCACTCCTATGCACATGGTGGCTAATCCATATTTCACGTTACGTTTTTTCATTTCATAAAGTAACGTGGCACTGATGCGCACTCCGCTGCAACCCAGCGGATGCCCCATGGCAATAGCCCCTCCGTTTACATTTACGATAGATGGATCTACGTTTAGATCTTGTATGCAAGCGAGCGATTGTGCCGCAAACGCCTCATTTAATTCAATCAATCCAACATCCGAAATTTTTAGTCCGGCCCGTTGTAGTGCTTTTTGTGTAGCCGGCACCGGCCCCACGCCCATATAGGCCGGGTCCACTCCCGCAATGGCTACAGATACCACACGTGCTTGTGGTTTTAAATTGTTTTTACTTACAAACGATTCGCCCGCTAACAAACTGGCAGCCGCCCCATCATTGATGCCGGAAGAATTCCCGGCTGTTACACTTCCCCCTTCTTTAAAAGCCGGTTTTAGCAGTGCCAATTTTTCCAGCGAAGTTTCGCGCGGGTATTCATCTTGATCAAAAGAAAAATTCTCTTTTCCTTTTGTAACGGGCACGGCTATCAGTTCCTCTTTAAATTTATTTTCAGAACGAGCCTTAAAATATTTTTGCTGCGATGCCAGCGCAAATTGATCCTGAACTTTGCGCGTAATTTTCCATTTTTCTGCCACATTCTCGGCTGTTTCTCCCATACTAAACGGGTGATAAATTTTTGAGAGTTTTGAATTAATAAACCGCCAACCGATGGTGGTATCAAAAATTTCGGCTTTACGCGAAAAGCCCTCTTCGTTTTTGCTCATTACAAACGGAGCGCGAGTCATGCTCTCCACACCTCCGGCTATATACACTTCGCCATCGCCAAGCATAATTCCGCGAGCCGCATCCATAATGGCCTGCAGTCCGGAGGCACACAACCGGTTTACGGTAACGCCACCTACTGATGTAGGAAGGCCTGCGAGCAGAACCGCCATGCGTGCCACGTTGCGGTTGTCTTCCCCGGCCTGGTTGGCCGCTCCAAAAATCACATCTTCAATTTGGTGAGGGTCAATCGTTCGGTTGCGTTCAATTAATTTTTTTATAACGAGAGCGGCCAAGTCATCCGGGCGAACCGAAGACAGCGAGCCACCATATTTCCCTACGGGTGTACGTAGAATATCAAGAATATAAACAGCCTGCATGTTTTGATAAATTAAAGTATAAAATCGGTTCCAAGTTAGTCAACTTATGGAAGACAATCTTTGCGTTTTTATTTCAAAAAAGGCCTTTTCTTATCCCCTAAAGCGGGGATTTCTGTTTGCTTAAATAGGTTTACCTTTACCCCACAAACAGAATAAAACCCAGTAAATTTTTAAACTATGAAAACGAACAAACTCTTTCTTGTACCCGCTTTGGCTTTTGCTTTAGTGGTTATGTCTTGCAGCAAAAGTAATTCGCCTGCTGCGGTAAGCCCTGCATCGGCTCAGTCAACCTTTTCAACAATAAACACCGATGTATCGGCCGCCATTAACGGGCTTAACACCGCCCCCGGAAATAAGGCACTAAATTCATTTGCCGGCCTTAACAGCGCTAATAGCCCTTTTGCCAGAATCCGTTCATTCAATTCACTAAAAAGTATGAATGATGTTAAGGATGCGATGGGTGCCGGGCTTGCCTCCATCCGTGCCATGCTTATAAAAAGTACCTCTACCGAGCGCATAGCCGGAACGGCCCCTTTTAATTTTGCCAACAAAATCGGCACCTACACCTGGAGTAAGGCCAACCATAAGTGGAACTATACTTCGGGCGGAAGCATCATTAAAATTGATTACCCTTCCGATACAACTATGGCTACTAATGACACCGAACTTCAGATCACGGCTTACAACGAAGTTCCGGTAGGTTCAGATTATTTCCCCACCAGTATTGAAGCGGCTATTTATCAACCCATAGGCGGCACCAAGCAAGTGGGCATATCGATCACCGCTTCGGGGTATGATAACTCGGGCAATCCTAATAAAGCCAGCTTCACTCTTTACATTAACCCCTACTCAATTTCTTTTAGCTTCGATAATAGCCAGTCTCTTACTGCATCTGAGTCATTCAGTTTTACAAAAGGTTCTACCGTTTATATCGGCACGGGCATTACAGCTACGTATGCTTCGGTGGCCGATCAGACCAATGGAACCCCCCCAAGCAAAGTTACCGGTTATGTTCAGCTCGAAAATGTGAAATTCAATATTGCTGTGGATGGAACCCAAGCCGCCACCTCAACCGACCGTAACCAGTATATGGTAATCACCATCACCATAGATGGCGGAATGGCCGGCCATGTGGTTTGGGTAACCGATCCAACCAGCGGAGAGCAAGTGCCTTATGTGCAATACAACGATAAAACACAACAACCGCTTGCTGTTGTCTTTGCCAATTTGCAAAGCCAACTCGGTAGTTTAAATTGATTTTAGTTTTAGGTTTAAAAAAAAGGGAGGGTAACACCTCCTTTTTTTATTGTACTCAATAAAAGTCCGAATGCTTATTTTTGCTGCCAATTCATAAAAACTATGTGGCAACGAGTTCAAACTATTTTTCTGGCGGGCGTTATCGTTTCGCTTGTCGTAATGATTTTTTTACCCGTGTGGGAGGTGCGGGCGGAAGCTACCCGGCTTACCCTATACCCCTTATACTACCGTGTTCAGTTGGGTGGTTCTGTTTCCGAAATTTATTTTCCCTATTGCTTCATCGCCATGTTTAGTTTAGCAGGCGCTACCATGGCCGCCATCTCCATTCAGAAATTTGAAAACCGGCTGCTGCAACTGAAGTTGGGTGCGCTCAATGCTTTGCTCATTGCCTTGTGCGGATTTATGGCCGCTTACTTGTCTATTAAACTGGCAAAAGACAACCACACGGCCGGCAATTTTGGATGGGGGCTTTACCTCCCGTTTGCCGCGATGGTGTTTAACGCTATTGCCAACCGGTTTATCAGGCGAGACGAGCGGCTGGTGAGAGACTCCGACCGTCTGCGGTAAGTGGTTCTTTGCAAAACCTGAAAATCCCTTCATCTTTGCTGAAAAATGCCGAATGAAATATAAGCGCATACTTCTGAAACTAAGCGGGGAAGCCCTAACCGGCAACAAAACTACCAACATCGACCCCGATGTGTTAGAACAATACTGTGAAGAGATCAAAGTCGTAAAAGAACAAGGCGTGCAACTGGCTATTGTAATTGGGGGCGGAAATATTTTTCGCGGAGGGCAGGCCGAAGCCTTGGGCATAGACCGTGTGCAAGGCGACTATATGGGCATGCTGGCCACCGTTATCAACGCTATGGCCCTGCAAAGTGCGCTGGAACGGCACGGGGTATTTACCCGGCTGATGGCCGGCATTAAAATGGAACAAGTATGCGAACCATTTATCCGCAGAAGAGCCATTCGGCATCTGGAAAAAGGGAGGATTGTAATCTTTGGCGCAGGCATCGGCAATCCTTATTTTACTACCGACTCTACCGCCAGCTTACGGGCGATTGAAATACAGGCCGATGTTGTATTAAAAGGAACCCGTGTAGATGGGGTTTATACCAAAGACCCATTGAAATTTCCTGATGCCGTTCGCTACCAAACCCTCTCCTTCCAGGAAGCCTACGAAAAGAATCTGAACATTATGGATATGACGGCCTTTACCCTTTGCCAGGAAAATAAATTGCCGATCATTGTTTTTGATATGAACAAAAAAGGAAATTTGTTAAAGATCGCACAAGGCGAAGAAGCTGGAACACTGATTCGTTGATGAGTTGATTCGTTCATCTTCTCAATGCTCAATGTTAACAATTCAATACTAACCTTATACTGTTACTCTTTATGGAAGAAATTGAACTCTACCTCGAAGATGCCCAAGACCAAATGAACAAAACGTTGAGCCATGTGGCTAGCGAACTGGCTAAAATTCGGGCGGGCAAAGCCAACCCCTCCATGCTGGACGGGATCATGGTTTCATACTACGGGGTGATGAGCCCGCTCCATCAGGTATCTTCTATTACCACCCCCGAGGCACGCACCATTTTTATCAAACCCTGGGAAAAGAATTTAATTCAGGAAATTGAAAAAGCCATTATGGCTGCCAACATCGGGCTTACCCCGCAAAACGATGGGCAGCAGATAATCATCAACATCCCCATGCTTACCGAAGAGCGCAGGAAGCAACTGGTAAAACAAGTGGGGCAAGAATGCGAACAAGGCAAAGTAAGTGTGCGCAGTATCCGCAAAGACACCAATGAGTCGCTTAAGAAAATAAAGGGCGTATCGGAAGACGATATTAAAAATGCCGAAGAGCAGGTGCAGAAATTAACGGATGACTCTATCTCCAAAATAGATGGGCTGATGAAGAAAAAAGAAATCGAGATCATGACGGTGTAACTACCCAACGGATTATTGTGCACCCTGTATTATTTCAAGTAGGTCCGATCACGATTTATACGTATGGTTTTTTTATTGCCTTGGGGGCGTTGCTGGGGATGTGGTTTATGTGGCGGCAAGGCAAGAAGCAATACGGTCTTACATTCGATCAGGCCAATGCCTTGTTTGTGTTGTTAGTTGCAGGCGGAGTAGTGGGGGGCAAACTATTTCTCATTTTTGAAAACCCTTCTTTTTATTTCTCTCACCCGCAAGAATTGCTCGGCAAAAATGGGTTTGTGTTCTATGGTTCGTTGCTTACCGATATTCCGCTCATGCTTTGGTATTTTAGAAAAAATAATTTGCCGGTGTTGGGCATGCTCGATATTATGGCGGTTGTTACCTGTCTGGTGCACGGCTTTGGCCGCATCGGGTGCTTTAATGCCGGATGTTGTTACGGCAAGCCTACCTCAAGTTGGGCAGGTGTGGTTTTCCGCGATCCGGCTTGCCAGGCACAGCCTCTAAACACTCCACTTCACCCTACCCAACTCTATGAGGCTATCTTTATTTTTTTTATACTATTCGTGCTACTGTTCATTATCCGAAATAAAAAATTCGATGGCCAGGCATTTCTCAGCTACCTGATTTTATATGCCTTTGCCCGAGGTGTGATTGAGATTTTTCGGGGCGACATACAGCGAGGCTTTGTCATCAACGGTATTCTCTCTATTTCACAATTTATTTCGTTGGTTCTGATAATTGGTTCGGTTTACTTTTATGTAAAATTGAAACGAAAGGCTATCTTGCCTTAATCAAATTCTACAGACATGGAAAACGAAGGTTTTGGCCAGCGTGTGGCACGCACCACAAAAAAAATTGTGAAACGGTTTTTACTCATTGTGTTAGTGGTTGGCCTCCTCATTTTCGCATTCACTTACTGGGGGGTTTATGAAAATGGAGTTATGGCCGGCAAAGTGCTGCGCATTACCCAAAAAGGATTTGTCTTTAAAACGTATGAAGGCAAGCTGAACCTCGAAACTTTCGGAGCCATGAAAAACACAAGCTCATTGGCCGAAACATTCGATTTTTCTGTAGAGAGCAGCCAAACGGAAGTCATTAAGGAACTGGAACAAGTGGCCCTGAGTGGCGAACGGGTTAACCTGAAGTTTATAAAACGGTATGCTATTTTTCCGTGGCGTGGCGATACCCGTTATTTCGTGGAAAGTATTGAGCGCCTAAAATAATTATTTGTTCACTCGTTGATACGCCTCTTCATAATGGCTGATCAGATTATTCCAGCTAAATGCTGATGAATAATTTTCTACACTGTTGCGCTGGTTAATTCGGTCGCGCCTGCTTTGTTTTAAAAATTGGTAGAGAAAAGTAGCTAATTGCCGCGCGCTCCAGTCAAACGTACGCTTGCCACGCTCCACCACAAACATACCGCCCTTTTCATGATCGGGCATGTGTTTCATTAAGTAATCGCCAAA
The DNA here is from genome assembly GCA_018267195.1 of Bacteroidota bacterium. GTDB lineage: Bacteria > Bacteroidota > Bacteroidia > Cytophagales > Cyclobacteriaceae > ELB16-189. Next base: position 94,757 of record JAFDYY010000002.1, on the reverse strand, counting down.
CCCGCTTAGGTCGCTGGTTACAGCCGGTACCCCGCTGGCCATGCACTCTAACGGGGTGTAGCCCCACGGCTCGTAGTAACTCGGAAATATGCCCAAGTGGCAACCTCGTACAAACTGGCTGTAGTCTAACCCAAACAAAGGGTTGGTGGATGTAATAAAGTCGGGATGGTAGATAATTTTTACCTTGTCTTGCGGCTTATTCAATAGGTTTCTGCGATAAATAAACCGAACAATATCGTCTTGCTCTTCATTTACTATTCGGTGTGTAACCGGGGTGGGTAAGTTTTTGTTTTTCCAAGTTTGTAAGGTACGGCGGTAGCGCAGTGCCCAATATTCATCTACAAACCGATTCAAGTCGGGCAGGTGGTGATCTTGTTGCTGAGTGCTTTCAATAAAAAAACGTTTGCCCACCTGCCGCTGAATGGCATTGCATACCTCGCGTATTTCTTCCATCACCGCCCGCGATTGCAGCACTTCGGGTTTGATACTGATATATTCACGCTTCGTAACAAAAAACATAACTACTGTAAGCTCCGATTTTTCTTCTTTCAGTTTTTCGTTTAAATGGTGTAGTGCCTCCAACGTCAGATCGAACCCTTTGTTTTTGTATTCGTATCGGCCTGAGGTAAAAAAATAAATTGTATGATCCAGGCTAAATGAATACGATGGAAAAAAATGCCCCATCACAAACTCATGAATTTTTTCTTTATAGAGCGCATGCAGGTTTTGAAATTCATGGAGTGCTTCAAACCGCTGGATGTTTAGCCCATTGGGCAAGATGAGATCGGGAACACGTTTTAGTAAATGCTTGCACTCGCGGGCCGTAACATCGCTTACCGTAGTAAACACATCGCACGCCTGCGCACAGCCAAACTCGATAGAGGCTTCGGTAAGAACACCAAATTTTTTGGCTTCTTCCCTCCAATTAAAAAAAGGAAGATGAGCATAAAACAAAGGAGAGTTAATGGCTAAATGCCGGCCCAGTTGTGTAGCATGCGTGGTAAAAACCGTTTTTACCGGAAGGTTTTCGCGTTGGATATCGAGTATCGGGAGCCCCGCCATCCATTCATGAAAATGAGCGATAAGGGGTTGATCGGCACTGATTTTCACTAATTCATCTAAAAACAGTTTGGTTAAAAAAGCAAAAGCAATAACCTGATCTATCAGTTTATTATTTTCCGGAATTTGTATCTGATGGTTTTTCCAGAGCAAATACTTAATCACATTCAGCGCTTTTTCTTCAATAAGCGGGTTCAGCAATACCACCCGTGGCTTGCCGGTAATCAGCCACTCGGCATAAATAACATCGTATCCTTTTTTGCGCAGATTGGCAGCAGCCTGGCCAAAAGCATCTTCTACCTCGGTAAGCAATTCTATTTCAGCCTGAATATTTTTGTTTACATACGGGCCAATCATACAGAAATTACCTCCATGGTTTTTTACCATGGCCGGGGCTTTAGAGCGAATCACAGTATAGATTCCGCCCACTTGGTTACATACTTCCCAGGCGGCCTCCACCACCATTGGTCTGTCTTTTTTTATACGAGCCTTGTGGGTCATACACAAATGCGTTGCTGACTTGTAAGATACATAATACAAGTCAAATTGACCGAAAAAATATATGAGTATCCGTTTTTTTAAGACATAATTTCTTAAAACCATCTTTAGACATAACTGGATAGTATTTTGTTTAAGGAGGTAAAGTAAATACCAACTGAATATGAACTTCGATAAATTCACTATAAAATCGCAAGAAGCTTTGCAAAAAGCAGCCGCCATTGCCGGAGGCAACCAGCAGCAGGCTATTGAGCCGGGTCATTTATTACAAGCTATTCTTGAAACAGATGAAAATGTTTCTGACTATGTAATAAAAAAACTGAACGTAAACGAAGCCATCCTAAAAAGTAAACTAAACGAAATGGTGGCCGGTTATCCAAAAGTTTCAGGGCAGCAGGCTTACCTCTCGCCTTCAGCCAATTCGGTGTTGCAGAATGCTGAAAAAGAGTTGCGCGAGTTAAAGGATGAGTACGTATCCATCGAACATCTGTTATTAGCCCTGCTCGCTACCAAAGACAAAGTTTCATCGTTGATGAAAGATGTGGGGTTTGACCGGGCCGGGTTGCTGAAAGCTATTAAAGAATTGCGTGGCAACACCAACGTAACCGATCAAAATGCCGAAGCAAAATATAAGTCGCTCGAACGTTATTCTAAGAACCTAAACGATCTGGCCAAGAAAGGGAAAATAGATCCGGTTATTGGCCGTGATGAAGAAATCAGACGCGTGCTGCAAATCCTTTCGCGCAGAACCAAAAACAATCCCATCCTTTTAGGTGAACCGGGGGTAGGCAAAACGGCCATTGTGGAAGGCATGGCCCAACGCATTGTAGATGGCGATGTGCCCGAAAATCTGAAATCCAAAACACTGGTCTCGCTCGATATGGGTCTGCTGGTGGCCGGAGCAAAATACAAAGGCGAGTTTGAAGAGCGTTTGAAAGCAGTCATTAAAGAAGTAACTGACTCCAATGGAGAAATTATTTTGTTCATAGACGAGATCCACACCTTAATCGGAGCCGGAGGTGGAGAGGGTGCTATGGATGCCGCCAATTTGCTGAAGCCGGCTTTGGCCCGTGGCGAATTGCATGCCATTGGGGCCACTACGCTGAAAGAGTACCAAAAGCATATTGAAAAAGACAAAGCATTGGAGCGAAGGTTTCAGACCGTCATGGTAGATGAGCCCAGTGTAGAGGATTCCATTTCTATTTTACGTGGTATTAAAGACAAGTATGAACTGCACCATGGTGTGCGCATTAAAGACGATGCAGTCATCTCGGCCGTAGAACTTTCGAGTCGCTACATCAGCGATCGTTTTTTACCCGACAAGGCCATTGATCTGATGGATGAAGCGGCTTCTAAGTTACGTCTGGAGATGGATTCCCTTCCGGAAGAGCTCGATGAGCTCAACCGTAAAATCATGCAACTCGAAATCGAGCGCGAAGCCATCCGCAGAGAAAAAGACAAAGAGAAAGAATCATCGTTAAGTAAAGAAATAGCTGAGCTTTCAGAACAGCGAAATTCCTTAAAGGCCAAATGGGAAAGCGAAAAAGAAGTAGTGCAGGGCATACGCTGGGAAAAAGAAGCGATGGAGAAATTAAAATATGAAGCCGAGCAAGCCGAAAAATCGGGCGACTACGGAAAGGTGGCCGAAATCCGGTACGGCAAATTAGCCGAAGCCGAAAAACGCATCCAAGATCTGCAAATAAAAATGAAGCAGATGCAAAGCGAACATTCCTTGTTAAAAGAAGAGGTGGACAGCGAAGACATTGCTGAAGTAGTGGCCAAATGGACGGGCATACCGGTTTCAAAAATGCTTCAGAGCGAGCGCGAAAAGTTACTTCATCTGGAAGAAGAACTAAGCAAACGTGTGGCCGGGCAAGAAGAAGCCATTAAAGCGCTGAGCGATGCCGTGCGCAGAAGCCGGGCCGGTTTGCAAGATCCGAAACGCCCCATCGGCTCATTTATTTTTATGGGCACTACCGGTGTAGGTAAAACCGAACTGAGCAAGGCACTGGCCGAATATTTGTTCAATGATGAAAATGCCATGGTGCGTATTGATATGAGCGAGTATCAGGAGCGGCACAGTGTAAGCCGCCTCATTGGGGCGCCTCCGGGTTATGTAGGCTATGATGAGGGTGGCCAACTGACCGAAGCTGTGCGCAGAAAACCGTATTCGGTAATTCTGCTGGATGAAATTGAAAAAGCTCATCCGGATGTATTTAACATTCTGTTGCAAGTGCTAGACGATGGCCGGCTTACCGACAACAAAGGAAGGGTGGCCAACTTTAAAAATACCATCATCATTATGACTACCAATATTGGTTCTCAGATCATTCAGGAGAATTTTGAAAAGATTACCGATCAAAATTATTTCGATGTGATTGATCACACCAAAGAGGAAGTAGTGGCGTTATTAAAGAAGACGGTACGGCCCGAGTTTATCAACCGCATAGACGAGATGATTATGTTTAGGCCGTTGACCAAAAACGATATTCAGAAGATTGTTCGAATCCAATTTGAACTTATAAAAAAGAGATTAAATGAAACTGGCGTAGCTCTGGAAATCTCCGAAAAGGCACTCCAACGGCTAGCCAAACTTGGTTTCGATCCACAATTTGGAGCTAGGCCTTTAAAAAGAGTTATGCAGCGCGAAATTTTAAATGAACTGTCGAAACAAATATTATCAGGTAAAGTGAACAAGAACTCTTCTATTTTCGTTGATATAAAAAATGACGTAGAGTTTGAGTTTATCAACCAGTAAGGGTTAATACAAATTGTTGGTTAGTGGGTTTGATAGATCCCGTGCAAGCGGGGTGGTTTTTGGGGTTAGGGCGTGCAGAGGTGCACGCCCTATATTTTTTTATTCGTTATAGGTTCTGTCTTTCCAATACCACCAGTTTAGTTTTTTCTTTTCATGATGATCTTCGGTAGCAAAATAGACGGCACACCGAAAAGTGTAGAGCATGCAGATATCGTGAGTTAGGCCACTATACGTATTCAGTTGATTATAAAGAGCGTATGGATTTTGTCCGCTCAGGTCTTCAACCCTTCTTATCCCAATATTCCAAAGATCAAGCGAGCATGCTTTCCCAATACCGGGTATCGTTTGAAGCTGTTTCAACCCTTTTTCTTTGTCGCCTATGGTTTTCTTTTTCATCATCCGACTAAATAATGATTCCTAACACCAAGCCTCCTGCAATGACCAGCCACGAAGGCACTTTGGTGAAGGCGTTTAGCGCTAACGTAACCAGCGCGATGGCTGCGTTCAGCAAAATAGTTTTTATAGGCTGGCCAATTACCAGTGGTTCGAAAAGAATCAGTGAAGCGGCCGCCACTAGCCCCGCATTGGCAGCCAAAATACCTTCGAGCGAAGCACGGATAGCGCGGAATGATTTCAGCCGATCCCACACACGGATCATAAAGAAAATTAAAAATGTACCCGGCAGAAAAATTCCAGCCGTGGCAGCCAGTGCGCCAACTAACTCTCCGCTTTTTCCAAACGGAGCCATAGACAACGATCCGATAAATGAACTGAACGAGTACACCGGCCCCGGTAGTGCCTGCACCAGAGCATACCCCGAAAGAAACACTTCAGATGAAAGGTATTTTTTAAATTCAACAAATTCGGTATAGAGCATCGGTGTAAGCACTTGCCCGCCTCCAAAAACCAAACTCCCGTTGCGATAAAAATTTTCAAACAACCGAATGGGTAAAAGTTCGGGTACCGATTTGGTTAGGCTTCCGAGCAAAGCTGCAAAGGCGAGGACGCCTATCCATAAAAATAAATTAGCCCAATAGACTTCTACTTTACGTTTGGGTTCGCGCGGGTGAGCCTTGTAGTTAAAGGCCGTTACACATCCGGCTATCAACAAAATAACAGGAAAGAGGTATGGTGTTTTAATCAGAACAGAAAGCAAAGCGGCCAGTGCCATAATAATAAAAGTGCGTGGCCGTGTAATGGTTTTGCTGATAATGATATACCCCCCGTAGGCTATAAACCCCACGGCCATAGGTTGGATAAACCGGGTAAAACGGAGCGACATTTGTTTCCCCTCAAAATTGGCAATGAGCATACCTGCGGCTGTCATAATTATCACGCTGGGCAACATCCAAATGAGCAGCGTAAGGTAAGCCAGATTAGGCCCGCGCAGGCGATAAGCAATAGCGGTTAAAGTCTGTGTAGAGGTAGGACCCGGCAATACCTGACCGAGGGCGTTCAACTCAATCAGTTCTTCTTCGGTAATATATTTTTTTTCCTCTACCAGCCTGCGTTGAAAATGAGCGATGTGTGCCTGGGGGCCTCCAAAGCACGACACCGAAAGCAAGAATACATCTTTGAGAAACTCGGTATAGCGTACCTTCTCTTTCAACGTGTACTATTTTTTCAATCCGATTTCTTTCAATCGTTGATTGAGAAATTCTCCGGCCGTAATATCAGGCCACAGTTTCGGATGAGATGCACTCACGCACGAGGGCAGGGAAGACAGATCCATTTCCGAACGAGGGTGCATAAAGAATGGAATGGAATAACGTGGGCGGTTCATTAAATGCCGGGGCGGGTTTACCACTCGATGAATGGTGGATTTCAGTTTTTTGTTGGTGAGCCGTTCCAGCATGTCGCCCACATTTACCACCAATTGCTCGGGCAACGCGGTAATGGGTATCCACTGGCCATCGCGCCTAAGCACCTGCAAGCCATCGGCACTGGCGCCCATCAGTAAGGTAATGAGATTGATATCGCCATGTTCGGCTGCGCGCACTGCATCGGGCGGAACAGCATCCGGGTCTTCGATCGGAAAATAATGAATGGGCCGAAGGATGCTGTTGCCATGGCGTACCTTGGCATCAAAATAATTTTCAGGTAAATCTAAATACAAGGCAATGGCGCGTAACATCTGAATGCCGGTTCGCTCCAGTTGCCGATACACTTCCAATGCGGTTTCTTTAAACTCGGGTAGTTCTGTTGGCCATACATTTTCCGGATATTCATTTTTGATCGGGTCGTTATCGGTTACAGTTTGACCTACGTGGTAAAATTCTTTTAGGTCGCCTGTGTTGCGGCCTTTAGCATGTTCTTTTCCTTTGCTGATATACCCTCGCTGGCCGGCCAAGCCGGGTATTTCGTATTTCTTTTTTACCGCATCAGGGAGAGCAAAAAACGCTTTGATCACACGATATAATTTTTCACTCAGTTCGTCTGACAGGTAATGATTGCGGATGGCCACAAATCCGATATGGGTATAGGCAGCTCCTAAATCGGCTACAAATTTTTTCTTTCGATCTGGATTGTTGAAGTCGGCCAAATCTAAAGAAGGTATTTCATCGTACAGGGTGTCGCTCATATTTTTTAGCTAAAAAAATCTATGATTATTCTAAAAAAGTTGCTTTGTGCAAGCTAACTATTTTTAACTAAATTTACTCCTCTCTCTGCATCCTCATAAAATTAAATTCAAAATAATATGAAAAAGATTAGTCGAAGAAAATTTGTAATAGATTCTGCGCAGGCTACGGCATTGGCCTTGGTTGCCCCTGTGTTATTGCAAGCTAAAGAAGTGGGCACGTTCTCGTTTTCGCAAATCGCTTTGCCGTATGCCTACAACGCGCTGGAGCCGCACATTGATGCGCAGACCATGGAAATACATTATACCAAGCACCATGCCGCGTATGTAAAAAATGTAAACGATGCCATCGCATCCGAAAAAATTTCTTTTCAAACCGAAGCTGACTTTTTTTCTCACGTATCAAAACTCTCCCCCAAAGTGCACAACAATGCCGGAGGTGCCTGGAATCATAATTTTTTTTGGCAGATAATGAAACCTCATGGCGGTGGTGCCCCTACCGGAAAAATAGGCGATGCCATTACCGGATCCTTTGGTTCGTTCGATAAGTTTAAAGAAGAATTTACTAAAGCGGCAATGGGCAGGTTTGGTTCCGGCTGGGCATGGTTAGTACAAGCCAACGGCAAATTAAAAATCGGCAGTTCTCCTAACCAGGATAACCCGCTGATGGATACTTCCGAACTGAAAGGCACACCGTTGCTCGGCCTGGATGTATGGGAGCATGCCTATTACTTAAAGTATCAAAACAAACGCAATGAGTACGTGGCCAACTGGTGGAATACCCTAAACTGGGATGAAGTAGCCAAACGGTTAGCTTAAAAAGTGAGCCTTCTTAAATGAAGTCCTTTCCCTTGTTTCCTTTTTATATAAAATCATTTGATCCTTCGCTATACTTAAAAAATTATTTATGCCCCAACCTCATCGCTTCATTCGCCCGTTTGTTCTGCTCTTATTTATAACCGTTGCTCTCAGCGGTTGTCAGGAAAAGAAAGACAGTGCGGCAGTCGATACGTTTCAGGTTCCTGTTGAATATTATAAGCTAAAAAATGGCCTCAAGGTGGCATTGTCGCAAGACAAAACATCGCCCACGGTAGCCATTGCCGTATATTACAACATCGGCTTTCGTATCGAACCCAAAAACCGCACCGGCTTTGCCCATTTGTTTGAGCACATGATGTTTCAAGGCTCGCAAAATTTGGGCAAGATGGAGTTTATAAAATTGGTGCAATCGAACGGAGGAATATTAAATGGCTCTACCCGTTTTGATTTTACCAATTATTTTGAAGTGATGCCTGCCCACAAATTAGAAACGGCACTGTGGGCTGAAGCCGACCGCATGAAAGGGCTGGCTATTACACAAGATAATTTAACCAACCAACAGGGAGTAGTAAAAAACGAAGTTCGTGTAAATGTGCTCAACCAACCCTATGGTGGATTTCCCTGGCTTGATATGCCGCAGTATGCCAACGAAAACTGGTACAACGCACACAACTTTTATGGCGACCTAAACGATCTGGATTCGGCCAAACTGGAAGATGTTAACAGTTTTTTTAAAACTTACTACGCTCCCAACAATGCCTCTATTGCCGTAGTGGGCGACTTTGAAATAGCCGATGCTAAAAGATGGATAGAGAAATATTTTGGAGAGATTCCTTCATCTAATCTTCCGCCCAAGCCTGATCTATCAGAACCCCGGCAAGAAAAAGAAAAACGGTTTACCAAAGAAGATAAGCTGGCCGAAAAACCCGCGTTGGCTGTAGCCTACAAAATGCCCGAACGCAACACGCCTGAATACTATGCTATGGGTTTGATTGATCAAATGCTGCTGCAAGGTCAAGACAGCAAATTGTATTTGTCGCTGGTACAAGGAAAAGGATATACCGGAAGTGTCAATGGGGGCATCAACTACTTAGGGAATATGTATAACTACAGCGGACCAATGGTGTGGATGGCCGATTTAATTTATGATGCCAATGTATCGCCCGATTCTATTCTATATCAGGTTGACAAGGCCGTGAATGAATTACAAACCAACGTATCAAAAGAAGATTTGGATTTGGCCGTGGTAAAAATCCGCTCTAAACTGTATGATGAACTGGGTGGTTTTTTTGGGATTGGCCGGGCCGATATGCTGGCCTGCTTCGCGTTGTTTGACGATGACCCTTCGCGGGTCAATTCGCTGGAAGGTGAATTTAAAAAAGTAACTCCGGAGCTGATTAAAAAAACGGCACAAGAATATTTGCGCCCCACCAACCGAACCATTTTGATTGTTGACCCTAAAGCCAAAGCCCAATGAAAAAGTTAATCCAAAATAATTTTGCTGCTCTGATTATTTTAACCTTTGCTGCATCTGCTTTCGCCCAAAAGCAAACCCCGCCTGCCGGAGGAACACCCAAAGATTTTAACCTTCCCGCCAAGTCGGGAAAAACATTGGCCAACGGCCTGCGCTCTACGCTTGTGCAATACGGTGCATTGCCTAAGGTAAATGTGGAGCTCATTATAAAAACCGGAAATGTGCACGAGGCAGCCAATGAAGTGTGGCTGACTGATTTAACCTGCACCTTAATGAAAGAAGGAACTGCCACCATGAATTTCAAAGCCATTTCAAAAAAGGTAGCCGGCATGGGTGGCGATGTAACTATCAATGCAGGCATGGATAATGTAACCATTTCCGGAGCAGTGCTTTCCGAGTTTGCCCCCGATCTGGTAAAAGTAATTGCCGACCTGGTTATGCATCCGGCCTTTCCTTCGAGTGAAATAGAACGACTGAAATCAGATTTAAAAAGACAGTTGGTGGTGCAGAAATCCGTTCCTCAATCGCAAGCCTCCGAACGTTTTTTTCAACTCATTTATAAAGACCATCCGTATGGAAGAAGTTTCCCGACTGAGAATATGATCAGTAATTATTCTACCGAAATGGTTAAAAACTTTTATGTTAAAAATTTTGGAGCCAGGCGTTCGGTAATTTATGTGGTCGGAAAGTTTGATGAACAAGCTGTAGGCAAAACCATTGATGAAGCCTTTACCTCCTGGGCAGCCGGACCGGATGTAAGTTATCCGCCTGCTACTCCGGTTCAAACCAATGAAATCGCCATCATCAACCGACCCGATGCTCCGCAAACAACTGTCATGCTGGGCACGCCCACGTTAACACCTACCAACCAGGATGCCGTGGCACTGCAAGTAACCAACTCCTTATTGGGCGGATCATTCGGTTCGCGCATCACCAGCAACATCCGCGAAGACAAAGGATACACCTACTCCCCTTTCAGTACTATTCAAAACAGAAAAGGCGTTTCCGTTTGGTATGAGGAGGCTGATGTTACCAGCAAAGATACAGGCGCCTCGTTGCAAGAAATTGCCAAAGAAATAAAACGCTTGCAGAAAGAAACTCCATCTAAAGAAGAGTTAGAAGGAATTCAGCGCTACATGGCCGGCACGTTTGTATTGCAAAATTCTAATCCGGGCGGAATTATCGGCCAATTAAATTTTTTGGATCAGCACGGGCTGAGCGATACCTACCTGACAGACCGGGTAAAAAATATTTATGCTGTTACCCCGGAAAAAGTTTCACAGATAACCCGAGATCATTTTAAGTATGAAGACATGACATTAGTTTTAGTGGGCGACAAGAAACTGCTGGAGAAACAAATTAAAATGCACGAGGCTGCCAAAAAAGTAAAATAATTAATGAAGTGTTTTTCTTCTGCCGTATGGCTTGTTTCAGCCAGCCGGCTATTAAAACAAAATGTCTTTTCTATTTTTGTGCCATGAAATGGAACCTGTTAGTAGTATTGCTCTGGGTGGGAGGTGCCGCAACCGCTCAAAAAAAAATTACCATGTACAAAACATTTGGCGGGGTAATTTATATGCTGAGCGATTCGCTCGAAATCAGCCCTAAGCAAACCGCGAGTATTTTGTTTACCCATCCGCAAGCCTACCCTGAGTTTAAGAAAGCCCGAGGGTGGTCCACGGCTTCTGCACTAACCGGCTTTACCGGAGCAGCCATGGTGGCCATACCGTTAGCTACGCTTGCTTTTGGCGAACATGCCGATTGGGGGTATGCCATAGGTGGTTCGGCATTGATTGCCATCGGGCTGGTATGCAATCAGGTTTATAAAGCACGGGCTCTTTACGCCATTGATTTATATAATGCCGATCTCCCGCAAAAAACTTCCCGCCTCCGGCCCCGGCTTCAGTTTTACGGAACAAGCGCCTGCCTCGTTATCAAATTTTAATTTTATATACCAGATATGACTGCCGCAAGCCGGGTAAAAAAAATACAGGTTTCAGGGAGAGAAATTATCTGTATTGATTACTCACAATGTAAGGCAGATAAGCTGATCTACGTATTTAATCTAGCCAAAGAAATTGTGGTAAACAGCGGCAAAGAATGTTTACTGCTGAATAACCTTGATCGAACGTATATCACTCCTCCGTTTTTACGTCATGTGGAAAGAGAAATGTATCCGTTAAGGCACCTCGTTAAAAAAAATGCATTTATCAATTTAACTATTCCGCAACGGATGATCCTAAAGGCTTTTGCCTTGTTTATGAATACAAAAGATTATCTCGCTTTTGATACGTATGACGAAGCCATCCGGTATTTGATAAGTGATGAGGATGAAAAGTAGGTTTACCGTTTAAAAAAATTGCTAACGCCCGAAAGGATTTAAAGCCCCCATCGCCCGTTTGCCTCCACCCATTTTATTCATGGTTTTCATCATCTTGCGCATGTCTTCAAATTGTTTGAGCAGTTGATTCACTTGCTGAATGGACGTGCCGCTGCCCTTGGCCAACCGGGTTTTGCGGCTGCTGTTTAAAATTTCAGGGTTGGCTCTTTCTTTGAGTGTCATCGATTGGATGATGGCCTCCACAGGCTTAAAAGCATTCTCATCAAAATCAACACCTTTCATGGCTTTACTCACACCGGGTATCATACTCAGCATATCCTTCATGTTGCCCATTTTTTTCACTTGCTCGAGCTGCGAAAGAAAGTCGTTAAAATCAAATTGATTTCTGCGCATTTTGGCGTTGAGCCTGCGCGCCTCTTCCTGGTCAAATGTTTCTTGGGCTTTCTCTACCAAACTTACTACATCGCCCATGCCGAGAATACGGCCGGCCATCCGGTCGGGATAAAAGCGGTCAATCGCTTCCATCTTCTCGCCCGAAGAAATAAATTTAATCGGCTTCTCCACCACCCTACGGATGGAAAGAGCCGCCCCCCCGCGTGTATCGCCATCCAGCTTCGTCAGCACAACCCCATCAAAATTCAACCGGTCATTAAAAGCTTTGGCGGTATTTACAGCATCTTGCCCGGTCATCGAATCTACCACAAACAATACTTCAGAAGGGCGCAACGTTTCTTTCAACTTCGCGATTTCGTTCATCATCTCTTCGTCCACTGCCAGCCGGCCGGCCGTATCCACAATTACCACGCGGTGGTTGTTTTTCTTGGCGTGCTCAATGGCTGCTTTGGCAATTTTTACAGCATCCTTATTTTCCGGTTCGGCATAAACTTCTACGCCAATTTGTTCGCCTAATACTTTTAATTGATCAATAGCGGCCGGGCGGTATATATCGCAAGCTGTTAAAAGTACTTGTCGGCCCTGGCGTTTTAAATAGTTTGCCAGTTTTCCGGAAAAGGTTGTCTTTCCTGATCCTTGTAAACCGGCAATTAAAATCACAGCCGGGTTGCCCTCCATTTTTATTTCCTCACCCTGGCTACCCATCAGCCGGGTTAGTTCATCGTTTGTTACTTTGGTGAGTAATTGCCCCGGGCTGATGGCCGTGAGCACATTCATGCCCATGGCTTTCGTTTTAATCTCGTCTGTTACTTCTTTGGCTATTTTGTAGTTAACGTCTGCATCAATCAGCGCTTTGCGAATTTCCTTGATGGTGCCGGCTACGTTAATTTCTGAAATGCGTCCTTGCCCGCGCAGGGATTGAAATGCTTTTTCGAGCTTAAGACTTAAATTATCAAACATAATTCAGGGTTTTCTAGAGTACCAGAATAGAAAATATTGGGCAAAGGTATCAGTTTTTTGGCAAGGTTAGCGGTTTCTTCTCACCCCTCTTCCCACCTACTTCTCTACCAATTTTTACACTTTTACTTCTGTCTTATTCATCACTTTCTCTTGTACCTGAATAGATTCGTGATGAACCAGCCGCAGCAGATCGCGGGTAAAGCCTTCATCCAGGCCCATAGCTTTGCTGAGCGTTACCCGGGTTTTAATAATTTCTTCCCATCGTCCTACTTGCAAAATAGTTACGTTGTTATCTTTTTTATACTGGCCTATTTTTTCAGAAATTTTCATGCGGGCGGCCATCTTCTGCATGATCTCATCATCGAGGTGGTCAATCTGCTCGCGCAATACGCTGAGGGTATCTTTAAACATTTTGTTTTCGCTGGATACCGAGCGCACTACCAGTTCGCTCACAATTTTTCCGAGTGCAACCGGGGTTACTTGTTGTTTGGCATCGCTCCAGGCCGCATCGGGGTTGATGTGGCTTTCAATCATAAGGCCGGCCATGTCGAGATCGAGTGCTTTCTGCGAGATGAATGCAATCAAATCGCGGTTGCCGCTAATGTGGCTAGGGTCGCAGATAATTTCCAATTCGGGCAAACGGGTTTTCAGTTCGATGGCAATATCCCACATGGGCAGGTTTCGGAACGGTCCTTTTTCGTGCGAAGAAAACCCACGGTGAATGGCTGCCATGGTTTTAATACCGGCTTTGCTGAGGCGCTCCATCGCTCCAATCCATAATTCTAAATCGGGGTTAACCGGGTTTTTTACCATCACCGGAATATCCACACCTTTCAGCGAGTCGGCTATCTCTTGCACCGAAAACGGATTTACGGTAGTGCGTGCTCCGACCCAAAGTATATCTACCCCGGCTTTCAGGGAGGCTTCCACATGAGCGGCATTGGCCACTTCGGTAGTGACGGGTAAGCCGGTTTCTTTTTTAGCAGCCATCAGCCATTGCAGCCCAATGTCGCCCGCACCTTCGTATTGGCCGGGGCGGGTGCGGGGTTTCCAAATGCCGGCCCGCAGGGCGTGTACTTTTCCGGTGGCCGCAATCTGTTTAGCCGTGGCAATGGTTTGCTCTTCCGTTTCGGCACTGCAGGGCCCGCTGATAATGATCGGGCGGGTTATGTTTAAATAGCGGGAGATAGAATTAAAGTTCATGTTCAATTATTAAAAGGGTTATGTAAAGATTAATTTTTTAATACGCGTTTAATGTCGTTTGCTTTCGTCATGATCTGATGAAGTTCTTTTTCATCTCGCTTCATCAGATGATATTGAAATTTTTGAAGGTGCATAATGTATTCGGCCAGTGCCTGACTCAGGTATTCGGCATTTTGTTTAAAAATGGGGGCCCACATATCGGGCGAGCTTTTGGCCAACCGAACCGTTGAGGCAAACCCGCTGCCGGCCAGATCGAAAATATTTTTCTCGTCTTTCTCAATATCCAAAACCGTTTGCCCCAACAAGAACGAGCTTACGTGCGAAAGATGCGAAACATACGCTACGTGTTTATCATGCTCGACCGAATCCATAAAAATGGTTTTCATTTTTAGTGTTTCGAACATTCTAAATGCCAGCGACAATGATTTCTCAGATGATTTTTCCCGCTCGCAAATAATATTCGTCTTTCCTTCGAACAAACCAACAAAGGCGGCTCCCGGTCCGGAAAATTCGGTGCCGGCAATGGGGTGTGCGGCTACATACTGGCTTCGCCTGGGGTGATGGCTCACTGATTTACATATCATATCTTTGGTGGAACCGGTGTCTATTACCACCGTGTTCTCTCCGATCGAATCTAAGATGTGGGGCAAGAAAGCAGACGTAGCACTTACCGGAATGGAAACAATAATTAAATCGGCTGACGAAAATGAATTGTTTTCATAAATGATTTCATCTACCAGGCCCAGTTCAATGGCTTGTGCCGCATGGCTTTCGTTTTTATCTATACCATAAACGGCAGTGGCCATACCGGCTTTTCGCAAGGCCAAGGCTATAGAACCTCCAATTAATCCCAAACCGATTACCGTAATTTTCATTTCTTAAGAAAAGATTGAGATAGATAATTTTTAATGCGGTCTCGGGCTTCCTTCAGTTTTTCTTCCGGGGCGCAAAGCGAAATCCGAATAAACCGCTCGCCTGCATTTCCGAAAATAAAGCCGGGGGTGATGAACACTTTTGTTTGATGCAAAATTTCATCAATCCATTTTTCAACAGTTTGGATGGAATCGGGTGCCTTTGCCCAAACAAACAAACCCGATTGCTGGTGCGAAAAGGTGCAGCTCAATTCATCGAGAATGGCATAAGCTGCCGCTTGTCTTTTACGGTACAGGTCGTTTTGTTTTAGAAACCATGTGTTGCCGCTCTTCAATGCTTCTACGGCTGCATGTTGCAGCCCCAGAAACATACCCGAATCCATATTGCTCTTTACTTTTAGTACGGCTTCAATCAACCGTTTATTTCCGGCTACCCAACCAATGCGCCAGCCGGCCATGTTATGACTCTTGCTCAGCGAATTTAATTCCAGCGCTACTTCGTCTGCTCCGGTGATGGATAAAATACTTTGCGGGTCGTTGTTTAAAATTAAACTGTACGGGTTATCGTTTACAATCAGAAAATTATTTTGGTGTGCCAGTTTTACCAACTCGGTTAGTTCTTCCCGTGAAGCAATACGTCCGGTAGGCATGTGTGGAAAATTTACCCACATTACTTTCACTTTCGAGAGGTCTTTTTTCTTGAGTGCCTCTATATCTATGCCCCAGTTCAATTCTTCTTTCATAGCATAGGGAACGAGCCGGGCACCCACCAAATTTGAAACAGAGGAGTACGTAGGGTAGCCGGGGTTGGGAATCAGCACTTCATCGCCTTCATTAACGAATGCCATGCTGATGTGCATAATCCCTTCTTTCGAGCCCATCAGTGGAAGAATTTCTGTTTCGGGGTTGAGCGAAACCGAGTAAGTGGCCGAATAAAAATCAGCGATGGCTTGTCGCAAAGGCGGAATGCCTTTATAGTTTTGGTAGCCGTGATGAGCCGGATTTCTGGCCGATGTATTCAGTGCCTCAATGGTTTCCGCAGAGGGAGCCAGATCGGGGCTGCCAATGCCCAAATTAATCACGCGCAACTCGGGTGTATCCAGCGCACGCACTTCTGCCAGCTTTTTGCTGAAGTAATATTCTTCAACCTGGTTAATTCGTTTAGCTGTTTCAATCATATTTTTTTCAGTTCGCTTCGCTTGCCCTCGGCTGTCTACTGATATTCAATCTTTCCTTTTTTGTATTCCCCTAAAATAGTCAGGTTTCGTACCTGCCGCAGCACTTGGCTTATGGCCTCATCGTAATTTTTTCTGCGCTTCCATTCCACATCTATGTGGATAGAGTATTCGCTGGGTTTGCCAATAATCGGGATCGACTGGATCTTGGTTAAATTAATAGTATGGGTTTTAAATGTCATGAGTGCTTCGGCTAAGCTGCCCACTTCGTTTGCCACTTCAAAGCAGAGTGAGGCTTTGTTGGCATCGGTGTAGCCGTTGGCCCTTCGCGACAACACCAAAAAGCGCGTGAAATTTTTTTTATGGGTTTCGATCCGTTTCTCTAAGATTTCAAGGCCAAATTTTTTGGCTGCATATTCGTTGGCAATAGCGGCCGTATCTTTCAGTTTTTTTTCTGCCACTTTTCGGGCCGAGTAAGCGGTATCATCGCTTTCGCGGATGTCAATGCCCTTCAGCCGATACAGGTAATCTGAACATTGACGAATAGCCATGGGGTGGCTTTCAATATTTTTAATGTCATTCAGTTTTACTCCGGGCAATGCCAGCAAGTGCATGTGAATGGGCAAGTACACTTCTCCGATAATGGCAAAATGATGTTCCTGCAATAAAAAATAATTGGGGAGAATACTTCCTGCAATCGAATTTTCAATGGCCATCATGGCAAAATCACTTTCTTCTTTTTTTAAAGACTCGCAAAGCGAATGAAAGGAGAGGCACTCCACCGACTCAAACGGCTCAGTAAAATACGTGCGGGCCGCCACTTCATGAAAACTGGTGGCAATACCTTGTATAGCTATTTTTAGGTTTTTCTTCTTTCTCATAATCGCTAAAAGAAAAGCCCCGATTGAGTCGGGGCTTTTGTTGTTATTTTCGTTTTGTTTGTTTCTGCTTTACAAAGCGATTTTACTTCAAGCCCCGGAGGAGTTGATAAAATAAAACCAAAAATAAAATCGCTGTACCGTATTCATGGCCTCAAAGAAAAAGGAAAAAATATTGTTGTACAACATTTGTTTTTGGTTTTTGAATTATTTTTTTGCTAACAACTGTTATTTACCGGAATCTAAAACTCCTCTGATTAAGAGCTTAGCGCAAACTATTACATTTGCGCTTTCTAGTAAAAGAAGCAGGTATGAGCCAAAAAAAAATTACCCGGGCATTGATCTCCGTATATTATAAAGACGGCCTGGAGCCCATCCTCCATGCATTGGCCAAAAACAAAGTGGAGTTTGTTTCTACCGGAGGCACGGAAGAGTTTATTAAAAAATTGGGCTACCCGGTAACTCCGGTAGAGCAACTGACCAGCTACCCTTCCATTTTTGGCGGACGAGTGAAAACACTGCACCCGGCCGTGTTTGGCGGTATCCTTTTCAGGCGTGACGAGGCAGCCGATTTGAAGCAGGCATCTGAATTTAATATTGCCCCCATCGATTTAGTTATTGTCGATCTGTATCCGTTTGAAGAAACCGTAGCCCAAGGCGGGAGCGAAGAAGAGATCATCGAGAAAATTGACATTGGGGGTATCTCACTGATTCGCGGAGCGGCAAAAAATTTTAATGATGTGCTAATTGTTTCCTCACGCAGTCAATATACAGACGTACTGGAACTGCTCATCAAAAATAATTCATCTACCTCTCTGGCCGACCGGAAAAAATTTGCCGCCCACGCCTTCGATGTTACCTCTCATTATGATTCGGCCATCTTCCGATATTTTAATGGAGAACAAACCATTTCAAGCTTTAAAGCAAGCTACCCCAACGGGCGCCTCTTGCGCTATGGTGAAAACCCGCATCAGAAAGGAATTTATTTTGGAGACCTTGAAGGCTTATTCGAGCAACTGAACGGAAAAGAACTTTCTTACAACAACTTGGTAGATATAGATGCCACCCTCCACCTGATTCATGAGTTTAATAATGAAACCGCCTTCGTCATCATTAAGCATACCAATGCTTGCGGGGTGGCCACAGCCTCTACTTTAAAGGAAGCCTACCTTAAAGCATTTCAAGCCGATACGCTTTCTGCTTTTGGTGGCGTGCTGGCTTCCAACCAAAAAATTGATCTGGCTGCAGCCGAGGAGATTAATAAACTTTTTTTCGAGATCCTGATTGCCCCCGGCTTCGAACCAAACGCACTGGCATTATTGAAAACGAAAAAAAATCGCATTCTGCTCCTACAAAAACAACCGCTTACTGCCACAAAACAATTTAAGAGTTTGCTCAACGGAGTAATTGAGCAAGACTTGGATCTGCATACCGATTCGCAAGCCGATTTAAAAACAGTAACCAAGCGCGTACCTACCGTGCCCGAAGTTCAGGCGCTCTTGTTTGCCAGCAAAGTATGTAAGCATACCAAATCAAACACCATTATCCTGGCGGTAGATGGCCAAATGCTAGCCAGTGGCGTGGGGCAAACCAGCCGGGTAGATGCCCTCCGGCAAGCCATCGAAAAGGCTAAAGCGTTCGGCTTTGATTTGAAGGGTGCGGTTATGGCCTCGGATGCTTTTTTCCCTTTTCCAGATTGCGTAGAAATTGCCAGCCAAGAAGGCATTACAGCCGTTATTCAGCCGGGCGGTTCTATCAAAGACCAGGACTCCATTGATTTTTGCAACCAACAAAACATGGCCATGGTATTTACCGGCTACCGGCATTTTAAACATTGATGAAAAGTCCTTTTCAGTTACAGGCATTATTTCTGTAATTTCACCCCTTCATTTACACGCAGGAAAATTTACATGGGACTTTTCGATTTCTTTACCAGCGATATTGCCATAGACTTGGGCACCGCCAATACATTAATCATCCACAAAGACAAAGTAATGGTGGATGAACCCAGCATCATTGCCATAGACAAAACCAGCAACCGTGTGCTCGCCATTGGGCGGGAAGCCATGCAGATGCACGAAAAAACACACGACAACATCAAAACCATTCGGCCTTTAAAGGAAGGCGTAATAGCCGATTTCCATGCAGCCGAAATGATGATTCGGGGTATGATTAAAATGATTGATACCGGTCGAAAATTTTTCCCACCCTCGTTACGCATGGTGATCTGTGTGCCTTCGGCCATTACCGAAGTGGAGAAACGAGCCGTGCGCGACTCGGCCGAACATGCCAACGCCAAAGAAGTGTACATGATTTACGAGCCGATTGCTGCGGCCATTGGCACCGGCATTGATATCGAACAACCGGTGGGCAATATGGTGGTAGATATTGGAGGAGGCACTACTGATATTGCCGTTATCACCCTTTCGGGAATTGTGTGCGACCAATCCATCCGCATTGCCGGTGATACCTTTAACCGTGATATTTTAGACTATATGCGCAGGCAGCATAACCTGCTGATCGGAGAACGCTCGGCCGAACGGGTAAAAATTGAAGTAGGTTCGGCCATGACAGAATTAGATGATGGCCCTGAAGATTATGAAATCAGAGGGCGCGATCTGATGACGGGGATTCCCAAGACCATTAAGATATCTTATTCCGAAGTAGCTTTTGCGTTAGATAAGTCTGTTTCCAAATTAGAAGAAGCCGTGCTAAAAGCATTGGAATTATCTCCTCCCGAATTATCGGCCGATATTTATGAACGCGGAATTTACCTAACGGGCGGAGGTGCTATGTTGCGCGGATTAGACAAACGTCTGGCATTAAAAACAAAATTGCCCATTCATGTAGCCGAAGATCCGTTGCGTGCCGTAGTGCGCGGAACAGGAGTGGCCTTAAAAAACCTTAACCAATATCATAAAGTGCTGATGACCTGATGGGATGGAACGGCTGCTTAACTTTGTTTACACCTACCGGGCATTCTTTACCTTTTTGTTATTGCAATTATTTTGCACGTGGCTGATTGTTCAAAACAACCACTATCAGAGTGCTGCTTACTTCAATTCTTCCAATGCCTTTTTTGCCCGCATCCATACGGTCTCTCAAAACATTCGAGATTACTTTGCCCTGACCGATATTAACTCGGCATTGGCTCAGCAAAATAATTTGTTGTTAAAAAAAATAACCCAACAAAATCAGGCATTGCAGCATTCCATAAATTTCAATCAGGCTAAAAAAGATTCCAGCCTGATTAAGCAGTATGACTTTATCAGCGCTCGTGTTATCAACAACTCTACCCGTTCTTATAAAAACTTTATTACCATCGATCGGGGTTCGGCTGCGGGGTTAGCGCCCGGCATGGCCGTAGTTAGCGCAGGCAATGCCGTAGGCAAGGTAAAAACGGTATCCGCACACTATGCCGTACTTATTTCGTTACTAAATATAGATGAGCAGGTTTCGTGTGTAATTAAACGAACCGGGCATTTTGGCACTGCGCAATGGGGTGGCCTCAACCCAATGCTGATCGGGTTAAAATATATTCCGCGTCATGTAAAGCCTCTGGTGGGCGATACCATTGTAACTTCCGGCTACAATGCGGTTTTCCCTCCCGGTATATTTATTGGCCGCATCAAAGAATTTAATCTGAACGAAGAAGCTTTGTTTTATGATATTCAGGTTGAGCTCAGCCAGGATTTTTCCAAACTCAGTTACGTGGAAATAATTCATAATCGGTTGAAGAACGAAAAAGACTCACTGGAAACCCACACCCTTCCGGAAAGCAAATGAGTAAATCAATTGTTATACAGTTTATCTCTTTTTTTATTTATGTGTTGGTACAAGCCATGCTTTTTAAAAACTTGGTTTTATTCAATACCGGTTTTTGTTTTTTATACATTGCTTACCTCCTTCTTCTGCCGGTAGAAAGCAATTCGCTGGTGTTAATGCTGGTGGGTTTTATGCTGGGGCTTTCAATCGATGTTTTTTACAATAGCCTTGGGCTACATGCTATGGCCGCGGTTTTTATCGCTTACGTTCGAAACTATTGGTTAAGCGTTATTGCTCCACAAGGAGGGTATGATGCGGGTGCCTCTGCTTCGCTGGCTGAAAATGGGCTTCAGTGGTTTCTAGTGTACGCCATGCCGCTCGTGTTTGTTCATCATTTAATTTTGTTTTTAGTAGAGTCGGCTGGGTTTGCCTTATTTTGGTACTCTATGGCGAAAGCCATCAGCAGCATGCTCTTCACGATAACGGTTATGGTATTATTTCAATACTTGTTACCCACACGCAGGCGGATATGAACGAGGGGAGAAAAGAAATATTTCAAATCGTTTTTGTGGTAGTCGGTTTCATTTTTCTGACTAAGCTTTTTTTTGTTCAGGTAATTGATGACCGGTATGCCGAATTGGCCAACAGTAATTCTATTTTACGCGTGGTCGAATATCCCTTCCGGGGATTGATTAAAGACCGGAACGGAAAACTCATTGTTTACAATACCCCCGAGTATGATCTGCAGGTAATTATGAAAGATGTGCGGAGTTTTGACTCCACCGCGTTTTGCAACATCTTTCATTTAACCCGGCAAGAATTACGGAAGCGTTTCAAAGAGTTAAAAGCTAAAAAGAAAGAATACTCTGCCGTAAAGCCGATGCGCTTTCTGGAGCAGCTCTCGGCCGAAGACTGGGCCCGCTCGGAAGACCGGCTGGATGAATTCCCCGGCTTTTACATACAAGCCAGAACGACCCGTGCTTATACCACCCCCGCGCTGGCCAATGCCCTCGGCTACGTAAGCGAAGTAAGTAAAGAACAACTGAAGCAAGACCCGGCTCACATCTATAAACAAGGCGACTACATCGGGCAAAGCGGAATAGAATCTTTTTATGAAGAACAGCTTCGCGGAAAACGCGGAATCCGTTTCCGCTTGCGC
The DNA here is from genome assembly GCA_018267195.1 of Bacteroidota bacterium. GTDB lineage: Bacteria > Bacteroidota > Bacteroidia > Cytophagales > Cyclobacteriaceae > ELB16-189. Next base: position 72,825 of record JAFDYY010000002.1, on the reverse strand, counting down.
GATGTAAAGGGTATAGAAAAAGGGTCTTTTAAAAACGGAGAGTACGATACCCTCTCTGTACCCGGCCAGGATTTAACTACCAGCATCGATTTAGATCTTCAGTTATACGGAGAAAAACTGATGAAAGGAAAGGCCGGAAGCATTGTAGCCATTGAACCTGCCTCCGGTGAAATCCTTTCTCTGGTATCCGGCCCTTCGTATGACCCTAATTTGCTAACCGGAAAAAATTACAGCGCTAATTTTAAACTCATCAGCACTGATACCCTGAAGCCCTTGTTCAACCGGCCACTCATGGCTCAATACAGGCCCGGCTCTATTTTTAAGATCGCCCAGGCCATGACGGCCCTGCAAGAAAAAGTGATTAGCCCCGAAACACGCATTGTGTGCGACCGTACCATTATCGGTTGTCATGGCCCTCATACTAATGAAGATCTGCGAGGCGCAATTGCCAACTCGTGCAATGTCTATTTTTATACCGCCCTCCGCAGAATGATAAACCAAGGGAAAGCAAACGACCCATTTGCCGATGCGCGCATAGGCCTAAACGAATGGGATCGCCACATCCATAGTTTTGGTTTCGGCAATAAACTCGGCATAGATTTGCCCAATGAAAAAAGTGGGCTAATCCCCACGCCAGCCTATTACGATAAAGCCTATAACAACCGGCCATGGAAATTTTCAAATATATATTCCATCGCCATTGGAGAAGGCGAAAACTTAGTGGTGCCTTTACAAATGGCCAACTTTGCCGCCACCGTGGCCAACCGTGGTTTTTATTATATCCCCCATTTGGTAAAGGGCATAGGAAAAGATCTCAAACCATTATCGCCCTATACCGAACGGCATTATACTACGATCGACTCGGCTAATTTCAACATTGCCGTAGATGCTATGCAACAGGTGGTCGATGCCGGCACCGGCCAGTGGTTTGCCCATTTGTCCGATGTAGTGGTGTGCGGCAAAACCGGTACCGTGCAAAACGAACCTTTGCCTGACCACTCTGTATTTATTGCCTTTGCGCCACGAGATAAACCTCAAATTGCTATTTCTGTTTACGTAGAAAATGCAGGACAGGGTGCGCGCGCAGCAGCAAGCATTGCCAGCTTAATGATTGAACGGTATCTGTTTAAACAAACCCGCAGGCAGTACATTGAAGATTATGTATTGGCCGGAAAGTTTTTAGATTGATGAAAAGAGATTCTGATATATCCGGCTCAATGGATTGGACTATTGTCATGTTATATATGGCATTAGTAATCCTCGGCTGGCTTAATGTTTTTGCAGCTGTTTATGATGAGCATGCCAAGCAATCTATTTTTGATTTATCTCTTAACTCAGGCCGCCAGTTATTATTCATTGCGGCATCGGCATTAATTGCACTGGCTATTACCATTATCGATATGCGGTTTTACGAAACCTTTGCTTACGTTTTTTACGGAATTATTTTGGTGATTTTAGTAATGGTACCGGTTATTGGCAAAGAGGTGGGGGGCAATAAAGCGTGGATCGGGATCGGCTCTTTTGGCCTGCAACCTTCCGAGTTTGCCAAGTGCATTACAGCTTTGGCCTTAGCCAAATACATAGGCTCAGTTGGGTTTAGGATGGAAAACCTTAGAAACCAGGCTATGCTATTTATTATGATTGGGCTCCCCATGGGGCTGATTCTGTTGCAAAAAGATACCGGAACAGCTTTGGTCTTTACCTCTTTTATTTTGGTTTTTTTTCGCGAGGGTATGTCTCCCTTCTTATTGATTGTGGGCCTCTGCGCGATCACTATTTTTATTTTAACACTGCTTATCCCTAACCCTATCTACTTGCATATTGCCATTGGAGTAGTGCTGCTCGTGCTGATTGTTACCGGCAAAAAGAAAATCAGACGTATTATACTCTTAACTGTTGGCGCGTTGTTGATTAGTGGCGTGATCGAGAGTGTGGATTATGTCGTGCATGATGTGCTCAAGCCGCATCAGCAAAATCGCATCAAAGCGTTGATCAACCCCGATGCCGATCCGTTGGGTTTCGGGTGGAATGTTACCCAATCTAAAATTGCGATTGGCAGCGGTGGTTTTTGGGGCAAAGGGTTTTTAAAGGGCACTCAAACTAAATTTGATTTTGTGCCAGCCCAAAGTACAGATTTTATTTTTTGTACTATTGGCGAAGAGCACGGGTGGATCGGCAGCCTGATCGTCATTGGTCTTTTTATAGCGTTGTTGCTTCGAATCATTTTTTTAGCGGAGCGTCAAAAAAATCGTTTTACCCGCACGTATGCCTACAGTGTGGCCTGTATTTTCTTTTTTCATTTTGCCGTTAACATCGGCATGACTATCGGTTTGTTTCCGGTAATAGGTATTCCACTTCCGTTTTTTAGTTACGGAGGATCGGCTTTATGGAGCTTTACTATTTTACTTTTTATTTTGATAAAACTGGATGCCCACCGCGGGCAAGTACTGCAACGAATCTGAATTTGTTCTCCGTCCTTTGGCTTCTGTCATTTCTCTTCAAAAACTATTTTCCCGCCTACCATCGTTTTCAATACCCTCACCTCTCTTATTTTTTCTGGTGCAAGGGTAAAAATGTTTTGATCCAGAATTACCAAATCAGCCAGCTTTCCTTTTTCTAACGAACCTTTCATTTTTTCTTCAAAGGAAGCATACGCAGCATGTAAGGTATAGGCTGTTAGGGCTTGTTCAACAGAAATTTTTTGTTCGGGAAACCAGCCTCCGGGATTTTTGTTATCTAACGTTATGCGTGTTACGGCTGCATAAATTCCTTCCAGGGGAGTGGCCGGGGCTACCGGCCAATCACTTCCAAAAGATACGATCGTGCCCGCATCCATCAGCGATTTAAAAGCATAAGTTGTCTTGCACCGTTCGTGGCCTATTATTTTTTCAGCCCAACGGCCATCATCAATAGCATGGTATGGTTGCATGCTGGCCAGAATATGCCCTTTTGCCAGCCGGGGAATATCGGCCGGGGCTATGTGCTGGGCGTGCTCTATGCGAAACCGATAATCTTTGTTTCCATTTTCATTTTCTATTCGTTCAAAAATATTCAGTAAAGTGTGAATCGCCTTGTCTCCGATGGCATGAACCATCACCTGCAACCCGGCCGAATCGGCCGATTTAGCAAGACGGTACAAATCATGTTCGGGTGTAATAAAGAACCCGGAATCGGTTGGCAAATCCGAATACGGTTTAAAAAAAGCTGCCGTATGCGATCCTAACGAACCATCTACAAATGCTTTGAGTCCACCTATACGCAACCACTTATCACCACTTCCCTGTTGGTTAATTTTTGTTTTTAACTCTTTCCATTCATCCAGCATGCGGCAATCATATATCCGGGTAATAAGTTTATTATTTTTTCGGGCTCGTTCAAAAGCATGGTTGTATCCATACATATTGTGCGCACTGGTAACCCCGTGAGAAGCCACATCGTTCATCGCGGCTTGCAAAGCATCATCCTCTGCTTGTGGAGAGGAGGATGGTACAACCTCATTTACCTTGCTTGTGGCATTGTCTTTTAGTATTCCGGTTAGCCTTCCTTTGGCATCGCGAACAAAAGTTCCGCCCTTTACCTCTTTTACCTGATTGGTAATACCTGCCGCTTTCAGCGCCAATGAATTTGCCAGCGACATGTGGCCATCTAACCGGGTTACCCAAACGGGGTTGTGAGGCGTAACTTCATCAATCCAATTTCGGTCGGGCAATTCTCCGCCCCAGTTTTCATGATCCCAGTTTCCGCCTAAAATCCATTCGCCCGGTTTTTTTAATTTGGCAAAATCGGCTATCCGCTGTATAAATTCTTCTTTTGTTTTAGCCTCGCGAAGTTGCACCGATGAAAGCGCAAAACCAGCTTCCACAAAATGAGTGTGTGTGTCTATAAAACCAGGCACAATTAATTGGTTCGAGTCATAAACCGATACGTTGGTTGATTCTCCTTTCCATTTTAAGATTTCATTTGGGTTGCCGATAGCCACAATGGAGTCGCCTGAGATAGCCAGCGCTTCCGCCCAGGGCTGAGCCGGATTGGCGGTCCAGATTTTTCCAACCAAAATCTGGTCGGCCGTTATTTGCTTTTTGGATGTGCATGAAAAAAACAAACTCAGTATGACCGGAAAAAATAAACAAATCTTAATGAGTGTCAAATAGCCGGGCGATAGGCGAGTTGTTTTCATTTTAGTTTAGGATTTTTATGATGACGGTCTTTATCTCGCTGCGTTTTCTTTTCTATATTTTTTTTAAAAGCCTTTGTTAAATCCACACCGGTTTGGTTAGCCAGGCAAATCAGTACCCATAACACATCGGCCATTTCATCTTCTAATTCTTTTCCTTTGTCCGATTCTTTCTCTGATTGCTCGCCAAAACGTCTGACCATAATGCGGGCGAGTTCGCCTACTTCTTCGGTAAGAATGGCCAAGTTGGTGAGTTCATTAAAATAGCGAACACCGTGTGCTTTTATCCATTGATCAACTTGCGTCTGGGCTTCTTGTAACAACATTTATTATAATTTTTAATTTTTTTCAAGGCAGTTCTTCAAAATCAATATTCATTACTTCAAAGTTTTTCCAGCCGATAAAATCAAAGTGCCACCATTCCGTTTCATACACACGGAAGCCGTTCTTCGTCATAATAGAAATTAGCGTACTGCGGTTTTTTTTTATTTCCGGATCGCTCACGGGAGAATCAGGCCACGATTGTTTCACGGGAGAATCATACTCGGTGGGCATGGCAAGTTCTTGTTTGGTTTTTAGATCAACTAGTGTCAGATCAAGTGCACAGCCCCGGTTGTGCTTAGACCCCTTGTATGGACTGGCCACATAAGTAGTATCGCCCTTCATAATTTCAAAAAATTTTATGGTAGCTGAATACGGGCGATAAGCATCGTAAATTTTTATTCCATACCCCAGGCTATTAAAATCGGATTGTGCCCGGGCCAGAGCCTCTGCTACCGGCTTGCGGGCATACGCTTTAGCCAGATTATAAATTTTTGATCCTGTAAAATTATGACGGGTGGCATAGCGAATATCGAGTACAAGGGATGGGATTACCTTCTGCAATTCTACCAGTTCATTTTCCGGGTGAGCCGCTAACGAAGACCGATACTCTTTTATTTTCATAGGCGAAAGCCCGTACTGATGCTGAGCCTGCGCGGTAGCGGCAAGAAGGGAAAAGGCTATTAGGCAGATTTTCATAAGTGGTAGGTTTAGCTCATTTAAAAATACACATTGCCTTTGTTTTTTCATCGTGCTCATTTTTTTATACCGATCTATTGTTCGTATTCTTATTATTTATTTTGTAGTTTTAAGCAATCGAAAGAATGACGCGAAGACCAGTTCTATCTTATTGATCAGTCTGATTCAGTAAGGAACTTGTCTTCGCTTTTTTTTAACCTGTTTCCGTGTATGGCCAAACTAAAAAAAGAAAAAAATCTGCCGGCCGGCAAGGCTGGTAAAAAAATTTTTGTGCTCGACACTTCCGTCATCATCTTTGAGCACAACAGCATCCTCAACTTCGATGAACACGATATCGGCATACCGATTACCGTACTGGAAGAACTAGATAATTTTAAAAAAGGAAACGACACCAAAAACTTCGAAGCCCGTGAGTTTATCCGGCTTATTGACAAACTGGCTAAAAGCCAGATGCTACACCAGTGGAATCCCATCAATGGAAAAGGCAAGGGCAACTTTAAAGTAGTAATGGATACGGGTGGCATCAGCGGCATGGATGCCAACAAAGTGTTTAACGAAGAAAAAGCTGATCACCGTATCTTAAATGCCGCGCTTCTATTGCAGAAAGAAGAAAAAGGGAGGAAGGTAGTTTTAGTAAGCAAGGATATTAACCTGAGGCTGAAAGCAAAAGCACTTGGGCTAAATGCCGAAGACTACACCACCGGAAAAATTCAAAACATCAGTTCCTTACACACCGGCCGCACGGTAGTAGATAATGCCGATTCGGATGCCATTGATCTGATCTATGAAAAAGGGTATTGCCCGCCTCAGGAAGTGCTGGGTAAAGACAAGCCGATGAAAAACCACTACTATATTTTGAAGAGTGGAAAGAAATCGGTACTTGCTTTTTACAATTCGGCCAACGGCATGGTAGAGCAAGTAGAAAAACGAAATGCTTATGGCATAAAACCGCGCAATGCCGAACAAGCTTTTGCCATTCATGCTGTATTAAAGCCTGAAATAAAATTAGTTTCCATGCAAGGAGTGGCGGGCACCGGAAAAACATTAATTGCCTTAGCCGCTGCCCTTGAACAAAAACGAGAATATAAACAGATTTATTTGGCCCGGCCTATCGTGCCACTTAGTAATAAAGACATTGGCTACCTACCCGGTGATATTAAATCGAAACTGAACCCGTACATGGAGCCGCTGTGGGATAACCTGAAGTTTATTCAAAATCAATATAGCGAGAGCGATAAAGAATACTCGAAGATTACCGAAATGGTAAACAACGAAAAATTGGTGATTACCCCACTAGCCTACATCCGGGGCAGAAGCTTGTCTAACATTTGCTTTATTGTGGACGAAGCTCAAAATCTTACGCCTCATGAAGTAAAAACCATTATTACCCGGGCCGGAGAAAATACCAAAATCATTTTCACCGGTGATATCCACCAGATTGATACCCCTTATCTCGACTCGCAAAGCAATGGGCTCTCCTACCTGATCGATCGTTTGAAAGATCATGAATTATATGCCCACATTACGTTGGAAAAGGGTGAACGCAGCGAACTGGCCAACCTGGCCAATGATCTCTTGTAAACGAAAAAGGCGGTAACCAAAGGTTGCAAGATTTCTTGGCTCTTTGCCAGATTCCCGGCTATATTCATCATAATTGCTTTGTATTACACCCTTTAAAATAAAAAAGGCTTGTAATGAATCCTCTCAATCAGCATGATATGGCCGGTGGCGTTACAATTACAAGGCTGTTCTTAGTTGGTTGTTTTAAGGCCCTTTTTATTCAGTCATTTACTTCTATTTCCTTTGCTGTATCAAATCCAAGAAAAAATAAAGCTATGTTGTTCAAATGGGGTTTTAAGTATTTTTCATTAGCCAAACAGTTGGTGTATTTGCGTGAGCATGGCATCATGTTGGGATCGAGGATGCGCAATGGCCGCAAGGTTTTTTTGTACATGGTAAAAAACCTTTTTGTGGAGGTCGTCTATCTAAATGACAGCATTGATCGCGAACCTGAACGGCTCGAGATTTTTAACAATCTTTCCCAACTTAACCAGTATCTGGAAAGAGAATTCCGAACGAGTTTCTAAAATTTATTTGCCCAAGGCCTTGAGCATCGTATCGCCAATAAGTGCGGGCGATTCTACTACGTGAATGCCACATTCGCGCATTACTTTCATTTTAGCAGCCGCTGTATCTTCTGCTCCGCCAATGATGGCACCTGCGTGCCCCATTCTTCGTCCGGGAGGAGCCGTTTGGCCGGCTATAAACCCTACTACCGGTTTTTTATTTCCATTTTCTTTAATCCACCGGGCTGCTACCGGTTCGTAATTTCCACCGATCTCTCCAATCATCACAATGCCTTCTGTTTCGGGGTCGTTCATCAATAACTCTACCGCATCTTTGGTAGGTGTGCCAATAATCGGATCGCCTCCAATACCAATGGCCGTGGTAATCCCCATTCCGGCCTTCACAATCTGATCGGCCGCTTCGTAGGTCAATGTTCCCGACTTCGACACAATTCCTATTTTTCCTTTTTTAAAAACAAAGCCCGGCATAATACCCACCTTGGCTTCGCCCGGAGTAATGACCCCCGGACAATTAGGCCCGATAAGGGTTGCCCCGTTGCTTTTTACATATTTCTTGGCAATCATCATGTCTTTAACCGGGATACCCTCCGTAATAGCCACTATTACTTTAATGCCTCCATCCACCGCTTCCATAATAGAATCCGCTGCAAAGGCCGGAGGAACAAAAATGATTGACACATCCGCACCGGTTTTCTCCACTGCTTCTTTCACTGTATTAAACACCGGTCTGCCCAAATGCACCTGCCCTCCCTTGCCGGGTGTTACTCCACCCACCAAGTTGGTTCCATACTCAATCATCTGACCGGCATGGAATGAACCTTCTGATCCGGTAAAGCCTTGCACAATTACCCGCGAGTTTTTATTAACCAATACGCTCATAGCTGATATATTAAGAGAAACAAAATTAGAATAAATCTTTGGTCGGTCAAGAAATAAAAAAACCCCGAACCAGTCGGGGCTTCGCGTAAACTTACAACCTGATTTTATTTTAAAGACTTTAGTTTATTGCGCAACAAGAACTCCTCATAGCTTTCTTTATAGGTAGGATTTTGAGGATCTAATTTCATTGCTTTTTCGTAACACGTTATGGCGTCAATCAACAATTTCTTTTCTTCAAAAATAGAAGCTTTCAGGTATTCATTGAAGGCGGTTTCTTCTTTCAGATCAGACATATCGACATCCAGTTGTTTTTTCATTTCGCTATAACGGTCGCTGGTAAGGCGGGCAATTAAACGTTGAGCGGAGGTGCTTTTGCTATCCGCTTTTGAACGAACTTCTACCAAGATGGGGATTTCCTTAGAATATTTAGGATCGCTCAAGTCAATTTGTACTGTTTTTTCGGGGGTTTCTATTTCTGATAACACATCGCCAAACATATTCTTTACTGAAAGAATGTAAGGCGGGTTAACTTTTGAGGCTTCCCAGTTTAGAATAACCACTGGGTTGTAAACTTGGCCAAACTGGCTCTCGGGCAGAAATAATTTAATATCTTCTGTGCTTCCGCGGTGAACTCCCCCCGTAGCTACTAATCTGTTTTTCTTCGCTTCGGGCGAATTGCTGCTGAGAATAAAATCAGTGTATTTGTTAAGTACACTCGATCCGGCCCCCACTTTGGCGGCCAGATCATCTACTTTATAGCTACCTGCCTGTTTTACTTCCAGCGGTTTACCGGTAACATGCACCAATCCTACCGAGGCATTTTCAGAAATTTTTATTTCATCACCTTTTTTTAGTTGTGCCCCGGTTTTAACAGGTTGCCAGGTATCACCCGATTTTACCTCATTTGCTCCTTTGTTGGCCAACACCCGGAAGGTGTATTCCTGAGCAAAGGACGAGTTAAAAATTAGTAAAAAGCCAAAGACTGTTAAATAATTGAGTTTTTTCATTGTTGGGTTTGTGATTTGTACTACGAAAATAATAAAAATCGTGCCAAAAGGCTTATTTATTTTTTGCTTTGATACACCATACCCTTAGTTTGGTAAGCCCCTTTTTTATAGTTCTTCTTATATATGTGTATGGGTCTAAGGATTGCTCTAATGACTTAAGAAAATCGTAAGAAGGGCCTACAATGGCACAAACGGCAATAGAAAGAGTTAAATCCAACTTATACGTGTACAGGGCAAATGCCCAAACCATTAACGCTGAAATCAATATAATTTGAACAATCTGAATAGCCACCTGCAATGCATCGTACCAGGTATCGAGTTTTTCGTTAATTATGCTAAAAAGTGCCACGGTTAAAATACCCAGAATAACAGCGATTAAGTACGTTGACCATTCCGGTAATTGCCCCACATAGTCTTCATTTAAAATCATAGATACAATGTTGGCATGGATTACCATACCAAACATATCGGGGTTGGCTCTGCCTGCTACTTTTTTGTTTAAGGGGGTAAACCATTTGTCTTCCCAGGAGGGATCGCCAAAATAATTGCCCAAATAGCCCATGATCACAATCTTATCTTTAAAAAGAAGCGAATCAAAGTCTTCTGCCATCACCTTATCAATGTCTATAGCATAAAACATTACGTGAAAGTTGGTTGTCTCTATGTCTTTATTGGCCAGTTCTTTCAACTTAACATTTACCAGCTCTACGTTTCCACGGTAGTTTACAATTTCTTCTTCTACCCCACGGGCAAACAGCTTTTCTACTTTCGAAGAATCGTACCTTCTGGCTAACTCAACAGCAAAAGAATTTTCATACTTTCCATTTACCTGAATTCGCGGAAAAAAAGTGCGGCATTGTTTAACATCTTCCTGGTATTCGGCCTTACTGGGAAAATTGGCAAAAGCGTTGGTGGCATACCGGGCAAACATCGGATCCGAATATTCTACCGAATCAAAATACAACTCTTCGGGCGGGTTTTTGGCAGTGGCCATTTTTTGCAAAAGTTTTGAATCTAAAACCACATTGCCGGCTTGCTGAATGGCATCGCTCAGCAGTAGATTGCTTAGGGTATCGAGCAACTGCGGGCAGTTGATGGAATCGCGCAAGCCACCTTCACAATTATAAAATGCGTCTATCCCGATTACTTTAGGTTTGTATTTCCGGATGATGTTGATCTCCTGAGCTACCTGCGCCCGGCTGAGGTGACCAATATTAACTAAAACTACTCTTTCCTCCGCCTTGGGGTCTTCTCTCAGATTAGAAAAAGCATAATCCGTTAATTCAAAATCGGAAAGAGCCTGCCCGATGGGATCAAAAGCATTGAATAAATTTAAACTGAACAATCCTCCAAACGCCAACATTAAAAAACCAGAAAAAATCATTACCCGTACGCATCGGAACCAAAAATCGGTACGAGTTGTTTTCGGGGAATCTTCACTTTCAGAATTTTGCATATCGTTTTTTAAAAAGATTTCAAATCGTATCCGTCCTTTTACAGCTATTCAGTAAATTTAGAAATTTACAGTTACGATTTACAGTTTTGAAAAACCATCTGTCCCAGCCATTTTCGGTCAGTAAAATTTATGAGGCCATTCTGCAGGGTCATGTTGGCCTTTTAGCCAAAGCCATTACGCTTTCTGAAAGTGAAAAATCCATTGATCGGAAAAAAACCGGCACCTTATTGACAAGGCTGCTGCCCCACAGCGGCCGCTCTATCCGCATTGGTATTACCGGCTCGCCCGGTGTAGGTAAGAGTACCTTCATTGATGCTTTTGGGAAGTATGCCACCTCGCTCGGAAAAAAGGTAGCCGTTTTAGCTGTTGACCCCAGTAGTGAAAAGACCAAGGGTAGTATTTTAGGAGATAAAACCCGGATGGAAGAACTGAGCCGCGATGCCCTTGCTTTTATACGGCCTACCGCCTCGCGAAATGCGCAGGGTGGTGTAGCCGAAAAAACGCGCGAAGCTATTCTACTTTGTGAAGCGGCCGGTTTTGAAGTAATCCTTGTAGAAACCGTAGGCGTAGGCCAGTCGGAAACGGCTGTGCGCAACATGGTTGATTTTTTTTTATTGCTTCAGCTGGCCGGTGCCGGTGATGAACTCCAAGGAATAAAAAAAGGGATCATGGAAATGGCCGATGGTGTGGTTATTACCAAAGCCGATAGCGATAATGAAAAACGAGCCCGTCAGGCACAAGTACAATTTCAACATGCACTGCATTTATTTCAACTTCCCGAATCGGGCTGGAAGCCAACCGTTTTAACTGCTTCGGCCACTCAAAAAAAGGGAATTGCCGAGGCCTGGAAAATGATCGAAGAATTCCGGAAGGCCACCTGTGCCTCCGGCTTTTTTGAAAAAAACCGTCAGCAACAGCAGATCGTCTGGTTTCATCAAAGTACAGAAGCTTTGATCCGTGCAAAAATGTTAGGGTCTAAAAAAATGATTTCTCAAATGAAAATACTCGAGCAAAAGATAAGAGAGGGGAAAATAATCCCCTCAGTAGCCGCACAAAAAATTATACATGCTCTTTAACCCAGATTATGCCTTAGGGATGCCTAATCTGCCCAACCGGTTGACAATGAAAATTACCATGGGGTATTTTATCTTCCTGGATAGGTTTTGATTTTCATTCGTCAATCATTCCAATCGATTTTCTATTGTATGATTTGGGTTTACTATTTTTAATGTACAGCCGATCGTTACTCATTCTGATCAAGATAGTTTATGTCGCAATCTCCAATGGGCATACCGGGTGGGGGCGGAGGCAAAATTTCAGTCTTGTAATCGTCCGGGTTTTGCTGAAGGGCATTAATCTGCCTGACGATGTAGGCATAATGTGCTTTCCATTCTTCATCCGAAGTGGTTTTAGAAATTAAGGTCGTTTTCAGTTGATCTAATTTCATCCATACAATGGCATGGGTTTCGGCACTGGCGTTTTTGTTCAAGGCAAGTTTTTGAAGATTCACCAACAAAATATGGTTGGTCGACATTTGAACAATTCCTTCTAACCCCGAACGGGCAGATGATTTGAAAGTAGCCTGGATCAGTTTATCTATAACCGACTCAAGACTCGGCAAATTTACATTTCGGGCATGGTGCTCAACCAAACGATTAGCCCGGGCGGAGTGAAGTATCAAACCAAAGCTCATATCAGCAGCTGCTTCGGCCATCGCCACCGGATCAAATGTCAGTTCGGTTTTTATTTTTACCAACTCGCGGTGGCGCGAATACCCAATAGCCCGTGGAGGAATTAGTTTCAAAATATTTTCGGGCAATGTTAAAACAGAAGGGTCAATTGTTTTAAGCAGCGCATCCAACGCTTTTATTTCCTGCTCGGGCGATAACAACTCAGCTATGGGTTGGCCATCTCCCCGAACCGCATAGCGGTAATTCAACCCTCCCACTGATTTTACTGCCGCTTCCAACTGATAGCGATGAAAAAAATACACCGGCACCAGCACTTCCTCCAGAGTAGCCATCGGGGCACCGGGTTTGATATTTTTTTCTCCAAAATTTTTCAGAGCCTGATTTCGTATTTCCATTACCCGGTTCAATTCGTCTGCAGGGTTGCTACCATTGTCCCACAAGTGGGCATAGGGATGCGCACTGCCCAGCGGGCGGGCATCCTGATCCGACAAAAAAGTGAGCCCTTCTTTTAATGAATTCTGGATAAGGGTATTCAATGTTTTATTTTCATCGGTGCCGGCCGGAAAATCCTGGTAGCCATACGTAATAGAGACTTTATCAAAAGCTCCAATCTTATTGTCATACGCTTCGCTCAGGTCAATTTTTCCATTTACGATCTTAGCCACCGGATGCGGGTAGTCCATTACCGAGGCCATGTTTTCCGTACTGGAAGAATAGGCATGCGCCAAACCCAGCGTATGCCCTACCTCATGAGCCGCTAACTGGCGTAGCCGGGCGAGTGCCATTTTTTCCATTTCGGGCGATACGGGTTTCCCCTCTTCATACGGAGCCAGCAGCCCTTCGGCTATTAAAAAATCTTGGCGCACCCGCAGGGAGCCAAGCGTAACATGGCCTTTAATGATCTCACCCGTGCGCGGATCGGTTACACCTCCTCCGTACGACCATCCGCGCGAAGCCCGATGCACCCAGTTGATTACGTTGTAGCGCACATCCATCGGGTCGGCACCAGGCGGAAGCAGTTCAACCTGAAAAGCATTTTTATAACCGGCTGCCTCAAAAGCTTGGTTCCACCAACGTACCCCTTCCATTAAAGCCGAGCGAATAGGCTCGGGCGCGCCCGGATCCATGTAGTAAATAATGGGGGTTACCGGTTCGCTCAACGCAGCGGTGGGATCTTTCTTTTGCAACCGGTGCCGGGTAATAAATCTTTTCTCTAAGGGCTCGCTGATGGGTGTAGCATAATCGTAATAAGAAGTAGGGTAATATCCCGCCCGCGGGTCAAACAGTCGTGGTTTGTAATTGGCATCCGGCAATTGAACGAACGAGTGGTGTTCGCGCACGGTAACGCTGTTGGGCGTAGGTGTAACTTCGCGAATGTATTCTCCGGTTGGCTGCCCTGCAAAAGTAAGGGTTACTTCAAATTCGGTATTCTGAGGAAAATTCTTTGTACGGGGTAAATAAAATGCCGAACGTGATTTATCTAATGTGTAGCTGCCTTGTTGGGCACCGCGCAAACGGCCGGCTACATCGTGCATGTCTTGTATTAAAAAGTCGGTGGCATCAACCAATATTTTGCTGTTTTCTTCTGCTTCTATGACGAAGCCCCACAACACCGATTTGGCAAACGATTCGGCCACTGTTTTTCGTTCTAATTCGCTATTGGTAACGGCCCGGAAAAAATAATTGGGTTCTATCAATAATACTTTCGGGCCGCGTTTTTCAAATTTTACAACTCGTTCGCGGCCAAGCTGGTTGCGGTCCAGGCCAATATCGTTCGATCCTACTCCGGCTGTAAGCGAAGGTATGTACAGAAGCTCGGTGTCTAATTTATCTATCAACAAATGGATTTTATCCTGCTTTTCATCGTAATAAAAATTAAAATAGCCTTCATACTTTTTCATACCGGCTACTTTTGTTTCGATGGAAGAAGCCGCAATCGGTGTTGGGGGTTCCTGCTTTTTCTTTTGTGCCCACAAGGGGGTAAAAATCATAAAAAGAACAAATGGGGCGGCTATGGATTTCATGGCTGAATTGATTAAGGAAGAAAGATAAGGTCAAAATTTATTTTTAGTGTGGCTTATTTTGATGGAAGGCAAAATAGCAGATATAAACATCCTTCCGGGAGTCTGTTCCGTCTGAACCGGCACTCCGCGCAACAAAAAATAATTTCTTACGTGCAACTATTCTGTTTCTGACAGGTACATACATCAAATAAACCGGAGACGCTATGTTTAAAAATTATTTCCTGATCGCTTTTAGAAACCTGCTTAAAAACAAAGGGTATTCATTTATAAACATCATGGGTTTGGCCACCGGCATGGGCGTGTCTCTGCTCATTGGGTTATGGCTGCAGGATGAACTAACCTTCGACCGCTATCATGAAAACTATGACCGCATAGCTCAGGTGTGGCAGCACAATATTTATAATGGCGTACGCTCTTCGCAAATGTCTAACCCGCACCTGATGGGCGAAGAGATACGGAATAACTTTGGCAGCGATTTTAAGTATGTGCTACAGGCCTCGTGGAACGGCACACATATTCTGACTCATGGCGATAAACTTTTTAACAAGAGAGGTTTTTACTTTGAACCGGAGGTTACCGAGATGTTGTCGTTGCGTATGATAAAAGGCCAGCGCGATGGTTTAAAAGACCCACACTCCATTTTACTCTCGGAGTCGGTAGCCAAAACTTTTTTTGGCGATGCCGACCCTCTGGGGCAACTGATGCGAATTGATGACCGAGAAGATGTAAAAGTTACCGGTGTGTATGAAGATCTGCCCCGCAATACTTTTTTCCGAAATATGGGCTACTTGTTGCCTTGGGAACTTTACCTGATAAGCAACCCGTGGATTAAAAAAAATGAAAACCCTTGGGGCAGCAACTTCACACAAACTTTTGTTCAGATAGCCGAGGGTGCTGATATGGAAAAAGTATCAGCTAAAATAATCAACGTAAAGATGAACAAACTAAAGGATGAAGATGATCGCAAATACAAACCTGAAGTTTTTCTGCACCCCATGAGCAAATGGCATTTGTACTCAGATTTTAAAAACGGAAAAAACGCAGGTGGAAGAATAGAATTTGTCTGGCTGTTTGGCATCATTGGTGTCTTCATCTTATTATTAGCGTGCATCAATTTTATGAATCTGAGCACGGCCCGCTCTGAAAAAAGAGCCAAAGAAGTAGGCATCCGAAAATCCATCGGTTCTCAGCGCTTGCAGTTGGTCAATCAATTCTTTAGCGAATCGGTAGTGGTTTCTTTTCTTTCTTTATTCGTTGCTCTTTTGTTGGTGCAACTCGCGCTGCCTATGTTTAATCAGGTGGCCGATAAAAATTTAAGTATGCCGTGGGGTAGTTTGCCATTTTGGGTGACCAGTATTGTTTTCAGTGTTATTACCGGGCTTATTGCAGGAAGCTATCCGGCACTTTATTTATCTTCATTTCAGCCGGTAAAAGTATTGAAGGGCACTTTTCGGGCAGGCCGGTTTGCTTCCTTGCCACGTCAGGTGTTGGTGGTAGTACAGTTTACGGTATCCATCACACTAATCATTGGTACCATCATCGTATTCCGGCAGATTGAGCACGCCAAAAATCGCCCGGTAGGGTACGATCGTAATGGCCTGATTCAGGTTTTTACTTCAACTAATGATATTCACAATAAGTTTGAAGCCGTACGTACCGAATTAAAATCCATCAATGCTGTAGATGAAATAACGGAGGCCGACAGCCCGCCCACACAAATTTGGAATAGCAATGGCGGTTTTACCTGGAGAGGAAAAGATCCCAGCTTGGCGATTGATTTTCCCAACAACGGAGTAACCTACGAATACGGAAATACGGTTGGCTGGCAATTTAAAGCCGGACGAAATTTTTCGCGCGATCACGCTACCGATTCGCTCACCTTCGTAATCAACGAATCGATGGAGAAATTTTTAGGGTTCGAAAATCCGGTTGGCGAAGTGCTTACCTGGGACAAGCGTGCCTACACTATTATAGGAGTTATAAAAGATATGATTATAGGCTCACCCTATGAGCCCGTGCGCCCTACCTTATTTCATATCTCCAAAGACGAGGGGAGTGTGATCTTACTTAAACTTAATAAATCCATAGGAGCCCACGAAGCCATTAGCAAAATAGAAAGTACATTTAAAAAATTTAGCCCGGCTTCTCCGTTCGAATATCAATTTGTAGATCAGGAATATGCCCGCAAGTTTGGCGATGAAGAGCGCGTGGGGAAGTTGGCCAGTTTCTTTTCTTCGCTTGCCATTTTTATCAGCTGCCTCGGTATTTTTGGGTTAGCCAGTTTTGTAGCTGAGCAACGCACCAAAGAAATAGGCGTGCGCAAAGTAATGGGAGCCTCAGTATTTAATTTATGGCAAATGCTTTCGCGCGATTTTGTAGTGTTGGTGGTTATTTCTTTTATTATCGCCATGCCCTTGTCGCTATACGCTATGAATATCTGGCTTAGTAAATATGACTATCGCACCCACATTGCCTGGTGGATATTTTTGGCAGCCGGCATCGGAACGTTGTTCATTACATTAGGCACCGTAAGTTATCAATCTATAAAAGCTGCCTTGACCAACCCCGTGAAAAGTTTACGCAGCGAGTGACTCTCCTTCTCTTATTTTTGATTTGTTCTGTATAACCACTTTGGTAGCTTTGCCAAAATGAATAGAAGTTGAAACGGATTTTTTCAGTTTTTTTACTTTTTGTATTTCTCTTTAACACGGTCGGTTACTACGGGCTGTACGTGGTGTTAAGCGATCAGGCTAATCTTGATTTTTCAAAAAGACTGGAAGAAGAAAGTTATTCGGGGCACGATGCCATCATCCTAAAAATCCCGATGGCATTGCCCTACCCACCCAATTTTGATGGCTATGAGCGTGCCAATGGTGAGTTTGAATACCAAGGCGAATATTATAGAATAGCCAAGTACCGGCATATTAATGACACGTTGTTGGTGGTTATGGTAAAAAATAAACGCGAAACAAGTTTACATCAGTCCATTACCCACTTTGTTCAGGCCAGCAACGATGTGCCTTCTTCTGCTTCTTCCATAAAACTAATGGTAAGTTTTGCTAAAGAATTTATTTCGAATAGCAGCCACCTTCTGGTTGGTTCGGTCGGCTGGTGTGCCTCGCTAGCTCTGGTCGATTTCGAAAAGAAAACAATTAGCCCATACAGCCACCTGATTCATCCTCCCCCCCCAAAGCATCGCCTCCAGCATACCTTGCAACTGCCACACACTAAAAGTTGGTGGTTGTAGAAAGAGTTGATTTTCAGCCTCGCATTTTTGCAAGACCAAAAGCATCTCTCTTCTTAATATTTATGGCACAGTCTTAACCTGGCTGATGCGTTTTTCTATTCAATCTTAAATTATGAAACATACAAGTACTTCAACCTATATCTATTTTCTGCTGACGGTAGCCGTATTTTTTTCGTTTACCGCTTATTCGCAAAACAATCTGTCGCCCGATTCGCTGCCTTCGCGCACGCTCGATCCGGTTACGATTACCGGAACCGGGTTTAAAACATACCTGCCCGATGTAAAAGGAGTAACCATCTATGCCGGAAAAAAAACTAATCTGATTCAAATAAACGAAGGCGAAGCCAACCTTCCCCAAAACTTGGCGAGGACAATTTTTGCCAAAATTCCCGGAGTGAATTTGTGGGATATGGACGGAGCCGGCACGCAAATGAATATTGGCAGCCGCGGAACCGATGCGCATCGTTCTATAGAAATGAATATGCGGCAAAACGGCTACAATACCAATTCTGATATTTTTGGATATCCGGAAAACCACTATGCCGTGCCGATGCAAGCGGTAAGCCAGGTGCAGTTGGTGCGTGGCTCTGCGGCATTGCAATTTGGAAGCCAGTTTGGCGGCATGATGAATTTTATTATGAAAGAAGGCGATCCGCACAAAGCATTTTCTTTGGAGAGCGAGCAAACAACCGGGTCATTCAATATGTATAATTCATACAATGCCGTGGGCGGTACCAAAGGAAAAATAAATTATTACGCCTTCTACGACAACCGCCACGCAGACGGCTGGCGGCCCAACAGTACGTATCAGTACCAGGCATTTTATGCCCATATTAAATACCATTTTTCTCCGAAAGGAAGTTTGGCTTTTCAGTTTTCGCGAACGGACACCCGCCAGCAAATTGCCGGTGGGCTAACCGATAATCAATTCACTCAAAATGCGCGCCAGTCGAACCGGAGCCGTAATTATTTTGATCCGATCATCAACATTCCGGCCATCACATTAAATTATTCGTTCTCAAACCAAACGCAACTTCAAGTAATCGCTCACGGCATCTGGGGCGAGCGCAGCAGTGTTCAGTTTATCAACACCCCCAATATTAACGATACCATCAATACCAGCATTGGCAAGTATAATCCCCGGCAGGTTGACCGTGATTTTTATAAGGGCTTCACCACCGAAGCCCGGCTTTTGCATGCGTACTCAATCGGCCGAACATCCGAAAAGCTGGCAGCCGGCATCCGCTATTTTGATCAACAAACGTTACGAAAACAAAAGGGGAAAGGAACTACTGCTTCTGATAACGATATGACTTTGATCAGCCCCTATGGAATCAACCTTCAATTCAACACTATCAATTATGCCGTGTTTGCTGAAAATATGTTTCAGGTAAGCCGGGCTTTTTCGGTAACGCCCGGAGTTCGTTACGAAATTATTAACTCCGATTTGACTGGGGTAATTAACAATGCTACATTTCCTGTGTCGTACAAAGGCAATCGTGCTTTTCCGTTATTCGGTTTAGGACTGCAACTTCAGTCTTCTAAAAACACACAATGGTATGGAAACATCTCGCAGGCCTATCGTCCGTATTTGTATGCCAATATTACACCGGCCAACCAAATAGGAATAGTTGACCCTAACCTGAAAGACAGCAAAGGTTATGATATCGACTTAGGTTACCGAGGGCAAGTATCTGATTTGTTTTCGTTTGATGTTAATGCCTTTTATCTTTTTTATGGAAATAAAATCGGAAATCTTACCGAAACCAACAGCAGCAATGTTACATACCTGCTTACCACAAACATTGGCAATTCGGTAGCTCAGGGTGTAGAGGCTTATGTTAATCTTTCTCTGCTAAAATTGTTGGGAGGAGCCTCTAAAACAACCGATCTGCGTTTATTCAGTTCGCTGGCTTATACCCATGCCCGATATACCAGCGGAACATTAAGTAACAACACGAGTAACATTTCTTTAGCCGGCCATCGGGTAGAAAATGTACCCGATTGGATTGAACGTGCCGGGCTTGAATTCGTACATAAAAATATAACCACCGCGTTGCAAGGAAGCTATGTAAGCGATCAGTTCAGCGATGCCAACAATACGTCATACAGCATTACCGGTGTGGTTGGTTACATTCCCTCCTACACGTTGCTCGACTGGTCCTTCGACTATAAGTTTCTAAGGCAATATCATATTTCGGCTGGCATCAATAACCTTATGAATATTCGCTACTTCAGCCGCCGGATTAATATGTACCCGGGCCCCGGCATTTTACCCGGAGATGCACGATCTGTTTATCTCTCTTTAGGATTTAAAATTTAATGGCTGACAAAAAATTTGCTGCTATAAAAGCAATTCTAATTTCATAGCTTGCTTTATCAAACGAAAAAGTCAAGGGGGTTCTTGACTTTTTTGAAAATTTTAAAGTCGCACATCATGAAAACATATTACTTCCTTTTGTTGATGGTTCTATTTACTGCTTGCGATCAGCGTAAAATTGAAATTGAAGCCACCTTAAAAAAATATGAGCGACTGACTTTTGAAATGAAGGGTGATTCGCTGGCCAATTTTTATGTGGCTAAAGGCACCTTAAGCGGAAAGGGAATGAAACTCTACACCGGACCCGATTCCATTCGTAAATTTCTGAGCTCCTTTACACCGGCCGATATCCACATGGTATCAAACGCGCTACACACAAACTCTCTTCGCTTTAACCAAGACTCAGCCCACATAGAAGGTACGTACGAACAAAAAATTTTGTTAACACAAGGCGACACGGGAGTTTATACCGGCACGTTTTCTTCGACTTGGGTACAACAAAACGGGCGCTGGCTCATCGCCAAAATGTACACCGAAGCAACGAAACCGGAAGCCAGTTTAAAATCAGTTCTGTTAAAACAATTAAAATCTACTCATACCGAAAAAGGATGGTTTGTACCAGTAAATGTGGCCATTGATGGGGTTACGGCTAAGCAAGCCATGTGGAAAGACGGCAGCGGCAACCACAGCATCGGGCAACTTACCTATCATCTTCTTTTCTGGAATAAACGACTGCTGAAAGATTTTAAAGGCGAAGCACCGGATGCCTTCAGTGGAAACAATGAAGAAAGTTTTGAATCGCTTGACGAAAAAACCTGGAACGGAACGGTACAGCAACTTCATACTGTGATGACGGAGTGGGAACAGGAAATTAAAAAAGCAGATACCAAAAAATTGAACGATTGGTACGATAACATTGCCAACATGAGTGCACATAACGCCTACCACACCGGGCAAATTGTTTTTGTACGCAAGCTTCAAAAAAATTGGGATCCAGCTAAAGGTGTAAAATAACCTCAATCTCATCTTTCTCACCGTTTCTTGTTCAGTAATGAACTGTGCATTGTTCATTTTTGCAACTAAGCCCGCTGAACAACCTTCCCATTTTCATTTTTACAGGCTTTTTTAAATGGCCTGTATTTTGAGTGTGCTCGCTTCACATTACTATGAAAACATTTTTGATTCTCATTCTATGGTGCTTGTTGTTCGTGGCGTGCTGGCCATTAGCCCTTATCCTAATTTTTATTTTCCCATTGTTATGGCTTCTGCTCTTGCCTTTTCGCATGGTAGGATTTACCCTCGAGATAATGCTAAAATTAATCGGAGCAATATTTATGTTGCCCTTCCGGATTCTTGGTATTAAATAAACCCAGACGATGCATTAGGGGCGCATCATCTGCCCAAGGGGTTGTTGATTTTCATTCGTCAATCATGCAATAGAAAATCGATTGCATGATTGGGGTTAAAATAAAATGAATGGGTTTTATTTTGAATAAATTTCTTTCCCCTTTTCGTCCCACTCTTTGCGTATGTAGGGCTTAAAATCTTTGGTAAAAGGTTCTTTTTGATATGCGATGATGCGTTTGCGTTTGCCGTTGGGGTAGTTTTCAATCCAATCGCCTACTTTTTCGTTCCATTGGTATTCGCCTAGTACAGCCACTGCTCCGTTTTCGTGAAGCATGTAATAGTACCCATCTTTTTCACCGTACTCAACAGGAACTACCTCTTTCAAGTGTTTCCGCTCCAGCGGGTCGTAGTAGGTAACGTACGAATCTTTCGGCCAGCCTTTGTAGTATTTAGATTTATCTTCTACCAAATCTTGCAGGTTGTACCGCATCCACCGGCCGTGCTTGGCACCTTTGTAAAAAATCCCTTCTTCTACTAACGTAAGACCGGTTAGTTTTCGGTACGGTCCGTGCAGCAGCACGCCCCGTTTCGGATCGAAGGTGGATGTTTTGCGTATTTCCCTTCGGGTATAGTCGTACCAATAAATATCGCGGGCAAATCCGGTAAATTTTTCTTTCTTGTTTTTCAGTACATAAAAAAGTTCGATCGTCATCTTATCTCCATACCCCTTTCGTGCAAATGCTTTTTTTGTTTTTACTCCGTAAAAAACTTTGGGTTTGGGTTTCTTTTTTTTGGTGGCTATCGGCTCGTCTATTTTTTCATCGAGTGTAAGGAGTTTAAAAGGTTTATCGGTATCAAATGTAAACTGCCCTTCCTGAGTGCGGGGCTGGCTGCCCTGCGCCCATGCCATGAGAGGAAATAGTCCGATGAAGAGCACTTTTTTCATACTCTTCTTTAACGCGAAGAAATCATTTGTATTTTATTTTATAGTGGGTACTTTATCCATCCTTCTACGGCCAAGCTAACCGACTTGCTGAAAATTACTTTTTGATGTCCCGTTACCCGATAATGCATCAAACGCGGTTGGTCGTTGTGATCTTCAAACTCCAACATCAAAAAACGCTGGGTATTCATCATCGCATTATTTTCTGCCCATGATGATTCTATCCGCTTCAATCGGTTAATCTTTTGATTGAAAAACAATTTCACAAAAGGCACCGTGGCTTTTGTGTTCGTAGTAAACGTTCGCACTTTCAAATTACTGTTTACGTCTTCTTTTGTTTCTATCTTATACCATCCTTTATACATCGGTTTATTAATATCATCTAGCTGGCGAAACATTTCCATCTCATTTTTAAGCTGGATTGAATCGGGCTTAAGAGAAAGTGAATCGGTCAACGAGTTAAGGATTGTTTTTTTTAATAACACTATTTCATTTTTTTTTATGTTTTTTACTTGAGCTGTCATCAAACTATCAAAATCGAAATAGATTTTTTTGTTTTTCTGTTCATCCGAAACACAGCTCCACAAGGCTCCTGCCACCACGGTAATAATAACCCACTTCATTTTAATTATCCTCTTCAGATTAGTACGTGGCCTGTCATTTCCTTCGGAATGGGAATTCCCATCAGAGTAAGAATAGTGGGAGCAATATCGCCCAGTTTGCCGTCTTTTATTTTTCCTTTAAAGTCATCATCTACCAAAATGCAGGGCACTAAATTAGTAGTATGTGCTGTGTTGGGTGTGCCGTCTTCGTTAACCATGTATTCAGCATTGCCGTGGTCGGCAATGATGATGATGGCATATCCATTTTTTCGGGCTGTCTCCGTTACCGCTTCATTGCACTGATCTACTGTTTCGCAAGCTTTCACCACGGCTGCAAATACACCTGTGTGGCCCACCATATCCGGGTTGGCAAAATTCAGGCAGATGAAATCAGCTTCTTTTTTTTTCAGTTCAGGAATAATTTTATCGCGAATGTCGCGGGCACTCATTTCGGGTTGCAAATCGTAGGTAGCCACTTTCGGTGACGGGCAAAGGATTCTCGATTCGCCCGGAAAAACTTCCTCCCGCCCACCGGAAAAAAAGAATGTAACGTGCGGGTATTTTTCTGTTTCGGCTATACGGATTTGTTTCTTTCCGGCTTGGGAAATAATTTCTCCGAGTGTGTTGGTTAAATTATCTTTATCAAAAATCACTTTTATATTTCTAAATGTATCGTCATAGTTGGCCAAGGTTACGTAATACAACTTCAGTTTTTTCATACCCTGCTCAGGGAAATCTTGTTGCGTTAAGGCAATTGTAATTTCGCGCCCCCGGTCGGTACGGAAATTAAAACAAATGACCACATCTCCTTCGTGTAGAGTAGCTATGGCCTGGCCGGTCGGGTCGGTTAAAACAATCGGCTTAATAAATTCATCCGTGATGCCGGCCTCGTACGATTTCTGCATGGCCTGTTGAGGGTCAGAAAATTTTTCGCCTGCTCCTTTCACCAGCAGATCGTAAGCGAGTTTTACACGTTCCCAACGTTTGTCGCGATCCATGGCATAATAGCGGCCTACTATGCTGGCCAGCTTACCGGTGGTTTTTGTTAGGTGCGATTGTAAATCCGTAATAAATCTAAGCCCACTTTTGGGATCGGTATCGCGGCCATCGGTAAACGCATGAACAAAAAGGTTTTTTAATCCCTGGTGATGAGCTATGGTGCAAATTCCTTTTAGATGATTGATGTGCGAATGTACCCCGCCATCCGAAACCAATCCGATCAGGTGAAGGGCTTTGTTATTGGCTTTAGCATATTGAATAGCTTCCAACAGCACTTTGTTTTTGTCCAGTTCATTTTCTTCTACGGCTTTATTGATACGAACCAAATCCTGGTACACCACCCGGCCGGCTCCTAAATTCATGTGGCCCACTTCACTGTTGCCCATCTGCCCCTCCGGCAAGCCCACCGCCAGCCCAGAGGCTTGCAAGGTGCTATGCGGATATTTTTTGTAGAGCGAATGGAGGTAAGGGGTTTTAGCGGCATCGGCTGCGGAGGCTGTTGTTTTGGTAGCAATGCCCCAGCCGTCAAGGATCATCAACATCACTTTTTTATTCATCATTGTAAAAATTTAAAATCCGTCATCTTCTTTTTTCTCATCTTTTTTCTTGTCTTTCTTTTTGGCCGAACTGTTGGCACCGGTTAAATCGTAAGGGGCTTCTAACCCGTAATATTGCAACCGAAATTTATTTACCCAGGCCAGCGTTTCTTCATTGCTTCCGGGAATAAAAACCAACTCGCCTACTTTTGCTTTGTTTGAGTTGGTTTTCTTGGCAATCAAATCATTGAATGGCTGGTCTGACGACTGCACCATCAACCGGTTATCTTCCAATCCAAAATAATACCAAGCTTCCGGAGAGGCCTTAAAAAACACATGAAATACTGGTGAGCCATCTTCATTCTTGCGTATTTCCATAAATCCTTCAAAGGCTCCGTTAATGTCATCTTTGCCAATATGGCTTACGCCAATCTGGCCTTCGCTGTAAAAGGCCTTATTGCCTTGCGACCATTTAAAGTTGACATTGGAAAACCCAATGTTGGCCAATAGACGGGGTACGGTGGCTAATGAGGTATAAGATTGTTGTGATTTTTGTTCATAATCGCGAGCTGTCTTTTCGCCTACGAGGTTGGCAATTTTATACAGCAATTCAGTTTGATCGCCAAGGCCTTCTCCTGCACCTTCGTTTTTTATTACATTTTGCAGGCTCAATGCCATCATTCGATAAGCCGCATCGGGCATTTTCATATTGGCCAGTAAAAGGGTGTTCATTTTTATTTCGTTGGTCTCCATATTTCCGGAACCGATGGCACTGGCCGAAATATTGAAATCATTCGTTCCTTTAAAAAAAGTAACGGGTCCTTCAAATTTTACTTCCTGTTTTTCTTCATTGTAGTTAAAAACTTTCCCTTCCAAATTTTCGCCTGCGGCTTTTTTCCGGTTTTCTATTTTAAATTCTCCGCTTTCTTTATCAAAATAGAGTGAACCGCTCGGCAGAAAGAAATCGTCATCGCCTTCGTCTTTTTTGTCGGAAACAAAGGTGATATACAAACTATTATCAGTGGCGTAGTGCAAGCCGGCTTCTGCCTTGCGTCCGGATTCGGTTATGGAGTGATCAAAGTCTAAGAAGATTTGTTTTTCATCCCCGCTTTGGTCATAGCGTATCCAGGTATCATAATTTTTAATTTTTTTCAAATCAAGTTTTACAAACCCTTTTAGTTGCAGCGCGGGGCGAGTGGCATACATTACCATATCGCCTTTGTAATAAATGCGGGGGGCAATCAATATTTTATCTTTGTCTATTACGGCTCCGTTCGCCACGGTTTGCTGGGTGGCATTGCCTTTTCTTTTTTTCTTGGCACCATCGGTAATCGGCTCCAGATGGAAGTCGGTCATTTTAATAGCAAACGTATCGTTAGCAGCATTAACGTATTCGTACGTGGCATATCCTGAAAATTCTTTTCGAGAAACAATATCCACCACTCCATCGGTCAGACGGTGGTATCCGTTCAGCGTATCTAAAACAATCACTGTATTTTTCAGCTGGCCGATTTTGGCATTTTCTAAAATAAGTACTTGGTTATTTTCGGGTGTAATTTTTGCATCGGCTACCACAATGTAGGGGATGCCACTTACTTTCAGTTGCTGTTGTTGAATATCGTATTCTGCTTTCTCGGCATTGAAGCGCAGCGAATCAAGTTCTTTTCGGGTGGTATAGAAATATGAATTTTCCAGTGGCACATCCGGTGCTTTGGTCATCACTATTTTTTGTGATGACAAATCCCACTTGGCTTGCGGGATGGATGTTTTAAACTGGGCGTATGGAAACTCAATGGCGGCCACCCCTTCACGTTCGGGGCTGATGGTAGCAAAGTTTTTGGCCAGATCGAATTTCAGGCGCACATCGTTTCCGGCCAGTGCGGGTTTGTCGGGGTTTCCTGTTTTCACTTCAAAGCGGGCATGGCGCGCCCCAAAATCTTTAGATGAAAAACTCAGGTCGCGCGAAACCACCTCCGATCCGCGCGTGCTCAGTCGGCCGCTGCCGGTTACTCCTGTTTTTGAAACGGTGAGGTTTCCTTTTAACAAGGCTGTTTTCTGGTATAGTGAAAAAGGGTCTTTTAAATTTTTTACTTTGAATTTGTCTTGTTTCGGAAACCACTTTAATTGATAATCGGTAAAGGTTACCTGTGGAAAATTTACATTGCCAATTTGCATTTCTTTTATTTCGCCTATGTTTCCTTTGGCCAGCACCGAGTCCGGGTAAAGGACAAAATCGCCCGACTCAACAGAGGCAGCCAAATATTCAATCTTACCGGCCGCGCGAAGCCCTGCGTTGTCCATATTCAGGCCGCCAAAAAACGTAGCATTAGTATGGTACATTTTATAGCCCGAAGCGGGCACGGCATGTGTAAACCCAAGCGATTTATCGGCCATAGTGTGAAGCCGTTCTTTAAAGGACGGGAACATGCCGCTGGAAACAAACGTACCTTCAAAATTGATCGAGGCCGGATCTGCATCGTTCAGGCTGTCTAGCTTAAAGGGGGGCACCACAAAAAACACAGACCGGTCGTAGGCTCCGTTCAGCACTTCTTTCCGGTCGAAATAAATAACTCCTCCGGCCGTGGCATCCAGCCGGGGGAAGTTAGAGTATTTTGTCCGCCCCGATTTATTATCGGGCATATTAATGTATAAGGTGCCGGAAGTTTTATTGGCCGAAGCCTGCAGCCCCCCGGCAGCGGCAGCAGTAGAGTCGGCTCCCACCATGGAATTATTTACCCGTCTGCGCACTCCGTTTTTTTCGGTTACATAAAACCGGATGGAGTCGATGTGGTTCAAGTTCACAAAAAAACTATCATACTTCAGCATGAAGTCTTTTCCGGTAATTTCAAAATTTCCGGCATTGATCGTGCCTTTAAATTTTACATCGCGGTCGTGCAAAAAAGTGATACTGCTGCTGTCGGGTTTTACCATTACGTTGAGCGAATCGCTGATTTTAAATTCTTCTACCCCATGCACCACCATACTGTTTTTATTCAGGTCTATGGTGGCATTTGCAACGGTATCGGCCAGCGAGTGGATTTTCATGTTGTCGTAATCCTTTTTACCCCGGGCCGCTTCCAGAAAATGAATGGCTTTTTCTTTTACATGAATTTTGCCGGTGCGCGCATCATAGTCGATCACTCCTTTTTGCGACAGAAAATCGGCTGCCATTTTTACGGCACCACTGGTTCGGGTTTTGGTGGTTAGCTCGTACACCGAAAAATCGCGGGTGTTATTAGTCTGCGCATAATTTACCACTACCATCAGTGGGTTAAAATCAAAACCTACGTTTCGAAGCTGACGAAAATCGTCCGGGTCGTAAAAATCATGCGATTCGATGACCATGGGCGCTACCAAGCCGTTGCCATCCATAGAGAGTTTGATTTTATTCTTCTTCAAATCCCAATCTAATTCATCGGCTGTAAAATCTATTCCAAAGTAAGAGGAGGTAAAAGGTGCTCTGCGCAACGCTGATTTATTTTTATTAAGTAACAACCGTTGTTTCGCATAGCTGTATCGAAATGCCATGGAAGGATGTACGATGGTGTCGTTCTCCTGGTAGATTACAATACGCACCTCACTCGAAAAAATACTGGAATCGCGAAACGAAAATAATGAACTGCTGGCCTTAAATTTTTTGTCTGATGCACCCATCACTTCCACTAAAGCCGGTTTATTGCTTACCGAACTACTCGTCATTAAAGCACCTTCCAACCCAAACCCACCGGTGTATCTCAGGTTATCGCCAAAGCCGGAAACCAATACATTGTTTTCGTATGATTTAAACCGGGGAAAAACAGATTCTTTCTTGCTTTTGTGTTTCACACTTCTAAACTCAAACGTACCGGCAACTTTACCCGGCAATTTTCCTTGGTAGGTAAGTTTGCCTTGTGCAGCCGAAAGTATGGCTTCGGAGGTTTTAAAATTGTATTTATTAAAATCATAAAAGACCGAGTCGGCACCTAACCCGGCCGTTGACCAATCAAACGAGCCTCCTTCTCCTACAAACAGCCGGCTGTACAGCGAAAAAATACCTTTGGTGTTTTTTAATGTGGCCGAATCAAATGAAGTAACAAAACTCATATTCAGTTTATCGAATACGATGGCCGCTCCCGTTACTTCAGGCTGCTTGACGGGGCGTTGCCATAGTGGCATGGCATTGAGGATGGAATCGGCTTTGGCATCATACACCACGGCCGTAGTGTCTGGTGCTTTGGGGGCCAGATATTGAAACGAATAGTCATCATTCGTAACCCGAAGTCTAAAAAATTTTTCGTAGCGAAGGGCGTGGTGTTCAAAAAAATCGCGCGCCAGTTGCAAAAAATAATTGACAATCGCAGGGTTATCTTTCTGAATGGACACCCCGGCTACTTTCAAAAAATCAGAAAGTTTAGTGAGATCTGTTTTTTCAATATTTACTGCGGCTGCTATGGCTCCAAAGTAATTTACAAAATGAGGTTGCGTGCGGTAGCCCTTTTTCTTCATTACCCGAACCTGTTTTTGCACGATGGTTTGCTGGTCGGGGCCCAGGCTCATCCAGGCACTGGCAAATGCCTCGCCCACAGACGAAGCCTCAATGTTTTTGGTATTTTCGAGCGACACGCGCACGCTGTCTTGAAAAGCAAGCGGAGTATTGGCATTTTGAGCCCGGGCATGAAAAAATCCGAAGCAGACAAAAAAATATAATAGGCTCTTCTTCACACCCATAAAAGGCGTGAAAGTTCGTAAATAAAAGGCTAAAGTTCTAATACCTAAAGTGCGTGTTTGTAGTAAAAACGATGGGCCGTAAGTTTTATTTTTTGAGGAAAGCTACCGTTGCCCAGGTTTCCTTTTCATCCCGAAAAAATTCGTACAAGCCGTACTTAGCTGCTTCATCGGCCAGCACCGGAATATCTTTTAAGAAGAACCCACTCAGCAATAAATGCCCTTGTTGATGGAGCACTCCGGCATACCGGTTTATTTCGTCAAGCAAAATATTGCGGTTAATGTTGGCCAGCACAATATCAAAAGAGGAATCGAAAGTCAGATCAGAAATTTTACCCTGGCGAATAGTAATGTTGTGGCATTGGTTGATCTCGGTATTCTCCTGGCCGTTTAGCACGCTCCACTCGTCAATATCAAATGCTTCGATATGGGTCGCCCCTAAAAGCGAAGCCATGATAGATAAAATGGCGGTACCACACCCGGCATCCATTACCTTTTTGTTGCGGTGGTTTATCCGCATCATGTTTTTCAGCATCAGGTAGGTGGTTTGATGATGCCCGGTGCCAAACGACATTTTGGGAGTGATGATTATTTCATAAGGGTATTTTTTTTCAATCTTATGAAACTCGGCCCGCACCAGGCATTGGTCATTCACAATAATAGGATCTACATTTCTTTCCCACTCTTCGTTCCAGTTCTGTTTTTTGATCTGGTCTTGAAAAAACAACAAGGGGGAAACGTGTTTATATTTTTCTTTTATCTCAGTTAAATACCGGTAATCAAATTTTTCGCCTTCTACATACGCTTCAAATCCTTCGTCCGTTTCTATAAATGATTCAAAGCCGGCTTCGGCTACTTCGGCCATCATAATCTCAGAAAAATCAGGAGGACAAATAACTTTTAATCGGGTGTGAAACATACGCTGTTATTGAAAGAACAAAGGTGCGGCAAACTTTTTACATTCGGGCAGCACTTTGAACTTTCCCTCACAATTTCTTTTCTTGTGAACGGAATCTCATGAATAAATCCGTTTCTCTTTCCTCGGTTATCAAATCAGCCTCCTATTGGTCGAAGTGGACGGGTGTGCGTTGGCCCTTGTTTGTAGCTCTGCTCATCATCGCTTTGGCCAGCCGGTGGCTCAGAAACGAATACGGCCAAGACGACTCCACCCTTTGGCTGGTAATGAATCCGTTTTTCTTGCTGATCCAATGGACGATTATTGGGCTTTTTATATTCAGCCTGGTTTCTACCGTTTCGGTGTGGGTTTATTTTTATTTAAGCATAAAGCCAAATGCCGCTCTTCAGGTAAAATTGGGCGATGGAAAAAAAGCGGAAGCCGGTTGGGTAAACGTAACCGTATCGCTTACAGGGGCGGCCTTGCGGCCTTTGCTGGGAACCATCCAAGCCCGGCTGGCATTTACCAACCAAAATCTTTCTGATGTTATTGTTTTAGATACCAATGTAACCAAGCCGCGCCACCTTTGGCGCCAGGCGCTTCAGGGATCGGGGCAAACACTACTGCACAACCGGGGTATTTACGATATGGAAAAAGTGTTAATCACTTTTTGCGATATGTTTGGCTTCGTGTCGTTGCCCTGCGCTATTCCGTTTACACAACAACTCTATACGTTGCCTGTAGCCACTGAGCCCCAAACTATTAAATCGTTTCCGCACAGCACCGAAGAACAAAAGCACCGCATTGATGTACCCAAACGGGTAGAGGGCGAATACGTAAACTATAAAGAGTACGAAACCGGTGATAACATTCAGCGCATCGTGTGGAAAATCTATGCCAAGAGCGGAGAATTAGTGGTTCGTATTCCTGAAATAAAAGATCCGTACGCTTCGCATTTATATTTCTATATCAGTTTCTTTAACGGTATTACGCTAAATGACGGAGCCTTTGAAGCGGAATTACTGAACGTCTATAAAGATAGAGCACGAAACCTGCTGGAAGCCTTGCAACGAAACAACTATACGGTACGTATTCCACCCGACCAGGAAATACCCAAGCTGGCAGGCGTGGGCGATAAGAAAACAGAACTCTACCAGATTACAGCCTGCACCTGGCAAAATAAAATAGCGCCCACAACATTCGTTAATTACAACCAAGCCGCTTTCGTTTGTTTGTCTTCGCTTACGCCAATCGAAGAAATTCAAACGCTGGTGCGCCACTTGCCGGCAGCCATTCCGTTGGTTATTATAAAACTCTCTACGGCCATACCCTCTCCGTTTACGTTTTCTATAAAAAATATATTTTTCAGACCAGAAAAAAAAACCACCGATGACCTTCGCCAACCATGGCTGATATCCGGGATGCGAAAAAATTTAATTCGCAACGAAGCGTTGATAACGGAAGCCATCCGCCAACGCGATAATACCTGGTTGACTGATCGTATTGACTTGACCCGATGAGAAATTTTTTTCTAAACGACCGATTTAAACAACTGCTGATCCGCCTGGTGCTGGTGGCCATCCCCACCATGGTCATTGGATTTATAACCTTACGTTTTGTCAATTTTTCATACACAGCACTCAACACAGGCATAGCCGGGCAAACGCTTTATTTTTCGTTGGGGCTTCTGCTGGCCTACTCGCTGTATTTCTACAGAGCAAGGTGGGTGGTATCGCTTTTTATTTTGTGGATAATCTATTTACTTTTTCAGCGCTTCATCAGCCGACTGCCCGGTGAGTTTGATGTATTCTATGCCACCGCCCGGTTTCAACTCTATTCGACACTCTTCATTATCGGCTGGATGTTTGGGTTGCTTTTGGTTAAAATACGATGGGCGCATTTTATTTTGTTTGGGCTGCTGGCAGTAGTTACGCTCGTAGCCGTTTCTGATACTTTAGATATTAGCCTCTCTTACATTCTGGCGCATCTTGCCCCGGTGGTGGTGTATGGATTATACATGCTTTTTCTTTCTCCTGTTCTAACCGAACGAATAGAATTGAGTTTTAAAAAATCAGGCCGGTTTCTGATCCGCATTACTTTGTTTGTGTTATTGGTCTTGCTGGCTCTCTTCATTACCGAAAGTTTGTTTAGTGGAAATCTAAAAGCCGTAGAAAAGGAACTGGCTGCCCGCGGAGCTAAAGGCAAAAATGGTAAAGGGAGCAACAAAGATAATTATGACGACCGCAACGGGCTGATGGAAAAAACTGATGACGGCTATCGCCTGAAAGACACCATGCGGGTAAACTCTAAGATGAGTTCGTCTGATAAGCTGATGTTCTGCGCCCGGCTCGATAATTATTTCCCCGATGGGTCGCCCGCTCCATTGTATTTTGTTTACCATTACCTTACCCGCTATGACCCCGCAAAAGAAAGTTTTACACGCGATGTAGGTGTGCCTTCGTTTGATGAACTGGAAGTAGATCCGGCCCGGCTGCCGATGTATTATTCGTTTACCGATACCTCCATCATCCGCAAATCAATGGCCGATAAATTCCGTAAGGTTACCGAGGCAAGCGTCTATCTTTCAGAAAATACGTGGAAGCATGCGGTACTCAGCCCTTCCAGTGCTTTTCACATTCAAACCATACCGGTAGAAAAAGATTTTCAAAAAACATTTTTATCGGCATACAAAACATATTCATTTACCTCGGAACTGAACAACGCTTATTTCGTTTACAATATTTCAGCCAGCCCAATGCTGGAAAAAATTCAGGAGCAGCGGTATGATGAGTTGAGGAAAATAAAAAATTATAATAAAATAAACTCCGAAGTCCTCTCCTACTATACCGAATATCCTACCGGGGCCCTATACGATTCCATTGCCAAACTGGCATTCCGCCTTTCTTCTAAAAAGGCCCGGCCGCTCGATAAGGTACTGGCCGTGCGCGATTTTTTTCTTCGTAAAAATGAAAACGGAAAACGAATTTTTCGCTACTCGCTTCAGGCCGGAGCTTTAGATGACCCCAACATACCCAGCTCTAAAATGCTGTACAATTTCTTATTTAAAACACACACGGGCTATTGCACCTACTACGCGGGAGCTTCTTTATTTATGCTGCGAGCCTTAGGAGTGCCAACCCGCTTCACCACCGGCTTTGCCACCATCAACCGGGGCGACAAAAACAAAGGATGGTATTGGTTCTATGCCAGCCAGGCTCATGCCTGGACACAGGTCTATTTTCCCGAATACGGATGGATGGATTTTGATATGACCATCGGCAATGAAGAGCAACAGGGAGCCCCCAAGCCCGATGGCACTCCGCCCCTTCCTCCGCCCGAACCCTGGCTGGTGTTGAGTGCCCGGACTGAATCCATTGACTTGACCAAAAAACAGATGGTGGCTTCGTTTAAAAATTTAATTTTTGAAAACACGACCTACCAGCTCAACAAAATTTTTACCCGGCCGGTAGATGCTTCGCTTTGCCGTGTGCTCTATAATAAGCGCGATACTACGCTGGCCGCTATTAAACCGGGCGATTCGCTGATCATTGTTTCCTACAAAGATGAAGCTCGTCATACCCCCAGACCACAACCCGGTGTGGCCATCGAAACACAAGTAGAAAATTTTCCTTCTCCGGTTATTGCCGATGAGATTCATATTCGCGGAAAAGAAAAACAAGCCGGTAAAAAAGAGATCGGTAAAAAGAAAAACCAAGAACCCGAAAAGAAAATCACCCTGAAAGAGATTGCCTGGGTAGCGGGTATTACGGTGGGATCGTTTTTGTTGCTGATGCTTTTATTTCCATTGCTGTATCTTCTTTATCGCCTTCTTCGGTTGGCGTTTGCTTCCAAAGGCTCAGCCCGGGCCGACCAACTCTACCGGGCTACTTTGTACCGGCTGCACATGTTGGGCATGGAAAGAGAAACTGAAACTCCGCTGGAATATGCTGAGAAAAAAATAGACCCGGTGCTGTCCGCAGATTTTTCCGGCTTTATGAGAACGTATCTGCGCCTGAAGTACGCACCGGGCAAACTGACTGAAGAAGACCAGCAACAGATCAGTGGATTGGCCAAAAGAATCGGGCCGGCTATCCGCCAGAGAAATGGATTTTTCAAACGATTATTAAATTATTTTAACGTAGTGCGGGCGATCCGCTATTTTCAACAACCTTCTGAAACTGAAAACCCAACCGTATGACCGACAGCCTCTCTAAACTGAAAACCCTTACCGCCAACATCGAAACGATTATTCGCGGCAAGCCGCAAGAAATAAAATATGTAGTTACGGCCCTGCTGGCGCGTGGCCATATCTTACTTGAAGATAACCCCGGAGCGGGCAAAACCGTGTTGGCTAAAACACTGGCACAATCTATTTCGGAAGGAACGGCAGACTTCCATTCGGCTCAGGGCGGGGTGGCCTTTAAACGCATTCAGTTTACGCCCGATCTACTGCCGATGGATTTAATCGGTTCGCATATTTACGATGAAACCAAAAAAGATTTTGTCTTCAAAAAAGGGCCGCTGTTTACGCACGTCTTGCTGGCCGATGAAATAAACCGGGCCTCGCCCAAAGTACAAAGTGCCTTGCTGGAGTGTATGGCTGAAAATCAAATTTCAGCAGGCGACACTACTTTTCAACTCGATCCGTTTTTCTTTACCATCGCCACCCAAAACCCGATTGAGATGGAAGGAACCTATCCGCTTCCGGCCGCCCAACTGGATCGCTTCTACATGAAAATATCGTTTGGCTATGTAAGCGAAGAAGTGGAACTTGATATTTATCAAAATTATCTCACCATTAACAACGGCAAGAATACGATAAAACAAGTACTTGCCTACAACGATATTATACACCTGCAGCAGGAAGCAGAAAAAGTATATATCCATCCGGAGTTAATCAAAAGTGTCGTGCACATAGTGCAGGGTACACGTCATCATCAGGAGATAGCCTTGGGCTGCTCCACACGAGGAGGGATAATATTTATTAAATGTTTGAAAGCCTGGGCTCTGGTAAACCAACGCGATTATGTTATTGAAGACGACCTTCGCGCGCTGGCGCAGCCGGTGCTTCACCACCGGCTCATTTTCCGCAACCGCGAAGCTTCGCGCACTGCCCTGAACCAGATCGTTGACCAGGAAGTAAACAAACTTTCGAAGATGGGTATCCAGTCAAAAAAATAATATGCGCTACGGGGTTCTTTTTGGTTGTCTATTTTTATGGAGTCAGTGGATGACGGCCCAGAATGCTACGCGTCAGCAAATTGACCGGGAACGGAATGAATTAAAGACCTCTTTTACCGACTCAAAAACATACGACAAAGCCCGCAGTTTTATCCGCAGAGACAGCTCGTATTATGTAGGCTACATGTTAGAAGGTGCTTTTTTATTTTTCCGCGCCAACGATGAACTCGGCTTCAACAAAGCTATTGGGCCACTGAAAAAAGCCTACCAAAAAATGGAGAACGATTTTGATCCGTTGTTGCGCATGCGCACTAATAATTTTGCGGACTACAGTGCTAACTACCGCTTTCAGTCGGATTACGGATTGATTACCTATTTTCTTAGCCGTTGCTATCAGAATGTAGAAGATCAGAATCAGGCTATGGACATATTGCGTCATGTACGCGATCGCAATTTTCAATTAGAGTTTAATCTGGATTCGTACAACACCATGGCCTGGCTCTACCACCGCAACCGGATGTACACCTCTAAACGATTTTCGTTTCTGAAAAATACCGTAAATGAAAACGTGCGCGCTGCCAACCAATGCCTGGATTCGGCCCTGCGCAAACTCCAGATTGATATGCCCTTAAATAATGGTTTGTTCGATCCGCGTTACCTAAACCGGCAATACCTGAGCACTTACCACTACAAAGCCATGATATACGATTACCTGCTCAATATTGATTCGGCCGGGTATTACTACGATGTGCTCATCCAAAACAATCAATATTCCAGTAACAACTATGCCGAGTTTAAACTGGCCATGGGCGAATTTGAAGAGGCCGATTTGTTTTTTAAAGAAGCAGCCGAACGCGAACAAAGTATTGAAAAAAATACCAAAGAATATTACTACATGCGCGGCACACTCAATATTTATCGTGGCCATCCCGAACAAGCCGATACGTTGCTAAACAAAGTGATACAAGAACAAGGCAGCACGCCCGGCTATGGCTGGCACAGCATCGGGCTGGCACGCGCACTTCACTACGAAGGACTCACAGCCGAAAGCCAGGAACGCACCAACAAAGCAGCTCGCTTTCAGGAGTTGCATATCGGCACCACCTGGGGGCAGGAGCAATACAACCTGGCCGTAGCCGCCTTACATTACCTCAACCAATTGCAATTCAAAAAAGAATATTGGTTCGAGCACAACGAATGGTACTTCTGGTTTAACCCGGCCAATTGGTATCGCTGGCTGAAATACACACTCGAAATACGTCATCAAAAAATGTTGCTGGTATCGCTGGTGGCCGAGAACCCCGAACGCGATCAGGTAATCTACTCTCTGTTCTCGCCCGAAAATCTGATGACGTTTGATGAGGTATGGTCGGTAATGGAAGGATTCGGAAACGATTATTTTATCGGTCTTTATAAAAAACGGCTGGTTACCGACAAACGGCCTCGTCTGAAAAAATATTTTACGTATGTGCTCGGCAAATTATACCTGGCCGAAGGAAAAGAACGTGAAGCCATTTCGTATTTAGAGCAGGTGCTTAACGATCCGGATGTCTCTGACCCTTACCAAACGCTGCTGCGGGCGCGCACCTATGAAGCCTTGGCGTTAGCCACCGGAGGCGCAAAACGGGAAGCTAACATCAGGCAACTGTACCTTACCTATCCGCAACTGATTCCTTTTTCCGGTTTAAAAATGAAAATGCAATTAGATGTTGATAACCCAATGCCGGAAGCCTATCGCCCCATTCTTAACCAACTAAAAAATACTGATATTGATTTCGGCACCGGCACCGATTTGCCGGTTGTGCACTTATCCTTTACCCCACGTGGGGAAGCGCTGGATATTCATTACTCCGTTATGGTTGGGGGGAACCCCTTTCAGCAGGGCGTTTTCCGGATAGAAAAAGCTGAATTTAATTCAGCTGGCTTGTTGCTGGCATACCATCTTTTCGGTATTCCTAAAATTAAAATCGGAGAGTTAGTGCCAGTTGCTCTTCCGGCAAACGAAAAAGAAAAAGACAAGTAGCCGGTGTAAGTTTCATTGGTTTATTGTGTTACTCAAATAACCTTAACTGCTCTATTCCATCTTCTCCAATTTTATATAAGTCGGTTTCTTTTTTTCGGGAGGCAATCATAATTTTTATTTCCTTGGCATAAGGCTCAAACAACGATTGCACAATTTCTTCGCGGTTATTATGGCGCGACAAATGCGACAAAAATAAATGGCTCATAAACGGTGGGCGGTGATCTAAAAATAACATCAACGCCTGTTTGTTTGATAAGTGGCCGTAGTCACCTCGTACTCTATCCTTCAAAGCCGGAGGGTACCAACCTTTCTCCAGCATATCCTCATCATAGTTGCTTTCTAAAAAAGCAGCATGGCACTGCTTGAAATAACGAATGGTGTGGCGGCATGGTTTCCCTATGTCCGTAAATACACCTACCCTTACAGAGCCGTTGGTTACCATCACATTGTGGGCATCTATGGCATCGTGCTGCTTGGGCGAACAGATTACTGAAAGATGATCAAATTTAATTTCCTTTTCAGGTTCATATGTTCGTATAAATTTTTCATCCACTCCAAAATCAAAATGTGCGCGTGTACCCGATGAAATATAAACCGGAATCTGATGTTTGCGCGAAACCACAGCCGCCCCAATTACATGATCGTTATGTTCGTGTGTAATAAAGATCGCTTTCACTTTTTCAATTGAAAGGGCTAAGCGCTTAAGCCTGCGCAAAACTTCTCGGTTAGAAATGCCACAATCGATCAGCACAGCTTCATGGTTATTGCCAATATAATAGCAATTGCCATTGCTGCCTGAATTTAAAGAAGCGGTATATAGCGTCATCTCTTAAAATAATATTTTTTAAAATACCGGAATAAAAACCATTTCACAGTAGTCTAATCAACAAAAAAAGATAAACATATGAAAACAACAAGAAGTTGGGGTGTGCTGCTGGGAATGATGCTGGCCGCCCTCTCGTCTGCAGCCGTAGCGCAAGGTCATGGTCGTGGCCATGGCGGACACGATAATAAAAAATACAGCTACGATCATTCGGGCAAAAGTTCGCTGGCCAACCGGGTGTACCGTGTTACCGATGCCGACAGTGTGCAGAAAATAAAAATGAAACCAGTGCTGGATAAAACCGCTAAACGTTTAGAAGCACTGCGCGCCAGCTATCAAAAACAAGAAAAACGCGTGCTGGATTCGCTTAGCACACAACTAAAACCTATGCTAAAAGAAGATCAGTTGAAAAAGCTAAACGACTGGCGCAGCCGAAAAGGCAGTAAGAACTAAGCAATGATTAGAGGCTGTCGATAAAGGGCAGCCTTTTTTATTTTAAAATAGTGTTTATTCCCCTCTGCTTTTATAAAAGATTAATCCCAGTCAGGCAATAGAAAACTGATTGGCATGATTGACGAATGAAAACCAACAACCCATGAAGATAAAATACCCCATGGTGATTTTCATAGTCAGGGTTAAACCTTCGTCAACCCTTTGGGCAGATGATGCGTCCCTCATGCATCATCCGGGTTAATTTCCTTTTACTTTTTAAAACTTAAAAAAATACCGGGCAAAGGCATACAAACCCAACACCAACAATACTAAGCCGGGTATCGTACGCACCAGAAAATTACCCTGAATGTAGGGCGCTACCTTACGGGAAAAACGAATTACTAACGATAGAAGCGCCAGCGCGCCTATTGATGTGCCCAATACGTAACTGTGCAGCAATCCGGCTGTGGAGAGGCTGATCCAGCCTTGGGCTTTAAGGTAGGCCGTGAAGCCCATCCAATAGGGAATGGCCATGGGGTTGAGAAGGCTCAGAGCCAACCCGCGCCTAAAACCACTCTCGCTGAATTTTTTGGCGAACCCCGTGGGCGGTTTAGATGGCAGTAAATTAAAAACCCCTAATGAAGTCATAACAATGGCGGCAATCAACTGAAAGTTTTGCACTACCATGGGAGAAGAGGAAAGCCAGGATTCAAACTGAACGCCAATCCACGCATAAGGATATTCCACAATGGCCACCGCCAGTGCAAAGCGTTTGGCTACTTCTATTTTCTCCTGAAGGGATAATTGCAAAATCGTTACGTTGAGCGTGCCGGGCGGAATGGAGCCAATGAAACTGAAAAAAAAACCAAGCGAAAAAACAATCAGGTAATACATAGGTTAGCGTTGCAATGCTTTACATTTTTTATAAATGGATATTCCTTCGCGAAACGAAAGATAGGGAACTCCGCGCAAATGGTTTTGGCGGCTAACGCGGTAAAGGTTTTTCCAATGCCGGATCAGGTCGGCTACGCCTTTCCACAACGAAGCATTGGGATGATAAATGTGCGAAGGCTCGGCACCGCATCCATTGAGTTCTACAATTTTAACGTTTCCTTTTTCCAAATCTTCTACCGATGCGCACCGCAGATCATACCGTCCGAAATAAAATCCCGGAATGTTTTTGCTGATGCGGTCGAACGATTCGTTCAGAGCCGGTGTAATATACCGGTTGGCATTTATAAAGGTAGTGCCCAAACAATGATTACCGATAGAAACAAGTTCAATTTTTTCGCCCTTCATTAGAACCTGATCTAATTGAGGCTGGTATTTTTTTTTCAGCACTTCCCATTGCAGCATGGCGCGATTGTTTTCTAAAATTAATTCACGCAATTTTTTTTGGCCATCTCCGCAAACGCTTAAAAACTCTTTGCCTGTAATAGAATTTACCACACCCTTTTCTTCGTTTGGAAACCGCACATAGTACACCCCAAACTCCAGCGGCAGATTAATCCATTGCTGCACAATAAAAGGAATCTTGATTTCCGATAGATACTGTTGTGCTTCCCCCGGATTGTTAATCTTCCTTACCATCCACCCGCGCTCGCCCAGATCGGGTTTAAATATCAACGGATAGGTAAGGCCGGCTTCCTGCAATTGGGTTTCGAGTGCGGCTGCTGAAACCGGTAATTTTATCAGTATGGTTTTCGGTTTCAACGTGTCGGCAATGAGTGACAGCACTTCGTATTTTGATTCGCCCATCATACCACCCGACAGAATGCCC
Organism: Bacteroidota bacterium; assembly: GCA_018267195.1. Classification (GTDB taxonomy): domain Bacteria; phylum Bacteroidota; class Bacteroidia; order Cytophagales; family Cyclobacteriaceae; genus ELB16-189. The sequence continues at coordinate 32,655 of JAFDYY010000002.1, read as the reverse complement.
GGGTTAGAAGCCGAAAAATAAAAGAAGGAGCGTTCGCGCAGCGAATACCATAGCCACATCAATCCCAACGGGATATGGATAATGCCAAAAGGCCAATACTCCCAATTAAAAAGTTTAATAAAAAATTTTCGCCCTCTCAAGGTTATTGATCAATGCGCTTTCTCAAAATTTTCTTGACGGTAACGAAGGGTAGAGACGGCCACTCCAAAGCCAAACGGTAATATAACTTGGGGAGCCACTTCGCGGAGGCCGATTTTTATAATAGCCATGTGGTGTACGGTGTGTTCGATATTGTAAACCATTTCGCGGTAATAGTTCGTTTGTACCCGGATCAGTTCGCTGCCTTCTTCGTCATACGCTACCTGCAGGGTTAAGGGTTTATCCGTCTGTATGGACTCAATAAATGTTTTGATTTGTCGAATTGCCTGGAGTGCCCGTTCCGGTCTTTCCTCTATGTTTTTGTCGTGGGTTCGTTTATCATAGTTAATCATGCCTGCCCCAAACCCATTTTCCAAGCACATAAAAAATTCTAACGTATGGCGTACATGCTGCCCGATGGATGCTCCGCTCAAGACTTTTAAAGGGCAGACAAATTCTTCAGTCGTTAGCGACTCAACCGAATAGGTGAGTTGATCTAACAGAGTGTGGCAGGTATGAATAAGTGAATTCATAAATTAATATTGACTGACGATGTTAGCAAAGCTACTTTTTACAAAACCTTTAATCAAATCGGTTTTGTATTTGTTCCCAAACCAACTCGGGTTCGTATCCTTTACTGATGGCATACCGGGCAACTATGTTTTTCTTTTTAAATAAGTTGGGTTCGCTTACCGATTTAAAATGTTTTTGCAAGATTGTGTTTAATGTTTTTTCATATTCCCGGTTGTCTATTTCGGCCAAGCCTTTGGCAATGCACCGTGGCGTAAGGTTGTGCATTTCTAATTCGCGTTGTATTTTCAGCCGTCCCCATTTCAGCATTCTAAACTTTCCTCCGGCAAAACTTTTGGCAAACCGTTCTTCGTTTAAAAATCCATCGGTAATGAGCTTTGCCAGTATTTCATCGGCTTGTTCCTGCCGAAGGCCGTACCCAATTAGTTTGGCTTTCACTTCCCGGTGCGAGCGCTCCTGATAGGCGCAGTAGCGGTAGATTTTAGACAGCGCTTCCTGAGGGGAAGATCGGTTAACTTTAGAATTTGCAAATGAAGTATAGAGGGGGGCCTTCTTTTTCATTTTCAAATTCGCAAAATCATTTGATCAGCCCCTTGGTTTTTAAAATGCTCGTTACAAATTTCCGCTCGTTGTCGGTATTAAAAATTTTATAAGGCCAATAAATCAGTTGGGCTTTGTTAAGGAAAAGAGCAAAATAATCTTTGCCCACATACGCCCGTTTAATTTGGTCCCACTTCATGGGCATGCCTTCGCGGGTGTTGAGTTTCATCAGAATCTGCTGGCTGTTGATTTCGTACGAAAACCGTTCGAACAGCATTTTGCCTTGTTCTAATTGGGTAACACCATAAAACTGAATCCACCAAAACAGCAAATAAAGCAAGGTGCCCAGCCCGGCTCCGAAAAACCACCAGCCGCTGGCTATCCATACATAGCCCAGGCAAATGGCTACCACAATCAGCGATACCCACCATTGCTGCTTTAGCACACTGACAAAAGCCGTGCGGATGTAGGTTTTCTTTTCTAAGCGGTAATTTTTGGTTTTTACGATCATAACAAGAAATAAAGACCGCAAAAATAATTTCTTTCCTGATTATAACCGTATCCCTCTCCCTAAATGATTTTATAATTTTTATACTCACCTATACGGTAGCCGGTAAAAAAATAAATAATCCTTTTTATTTTTTCTTTAAGCGAGTAGTTTTTTACTGAAATATCATGATCGAATTTCCAGTTTTTTCGTTCAATCCGGGCCTGTAATACCTGCGGATGGGTGCCCTCAAACCGAGCGAGTGCATCTACGCTGCCATAATCAAACTCCTCTGCGCGGGGAATATTATTTTTTATCCATTCGTTATCAAAATAAAACTGAGCCCAGCCGTGCCGTTTGGCTTGCATGGTACGTGGGTCTTTTACCCAGCCGTAGTGGTAGATGTAAGCATCGAGGAGTTTAACCTGTAGTTTTTCGTTGGGCTTTTTGCGAAACCCCTGTGCGTCTTTGTACGAAAAAATATTTTTGTTATTTCGAACGATCCGTATTTCGCGCCTGTACCACCGCCACGATTCGCCCACGTAATCGTACGATCCGTAAAAATGCTTATAATTAAAAAGCAGACCGTCCACCGCGAAATTATCTTTGTATTTTTCCATAGCCTGGCGTATTGTAGGATGATATTTTTCGTGTACGGCTTCATCGGCCTGAATGTAAAAAGCCCAATCGCTATCGGGCGAGATGGCCTGAAATGCTTTGTCTGTTTCCAGGGCAAAGGTGCGGCCACCTTCGCGCAGGCTGTCGTCCCACACGGTGTGTATTATTTTTATTTTGGGCGAATTGATTTTCTGCACGAGCTCTTCGGTGGCATCATCGGAGCGGCCTATGGCAATAACAAACTCATCGCACAAAGGCAGGATGGAGCTAACGGCCTCTACAACGGGGTAATCGTACTGAACTGCATTGCGCACAATAGTAAAGCCGCTTACTTTCATGAAAAGAAACTATGAATAAATTTTAATGAACAAAAACTTGATTTCCTATTAGTGAGATAATTTTACATAGGCCTGTGTTCCATTAATAGAAATAACGTCCCATAGTTTATCACCATTAAAGTCACCCTTAAATGTCCATTGAGCTGCCGTCCATTGGTTGCTTACATTGTAACACCTTCCGATCCCAAGCCTAGTATCCGTAGCACTTTTAGAAAAATCGGGCAAAGCAACACCATGTGGCTGATTACTTACAACTTTACTCTCATCTTCTTTGGCGCAGGATAACGTAAGTAAAGAAACAATTACAATTAATAATTTAATTATCTTCATAAATTATTCGGTTAAGTATGTGATTTTAATGATGTTCCACAAAAGTAGTTAATAATGTTTTTTATTCACTTCTTAGAAAGAACCATAGTCAAAATAAAAATTACTATTCGGGTCTATCGCGATCATAAGATTCTTATAACCCTCCGTACCAATTCTAACCTTCCTTCGTGCTCGCATGTAAAAGTAAGTTCTCGAAGAAAATCTTTACCTGTTGTATCCATTCACCCCGACCAGCTAACCTACACTAACAAATGCAATGCCCGGGCTGCATTAAGTTGCATTATCCATTACTTACTTTCTCGAAAAATAGATCATTCTGTTTATGCTGATTTATCTGATGGCGGCAACGATCTGCCTCTTTCATGGAATGAAAAAAACCTTAGTTTTTCATCTAACTGTGAGAATGCAATACTAATCCCCGATCATCATTTTGTTCACTCCAAAGGTTATTTTCAGTTAAGAAAAAAAATTCTATCATCGCCAAATTTGTGGAGTGAACGGGAAGAGAAGATTATTTGGCGGGGATCTATTACCGGAAAAGGGCTTCCCTACACAACTCCCTTTAATGCCAACAATCCGGAACTGATGCTCAGGGTTCGCTTCTGCCTACTTACAATGAATCATAATAAAGTAGATGCGGCCATTGCTAATAATAACGTTTTGCGGCAAGAGCCTACAGCACAACAAAAACTCATAGAATTGGGCGTAGCCAAAGCACCCATTCCACAAGAAATGTTCTTAAATAATAAATTTGCTATTGATATCGATGGGCATACCAACGCATGGCAAAATTTCTTTTCTAGATTGCTAATGGGCTGTTGTGTACTTAAGATTGAATCTGCTGACGGCTATAAACAATGGTATTACCACAAGTTATTGCCCTGGCAACATTTCGTACCCGTAAAACCAGATTTGTCTGATTTGATAGAAAAAATAAATTGGTGCTTCTCTCACAACGAAGAATGTGCTGCCATAGCAAAGACCGGACAGCAACTGGCCTTTGAAATCGCTGCGGAAGAATTTCCGTTAACTAATTAAACAATAAATACCTTCACCCAAAATTTACGATGGCTTCTTTTTTATTTGATTGCGAGCGGATGAAATACCCCAACACCGGGCCATACCATGTTTGTAAAAACACCGGTGAAAAATTACTGAAACTCAAAGCTCCTGACGAACACCTTTCTTTTTTGGTGCCCGCCTCGTTGCGAGGCTATTTTGGCAAAGAGGGTTCGTACTATAGCCTTTCGCCCATTAATAAGCTCTATCTTCCCTGGCGCGGCTCAAGGTTGTTGTTAAATACCAGCCGCTACGATGTGTGGCACATTACCTACCAATCGTCTATGTATGTACCCTTGGCCAAAAAAACAAAAGTAGTGCTCACAATATTAGATCTGAATTTTCTGCACGAACACCCCAACGACCCCAAAAACAAAAAGCGGCTTCAACTTATTCAAGACCGCGTTAACCGGGCCGACCACATTACCAGTATTTCAGACTTCGCGCTGAACGAAGCCCAAGCGCATTTAGATTTTAAGGGTAAACCTTGCAGCACAAACTACATCGGGTGCAATTTCGATACCCCTGCTACTCCTAAAGAGCCCTTGCCTAAACCTGACAAACCTTTTCTATTTGCTTTAGGAACTATTTTGCCAAAGAAAAATTTCCATGTACTGCCCTGCTTGCTGCAAGGAAATGATTATGAATTGTGGATTGCGGGGATTTCTAATACTGACTACAAAGAGAAAATTATAGAAGAAGCCAAAAAATTTAATGTACACCATCGGCTTAAATTTCCGGGGCCGGTAAGTGAAGAGGAAAAAGCCTGGTACTACCAACACTGCGAAGCCTTTTTATTTCCTTCTATAGCCGAGGGTTTTGGCTTGCCTGCCGTGGAGGCCATGAGCCACGGCAAGCCGGTATTTCTTTCCACCCACACTTCGCTTCCAGAAGTAGGTGGCCCTGTGGCTTACTACTTTACCCATTTCGAGGCTGAATCCATGCAGAAAGTATTTGCGGAAGGGATGAGCCACTTCCATCAACAACAGCCGCAAGAAAAAATAAAACAGTGGGCATTGCAGTTTGATTGGGCCAATACGGCCAAGGGGTATTTGTCTATTTACCGATCGCTTATAAAATGAAAACCGCCATCATTACCGGAATAACAGGCCAAGACGGAGCCTACCTCAGCGCGTTGTTGCTGCAAAAAGAATATCGTGTGGTGGGCATCATCCGCAGCTACAACAACTCCAATCTGTCGAAACTAAGATATTTGAATATCGCAGATAAAATCAATCTGGAAGAATGTGATCTTTCCGACATACCCAGCATCATTTCCATTTTAAAAAAATACAAGCCCTCCGAACTCTATAACCTGGCAGCACAAAGTTCGGTAGGGTTGTCGTTTGAGCAGCCCATCGGCACCATTACGTTTAATTCCATATCGGTGCTGAACCTATTGGAAAGCATTAAAATTGTAAATAAAGACATCCGTTTTTATCAGGCCTCGAGCAGTGAAATGTATGGCAAGGTAGCGCGCCTTCCCATTACAGAAGAAACGCCCATGCACCCGCTCAGCCCTTATGCCATTTCCAAAGCCACCGCTTACTGGTCGGTGGTAAACTACCGCGAGTCGTACGGTTTATATGCCTGCAACGGAGTGCTCTTCAACCATGAGTCGCATTTGCGCACCGAAAATTTCTTTGTAAAAAAAGTGATTAGCCAGGCCGTAGCAATAAAAAAAGGAAAGCGAAATGAAATGCGCGTAGGTAACATTGACATCAAACGCGATTTTGGATACGCCCCGGAATATGTAAAAGCTATGTGGGCTATCTTGCAGCAAGATCAACCGCAAGATTTTTTAATTTGTTCGGGCCGGTCGGTTTCCTTGCGCGAAATTGCCGAGTACGTGTTTCGCAAGCTGGATATTTCCATATCTAAAATCATATCCGATCCTGTTTTATTTCGGCCTACCGATATTAAAGATATTTTTGGCGACCACTCTAAAGCCAGAAAAACATTAGGATGGGAATACGATCTTTCCTTTTTTGATGTGCTGGATAAATTAATTGAAGAAGAGATGCACCCTGCTTAACTATGAGCAGCGGGTTAGCTCGCAGTACAACGATAGATATTTTTTAGCTGCTTCATCCCACGAAAATTGCCGGGCCCAATTTTGAATCTCTGTTTTTTTATAAGGCTTACTTTGATAATCGGTCAGTCCTTTACTCAGTACTTCCAGCATATTATCGGGATGAAAATCGGTGAAGTAATAGGCCTGCGGGCCGCCTACCTCTGGCAGGGCCGTATGGTTAGAACAAACCACCGGTACGCCTTCATTCATGGCTTCTAAAACAGGCAACCCAAAACCTTCTTGCAACGATGGGAATAGAAAAGCCCGGCAATGGCGGTACAACCATAATTTTTCGCCTTCAGAAATTTCGCCCGGCAAATACACCCGGTCGGCCACCCCTAACTCCTGCGCTTCGTCAAGTATCCGTTTGGCATAGTAACCATCTTTGTTGCCGGCTATAACGAGCGAAACTTCCCCCATTTTTTTAAGCAAGGGCAACAATACATGGAAATTTTTCTTGGGAGAAATAATGCCCAACGAAAAAAAATAGGCATCGAAATTTACAAACGAAGGTTTTTTTTCTTCTACTAAGGGGAGGTTTAGTCCGTTATAGATAACCGAAATTTTTTTTTCGCCTACTTCCAAATGCTTCAATATTTCTTGCCGGGTAAAATTAGAAATGGCTACTACGGCATCGGCCTTTTTTATTTCGCGTTGCATTTTATACAACTCCCAATCGCGTTTCCATCCGCGATATTTTAACATAAAATTTAAATCGTGAATAGTAACAACGGTTTTGGTCCGGCTATTCTTCGGCTGGTAAGGCGAGCCGTGGTAAAAACTATGCCATACCTCTGCCGGGCCGGGTACCCCCAAAAGGCGATTCCATTTAGTGGCGGAAAGATAGCTAACCTGGTTGCCAAAGATATGCCCGGAGGTAGGGTCGGTAAGGTAGGTTAATTCAAATTCACGGTTCGCTTTTTCAATGGCCTTCCCCAGATAAAGACAAAACTGCCCCAAGCCGCTATTGATATTTTTCAGCTTGGTCGTATCCAGTACCAGTTTTTTTCTAACGGACATTATTACCAAATGTCACGTAAAGAAAAATTTGGTGCAAACCATTTATAAAAAAAGCGAAGGCAGAACCTTCGCTTTGCAATCGTTTACTTAGCCGCCACGAGCCGGTCGGCTTTTACCAATCCGATAAACTCCGTGCGATACCCCTCTCGGTCATCGCCTTTAGCCCCCTGGGCTAATTTTAGAATCTCTTCTTCCGAAAAACCATCCAGGTATTCGGAGTTTCGCAGCAACATACCAAAAGAAGCCACCGATGCTGCCCAACGAAAGTTATCCGTTGTTTTTTCGAGCTGGCTACTTTTATCGGGAAGGGGATGCACTATTAATTTGCTGGCTTCGCCATCCGGTTTTTTATACCGGAATTTTACGGTTAGTAATTCGTGTGTATTGGCCGTGGCGTGGTTGAGGTTGAGTTTCTGGTATTTCAGTTCATCCACTTTAAAGAATTTACTCTCTACCCCGGTGGGTATAATTTCATACAAGGCTGTAACGGTGTGCCCCGAGCCTAACTCGCCTGCATCTTTTTTATCGTTATTAAAATCTTCATTTTTCAATGCCCGGTTTTCATAGCCGATCAACCGGTATGCCTGCACCTTGGCCGGGTTAAATTCTACTTGCAGCTTTACGTCTTTGGCAATGGTAAACAGCGTTCCGCCAAACTCGTTTACCAGTGCTTTCTGGGCTTCTAAAATAGAATCGATGTATAAATAATTTCCATTTCCTTTATCAGCCAACGTTTCCATTTTCGAGTCTTTGTAGTTGCCCATCCCAAAGCCCAGCACGGTAAGGAAAACACCCAACTTCCTTTTTTCTTCAATCAGTTTTTCCATCGCTCCATCGCTCGATTCGCCCACGTTAAAATCGCCATCGGTAGCCAAAATAATCCGGTTGTTTCCCTCTTTATTAAAATGCTGCCGGGCTATATCATAAGCCAACCGAATGCCCGCCCCGCCAGCCGTTGAGCCGCCCGCCTCCAGCCTGTCTAACGCATCAATGATTTTTGATTTTTCGGCTCCCGATGTAGAGGGAAGCACTAAGCCCGCAGCGCCTGCATATACAACCATGGCCACGTGGTCTTGTTCGCGCAGTTGCTGCACCAACAATTTAAAAGACGATTTCAGCAACGGCAACTTGTTGGGGTCGCTCATAGAGCCGGATACATCAATCAGAAAAACCAAATTAGAAGGAGGTAATTTTTCGGTAGGTATGTTTTTTCCCTGCAACCCGATTAAAACCAGTTTATGTTTTTCGTTCCACGGGGCAGTGGAGATTTCCGTATTAATTGAAAAAGGGTCTTCTCCGGCCGGTTGCGGATAATTGTATTTAAAATAATTTACCATTTCTTCTATGCGCACCGCATCTACGGGCGGGCGCTGGCCACTTTGAATGAACCTTCGTACATTAGAATACGAAGCATTGTCCACATCAATAGAAAAGGTGGACAGCGGGCTGTTCCGGGCATCATGAAAAATATTTTCGGTGATCCCTTTATATTCTTCCGTATTAAACGCCTCCTCGTGTTCTGCCCAGGTTTGGGCATCGTAGGCTTCATTTTTTGGGCGGAAAGCTCCGCTGCCGGCCTTTGTAGCCGGTATGCTCCGGTACTTGTCGGGTTGCGTTACTGTTACTTCTTGCTGCTTTTTTTCGTGTAACGACAAGACCACATCTATGCGGTCGGTTTTCCCAATTTTTACTTCCTGCGTTTCATATCCAATACCGGAAAAAATAAGAACACCTTCCTGATCGGGGGCCGAGATTAGATAATGACCTTGCCAATCCGTAATGGCTCCCGTGGCGGTACCTTTTAGTATTACGTTTATGCCTGGCAATGCCAACCCATTGGCAGCGGAGGTTACTTTGCCCGATAGCATTCGTACCGGCATTAAACGAAAGCTTGCCAAAATCAGCATGACAATGACCAGCCAAGAAATTTTTGTTTTCATAAAGTTTTTTATTCCTAGGATGCCGCCTTCCGGAGATTTCCATAAAGCCACAAAAAAAATTTTAACTTAGAGCGGATGACTCTTCCTAAAACCGATAGCGAATTACTGATTGATTATAAAACTTCGGGCCGCCCCGAAATAATAGGTGAATTATTTAAACGCTACACTTCGCTTGTTTTTGGGGTATGCTTAAAGTATTTGAAAGACCGCGATGAAGCCAAGGATGCGGTGATGCAGATCTTTGAAAAACTGATAACCGATTTGCTTTCGCACGAAGTGGCCAATTTTAAAGGCTGGCTTTATGTTACGGCCCGTAACCACTGCCTGATGCAGTTGCGGAGTAAAAAAGGTAAATTCAGGGAAGAAATTTCTGAAGGATCTATGGAAAATCAATTTCTGTTGCATCCTGAAACAAATCCAGAATTAGAAGACGATTTAGAAAAACTTAAAAAATGTATGGAGCAACTGGCAAATGAACAGCAGCAGTGTGTACGACTATTTTTTTTAGAAGAAAAATGTTATCGCGAAATTGAAACCATTACCCGGTTCGATTATAACCAGGTAAAAAGTTTTATTCAGAACGGAAAAAGAAATTTAAAAATTTGTATGGAAACCCGTGACTGACCTCTCCAACGATATTATCAAATATAAGAAGGGCGAACTCAGCGCCACCGAAATGTATGCGTTAGAAAAAAGAGCGCTTACGGATCCGTTTTTGGCTGAGGCCCTCGAAGGGGTGGAGCCTTTATCCGGCCATGATCTTTCGGCTGATGTAGCCGAACTCAATAAAAAAATTTTAGATCGCAAAAAAAATAAGTGGATCATTCCCTTGCGCGTGGCAGCGGGAGTGGCCCTGATGGCCGGAGCTCTGTTGGCCATTTATCAATTTACTCCTACTCCCGAAACGCTTGCCTTAAAAACGGAACCGCAACAGCCGGTTGCTTCTACCCCAGCGCAGCCACCTGCCGAAAATCCTGAGAAGGCGGAAAAAAAATTGCCTGCTCCATCCTCCGGGCCGGTAAAGGCTGAAGAAAATTTACTTCCGAAGCAATCGCCCCAAATAAAAAATGAAAAGCCGGTTCTCTCATCAACTCCCACAGAAATAAGAGCAGAAGAAAAAGAACACATGGCTGCGGGAGCCGAACTGAAAACCGAAGAACCTGTCGTAACCAAAAATGTATTATCCCCTGCCATACAAGAGTCTGCTCCTTCCGATGAATTAGTTAAGAAAAAGGAATCGCTGGCCTTGAGCACACGCAGCGTTGATAAAAAATCGATCCTCCCGGGGCAACCCGACACCGCACAACTGAGTTCCTCTCCTGTTTTCAGTTTTGAAAAAAATAGGAATGGCAGTGAGGCTAAAAAAAATTCGGCCAAGCCTCCGGGCGGAATAAAAGCATATAATAAATACTTAGAAAATAACCTTCGCTATCCGGAAAATGCCCGGCAAAATAATATTGGGGGGAAAGTAATTCTTGAATTTACGGTATTCCCCAACGGCCAGCCCGGCCTTTTTAAAATAATTAGAAGTGTAGGCCATGGCTGCGATGAAGAAGCAATGCGACTGGTGGAAGAAGGTCCTTCATGGATTCCTTCGGTGCGCAAAAATGAACCGTATGAGAGTACCGTTCGGGTAAGCATAAGGTTTGATCCGGCCAAGCATCAATAATGATTTGCTCCGCACAGGAAATTTCAAATAAAGTCATTAGCAACAGATTGAATATTATTTCTACTTTAGGGCTCCCAAAATCGCATAACCTATTATTGCATGAGTTTATTTATCAAGAAACCACTTGCTCAGTTATTAGCCCAGGCGGCAGAATCTTCAAAAGGCCTTAAGAGAACCCTCGGTGCCATGAACTTGGTTGCCTTGGGCATCGGAGCCATTATTGGAGCCGGCCTGTTTGTGAGAACCGCAGCCGCAGCCGGGCAGGCAGCCGGACCGGCCGTAGTTATTTCATTTGTCGTGGCGGCCGTAGGTTGTGCCTTTGCCGGGTTATGTTATGCTGAGTTTGCTTCCATGATTCCGGTAGCCGGCAGTGCCTACACGTATGCCTATGCTACCATGGGTGAAATTGTAGCTTGGGCAATTGGGTGGGCTTTGGTATTAGAGTATGCTTTAGGGGCCGCCACGGTGGCCATTTCCTGGAGCCAATACTTAAACAGTCTTTTGGGTGGAGCCATACCCTACGAGTGGTGCCACTCTCCGTTTGAAATATCGCACACCGGGGTACACGGCATTATGAATGTGCCCTCATTGTTTGTGCTGACCCTGATTACACTTGTTTTAATTAAAGGTACAGAAGAGTCGGCCATCTTCAATGCCATCATTGTATTAATAAAAGTATCCATTGTATTGGTCTTTATTGCATTGGGTTGGCAGTTTATCAATCCCGCTAACTATGATCCCTTTTTCATTCCGGCCAATACGCCTGATATTACCATGCCTAACGGCCAAGTTCATTCGTACTCATCCTGGTTTAATCATGGTATTGGGGGGGTAATCCGCGGAGCAGGCATTGTGTTCTTTGCCTTCATCGGCTTCGATGCCGTTTCTACCGCAGCGCAGGAAACCAAGAACCCGAAAAAAGATATGCCCATTGGTATTTTAGGGTCGTTGGTTATTTGCACTATTTTATATGTATTGTTCTCGCATGTATTAACCGGTGTAGCTCCCTATACCGATTTTATTAAAGAAGGAAAAGAAGCTTCGGTAGCGTATGCCATTAAACAATATATGCCGGGCTATAATTGGTTGGCTACCCTGATGAGTGCCGCCATTCTGGCGGGCTTCTCCACGGTAATTCTAGCCATGCTTTACGGGCAATCGCGTGTGTTCTTCTCCATGTCTAACGATGGGTTGTTGCCTCGGGTTTTTTCGCAATTGCACCCCACCTTTCGCACTCCGTATAAATCAAATTTAATATTACTGGTTTTTGTAGGCGCATTTGCCGGGTTTGTTCCTGAAAGCGTTACGGGCGACTTAACCAGCGTAGGTACCTTATTTGCTTTTATTATGGTTTGCTTAGGGGTTTGGATTATGCGGAAGACCGATCCAAATGTAGAGCGTCCTTTCCGCACCCCACTGGTACCGTTAGTACCGATTTTGGGCGTGCTGGTCTGCACCGGAATGATAATTGGCCTTGACCCCAATACTCAGTTGGTGGCTCTGATCTGGCTGATCATTGGATTGGTTATCTACTTTACGTACAGCAAAAAGAACAGTTTGCTTCGCAAAAAATAATCAGTTGATAATCTCGTCTGAGATTTTAAGTGTATTGCCCGTTAATTCAATGCGGTATTGAATTAGCGGCCGCTGGGCCGGGCCACCGGTAGGCTGGCCATCGGGAAAACTGAAGCTGGAGTTGCAACAACGATCTACCATAAAGAGTGTGGAGCCATCTACCTGCACTACGCAGCCGGAGGCCGGGTGGTGAGGACAAGCACGATCGTACGCATTAAATAAATTTTCACCTGCCCGGTACAATATAATTCCTTTTAATCCTCCTTCGAGATAGACAAACCCACCATCCGTTTTCAGGCGCTGAAACTGGGGGTAAGTTAAGTTTACATTTATTTCCGGGAACATGACTTGCGCATGCACCTGCGCATTGCACAGCAACAACACTGCTGCAACTATCCAATATATTTTAGTTATTTTCATCGGTCACTTTTTATATTTTAACCAGCTCCGCTGATTAACCTTCTTTTTATTGAAGTATCGTATTACTTGTCTGTTGTATAGGTATAATACCCACGTCCTGTTTTTTTTCCTAATTGCCCCGTCCTTACTTTTTCCTCCTGAATGGGATTGGGTTTAAACCGGGGGGTAAACCCAAACGCTTGGTACATCAGGCGGCTCACTTCCAGATTTACGTCATTGCCGATCAGGTCCATCAACTCAAAGGGGCCCAGTTTAAAGCCGGCCGATTTAGCCAAAGCATCTATCGTTTCCATATCGGCCGTGTTTTCTTCAAGCAATTTAAGTGCCTCTAAGTAATAATGGCGTGCTACCCGGTTAACGATAAAGCCGGGCGAATCTTTTACCCGTACAGGAATTTTTCCGATGGATTGGGTAAATTCTATTCCTTGCAACACCACCCCGCTCTCGGTCTTTTCTCCGGCCACTACTTCTACCAGTTTCATGAGGTGGGCTGGGTTAAAAAAATGCAACCCTAAAAAACGTTCGGGGTGTTTTAACTCAGCAGCTATTTGCGAAATAGACAGCGATGATGTGTTGCTGGCTAAAATGGTTTCGGAGGAATTTATTTTTTCTAATTCGGAAAAAAGTTTTTGTTTTACTTCCAACTTTTCTACTACCGCCTCCATAACCAGATCAGCCTGAATTTTTTCGAATGGCACGACCTCAATATGTTGAAGTGTTTTTTCTTTCTGAGCCTTGGTTGATTTGCCTTTGGCAACGGCCTGATCCAAATGGCGGATAATAGAATCTATCCCCTGCTCAACCATTTTAGAGTTGAGATCATAAAACAAAACAGAGTAGCCGGCCGCAGCGCATACCTGTGCAATGCCTTGCCCCATAGAGCCGGCACCCACCACACCGACACGGGTTATCCTCATGACAGCACAGGCCTGAACTGCCTGAGAAACCGGATATCATTTTCTGAATACAGGCGCAGGTCATTCACCCGAAACAGTAATTGTGTAACCCGCTCTATGCCCATGCCAAAGGCAAACCCGGTATATTCTTCCGGATCAATATTACCATGGCGAAGCACATTGGGGTGCACCATGCCCGAGCCGGCAATCTCTACCCAGCCGCTGTGCTTACATAGATTGCATCCCTTGCCTTTACAGATTAAACAAGAAATATCAATTTCGGCACTGGGTTCGGTGAACGGAAAAAACGAAGGCCGGTAACGTATCTTAATATCTTTGCCATACATTTCTTGGGCAAAGGAATACAACGTTTGTTTCAGATCGGCAAAGCCTACATTTTTATCTATGTACAGTCCTTCTACCTGATGAAAAAAACAATGTGCCCGCGCTGAAATGGCTTCATTGCGAAATACCCGCCCGGGCATGATAGAGCGAATGGGCGGTGATTGTTTTTTCATTAACCGAACCTGCACGTTAGAGGTATGTGTACGCAGCAATACATCCGGATTTTTTTCGATAAAAAAAGTATCCTGCATTTCGCGGGCCGGGTGGTTGGGGGGGAAATTTAAAGCGGTGAAATTGTGCCAGTCGTCTTCTATTTCCGGGCCATCGGCCAAATTAAATCCAAGCCGCTCAAATATTTCGATGATACGATAGCGCGTAAGGCTTAACGGATGTTGGTTGCCCAGTTTGTTGGGTATAACCGGCAACGATAAATCAATCCCTTCGTGCGGCTTGTCCGTAGTATTTTCGGTTTCTTCTTGAGCTGATCTGTATTTTCCTTCGGCCAACTGCTTCAACTCATTCAGCTCTTTTCCCAGTTTCTTTTTTTCTTCCGGCAAAGCTCCTTTGAGTTCTTCGAAGAGAGAAGGAATAAGTCCTTTTTTGCTAATGAATTTTAGCCGGAAATTCTCCAGTGATTCTTTCGAGGTAATGGCAAAAGCCCTTACTTCCTGCCCGATTGATTTAATTAGTTGTTCCATTTTTTTTCTGCTCTTGTGCTCTCTTCAGCGCGAAATTAACCCCTAAACACAGCGCCATTACTACTCCCAAAATTAACAGATCATTTTGTTTTCGCAGAAGCCAGGCCAAAAGAATCATGGCCAGGTTGATCAGTGCTATAATCAAAACCGATTTGGAATGGCTGAATCCTAATCGGATAAACTGATGATGCAAATGATTTTTATCGGCATGGAAGGGCGATAGGCCTTGGCGGAGCCGGAGAATAATAACCCGGAGCGTGTCGAAAACAGGAATAATGGCAATGCAAACCGAAGAAGCGACCGATGCCTGTAGTTTATATGGGTTTGTTTCCGGCAGGGAATAGTTTGTATTAACAAATGTGATCGCCAGATAGGCAAGTAAAAAACCAATGGTAAGCGCACCTGTATCGCCCATAAAAATCTTGGAAGGCTCCCAGTTAAAAAACAAAAAAGCGAGCAAAGCTCCGGTAAAAGTCAGGGCAATGAGGCTGTTGGGCAAATCGCCCACGGCAAAAAACCACACCCCGAATGTGGTAAGCGAAATGATCCCCACTGTTCCGGCCAGCCCGTCTAACCCGTCAATCAGATTGTAGGCATTGGTGAGGATGATTAACGTAAAAATACTTAACAGCCAGATGATGGCCGCGGGCATCGGAGGGAGGTTGAACAACCCATAGGAGGAATGAATCGTTGTTTTATTAAGTACCACTAATAAGATGACCGGCAAAAACTGACTGTACAATTTTTGTCGAGGGGTTAGCGCCAACACATCATCGCGCAGACCGATTAAAAACATTATGAATAAGGAAATAAAGAAATACCGGTTAGCCAGCCATTCATTCAGCGGCAAGGCCAACAATAAGGAAAGTCCGGCTCCCATTAATACAGCCACCCCTCCTAAAGAAGGCTTGTAGTTATCATGAATTTTATGAAGCCCGGGGGAATCGAACAACTTCCATTGCGTAAGCAATTTAATCAGCACCGGTAAGGTGAGAAATGAAATTAAAAATGAAATGGCGGTATAAAGGGCAATGCGGATAATAACCTCAACAATTTAGTAGTGTAAAATTAATTCTTTTTAGACTTACCCTTGTTTCTTTTGGGTGTGGCTATGGCGCCTGGAGGGAATGATTACCGTAAAGGTACTTCCTTCGCCATAGGCTGAGGTTACTGAAATAGTCCCGTTAATTTTGCTCAACGTTTCCTTCACAATGTACAGTCCCAATCCGGAGCCGCGGCTTTTTTCATCGCCCCGGTAAAACATTTTAAAAATATTGTTTATGTGTGCGGGGGCTATGCCTATGCCATTGTCTTTTACTACTACTCGGGCCTGCACTTCGTTGGCCTCTACTTGTATTTCTATAAAAGGATGAGGGGTGTGCGGGTTATAATATTTGATGGCATTTGATATCAAATTATTGAAGATGATGGTCAGTCGTTTTTTATCAGTATAGAAAAGCCCGGTTTCTTGCACGCTTATAATTCTTTTTATCAGGTCTTTCTCGTCTAAGTACTTGAGGTTATCCATTATTTCATGAATTAATTTATCAAATTCGATAGGTTCGGTTTCTACTTCCACCCGAGCATTTCTTGAAAAATCAATAATGTCGCGAATAAATCCATCTAGCTTATGAACACTTACTTCTATTTTTTTAAGGTAATTGCCCGTTTGCGAAGCCTCGTCCATACGGGCTACATTGATGAGGCCGAGAATAGAGGCCAGCGGAGCCCGCAAATCGTGCGAGGCGCTGTAAACAAAGCGATCCAGTTCGTTATTAAGTTTTCTTAGTTCGGCATTATTCCGTTCGATCACCATTACCCGCCATTTATAAATAGAATATAGAAGGAGGGTAAGAAGCAACCCCACCACCAAGTAAAACCAAAGGGTTTGGTAGAAAAATGGCTGCACTGAAAACGACACACTGGCACCTTGTTCATTCCATATACCATCGCTATTGTTGGCCCGAACGCGGAAAACATAATGGCCCGGCCGCAGGTTGGTGTACTCGGCCTGGCGCGTAGGTCCGGCTTCGATCCAGTTTTCATCAACCCCTTCCAGTTTATAGCGGAAATGAATTTTTGAGGGAGAAATGAAACTCAACGCGGTGTATTGAAAAATATATCGCAGCTTGCCGGCCGCAATATTATTTTGTGAGGCATTCAATTCTTCTTGGTTATCGGCCATCAGCGAGGTAATGTACACGGGAGGTTGTACGTGGTTGGCTTTAAACTTTTCAGGGTAAAAAACAGAAACTCCGCCAATGGTCGGTACCCAAAGTCTGCCGGAAGAAGATAAAATAGAACGGGTAGCCCCGGTACATTCTTTTACCTTCATGCCATCCAGATTATCAAACAGTTTAGCTTCAATCATTTTTATTTTTCCTTCCACCGCCTGCAATACCTCTTTTTTTCTTATCCGGTAAACGCCAATATTAGAGGTAATCCACACATTGCCGATTTTATCCTCCACCCAGTCGAAGTAGGTTTCTCCCTTTTTTATTTTGGCAAACCCAAATGGAATAAACCGGCTTCCATTAAAATGCATCAGGCCAATATTGGAAACAATCCAAACTTTCCCTTGTTCATCTAGGTGGATATTAAAAATGAGAACTCCGGCATCATCTTTCTTCAGACTGAAGTTTTTCAGGTTGCCATTCTGGGTTATTACTGAAAGTCCTCCGCTATGGGTACCTACATAAATATTTCCATGCACATCTTCTTCGAGGGCTAGAATGTAATTTGAATTTAATCCGTTGGTTTTATTGTAAAGGCGTGTTACTACATCGGCATTGAGGCGGGCAATACCGGCTGAACGCGTAGCTACCCATATATTTCCTTGCTTATCTTCCATAACCCGGCGGATGTCGGTGGCCGGTAATCCGTCTTTTTCGGTAAATAAACGTTCGCGGCCATGATCTATTTTTATCAGGCCTCTGTACGAGGCTATCCAAAAGTTGCCTTGATGATCAATCAAAATGTCGCGGATGCCGGTACCGGGTGAAGTAAACTTGACGGGAAAAGGTTTTACCATACCGTGCGAATAAACATCTACAGCGCCTGCGTCTGTTCCGATATAAAATTCACGGTTGGAGCCTTCTTTTATTATGTTCACTTTACTGTTCGATAAACCATCGCGCGGGGAAAAGTTAACGATGCCTGATTCGCGTACCTGAATCAACCCGTTTTTATTGGTACTTACCCACAAACTGTTTTCGCGATCGAAGCTGAGCGATTTTATTCCGGCAAACGGGTACCCGTCTCGCTCCATCAGAATTTCTAAAGAAGCATTGTCGGGGTTGATTCGGCCCAAGCCTAATTCTGTGCCCACCCAGATTTGATTGGCACTATCGGCTATCATACAGTTTATCTGAATGTCTTTTAGTTTATCGTACTGCCTTACTTTACCGTGGCGGATGTAATTTAGCCCACCCTCGGTGCCTACCCATAGGGTTTTGTTTTTATCTATAAGCAGCGCCAAAACCGATTGGCTTACCAAGCCCTCTACATACTGTAGATTTTTTCCATCAAATTTATACAGACCATGACGGTCGGTAGCTATCCACAAGTTGCCCTCGGCATCTTTTTTTAAATCTGAAATTCCAGCTTGGTTTAGCTGAGGAAAATCGTAAGGGCGGGGTTTGCCGTTTTCAATTATATAAAGCCCGCGGCTGCTGGTGCCTACCCAAATGATTCCGTCCGGCTCAATCAAAAGAGAGCGTACTGATTTAGGCAGGGTTTTAAAAGAAGTATCAATACTTAAAAACTTTGAGTCCTTATAAAATACCAGTCCGCTTCCCTGCGAGGCAAACCAAAGTGTGCCTTGGTTGTCTTCATAAATTTTATAGAAGGCATCGGTAGCTAAAAATGGAATATTCCCTCGATCAAAAACATCTACTTTTTTTCCGTCAAAGCGCATAATACCATTGTACGTAGTCGCCCAGATGAATCCGGTTTTAGCCTGAATGGTACTGGTAATATTATTTGAGATCAAGCCATTATCTCCGGTGTAAGAGGTAATTGAATACTTAGAAAACAACGAACCTTGTGGGGCCTCTTGTGCGAATGTTTGTAACGGAACACACAGGATGCCCAACCCCCAACAGAACAATGCCAACTTATAATTGTTCAATCTCATCAGACTATACCTTTTTTGAAATTTACCAAAAAAATACAATAGATACGCTACTGTATCATGAATGAAAATACCATAATCTAGAAAATAGGGCAAGCTATTTTTTATTCACAAAATTAACCCAACTCATGCAATAGAAAATCGATTGGCACAGAACTGAAATAGAAAAGGCTGCGTAGCGGCAGCCTTTTCTAAGCTCGATTGGGGGAAAATCAGTTTTTCTTCAGCAGATCAAATTTGCTTTCTGTAGGTTTTCGGGGAAACACATTATCGGAAACATTGGTATCGGCTGTTTCGGCATTAGGGTCAATTATTACGTTGGTTACTTCTTTTTCTTTAATAAACGATTTTTTCACTTCGTTTTCGTTGGTGCGCCATATCTCGGCTGGTATCCGTTCTATTTCTTTGGTGCCGTCTTTAAACGTCCACTCAATAATGATCGGGGTAACCAAACCACCTTTGTTTTTCAGGGTTAGTTCGTAGATATTTTTTCCTTGCATTTTCGCTCTGATCTCGTTATCGCTTACAGTGTTTTTAAATTCTCCGTAGGCCCGTTCGGGCGTATCGAGTACAGTAATTTCCTGGGGGCCCTGGCTGAAATCCTGGGGGGAATTTTGTGTGGTGTTTGCCAGATCGTTTTTGCCCACTCTTATATTTTTCTTTTCGGGATCAGCCGTTGGTGGTTTTAGTTTAAACCATTTTACGTTGCTCAGTTCTACATCTACATTGTCAACCGTATAAAACCAGCCGCGCCAAAACCAATCGAGGTCAACAGCCGAAGCATCTTCCAGGGTACGGAAAAAATCAGCCGGTTTGGGGTGTTTAAAAGCCCAGCGTTGGGCATATTCTTTAAAGGCCTTATCGAACAGGTCGGGCCCCATCACGGTTTCGCGCAGCGCTGTAAGAGCTGCAGCCGGTTTGCCATACGCATTCGGCCCGAAGTCGCGGCCAGGAACATTATCTGAACTCCACATAATGGGGCGCATTAAATCTTTATCGCCTTTCATATAGCTGGCCATCCCTTTGGGCGAGCCCCAGCTGATATCAACGGTGGGGTAACGCACGCGTTTGGTTTCTCTTTCCAAAAACGAATTCAATCCTTCGTCCATCCAACTCCACTGGCGTTCGTCTGAGTTCACAATCATGGGGAAAAAATTATGTCCTACTTCGTGGATAATAACTCCCACCATGCCTTCATACACACGTTGCGAGTAGGTGCCATCGCTTTTGGGGCGGCCTCCGTTAAAACAAATCATGGGGTACTCCATACCCTGGTTAGCGGTATGAACGGAGTAGGCCGTAGGGTATGGAAAATCGAATGTGCGGGAGGAGTAAACTTCTAATGTATTTTTTATGGCCAGGGTAGACTCTTTCTCCCACAAGGGGTTGCCTTCTTTGGGGTAGAGGGATTGAGCCAGTGGCGTTTTGTCATTTATTTTTACGGCCATGGCGTCCCAGATAAATTTGCGAGAGGTAGCAAAAGCAAAATCGCGCACATCTTCGGCATAAAATTCCCATGTATTTTTTTTCTTAGACCGCTCTTTCTCTTTGGCTCGTGCTTCTTCTTCGGTTACGATCATTACCGGCTTATCAAATGTTTTCCTGGCTTTCTCCAACCGTTCTTGTTGGGTTGATGTTAAAACGGATTTAGGATTTTGTAAAACTCCGCTAGCCCCTACAATATGGTCTGCCGGAACGGTAATGCGCACACGGTAATTACCAAACGTCAGCGCAAATTCGCCTTGGCCTAAAAACTGTTTGTTTTGCCAGCCTTCATAGTCATCAAACACGCACATACGTGGGAACCATTGGGCCACGGTGTACAGGTAATTTCCATCGGCCGGAAAATATTCATAGCCGCCTCGTTCGCTAAATTTCATCCGGTCCTTTTCAATGTAACTCCACTCCACCTTAAAGCTGTACTTATCACCTGTTTTCATGGGAGCCGGCAAATCTATGCGCAACATGGTATAGTTTACCAAAAAGGGCAAGTCTTTTCCGGTGGCGGCATCTTTTACTGATTTAATGGTAAACCCGCCTTTATAATCGTAGGTGTCTTGGACGAGCGGAAACCAGCGGGCCGGCACAGAATCGCGGATGCGGTTGGTTTCAGTTTTGTCTGTCATATTGCCATTGGCCAAATTATTTTGATCCAACTGTAGCCAAACGTATTTCATTGCTTCGGGCGCATTGTTAAAATAGGTAATGGTTTCTTTGCCGGTAATGGTTTGGTTTTCATCATTCAACTCTACGTCAATATCATAGTCGGCCCGTTGTTGCCAGTAATTAGCCCCCGGTGCACCCGATGAAGTGCGATACGAGTTGGGGGTAGGCAGCATTTGGTCTAACTGTTCAAATTTACCCTGCCATTTTTTGTCTTGGCCGATCAGGGCTAACGAACCAAAGAGAAAAAAGGATATAAAAATATATTTCATGAATTTGATTTTTTGTGCTCTCAAGAAAATTACGCTTT
The DNA here is from genome assembly GCA_018267195.1 of Bacteroidota bacterium. Taxonomy (GTDB): domain Bacteria; phylum Bacteroidota; class Bacteroidia; order Cytophagales; family Cyclobacteriaceae; genus ELB16-189. The sequence continues at coordinate 11,372 of JAFDYY010000002.1, read as the reverse complement.
TTAACGAATCCGTTTCTAATTTGTTTTCTTTTTCAACTCGTCAAACTTCGAGGGGTGTGCCACCCGTGGAAATACATTGTCTTCCGTATTGATATCGGATATTTCTTTTTGCGGGTCTATGGTTACGCTCACCACTTCTTTTTCTTTAGCGAATACCTTCGAGAATTTGTTTTCATTCGTGCGCCATATTTCGGCCGGGATGCGATCGGTTTCTTTGGTGCCGTCTTTATAGGTCCATTCAATAATTACCGGCATAACCAGCCCGCCCTTATTCGATAGTGTGATTTCGTAAATATTTTTGTTCTCTAATTTACCCACCACGGCTTTGTCGTCTATTTTATTTTGAAACTCTCCGTACATTCTTTCGTGGGTGGGCAACACAGAAATATACTGCGGGCCCGTATCGAAATTTTCATTCTTTTTATCAGCTTCCTTTCCGGATGCCAGATTCCCTTGGGTCACGTTCTTTTCCTTTCCTTCTACATTTACTTTTTCGGTGCGTAGTTTATACCATTTTACCTGATCTAAAGATTGATCTACATTATCGGTTGTGTAAAACCAGCCTTTCCAAAACCAATCCAGATCTACGGCCGAGGCATCTTCCAGGGTACGGAAAAAATCGGCCGGCTTAGGGTGTTTAAAGGCCCAGCGTTGGGCATATTCCTTAAAAGCCTTGTCGAAAAGATCGTGCCCCATCACGGTTTCGCGCAAGATGAAAAGAGCCGTAGCCGCTTTTTGATATTGCTCGGGGCCAAACATAATCACCTGTTCGGAGTTCGTCATCAGCGGACGCATGGTGGCTTTGTCTCCCTTCATGTACGGCACCAGGCCAGCCGGTTTACCACGGCTGAAATCCAAATCTGGGTAACGCTCTAACTCGGTAAGCAACTGCACAAAGCTGTTAATGCCTTCATCCATCCAGGTAGTTTGGCGTTCGTCATTGTTAATGATCATGGGAAAGAAATTATGGCCCACTTCGTGTATGACCACGCCCAGCATGCCTTTCAGTTTATCGTTGTCGTAGGTACCATCTTTTTTCGGACGGCCAAAGTTGAAGCAGATCATGGGGTATTCCATACCGATGCTGGCCGCGTGCACCGAGGTGGCCTGTGGGTAGGGGTAATCAATGGTGTAATGGCTATACACTTCCAGTGTGTTTTTTACCGCCCGGGTAGATTCTTTTTCCCACAATGGGTTGCCTTCTTTCGGGTAAAAAGATTGCGCCAAGGGTGTATTATTTCCGGTCTTTACAGCCATGGCATCCCAAATAAATTTACGCGAGGAAGCAAAAGCAAAATCGCGCACATTAGTAGCTTCAAATTGCCAGGTCTTTTTTTCTTTTGATTTTGTTCTTTCTTTTTCGATTGCTTCGGCCTGTGTTACCACAATGACCGGTTTATCGAATGTGGTTTTAGCTTTTTCCAAACGTGCACTCTGATCAGGCGTAAGCACCTGTGCCGGGTTTTTAATCATCCCCGTAGCGGCCACAATATGATCGGACGGAACCGTAAGTGTTACCTTGTAATTTCCGAAAGGGAGTGTAAACTCGCCTCTTCCTAAAAACTGCTTATTTTGCCAGCCCACCACATCATCGTACACACACATGCGCGGAAACCACTGCGCGATAGTGTACACATAGTTACCGTCTTCGGGAAAAAATTCATATCCGCTTCGGGCAAAAGTTTGGTTGCGGTCCAGCACGTTAAACGACCAGTCAATTTTAAACACATATTTTCCGCCTGCTTTGAGGGGGGCAGGTAAATCTATACGCATCATGGTTTTGTTAATGGTGTGGGGGAGTTCTTTACCGCCCGTCTCTCTTACGGATATAATTTTATACCCTCCTTCATAGTTCCACAAGTTTAATTGCATCGCCATCATCTTAGCCGCTGTGCTATCTCTCATGGTATTCGTGGCTGTCTTATTGGTGTTGCTTTCTTTTTCAAAAAGGTTTTGATCTAATTGCACCCACAAGTATTTTAAATTATCGGGCGAGTTGTTAGTATAAGTAATGGTTTCGCTGCCCGTAATGGATTGGGTTTCATCGTGTAGTTCGGCTACAATATCATAGTCGGCCTGCTGTTGCCAGTACTTTGGGCCGGGGGCTCCGGAGCCGGTGCGGTACTCATTGGGGGTGGGCAGCATCTGCTCGAGTTGCTCAAACTTTCCTTTCCATTGAGGCTCGTTGGGTTTAGGTTGTACTTGAGCGAATGCCATGCCTCCGGCACAACAAAGCATAAAAAATAAGTAATTTTTCATGATGTCCATATTTTACGGTGTTAACTTCTCGGTTTTAGTTTACTGTTTTCTTTCGGGTTTATAATCTGTCTTTCATCAAAACGAAGGCTATGCCTGCAATGGCTGATGAGATGACCATCCTCCAATCGCGCGGGGTTACTTTTAACCAAGAAACCAAAATATAACTGATGGTAAGGAATAAGGTTACCACTATTATTTGACCAAACTCCAAACCTAAATTAAAGGCTAAAAGCGGGGATACGATGGAACTGCTTTTGCCCAGCAGTGCCCGCAGATAATTAGAAAAACCCATGCCGTGAATAAGCCCAAAGAACAAGGCAAACAAATAGTTGATCTGAATTTTAGATTGCCCCAACGATTCTCCCTTCTTAAATATATTTGATAGAGCCGTAATAAAAATAGTAAGTGGAATTAAAAATTCTACCAGGTTGGAGTTGATGGAAATGATTTGAAGCGTAGCCAGTGCCAGCGTAACGGAGTGCCCCATGGTAAAGGCCGTAACCAATACTAAAACACGTTTCCAGTCGCTCCAGGAATATAGTGCGCACAAAGCCACCACAAAAAGAATATGATCGTAGCCATTAACATAATCTAAGATATGCTCGCGGCCCAAAACAAAATAAAGCGAAAAACTCTCCATAGTAAATTTTTTAATACGTCATCATGTCTTCAATATATTCACCGTGCGGAAAATTTAACTGATAGGTAGTTTTTACTTTACGGGCGGTTTCCCACCGGTCGGTAAACAGGCAAACTTTCCACAAGATAAAATAATGTTCTTCATTCTGCGCATTAAAATTTCCTTTTAGATTTATAAACCGGAATGTAATTTCACTCAGGTCTCTCAGATCAATGTTGTTGAGGAAATTAATCACGGCCTTCCCATCATGCCGGTACAAGAGTGAAGAGCCCGGCACATACCGGTAGGCTGTTGAGTTTCTCCGCTGAATGTTCAGGCTCAGCAACACGCGCCCGATCAGGGTAGTGATATACTGGTTGCCGGGATGATCGGGTTTCAACTGAAGTGCATAAAAAAGGGTCTGATCAAACCGGTTGTTTTCAAAAGCACTTTGCACACATTGAAACTCTGCCTTCTGTACAACTCGCTGAAACCGCGAGGAGTCTGTAAAATACAATCTCCCCTGAGCCGACACCTTGATTTTTGAAAGAGCGGCCAGCCGCTCGCGTATATGCGGATGAGAGCGTAGCGAATCTAAAAATATCTCTTTCAGCGAATCTTTTACCGTACTTGTCTTGTGCTCTTTCAACCATTGCGGTTTAAATGGGAATCCACTAAAACTAAGTGGGTAAAAAAGCGCTTCGCCCGGATGATGTTTGGCCCATTGAGCTGAATCGAGAAGCTTTAATAAGCCATTCGCCTGATCTTGCCGGTATCCGGCATTTTTAAAAAAAATAAACCCGAGCGAATCGGCTGCCACTTCTTCTTGTCGCTGAAAATGCGTAGTGGCAAAAACCCATGCCTTAACAATGGAATAATCTTTAGAAGAAATATTTCCGGCCCGGATGTTTGCCAGCGCTGCCTCCACCTGTGGGTGATCGGTTTGCTCTATCTGTTTGGCAATATTCAGTAACGTGTGGTTAAGCTCATAGTGCGCCAGTTCGTGTGCCAGGGTGTAGGCCAGTTGGCTTTCGTTTCGGAGGCGGGCCAACAATCCTATGGTTACAATGATCGTGCCCTCCCCAAAGCTATACGCATTAATATCGGCCGCATTACTAATCAGCACTTCCCCCGGTTCATAAGATAATGTGTTGTGGGTTAACAGTCGGTTCCAAACCCGGTCAACCTGATTTTGAAGAGCGCTGTCGGCCAAATATTTTTTGTTTTTAAATTCCCTCTCTAAAAATTCAAACCGGGTTTTTAATACCTCGGCTATTTGATTTTTTTTGGGTGAATTGATTTTGTCAATTTCTTTCCCTGTGCGTTGGGCTATGGCTTTCCACTTTACCGAAGTACGATCGGTAAAGGGCTTGAGCGGAGTAAAGTCTTGCCCGGACGAGGGTTGAAAATAAAGGTACCCGAAAATAATAAAGATTATTTTTTTCATCTTAAAACAGATAGCAGGATATTCTCCGGTTTTACAATAGAATGCCGGCTACCAATCGGGAATAAAAATACATTTTTGATATCATTCAAACGAGATGATCCACTCAAGAATAAATCCGGACAGGTAATTTGTAGTGATAATAATATTTTACATTTGGGCAACCAAACCCACTTCTATGAAAAAGAACATTGTCTTTATCAGTTTACTCACTCTTGGCTCGTTAGCCTTTACGGGGAAAGAATTCCCTTCTCGCTACACATTTAAAAAAGACCATATTTATGAACTGACGCAAATGAGCACCATGACTCAGTACATTGCCGTGGCCGGAACCGAACAAACCATTTCGTACACTATTAAAGGCGGTATGAAATTTAAAACCATAGAAGCCACGGGAAACTCCGGTAAGTTTGAGATAGAATACACTTCATTATCTATGAAAATTAAAATGCCTCAAATGGAAATGGATTCGGAAGGAGATACCACTAAGCCTGCCAACAAAATTACCCATCATTTGATTTCCGCCATGCGGGGGAAAAAATTCAATTTTACGCTGGCCAAAGACGGCTCAGTAGTGTCGGTTGAGAATATTGAAAATCTCTGGTCGGGTTTGAACAACCAAGACCCGGTAATGATGCAGATGAAAGGCCAACTGGAACAATCTTTTGGCAAAGAGCCTTTCCGCAGAAGCCTGGAAGAGGTGTTTGTGTTTTATCCCGATACTAAAATTCAGACCGGCTCTACATGGAAAAAAATTTCTTCTACCGGTAGCACGCTGCCCCTGCAAATTTCCAGTGAGTACACCCTGCAATCTATTACCGAACCCAGCGCCTTGATCATCAGCGATGGCCAAATCTCTACCACCGATACTACCAAAGTAATAAACGCTCAGGGTGGATTTAAGGCCACCTCCAGCCTGAAAGGACGGCAAGTAGTACGGAGCACCGTTTCGGCAACCAGTGGTTGGCCGGAATCGGGCAAACTCTATTCTGAAGTAAAAGGCAAAATGATTTTGTTAGCGGGTGGTCAAATTCCCGAAGACATGCCCATGCAAATGGAAATGAAAACCGAATCGGAATTTACATTAGTGAAAAAATAAGCACAAACACTCACTTCTTTAAACTCATTTTTTTACAGGCTCCTGAAGAACAACTGAAAACTCAGTCGTTCTTCAGGTTTTCTACCGGGTTTATCAATACGGCCCGCCCTGTTTGCGAACCGATCGTGAGCACACCAAAAAACAACAGCACGGCAATACCCCCAAAAATAGTTGGGGCATCTACCGAAACGTGGTAGGCCATTTGCTCAAGCCACAGGTTGTTAATAAAAAAGGCCGATGGCACAGCTACTAAAATGGCTATGATCAAAATAGACACAAAGCCTTTAGATAAAAGATAAACCAATGAGCCGTTGCTGCTGCCCAGAATTTTGCGTACCGAAATTTCTTTCCTGCGGGTTTCGGTAGTGTAGGTGGCCATCCCTAAAAGCCCCAGACAGGAAATAACAATGGCCAAAAAAGCAATCAATCCAATTATGCTTACCAGATCACCAAAGAAGATGTCGTAGAATTTATGAACCTCTGCATAAAAATCTTTGTAATCTACTTTCAAATTTGGATTCACTTTTGCCCACACTTCTTCAATTGTTTTTCCTGCCTCTTCGTAAGTGCCTGTGTACTGCACTTGCACCAACCGATATTCATCAGGTTTGTAAACGAGCGCCAGCGGTTTCATTTTCTCAACCAACATCTGGTGATTATAGTTTTTCACTACACCAATTATCTGCTTGCGCGATGAATCGGCATGTAAAATAATTTCCTGCCCGATTGCATCTTCAGGGGATTTGAAATGAAGACTTTCAACTGCCTGCTCACTAAGCACAATGAAATTTTTGTTTGAGTTTCCGTTCTCGGCCGAGAAATACTTACCTGCGACCAACGGTATATCCAGATTCTTTAAATAATCTTCATCGGTTGAATAATAAAGTATCTCCGTCCAGTCTTTGTCTTCCAAAGAGCGTTTGTAGTCTGCACCATAGGTGTTCCCAGCCGCCAGCACGTGCGACACGGCTGATACATTTTCAATATTCTTTTGTTTCAGCAATTCATTCTTGAGCGTTGTGTAATTTGAATTATTCAAACCAACAACAATTTTCTTCTCCATGTTGAATCCGTGATCGGCCCGTAAAAAAAGTTGGAGTTGATTAAAGACAACAATCACAGAGATAATAAATACCAACGAGAAGGTGAATTGAGTTACGAGCAGAGTCTTTCTCAATTTTATTCCCGAAAATAATTTCATTGAATTCATCCCTTTCAAAACTTTCACCGGCTGAAATCCACTTAACACCACCGCAGGGAAAAATCCGGCAAAACTTCCAACCACCAGAGCAAAGACTACAAACACTCCATAAACAAAGTAATTTACTTCCAAGTCCCAACGCATAAGCCGCGCAAAGCTGAGTTGCTGCAGGAATGGTTTCGCCAAGATTAACAATACAATTGCTCCAACCAGGGAGAGAATCGCTACCATCACCGATTCAGAAAGAAACTGCACAAACACCTGCCAACGCATTGCACCTGTTACTTTGCGCACGCCAATCTCTCGTGCACGCGTGAGCGATCGGGCAATGGACAAGTTGGTAAAATTAAAACAGGAAGTAAGCATCACCACGCCCGCAAGACCGATGAAGAAGTAAACAAAAATCCAAGGCAGAAACGGGCCAATCGGATTATTGATAAAGGCCCCGGGTGTGATGCTCATTAATTGTTGTAATGAATATTTTATCCTTTGTTGTGTGTCGGGTTTTGGTAGAGTAGTGAAATGTTTCTTTTGAATTTTTTCTAAACTGGGTTGAATGTCTTTTATAGTCTTTCCTTCTTCCAAAAGAACATATACCCACCCCTGCCAGGCATTATACCAATCGTCAAGATTTTTGTGACGCTTGTCCATTGCTTCCAAACTTTTAACTGACGATAAACTTGCGAGCGCATCAAATGCGATGTGCGTTTTATTCTTTGTTTCCTTCAAAATGCCGGTCACTTTGTAAGGTCCTTCTTCTCCAACTTTAAAACTTTCGCCCACCGGATTCTCTTGCTTGAAAAGTTTTTTTGCTGCTTTTTTTGAAAGCACAACTGAAAATGGTTCAACCAATGCCATTTTCGGGTTTCCATATTCCAATTCGTGCTCAAAAATTTCCAGAAACTCAGGATCAACATAATACCCCGCAATCGGAATGTTCACGTTGTTGTTATCCAGCTCCATCCACATATTGCCAAAGCCCCGAACGATACGCACAGCTTTTTCAATACCGGTATATTTTTCCAGCAGTTCATCACGCAAGGGAAGCGTGGTGGTAGCCGTCTCACTCATCTGTGCTCCATTGTCAGCCATCGGAATGGAATTTACGCGGTAGATACGGTTGCGTTTAGTATTGTAGCGGTCGTACATCATTTGGTCGGCTACCAACATGATAATAATCATGGATAGTGCCATGGCCACCGACAACCCGAAAATGTTGATAGCCGAGAAAAAACGATTCCTGATCAGACTGCGGGTGGCAGTCTTAAAATAATTTTTAAACATCTTCCTTTGTTTTAGGGTGACTTATTTGTTGGAGGCCAACAATGTCAATTTGTAGGTGGCAATTTTCGTTGTGTGTTTCAGTTGCAGTTCATTTTCATTCAAAAGTTGAATCAGAAAATGCTTATCTTCTTTCGAAAAAGAAACCAAGAGCGTTTTATTTTCATTCACCAAACTCCATTTGCCCTTTGAATCTCCATTCCATGGTGCGCTCGCCTTCCATGATCCATCTTTGAGGAATTCAATTTGGGTATTCTTCTGCATCGCTTCATGCTTGCCAATGCCGGACATTTCATCTGCGCTTAGTCGCCAAGGTTGTTTTGTGAGATAGAAGGTCGGACTATTTTGCGCAAGACAAAAGAGGGGCAGGCAGATAAGGGTAAAGACAATTATTTTTTTCATGATGAATTCTAAGATTTGTTAGCAATTGAAAATATTATTTGTTACCGGAATCTTTCTGAACGAGATAATAGTAAATCAAAAACCCCAGCGAAACGGAAACGGCAAACAAGCCATACGGCAGAGGTGATTGCGGCTGCACCGGAATGTATTCCATTAGGATTAAACTTAACCCGGCAAAGAAGGCGATGAGCCCCCATTTAAGGGAAGAATACTTGTTTCCATCGGCATACTGTTTAAAGATGGCTTGCGTGTCTTCATTTACATATCCTTTATCAATCATTTTCTTTTTCAGGATATAGTTCGTCATAACCGTAACAAAAAAATACAGGCTGGCTCCAATGGATCCCAAAATGGCAATGGGCTCCAGTACATTTCTTAAATTATCATCCATAATTGAAAAATTTTAGTTTTTATTTGGTTTTTTTGAGTAAGACACGAAGTATAATCTCAATGTTGCAACACGGCACCAAAAATAGATAAGCCCTTAAACCAAAACTATTTAATCAGAACCGGCAACATTCTATCTTCGTTTTGTGTCTAATTCTGAAATGATAGACGATAAAGTGCTGGCTACACGCGTGGCCGAAGGAAACAGGCATGCGTTTGAAACGCTGATTAGCCAGCATGAGCGTTTAGTTACACACATGGTAAGCCGCATCATCCATAATTCAGAAGATATTGAAGAAATTTGTCAGGATGTGTTTTTAAAAGTATTTGAAAAGATTTCTGAGTTCAATTTTCAGTCAAAACTGAGTACTTGGATTGCCACCATTGCCTACCGCCACGCCATTAACCACGCGCGGAAAAAAAGAATTGAAGCCAGCGATCTTTCCGGGGATGAAAGTTTTATAAATCATTTTACTTCTCAAGACAATCCGCACGAAGCGTTGGAAGACAATGATATAGAATCGGCCGTATTCAAATTAATTGAAAAACTCCCGACCCAATACCGCGTGGTGTTAACACTGTATCACCTGGAAGACATGAATTATGCCGAAATCGGTGAAGCCACCGGAATGCCCGAAGGCACCGTAAAAAATTATCTTTTCCGTGCCCGGCAACTCTTAAAAGAAAAAATTAAAACGTATTTTGCCAAAGAAGTATGAAAGACGAATTAATTCAACACCAAATTGAAAAAGGCGATGTGCCTGCCGGCTGGGAGGGCAGAGCCTATCGGATTGTTTTTAATGCACTCAAGAGAAAGCCCGATTTTAAATTGCCATCCGATTTTGCGCATCGTGTGGCCGGTATGGCTCCGGTACGTGCCAACGTATTTAACTGGGATAAATTTTTTTTAATTCTGGGTTCTGCCGGTTCGCTCGTTTTACTCCTCTATGCCATCCTGCTATTCCGGCCTACATTGTCGGTGGGTGTATTCCGGTTTTTTTCCAGTTATGCTGGTCTCGCGTTTTTTGGTATCGGGTTTATCCTTCTTTTAAACTGGCTCGATCAAAAACTGATTCGTAAAATACACCTCTGAAAAAGAGGTATTATAAAGAGCCGGAGAAATTCCGGCTCTTTAATTTTGCTACGTTTCCGTAGGATTCCAAGGATAACCTTACTTTTTGATTGCTGCCGTTACTGAGCTTTCGATAAACTCATCAATCTTCGGATCGGGTAAAAGCATTTTGCCGCTCCACTTATAGGTTAATCCATCCAAACGTTTAATAATACCCTGCTCAATGCCTCCTTTTGAAAGCAGCAGCGGCACCACAATTACATCGCCTTGCTTACCGGCCTGCCGTACCAATCCGCGAAGATTTTCTTTTGCCTGCTCATAAATTTCATGACTGGCATCGTCACGAACGGTTACACTAAAAACGTATCGCGAAGCTACTCCTTCCTTCTTTTGTTTTTGTTGCACCTGGGCCACCAGACTTTCCATTGTCTTTACCCAATTCTTATTGTCTTCTTCCGGGTTAGGACCATGGCCTACAATGATTACCGTTTCATTGGCCGGGTTAACACTAAGTTCTTTTATTCTGGCGTACAGAATCTCGGCCACGATCGGGCTGTCGTCCAACGCCTGAGTTAAGATTACTTCCGATTTAAAATTCAGTTGAGGCAATGTGGTGTGGGAGGATTCGTGCTGCTCATGACCCGAACCATGACTCATGTTGCCTGAATGGTGCGAACCCATTGATTCATGGGAGTTGCTTTCTAAGCCCGGAGAATGATCCATTACCATGGGTGGGTCGGCCAACACATCGCGTTTTTTTAAGAGGTACTCGGTTTGTCGGATAATGAAACTGTGCGAGGAAATAAATAAGGGCACTACTATAATTTTATTCACTCCCTTATTTTCCAGCTTATCAATGCCTTCCTGCATCGTTCGTGGCAAGGCCATACCAAAAGCCACTTCAACAGGATATTTTTTTCCAATAGACTGGGTGGTTCCTATAATTAATTGATTCCAGGCTTCGCTTCCGCCATGCGCAAGCACTAATACGCCAATTTTATCAGGGGGAGAGGAATACCCCGCTTCGGTAATCAGTAATAGAATAGTTATAGAAAATAATGTTGAAAATTTCATAGAAAACAGCTTTTTAAATTTTTGTTTAGATTAATTCTAAACAAAAGTGTATGATCAATTTATATTTCACAACTATTATTTAGAAAAATTCTAAATTATTTTTTTGATAAAGAGGTGAGCCTTTAAAAACAACAGAGCTTAATGAAGAATACCTAACTTTAAAATATTAAATCTGGTGGCACATTATTTTGATACCCGCTCACAGGTTCAGTTTGCTCAGGTGCAGGTGGGGTTTATTACACCGGATTTTGCACAAGTACCATAACATGAAAAAGACGTTGGGCTACATCATTCTAGAAAGTGTGCTGATTATTTTCGGTGTTCTTATTGGCTTTACTTTGGAGCGTTACAGAGAAAGCCTTGCTGATAAAGAACAAAAAATTCAACTCTACAAAGAATTAGGCAATGACCTGGAAAATATGCTAAAAGGCGATATCAAAAGATTAAATGGCCGGTATAAAAGTTTAGATAAGAGTTTCAAGGTAGCGTCTAAGTAACTGTGTAAAGGTACGATTGACCTCTGGTGATCTGTAG
>JAFDYY010000029.1 GCA_018267195.1 Bacteroidota bacterium | reverse complement strand
CGCATCTTGTTTACACGTTAATTCGTGTAAACCTATTTCAGGACGAGACATAGGTTCTTCAATAAAAATTGTCGAACCGACCGCAATAGCGAAAGTAATAAATAAATACAAAATAAGTCCTACTACATTTAAGCCAATCTTGTCTCTAATAAAAAAAACAAAAATCGGATGCCATAAATACCAATTGTAACTATAGTAAGCAATTAGTCGTAATATTTTTAGCTTTGAAAAGTCTATGTGGTGGGTACCTAAAAGCATTAGAAAAAATGCAATTGGAATAATCGAATGAAAATATATTTTGTCAAAAATAATGTTGTGGTAAGTTGTAAAAATTAAAGTCAGAATAAACAAGAATAGTCCTGATAAGAATGTAGCAACTAGATTTTTTTTAGATTTTATTTTGTTGCCTAAATAGGTTATAATTAGGTTTAGCAAAACACCCCAAGCTAAAGCATCAATTCTGTTATGTGTTGCAGAATAAGTGTCTTTGCCGTTTGTCAAAAAGTAAGAACAGTTTTTAAAAACAATACCTGCGATTATTGTCAAGATAACAAATGCAAATAGTGTTTTTACTTTATGTTTTTTTGATATGAATGTCTGAATAAACAAAAACATTATAGGCAACAAAATATAAAAATGTTCTTCTACACATAGCGACCAAACGTGGTCGAAACTCCAATGGAAAGGTACACCTGTATAGTTTTGATAGAAAAACAAGTACCGCTTGATGTCCCATAATGGAATAATTTGGTCTGCTCTGTTGTCGTGATAAAAGCACCATGCAATAAGCGAACCTGCTATGATAAAAAAGTAATAAGAAGGCCAAATTTTAAAACCTCTTTGAAGAAAGAATTTGAAGAAATTTATTTTATTTCCTTTTGAAAAATCTTTAGTCAAAAGTCCACCGACTAAAAGTCCTGAAATAACAAAAAAAAGGTCTACGCCCAAATAGCCGTAAGGCAACAGTCCAAAATGAAAAATAACGACAGAAATAATTGCGATACTTCTGAAAATGTCAACACTTGAGTTTCTGCTCGTGTCATTAATTATTTTAAAGACTTGTAGTCCGCTAAACGTTTCGCTATATAATGGCATATAACGTTCGAGGCTTGCCGCAGGGCTGGTATTTTATAACTGTCTGCCCGGCAACTGAAGCCGATTAAAAAACTGATGTTGAAGTTAACAATTAAAAGCTAAATAGAATTCGGTCAAGCCCGATATTAGCTGATAGTAGTACAACTGTCGATTGTTACTACGTCCGCCAGCCTTGCGGCAAACCTTTTGTTGTATGCCGTTCAATTTGTCTTTCAATTGATATTCTGGTTTATTGGTTTGGGTTCAGATGTCGTTAATTTATTTGTCTTGGTAAGTAAAGCAATACCTATCCAATACATTATTAAAAATGGAAGTCCCGGTATTATAAAGAGGATTAAAAAGCCAAACTCTTTTGGTGTTTCAATATTGTAAGCTCCATATAAAAAAAATGCAATAGAAGAAACAATTCCTAATACGCATAAGAAAGTATTTATTATTAGGCTCCAAATAGCAATTCTGTGTATTTTATAAAGTCTTAATGACAACCAAAGCATTAGTACATAGATTAAAAATCTTCCAATAGCACCAGTAATTATACTTCTCCAATTGTCATAACTTTTAGCAAAGTCTTCTGCTTTATTTCCTTTGTCAATCCAATTCTTTAAACCTTCGGGATAAAAATAGTGATAAGAAAATTCCCATAAAAGTTCAGTCATTGTAAGTGCAAATAATATAATCATTACCCACTTAAATCTATTGTTAAGTTGTAAAACATTTTTTGTAAGAAGTTGGACAAAAAACAGTCCATAGAATAACGCTCCAATAAACAATAAAATATACCTGAAATGTTCTCTTTCAGGGTGTTCTAACATTTTAATACTTAAATCGGGAGCAACAGCCAACCCTGCAATGCCCGTCATTACACAGCCAAGAACAAAAAGCAGGATACCCGGGAGAACTGGCTGCACAAATGAATGCTTATATTTTGTAGTAATAAAAATTAAACTTAAAAGCACCACGAAAACCAATACTAAATACAAGGCTACAAAAATTGTCATACTATTTCCTTCGGTGTATGGCGTATGTTTACTCAATAATGCTCCGCCTAAAAAGGGAAACAATATCAAGAGGATTATCACAATTGTTTTGAGGATTTTTTTTAGTATTGTCATTTTGAATTCTTATTGGTAATGATTATCAAATTCTGTATAGTTTAATTGCCTTGCTCACTTTGAGACTTCGGCTGAATGGCATACAACGTCTATGCTTATGCAGTGCTGAGAATGGGAGGGCTTAAAAATAAAGCGCAGCGGAATGGTAATCCCAATCTGCTCCGGCCTGCCTCCGTGGCCGAACTATGTTGCGAAACATAAACTTATCGTTTCTTGATCGGAATGTACGCCCGTTGGTTTTGCCCGATATAAATCTGTCTTGGCCGCCCAATCGGTTCTTTGTTCTCGCGCAGTTCTTTCCATTGGGCGATCCATCCGGGCAAGCGGCCCATGGCAAACATCACGGTAAACATATCTACCGGAATGCCCAGCGCACGGTAAATAATGCCCGAATAGAAATCTACGTTCGGGTAAAGTTTTCGTTCGATGAAGTACGAATCGCGCAACGCCACTTCTTCCAACTTCTGCGCAATTTCTAAAACCGGGTCATTCACACCCAATTTTTTCAACACATCATCGGCTGCTTTTTTGATAATCTTGGCACGCGGATCAAAATTTTTATACACCCGATGGCCAAAGCCCATCAGGCGGAAGCCGCTGTTTTTGTCTTTCGCTTTGGCAATCCACTTGTCGGTATCGCCCCCGTCTTTGCGGATGTTTTCGAGCATGATGATCACCTCCTGATTGGCTCCCCCATGGAGCGGACCCCAAAGGGCATTAATACCTGCGGAGATGGAAGAATAAATACTTGCTTTAGATGAGCCCACGATGCGCACAGTGGAGGTGGAGCAGTTTTGTTCGTGGTCGGCATGGAGGATCAACAACTTATCCAAAGCTTGGGCTACGACCGGGTCCACTTCAAAATGTTCGGCTGGTAAGGCAAACATCATCTTTAGAAAACGCGAACAGTAATCCAGTGTGTTGTCGGGGTAATTAACCGGGTGCCCCATGGCATTTTTATAGGCCCAGGCTGCAAACGTAGGCATCTTGGCCAGCGAGCGCACGGCACTTAAATAGAACGCTTCAGACGAACGGCTGGGGTCTAACGACTCGGGGTAAAAGGCTGTTTGGGCACAAAACATGGAGGCCAATACGCCCATGGGGTGGGCGGTAGAGGGAAACCCATCCAGTATTTTACGGGTGTCTTCATGCACCATGGTGTGCTTCTTAATGTCGTCCGAAAATTTTTTGAGTTGCTCTTCGGTGGGCAGCTCGCCAAAAATGAGCAGATAGGTTACTTCTAAAAAACTGGATTTCTCGGCCAGGTCTTCAATTGAATAACCGCGGTAGCGGAGGATGCCGTTGTCGCCATCGAGAAAAGTAATAGCGCTTTTGGTAGCGCCCGTATTTTTATATCCCAAATCGAGGGTAATTACACCGGCTTCTTCCAGCAAACTGCTGATATCTATTGCCATCTCTTTTTCTGTTCCTTCCACTATGGGAAGTTTATACGATTTTCCGTCTATGATGAGTTCTGCTGTTTTGGCCATATAAATTGTAGTTAAAACTTTGGTTTTAAAGATAGAAGGTAGAGCGGTCAGAAAAAAGGAGAGTTTGATAAAATAACTCAAAAAAATAATGAGGCTTTAGGTATCGGGTTTCGAGAGTTGAAAATGAATGATTAGCCTACATTCTATTGGAAATAAATCCATTGATTTAATATAGTTGGTTAGAAGGGAAATAGGTTTTTATGAATTTTTTTTTTCTTCTTCACGGGGCAACCCCAGTAATTTGCCGATGATGACCATACCGTATAAACTGCCAAACACCCCTTCCAGCGTGCTGATGTTGCGGATCAGTTTTATGGGTTCCAGGCCGTGGTCTACTCCGCCTAAAATAGAAAAACTGAAATTGATACACTCGGCATAGTTAGGAAACCCTAATTCAATTTCTTTTCCCAGCCCTCCGCCTTGCAAAATGGTAATGATATCATACAAGCTTCCGAAAGAAATACCTACCATTAAAAACACACAGGCGGCTCCCCACAGTTTATCAGGCGTAAGATGGCTGCCCGAAAAAATATCGCGCATGGCATACGAGATAACAACCACCTCAATGGGAAATAACAACCCGTGTACGGTAAGCAGCAATGCCTGCCGGTTAGTAATAGAAATAATATGATAATATGGAAACTCAGCCAAAATGCCCAGAGCCACCGAGCCGAACAAGAGTGTGAACAAAATAATTAATAAGGATCGGCTCTTGGTCAGGTTTCTAAGAAGATCCCACAGCAGGTAAGTGTAGAGTGCCCCAAAAAATGAAAAAATCGAAATGATGAACTTAGACAATTCGCTTTTGGAGTCTTCTAAAATAGGTTGGGTTAAGGTTAACCCAAAGACAACAATAATTATCTGCAGCGTAACGATGTTGCGGTAATCTTTAATTTTTTCCTGTTGCAACTCGCGTAGCGAAAGTAAATTCTTTAGGCTAAAGGATGAAAAAAGCATTATATTGGTCTAATTCACAGCGTTGATACGGTAAGCAAGGCACCCGGTTTATGAACAAATATCTGTTTTTTTCTTTTTATAAAAGGGTTTGTTTAATAATGCCCACGTGCCTGGCGTTTGGGGTAGCTTTTTTTTCGTGGCTACCGTCTGCCGCTCAACCATCTTATGCCGACAGCCTGAAGAGTGCTATTTCTGCTACCTCTGATTCTCCCCAGAAGGTAGAGTTGCTTTGTAACCTGGCTTATTACTTAGTAGATATAGATGACGATGGGGCCATTCAGTATGCCGGCTTGGCTCGGGAAATGGCCACCAAACTGAAATACCAAAGTGGTGTTAAGGATGCGCTCACTATTTTAGGATTGAGCAAGTTAAATTTTGGTAAGTACCATGAGTCGTTGGCATTGCTCCGGGAGTCGCGAAACATACCGGGCGGCCAACGCACCGAAATGCAGGCTTATAATTTAATGCTGATGGGCAGCGTTCACCGCGATTGGGCCCATTTCGATTCGGCTGTCTATTACTACCAAAGCGCTATTAAAACCATCGGAGAAAAAGGAGATGCCTATTTTCTGAGTTCATTTTACCGGGCGCTGGCATCCGTTAAAATAGCGTTATGGCAAAACCAACAGGCTTTAGATTTTCTAAGGAAAGCCGAAGAATATGCCCGGAAAAAACCACGCGATTACAATGTGTTGATGAATATCTGGGGGCTGTATGGCAAGGTGTACCAGCAACTGCTGGATAAAGAAAAGTCGAAAGCCTATTATGCTAAAATGTGCAGCCAGGAAGCAGTTAGTCCGGATCTTCAGGTGCGGGTTGCTTGCAAACTGGCCGATGCCGATCAGGCCACGCAATCCGGCAATTACCAAAATGCGCTGACTATTGCCTTGCAGGCGCTCGAAATATCAGACATCCACCGTTATCCGGTACAACGGTTAGAAGCCTATAAAAAAATTGGGTCTATCTATACCGAACTTTCTCAGTATATGCTGGCTTCAAAATATTTTTTAGCCGGGCTAAAAATTGCTGACGACTTGGGTTTACGGCAAGAAGCAGCCCAACTGAACGACTACCTTGCCTGGATGGCCAAAGAACAATTAGATTTGGACGTGGCCAATGTATATGCGGCCAGGTCTATTGCCATCTATACAGAAATCAATGACCTACACGGACTATCGGTGGCTCAAAATACACTCGGACTGATCTATTTCTTGGAACATAAGTATAACGAATCACTTTCCGTATTCGAGCAATCATTGAAAGGACACAAAGAGTTGGGGAATGCCGTAAACGTATCGGCTTCGCTTTACAACATGTCGCTGGTGTATGAGGCAACAAAAAAATACGATAAGGCTTACCAGCTTCGAAAAGAATCGGTGGCCATGGATGAAAAATTAGATACCCCCCTGGATATGGGCATCTCTTACAACGGCATGGCATGGCTGCTGATAAAGCTTAAAAAATATCAAGAAGCTGAAAAATATTTGTCTAAAGCCATCTCTCTCTCACTGCACATAGGAAGTAAAATGATGAGAAGAAATATCTATCTCAATTATGCCAAGTTGTACGAAGCCACGAATAACTATAAACAAGCAGGCTTTTTTTATAACCGATACATAGAACTGAACGACAGTATGTTTTCGCAGAGCAATGCCGGTAAGTTGGCCGAACTTCAGGCTTTGTATCAGGTGGAACGTAAAGAAGCCGAATTGAAACGGGTTAATCAACAAAAGGAAACTCAGGAAGAAGAACTGAAATCGCAGGTTATGTTAGCCCGCCAGCAATGGTGGATCATTGCCATGTCACTTACGGCCATCTTGCTTTTGCTGGTGGCAGTTGGTATCGGTTACCAATACCTGCGCAATAGAAATAAGTCGCACCGGATATTAGAGAAACTGAACCGCGAAATACTGGAGCAGAAAGAAGAGATTATGGCGCAAACCGAAGAACTGATGGAAGCCTCCGAAACGATTGGTAATATCAATAAAGAACTAGAAAATAGAATTGGAGCCCGCACGGCCGAGTTAAAACAAGCCTACAAAGAACTGGATACTTTTTTCTACCGAGCCTCGCACGATTTTCGCAGACCCATTACTACCTTTTTGGGCTTGGCAGGCGTGGCCAAAATTACCATTAAGGATTTGGCGGCTCTTGAGCTATTTGAAAAAGTGAGCGAAACAGCCAAAAGCCTCGATAAAATGTTGTACAAACTTCAGTCCATTAGCGATGTAGGTTCGCAGCAGATGGTGTACAAAGAGGTGTTGCTGAAAGAACTGCTAAATGATGTGCTAACCGGATTTAAAGATACGATTCAGGAAAAGAAAATTTCTGTTACGATTTCCGTGCAAGAGCAAGTGCCGTTGGTTTCATATCCGGCCATGATTAAAATCATTATCGAAAACCTGATCGAAAATGCTATCAGTTTTTGTACCATCGATAACCCCACCCTGTCTATAAAGTTTACGGTTTGCAGCGAACATGCCACATTAACCTTTGAAGACAATGGCCAAGGTATAATGGAAGAGTATAAGGCGCGTATTTTTGAAATGTATTTTCGTGCCAACGAAAACTCGAAAGGAAACGGATTGGGGTTGTATATCACCCAAAAAGCCATTGAAAAACTGGCCGGGCACATCCACTTTAAAAGTGAGTATGCCAAAGGATCAACCTTTACAGTAGAGTTGCCAAACCAAAAATAAAAGGCAGGTATTTCCCGCCTTTCTTATTTTAATTTCGAGTTTGAAAATTACATTCCCGATCCTTGTCCCGAATCGATAGAGCCGGTAAAGGGTGTTTCAGGAATGGGGGTTGGTGTAGGCACCACCGGAGCCGGGGTAGGCACTACCGGGGCGGGGATAGTTGCTTTAGGTGCGGCCGGTTTTTTAACTACAGGCTTTTTAGCTACTGGTTTTTTGGCCACCGGTTTCTTTTTCTTCGGGGCCGCTTTCTTAACTACTTTTTTCTTGGCTTTTTTAGCTGCCTTTTTTACCACCTTTTTCTTGGCTGCTTTCTTTACCGTTTTTTTAGCTTTAGCTTTTCCTTTCTTGGCTGCTTTTTTTGCTTTCTTTGCCATGGTGCAAGGGTTTTAAATTTTAGTAAGTGTTTGGTTTAAGGATTTTGTAAATCACTCTGAAATTTAGGCAAAAGAGTTTGGACTTTAGTGTGCCGGAAGAAGAAAAAAAATTAATTAGATGCACATAGAGAAACAATTTTTATACCGCCCGAAAGAGAAAGTCTAAAATAAAAATCGGTCTTTATTTGTTTTTAGTAAATTACTAAATAATTTAGCATTTTAATTTAATCAAACCTATGACGCCAGACGCAAAAGAAAAAATGAAAGCCCTTCAGTTAACAATCGACAAACTGGAGAAAACATACGGTAAAGGCACCGTAATGAAACTGAGCGATGAAAAAATAATGGATGTGCCGGCCATCTCTACCGGCTCGCTCGGGCTAGATATTGCCTTGGGCATAGGGGGTATTCCCCGTGGCCGGGTTACCGAAATATACGGCCCGGAGTCGTCCGGAAAAACAACCCTTACCATGCACATGATTGCCGAGGCACAAAAAAAAGGCGGGCTTGCCGCGTTTATTGATGCTGAGCATGCATTTGATAAATCGTATGCCGAAAAATTAGGTATAGACACCGAAAACCTGCTGATATCGCAACCTGACAATGGCGAGCAAGCATTGGAAATTGCCGAACATCTGATTCGATCGGGGGCAATTGATATTATAGTAATTGATTCGGTGGCCGCTCTTGTTCCTAAAGGCGAATTGGAAGGTGAGATGGGCGAGAGCAAAATGGGGCTGCAGGCCCGGCTAATGTCGCAGGCATTGCGAAAACTAACCGGCACCATTAGCAAAACAGGGTGTGCTTGTATCTTCATTAACCAGTTGCGCGAAAAAATTGGTGTTATGTTTGGTAACCCCGAAACGACCACTGGTGGAAACGCATTAAAATTTTATGCTTCGGTGCGTTTAGACATCCGCAGGATAGGCCAGATCAAAGAATCTTCAGACGATATTACCGGCAACCGTGTAAAAGTGAAAGTGGTAAAAAATAAAGTAGCCCCTCCTTTTAAAGTGGTGGAATTTGACATTATGTATGGAAGGGGTATTTCCAAGTCGGGTGAAATTGTAGATATAGGGGTAGAATTAAATGTTATTCAAAAATCAGGTTCATGGTTTTCTTATAACGGCAATAAATTAGGACAAGGACGTGATGCGGTAAAACAACTGATTGAAGATAACCCTGAACTGCTCGATGAACTCGAAAAGAAAATAAAAGAAAAAATGGCAGGTGGAGGAGAAGAAAAAAAGGCAGATGAATAAGTCTTTTATCAAGATAGAATAGTTTTATAATAAAAAGACTGCCACGGGGCAGTTTTTTTATTTTACCCCAGAAGGAGGGGAAATTACTTCCTCAAAAAATGACTAACTTTCAGTTGGTAATTTTAATAATACATGAAAAAACTAAAAATCCTCTTTGCTCTGTATTTGTTTTTTGAAGCCGCATTTGTTTTAGCCCAAGCCAAATACGATAAAATACTCAAAGCGGCCGAAACGGCTTATGAAGTAGGAGATTATAAAAAAGCAGTTTCAAACTTAGGGAAACTCAAGAGCAAAGCTTTTAAGAAATTAGGGCAGCAGAATCCGTACACCCCTTTGTATCATTTATATCTGGCCAAATACCACCTGGCCTCGGGCAAACTTAAAGACTTTGATATCAACATAGATTTGGCCATTGCTTTCAGTATAATTAACTATAAAGAAAACAGCGAAAAACATGGCCAGTTATTAATGAGTGTAGCTGAGTTACACATCCTCAACGGCTCATACCGGATGGCTCGCGAATATTTAGATCAGGCAAAAAAAATATTAGATGCCGGTGCGTTTATGACAGATGCCAACCGGGCACGAATGAATTTGTTGCTGGCCGAAGTCCAAACCGGACAAGGCTATTACATGGAGTCGCTCAATACTCTGAACGACATTGAAAAATACTTTTCGGGTCGTGCTGTGAAACAAGAAAGTTATGTAGATGATAAAGGGAATTTAAAAAGCCGGAGAGTGCCGGATGATGAATTAAAAACCAGGTACCAGGAGTATGCCCGGTGGATGATAGACTTGGCGAACACCTATCGCAACCAGGGAAACTACGACACAGCCGATGTTAGTTTTTCTAAAGCTTCTGATTGGATTAGAAAAAATTTGGGGAAATATGATTTCTCCTTTGCCTATAACCAGTTTTTATATACGAATTGGTCTATAGAAAACGGATTGCAACTCGACCGTGATTTTCTGAAAGGCACAGGCTATGATGAAGCGCTTAATAATTTAATGGCTTCGCATAAGCCATCTCACTATCTGGCGGCCAGTATTTACGAAGAGTATTTAAAACGACTGTTGGCACAAGGCAGCTCAGCTCGTTACCAAAACACCAAATTGGAGTATGAGAAGATGATTAACCGAAACTACAAGGGAAGTGTTTACGCTGCGCGTTTGAAAGCGGTTGAGTTTGATGCCAAGCTCGACAAAGACAAAACTAAAAACTTAGAGACAGATGCCAATAGAATGCTTTCTGAGAATAAAGAGCTTCCCTATAATAACATTGTTACGGCCAATGTGTATGAATTTTTATACGGATTAGCAGTGTATAAAAAAGATTATGCACGAGCCGAAAAATACATGACCGATATAGTAGATATTAAATCTGGCTTGTATGGCAATGAGGCACCCGAAACCCATTTACAAAAAATAAAACTTGCCAATTTTTATTTGGATTATACCAATAAGGTAGCCGAGGCCGGGAAAATTTATACCGAAAGTTTTATTAAAATAGTACAGCCGCAAATAAATATCCGCCATAAAGAGATGCTGGATATACTTAACCACCTGGCTAATTATTATGAACTGACTGATAACTATGAAGCAGCCGTGGTTACGGTAAGTAAAGCCAAGTATGCCGCCCAAAAGAAATTTGATAATAAAGATCCGTTATACGCAGTTGAACTAACCTACAATGCCAAACTGCAAATAAAGATCGGCCAATATGAAGAGGCCGAAACCAACCTGAATGCCGCTTTAAAAATTTTAGAAGATTACCGGAAAGATGAAGACAAAAAAGGTTTCTTGGTAGATGCCATTCAGACACAAGCTGCCCTTTTTGGTATTAAAGGTTTGTTTGATGATGCCGAAGATAATCTGGACCGTGCGGCCCGCATCATTTCCAAAGCTAACCGCATTAATGTGGTAGATGAATCCGTTACGGCCCGCGAATTGTCTTCGCTATTTATTCAGTTGGGGCGCTATAAGGATACCGAAGATTTATTGAGCAAGCTTATCCGAGATTCAGAAAAAATTTATGGGAGAGACGCCTCCCGCCTGATCGATCCATTAGTAAACATGGGCCGGCTGGCATTGGCCAAAGGAGATTACACCGAAGCCGATAAATTAGCCACCCGTGCTAAACAAATCGCCTTGCCGATATATGGCGAAAAATCTACCAAAACAGCCCAAGTATTATTATTAATGGGCGACCTGGATAACATCATTGGTGATTATGATGCCGCACAAGAAAATTTTACCAAAGCCATGCAAAGTCAGGAGAGGCAATTTGGCCACAACCATATTGAAGTAGCGAAGTCGTTGGCCCGGCTGGCATTAACTAAATTCTATAAAGGAGACCCTACCGATGCGATAGAAAAAATGATGCTCGATGCTCAGTCTGTTTTGGGTGAACGATTGGGAAAAGACAACCCGCAATATGCCGATATATTAAAAAACATAGCCATTGTTAACATTGCCCAGAAAGATTATTCGGTAGCCTTCAGCGCACTAACGCAAGCCGAAAATATTTGGCGTACTAAAACCGGCAGCAAAAACAACATTAATACAGCCAGCATTTTTACGCTCACTGGAGACGTATATTATCAGATGAAAAACTATTCGCGGGCAGAAGAGTTTTATAATAATGCCAAAAAGATTTATGAAAGTTACTTTAGCCGTCAGCACCCGGAATATGTTAAAATTTTGTCTAAACTGGCTAAGGTGTATTACATGACGAAAGACTACAAACGATCGAAACGAAATATTGAAGAAGCGCTTAATAACTACGATCAATTTATTAAACAATACTTTCCGGCTCTGAGCGAACGCGAGAAAGCGAAATACTGGAATACCATTAAAGGCGATTTTGAATTTTACAACACGCTCGCCTTTGGTCAATTAGAAGACTTTCGGGATCTGGCCGGAAAAGTGTACAACTACCAACTGCTTACCAAAGCCCTTTTGCTGAGTTCATCCATAAAAATTCGTGAACGTATTCAGAATAGCAATGATGAAAAACTGAAGAACACGTATAATGACTGGGTGCAAAAAAAAGAATTTTTAACCAACGCACTGTCGATGAGTACGCAGCAGTTAGTGCAAAACGGCATAGACTTAGTTGCTCTGAGTACAGAAGTAGAAAAACTGGAAAAAGAACTCAGCGAGAAATCGGAGCTGTTTGGGCAAAATTTTGAAAACAAAAAGATAACCTACGAAAACGTACAAAAATCAATCGGCAAAAATGACGTAGCTGTAGAGATGGTGCGCTACCGGTATTTTAACCATGATTTTACGGATTCAATTATCTATGTGGCCATGTATGTAAAGAATGATAATACACGCCCCAAAGTAATACAACTCAGCAGTGGGCGGCAGATGGAAGGAAGGTATTTCCGCTATTTCAGAAATTGCATTATTAACCACGTGCAAGATTTGTATTCCTATAAAATTTTCTGGGAACCCATTCAAAAAGAAATAGGCCAATACGCCACCATCTTTTTGTCGCCCGATGGAATTTATAACCTGATTAATCTGGAATCCATCGCTACGCCCGATGGTAAATTTGTGATTGATAATTCAAACATTGTTATCGTTAGCAATACTAAAGATTTGTACCTACACAAAATAAAATCACGTGCCCAAACATCAAACACGGCCGCTATGTTTGGTAATCCTAAGTTTTATCTTTCAGCTTCCGCTAACCAAACGATAGCCGATTTGCCGGGCACCGAGAAAGAGGTAAACAAATTACAAGACTTGCTAAAACAAAAAGGCTGGAAAACTTCGGAGTACACCGAAACCTCGGCATCGGAAGAGCAAGTGAAGGAAATTGAAAGCCCTAAAATATTTCATATCGCTACACATGGATTTACTCCATCCATAGCCACTGAAGACGATGCTAAACAAATTACCCAAAGCGAAGCTGAGCTAACAGAAAATCCTTTACTAAAAACGGGTTTACTGCTAAAAGGCGCAGGCGATTTATTAAATGAAACCAAATACAATTATAACCTGACCAGCGGCATACTTACCGCCTATGAGGCGATGAGTCTGAATCTTGATAAAACCGATTTGGTGGTGCTTAGTGCTTGCGAAACTGGCTTGGGCGAAATATCGAATGGCGAAGGTGTCTATGGTTTGCAGCGCGCGTTTCTGATTGCCGGAGCCAAAGTTTTAATTATGAGCATGTTTAAAGTAGATGATGATGCCACTCAAAAATTGATCATCAATTTTTATAAAAAATGGCTCACTACCGGCAACCTTCGCCAGAGTTTTATAGAGGCTAAAAAAGAGCTGCGGGTAGAATATCCTAACCCGATTTATTGGGGATCCTTTATGATGATCGGGTTGGATTAATAAAAAAAGGCTGGCTTAATTTAAGCCAGCCTTTTTAGTAGTTGTAAAAAATTAATCTTCCAATATTTCAATTTCAACCCGCACATTGGCTTGCGCCAGTTGAGAGTCTATATCATAAATAGGTTTTTTACCACCCCAGGCTTTTGTTTCCATGCGTTTAGGATCAATTCCTTGGGCAATCAAAAATTTCTGAATCACCTTTGCCCGTTCTTCCGATAATCGTTTTGCCGAGCCATGGCTTTGCTTGGTATTATTCAGTGCAAAAAATGTTTTTGGGTCGGTAGAGTAAATAATTTTGCCTGAAGCATTTCCGTTGGTGTGGCCATGTATCCGGATTTTATATTTCGGATTTTCTTTCAGCATATCCAATAAACTGTTTACCTCATAACGAGATTCGGGGCGCATAATGGCTGCATCTTTAAAAAAATAGACATTGTACATAATGGCGATATCGCCCTTTTTTAAGCGCACTAAATTAAAAGGTACGGTAACTTTGTTTTCTTCGGTGGAAATGCCTTCGGTAGCGGCCGGGTCATTAAAGTTTACCGGTTGCTTAATTTTTCTATAGCCAAATACTTCGCACACCAATTCGATGTTTCCAGATTTATTAACCGGCTTCATGTTTACAGTTTCGTTGCCGCGGTAAGAGGCCACTTTGTAGGGCTTCGTTTTGTCTAGGTCCATTACATCTACGTCTCCGCTGATTTCTTTATCGCCCGTCAAGATTTTAAAATAAAAAGCTTTGCTCCCTTCAGCTACTTCTTCCAACATGGGCTGGGGGCTGGTATTCTGAAGGATAGGTTGATCCACCGCTATGGGGTTGGTTTGAGTCACCGTTTTTTCGGTTGTGGGGATATCTGTTGTCTTGGTATTGTCGGTTGGGGCAATAACCTCAATTTGCTTTCCGGTAATTGGGTTTAAATCGTTGCCGGTGGGGGTTTCTTCCCCTAATTTTCCGGTAAAAACCCAGGTATCGAGATACGGTGTTTCTTTGCGCAATTTTTGGGCCTGCTCAAAAGCTACCGACAGGTCGCCCGTTTGCATAACATAGACGTAAAACAATTTGCGCACCGGGTTAATGGAGTACTGCGCATCGAGTTTGTTTTTCTTTGCTGTTTCGGTGAATTCAATGGCGTTTTTGGGAACTGAAAAAGCCCCGATTACCACATAATTAGAAGCCGTAACCCCTTGCCCACCGCAAGCGGATAACTTGAAACAGGCGAGCGAAAAAGTAAGAACGCTGATTAAAGCCAATTTCGTTTTCATAAAAATTTTGAGTTTGATGGATGCAAAAATACAATAACATCTTTTAAAGATTTAACAATATATAACCAAAACATTACATATCAAAGAGTTATAAAATAATTTAATATTCTTTTTTGCCAGAAATGGCATAAAAAGGCACTGAAACCATTTCCCCGCTCTCATCTACCAGCAAGAGAATATGAGGGCCTGATTTAGGTTTTAGCTCAATTTTGTGGATTTTTTGAGTTGCCGTAATAAAATGCCCATCTAGATGCCAAAAAATAGTAGCGTGGCTGTTTCGATGGGTTGCCTCAAGCAAGGCGCTGCCCGGTTTGCCATCCAATTCAATGGGCACAAACACTTTTGAGTTGGGTTTAGGGTAAATAATATCCATGGATGTAATGGAGCTGGCAGGTTGGCAGTCTATACGAAATGGAGGCAGGCTATTATAGTGCTTGTTTTTTAGTTTGAAATAATACTCTTGGATAGGAGGTAGTATAAACCAGGAAGTTTCGGTGGCATTAGAAAGCGACTCGCAATTTGAATGTACCCTGAATTTCATGTCTTTAGATAGAAATATTTTTTTGTGATAAGGGCAGGGTGCGGATTGAAGACCAGTGCGACAAATGGTAAGCGTATCTTTTTCGGGGCAGAGCTCGGTGGCGCGATGACCACTTTTTTTACAGATAGCTACTTTCTCCATTTCAGCTTCCGGCATCCGAAACCAGGAATTACCCGGAAGTATAGAAAACAGATCGAAGAGGAGAGGAGCAGCCGCTTCGGTGCCGATTAGATTAGGGCGCCCTTCCCCATCGGCATTCCCTACCCAAACGCCCACTGCAAAGTCAGCATTTACACCTACCGCCCAGGCATCGCGAAACCCAAAACTGGTGCCAGTTTTCCAGGCTATTTTTTTAGTACTGCTAAATGTTTTCCAGCCGGTTCCTTCTCCGGGTCTGTGTAATTCTTTCAACACATCGAATGTTTGGTAGATAGAGGCGGCACTTAACCAGGATGATTCTTCAGGTTCGTTTCGTTGGTCTGTTTCTACCGGATAGTAGTGTAGTGAATGAAAATCTTTTTTAGAGTAACGATTTTTTCCGGCCGTTTCAAAATAGTGATGGAGGGTTCGGGCCAATGAAGCATAAGCTCCGGTAATATCCCACAGGGTTCCTTCTGCGCCCCCCAGAATTAATGCCAGGCCGTAATGGTCGGCTGGTTGATGCAGCGTGGTAAGCCCTATATTTTTTAGCAGGTCATAAAACTTTTCGTAGCGGTATTGGCGCAATTCATAAACCATCGGAATATTGAGCGAGCGCACCAAAGCATCTCGGGCCGACACGGCTCCATCATATTCCTTCGAGAAGTTTTTAGGGGCAAATCCGTTGATAAATGTAGGTACATCAGGCCACAATGTGCCGGGCAGCATTTGGCCTTCATGCAGCAGGGAGGCAAACAGAAAAGGTTTAAGGATGCTGCCCGTGCTGCGGGGTGCCACAACTACATCTACATCTTCATTATTTTCTTTTCCGGAGCGGGTATTCCCCACATAAGCCAACACGTTTCCGGTCTTTATTTCGGCAATGATAACCGAGGCATTAAATACCTGGTTTGCTTTTAGCCGTTGGTAGTGATTATCTACAATCTGGATAGCGCTCTTCTGTACATGGGTATCCAGCGTACTGGTAATTTTTTGCTCATCTTTTCCCTCGGCTATGGCCCGTTGCAGTAAGTGAGGAGCCAGCCGGGGAAGCGCTTGCGGAGCTTCCGGAATGGGCTCGCTGAAAGACAACCGCAGAGTGAGTGGGTCAATAAACCCGGCTTGTGCCAGTTGGGCGAGTAGATGATTTCTTTTAGCGGTTAATTTTTTTCTGTTTTTGTTGAGGTGGATCAACGAAGGAGCATTGGGCAATACCGCTAGCGTGGCTGCTTCTGCCCAGCTCAATTCATTTGGACTTCGACCGAAATACCGCCAGCAGGCGGCTTCCAAGCCTACTACATTTCCCCCGAATGGGGCATGAGCAGCATAGAGTGCCAGAATTTCTTTTTTACTGCAACTTAATTCAAGACGAGTGGCTACGATCAGTTCAATTGCTTTTTCTAAAAAAGTACGCGACTTATTCTTGCGCAATAAACGAATTACCTGCATAGATAAAGTGCTGCCTCCGCTAATGACTTTTCCAGCTCGTATATTTTGCCTGATGGCTCGAGCCAGCGCTGCGAGATCTACTCCCGGATGGTAATAAAACCGTTTGTCTTCAGTTAGGATTAAAGCGGCAGCAAACTTTTCAGGAACTGAAGAAGAGAAAGGAAATCGCCACTGTCCATCGTGTGCTAAGGTAGCACCTAACAAATTTCCTTCACGGTCATTTAACACGGTGGAGTAGGGATCATGAAAAAAGGGAGTGGGTAACGACTGCCAATAAGCCACTGCCAGCAGAATAAAAAAAGCCAGCGTTAGCCATCTCTTTTTTTTCAGATTACGTAGGTTCTTTTTCCAAGAAGTCATTGGTTAAAACTAAACATTTAGATTCAGCGAAAAAAAGTATGGAAATGACTTGTTGTTTATTAATCTTTGCGCCCAATTTATTTTAATGAACGACCCCAACCGATTTGCTGCTGTTACCTTGTTGTTGGTGTTATCACTTATTTGGGGAACTTCGTTCATCCTGATTAAACAAGGGCTTAAAGTATTTTCTCCGGATGAAGTAGGTGCTCTGCGTGTGGCGGCTGCATTTCTTTTTCTTATGCCGGTGGCGTTTACCCGGGTTCGCGAAATCCAACCGAAAGAATATTGGAAGTTATTTGTATCGGGTATGCTGGCTGTTTTTATCCCGGCCTTTTTGTTTGCGACTGCTCAGACACACCTGAGCAGTTCGGTGGCGGGAATAATTAATACGCTCTCGCCCGTGTGGACGGTAATTATAGGTGCGGCTTTTTTTTCGCAGCGTTTTCGAGGAGGAGCCATTTTGGGTATTGTAATCAGCTTTATCGGATGCATTGTGTTGGCAGTGGTTCGTGATGAAGGAACACTGGGTGGATTTAATGCCTGGGCTTTATTGATTGTATTAGCATGTGCTTGTTATGGATTGAACCTGAACTTCATCAAATTTAAAGTGATTGGGTTAGACCCGATGACACTGATCAGCGTTTCATTATTGTTCATAGCCCCATTGGCTTACGTTTATCTTTTTGGTTTCACCGGATTTACCGACAAACTCCTCCATGTTCCGGGGGCATGGAAAGCATTTATGTTTATAGCCATTCTGGCACTGATGAGTACGGCCGTAGCCAACTTGCTTTTTTACAAACTGCTGCGCATTGCTTCGCCACTTTTTACCAGTTCGGTTACGTATGTTATGCCGGTAGTATCGGTAATGTGGGGCGTAATAGATGGCGAAGTGCTTCTGTGGGGGCACTTCTTTGGTATGGCACTGATTTTAGGAGGTGTTTTTCTGGCCAACCAAAAAAAGTAATTGTCATTTAATTATGTGTACCCATCCTTTGCAGGTAACTTCATTTTGAATGATCGCCTCAAAATAATAAATACCCCCTCCTACATTTTGAGCAGCCCAATCATTTTTATAATTATCGTTTTGATAAACTGGTTTACCCCAGCGATCAATTACGGTTAATGAAATTTGCGCAGCCTGAGTGGCTCCGGCAAGGGCTTTGTTGCTTCCATATTGCAACACAAAGGTGTCATTTAAGCCGGGTGATTCATCAGGGGTAAAAACATTTGGTACAAACCGATAGAAAAAGGGGAGAGTAACCGATTTTTCGTACACACAAAATTCTTTTTTCCCAATCAGGCGAATGGTGTAATTGCCATCGACAGCATAGGTATGTACAGCTTGTGGCAGATCGGATGTAGAGCCATCGCCAAAATCAAAAAATACTTCTTCAGAAGGATCCGTCTGATTTTCTACTCTTAATGGAGGCCTTCCATCGCATCCAAAAACAGCATTGGCTTTAAACTTAAGGTCTATGCCGGGCACCACTTTAACCTGAAGAGTATCCTGACGTACACATCCGTTTACATCGGTAATCGTAACAAAATAATTGGTGTTTTTTTGAGGGCTGACAATTGGATTTTGGCTGGATGAAGAATAGGAATGATCGGAAGTTGCCCACTGATAGGTTGTCCCCCCCGAGGCAAGAAGAGTAGCCTCTGAACCAAAACAAATAGATAAATCATTTCCGGCTAATCCCAAC
Source organism: Bacteroidota bacterium (assembly GCA_018267195.1). GTDB lineage: Bacteria > Bacteroidota > Bacteroidia > Cytophagales > Cyclobacteriaceae > ELB16-189. Next base: position 24,989 of record JAFDYY010000029.1, on the reverse strand, counting down.
GGAGTGTAAACCGAAATGTTGGTTGAGGTTGAATCCTTGCCCGAGCAGGTGCCGTTGTCAACTACTTTTAATCGTACCGGGTAGTTGCCGGGTTGGGTATATTGATAAACGATCATGCCGGTATCCGGCTTCACAAGCTGATGGGTGTCGCCTAAATTCCAAGTGTATAATTGCCCTCCTATGCTCAGGTTTTGAAAAATAATTTTATCACCTAAACATACATGGTTAATGCCGGGCTGATTGAGGTGAACGGAGTTGGTTTGGATAATAGCTTTTAGAGATGATAAATCGAATTTAAAAGCAGCATTGTTGCAATTTAAACTTTTGTTAGTCCGGCTCCAGGCGGTTGGCGTTGTAGGGAAGTCTGATGTTTGTTTGCCAGCGGCATTAAAAGCCTGACACCCGGAGCAAACCACATGATAGACTACTCCCTTTTTATCAAAACGGCACGTACCTCCATCTACATGCGTGCGCGAGTCGGGGCCGCCAAAATAGGTGGAATACAATAACTGGCTGCCATCTTGTGAAAGCACGATAAAATAAAAATCAGAACCGCTGGTAGTTTTTTGTAATGCCGTGGGCGAGAGCGGCATATTAAATGTAGAACTGTTCCAATAGCCCAGTTGGCTGTTGATCAACCCGCCCCAGCCTGAGAGATAGATGTTATTACAATCATTTACCAAAAAAGCCGTAGGCGAAATATTGGGTAAGCCAATGCCGGAACCAAACACGGTAGAGAACAATAACTTGGTAAGGGTGCTGTCGAATTTCTGAACGAACTGCCCGCTGTTGGGGTTGTTGTAGGCTCCGGGTGTAACTGGAAAGGAACCAACGGTTTGTCCATATACATACACATTTTTATTTTTATCCAAATCTAAAAAATACACTTGGTTAAACTGGCTGGTGCCGGTAAAAGTACATTGTAGGATGGCCGAGCCATCGTTTTTTATTTTGGCCATCCAGCCATCGGCATCGCCTGCCTGTGTGGTTTGGTAGGCCCCGGGTGTGACCGGAAAATCAGCACTGGTTGTGCCACCGCCCACAAACAGATTTCCTTTAGAATCTAATTGAATAGTGTGAGAGGCATCGGCTGCACTGCCTCCTACAAAAGCACTCCACGTTAATTGCGAAAGGTTAGTATTCATCTTCAAAATAATAGCATCAGTTTCTCCTCCTTTATAATTGAGGTTAAAGCTATTGATTACAGGAAAATCAGATGAAGAACTTACGGAGCTTACGAATATATTCCCTTGTGTGTCGCTGATAATATCTCCGCGCATCTGGTCGCCATAGTTTTTTACCAGCGGGCTGCTGTTCGGGTTCAGTCCGTCATTATCAGATCCGCCCAGATAAGTGCTGGCCAAAAGTTGAGTGCCGTCTTTAGAAATTTTACTGATAAAAATATCCGATCCGTTTTCGTAAGGAATTGGAATTTCTTTATCAAAAGAATTTTGAGGAATAGCTACCCCTCCGCTAAATGTTTTTTTAAATGCCGAGGTGCTGGTAGGGAAATTAAACGAACTTGTGGTGCCCAGCACTAATAGGTTTTGATCTTTATCCATGACCAAGCTATGGGGCGATTCGGAAAATGAACCACCTAAATAAGATGCGTAGAGCAATTGATGCCCTGACGAATCATATTTTAAAACAGCTACATCAAAGAGGCCTCCATAACTTGTTTGAAAGGCACCTGAGGTAGCCGGAAAATTTCCTCCTAAATAGAGGTTAGTTACACCCGATGAATAAAGAGTTCCTTTTTCGCCCGGGGTGGCCGTGCTCCCCCAATTATCGGCTGTAGAACCTGAATAAGTAGAGAAGATGAGGAGCGGGTCAATAATAAGTGCATAACAAGGATCGTAATGCCCTACCTGAAACGTTACCTCATTTTCGGTTATGGTATAAGAAATTTCTATATATACCTTCTCCTGATTGATGACCTGATAAGCCAAAGGTTTTTGTTCATAAATACTTCCGAACGGGGTTTTAATAGTTATGTTTCCGGCTTCGGTTGTCGGTTCGGCTCCATCGTATTTCCATCAAATTATTTTTGGGTCTGCTCCCGGGCTGATAATAAAATCGTACTTGATAGAACTGCCTTCGGAGTAAACTTTTAAATCGATACCACAATAAATGTCGGGGTATACTACGCCATCATACCCTTTCACGTTCGATTGCCATTGCGAGGGAGTAGAACCTAAAAAATAATTGAAGTATTCTGGATGTAGGCCAAATGGGTGTGAGGAGGTTACTCTATTAAAATTGATAAAATGCGTTTTTAGTGCATACCCGTTGATGAGGGATTTGTTTCTTGTGGCTTCAGGTCTGAACGAACCACCATGGTGTTGGCCTGCCGGCACATCCATTAAAGTATAACTAAACTCTCCGGCTCTAAATCCAAAAAATACGCCTTGCGTTTTACCTGCAAAATCGAATGGGGTACGCCACTGCCCTTTATTTTCAATGAATGTTACTCCGGGGCCCGCAGAGAGGTTTAAAGAATACAGGAGCAGCCATAATGATTTTCCCCAACGGCACATACCTTAATTTACCGGGTGCGCACCCAGTCGTAAGCTTCTTCTTCATCGGAAAAGAGACCGAGCTGCACTCCGTTTTTTTTAAACTTTACTTCGGCATCCATTTTAAATTTTTCCATCGGGTATTCGGCAAACAGATCTTCACCTAAAATAACGGCATGGTATTTTACATGAGCTTGATTGAAGAGCAGATCATCCCACACTTCGGTAAACCACTGTTCGGTTTCTTTATCTACCTCACCCAGAAAACGGGTATCGGCCAGCCAGGCCAACTTTGGATATTCTTTTTGCAGACTCCGGTATTTTTCTAATATCTCAATCAGGTATTTACGGAAGATATCGCCCGGCACAGGCTCTTTCCATTTGTGTTTAAGCACCGGTACAGACGAATCAAGTTCGCAAACTATGTATTCATTCTCCAGAACGATCATAGGCGGGTTAAGAAGATGGCTTCTTAAATATACAGGATTCGGCAGACTTATAAAAACGAAAAAGAAAGTATCAACTCATAGCTTCCACTTCTTCCACTTCCTGAGGCATCATTTTTTTAAAGAGGTTTTCGATGCCGGCTTTCAGGGTAATAGTAGAAGAGGGGCAGCCACTGCAAGAACCCTGCAAAGTTACGCGTACTTTTTTACCTTCGTACGAGTGAAAGGTAATAGCTCCGCCATCTTGCTCTACGGCTGGCTTAATGTATTCATCCAGAATGGTTTTTATTTTTTTGATGGTTTCGGTTTCATCTTGCGCGGGTGCTTCGATCGTTTTCTTATCAAGAATCAATTTTCCTGATTCCAAAAAATCTTTGATGTGTTTTTTAAGGGTATCCTGAATTTCAATCCATTCCACATCTTCTTTTTTAGTAACGGTAACAAAATTGCTCATATAAAATACCCGGTCCACAAAAGGATACATGAATAGTTCCTGTGCCAAGGGCGCTTCCTCGGCATCGGCCGGGCTGGGGAAATCAAAACTCATTCCATCGGGCACCAGCATTTCGTTTACCACAAATTTCAACGAATTGGGGTTGGGGTTACTTTCGAGGTATAAATGAATGTTTTTAGGGGCAGTTTTCAACATAATCGCTCAATCATTTTATCTTGCAACAAAGGTAAAGGAAATTAGTTCATACAATCAGTTTAGATTTTCGAATAGACTGGCAAGATTTAAGATTGTAGGTTGTAACTTTCAAAAAAATAATGGCGTGAAAATAAAACCAGGTTTACTTGTATTTATTACTGCCTCGGTAGCACTGCTGCTCAGCGTAGCAGATCATTATGCCGTTTCGGTCAGTCCGGTTGTGCTTACCGCCACACGCTGGCTGGTGTGGCTGGCTATGATTTACTGGGCTTATCATCGCAGCACGCTCACCGGCTGGATCGTGGTAAGTATGTTTCTCGGATGCGAGGTCGGCTTTTCTTTTCCTCAAGCCGCCCTGCACCTGAATACACTGAGCAGTATTTTTTTACGATTAATTAAAACCATTATTGCCCCGTTGATTTTTTCTACGTTGGTAGTAGGTATTGCCGCCCACTCCAATCTTAAGCAAGTGGGCCGCATGGGGCTGAAAGCCATTATCTATTTTGAGGCAGTTACCACCTTGGCACTGTTTATCGGGTTGGCTGCCATTAATCTTACCAAAGCCGGGGAGGGAGCTGTAGTAAATATTCAGCAAACACAGGAGCAGCGTGCTGAAAAATTGCTGGCACAAAAAGAATCACATGATGTGGTGCTCGATATTTTCCCAGAAAATATTGCGAAAGCCATAGCCGAGGGGCAGGTGCTGCAAGTGGTAGTCTTCAGCATATTATTTGCGGTTGCGCTGGCTATGCTGAGCGAATCTAAACGCAAACCAATGCTGGAATTTTGTGAAGGCCTGTCGGAAGTGATGTTTAAGTTTACAAACATCGTTATGTACTTTGCTCCCTTTGCCGTATTTGGGGCGCTGGCCTATTCTATTGCATCATTTGGTTTTGATGTATTAAAAAATCTGGCCATGCTGGTGGCCACACTGTATGCGGCACTGGTTGTTTTTATTTTATTTGTCCTTGTGCCGATTGGCCTGATTATCAAACTGAATTTTAAAAAATTTATTCAGGCCGTTGCCGAACCGGTAACCATTGCTTTTTCTACGGCTACCAGCGAATCGGCTTTGCCCAAGGCTATGGAAAACCTGGAAGAGATGGGCATTCCGCGTAAAGTGGTTTCGTTTGTGCTGCCTACCGGTTACAGTTTTAATCTGGATGGAAGCACCTTGTATCTTTCACTTGCTTCGGTGTTTGTAGCGCAAATGGCAGGTGTAGATTTATCGTTGGGCGAACAAATAAAAATGGTGCTTATTCTGATGCTTACCAGCAAAGGCGTGGCGGGCGTGCGGGGAGCTACATTTTTAATTTTAGTAGCCACGGTGGCCGATATGGGGATTGACCCGCACAAAGCTTTTGTCGTTCTGGGAGTAGACGCCATTATGGATATGGCCCGAACCGGAACCAACGTACTCGGCAATTGTTTAGCCACGGTGGTTGTGGCTAAGTGGGAGGGCGAATATAAAGACTGACCAAAAATAATAGATACCATGCCAATCGACACATTACAAGTAGTAGAAGTAATTGAAGTGATGGAAAATTTTCTGAGCCGTGTAAGACCTCCTGAGAATATAAGACCCGAGTTAGATATAGGTTATAGAATTGATGGTCAAAACATATTTATTTTTGAGATTAGACCAAAGTGGAAAAACCCGGAAATAATTTGTGAATACGAAATGGCCAAAACCACTTTTGTGAAAGCAAAAAATCATTGGAAGGTTTTTTGGATGCGGTCAAATTTAAAATGGTATAGCTATACACCCAAGCCAACCGTAAAAACGGTGGCCGAATTTGTTCATCTGGTGGAAGAAGATAAACATGGTTGTTTTTGGGGCTAATAAGAATGTAGGCAGAGCGGCTTGCATACATCATGTTTCGGGAAAGCCAATTCTAATGATGGCAGGAATCCCTCTGATGGCTGATCTTGCGGCACGCATAGAGAACGGAAAAAAGCTACCGTTATATGGGTAAATTAAATACGGTTCCAATAATAGAATTTAGAACAGCCAAGACATTTGAAACTTGGCTCAAAAAGAATCACGATAACTCAAATGGGCTTTGGCTCAAAATATTTAAGAAAGATTCCGGAAAAAAGACCATCAGCTATGCAGAGGCACTTGATGTGGCTCTTTGCTACGGGTGGATTGATGGTCAAAAACAAGCCCATGACGAACAGGCCTGGCTGCAAAAATTTTGCCCCCGAAGCGCAAAGAGTATTTGGTCTAAAATAAATACGGGACATGTTGAAAGATTAATTAATGAAGGAAGAATGAAACCTGCCGGATTAAAAGCTGTTGAAAAAGCCAAAGCAGACGGCAGGTGGGAAAAGGCATACGATCCCCCAAGCAAAATGACTATACCCGAAGATTTTCTAAGAGAACTTAGCAAAAACAAAAAAGCAGAAGCGATTTTTAAGGATATCAGTAAGACCCATCTTTTCTCTATCGGATTTCGCCTTCAGACTGCAAAAAAACAAGAGACAAGAGAAAAGCGTATGAAAGAAATTATAGAAATGCTAGCCCGGGAGAAGAAATTCCATTAAATATTTCGGATAAGGGGCAGCCATTATTTGGGAAACGCCAACCGCGAACAGAAGTAACGGTGGCACAACCACTTAAATTTTTCATCTGCCCAAGTGAATGCCTGCGGAGGCAAATCATTTTTTATCAACTCTGTTTTTTTGCTTGTAGCTCGGCTGCCAATTTAAGTCTAAACTATTCCATGTTATGGAGATTGAATTTTCTCTCCTTTGTGCCCTTTCTTTATTTTGGTTTTGACTGAATGGCAATTGGAATAACATCTATTAATTCCAGTTGCTTAACCATGTCGGCTACACTCACTTTATATTTTTTAAAATGGTCTGTTTGAATGTGCGTGAGGTAGGCATCAACACTAGCGTAGGTTTCCATGATTGTAATCTTTGAAGGATTTTTCTTGTCTTGCACGGCAATGTAAGACCAAACACCTTTTTCAAGTTGCAGAGCTGATTGTATTTGCTCTTTTAAAGCTGTTTTGTATTCGTCTAACTTTATACTGTCAACCGTAATCTTAGCTATCCGCATGTACGTTGCTCCTTCCTGAGCTGATGAACTCGTTGAATCTATTGTTATTATTGATAGCGTAAAAATAAGGAGCCCAAGTTGTTGCCTCATGGTTGTTTTCATATTTGTATTTTTAGTCAGTCCAATGTTATACTGGGGGTCAGTGGTTCACAACATTGGTTGTTAAAGCCTGAATTGAGCCGTGAGTAACACGCCAAACTTTCTGGCATCGGGGTTTTGCAGGTACGTGAGCCGGTGCACGAAATCAATGCGCAAAAAACTAAAAATATTTTCTACGCCATAGCCCATTTCTAAGTAAGGAATGTTGCCGCTAAAATATCCGGTGTGCAAAGCCGGATTGCCGTTAGGGGTTGTTTCAGAAATCAGCAGCCGATTAGAATTTCGCAGCGATCCATAGATCATGTTAGCCGTTCCTACCAGCCGCCACTTCATTCGGTTTAGCAACGGCACACGGTTTAACAGTAGGCCTTCAAAATATTGACGGTAGTGCATGGATACAGATTGATCGCTTACAAACTCACCGAAGTTCATCAAGTTGAAAGTAAAGGGTGTATAGGTAGGGGCTTGGTTGCCGAGATGTACGGTAAGCAACGGGTAGGGCAATTGATTAAAGACATGCTCGCTGGTAAGCGTTAAAAACCCATTCCCCAATACACCCATCTTGATGCGCTGATCAATATTTAACCGCAGTTTGTCGTATGCAAAATCGCTGCCGGCAATACCTTTAAAGCCGCGCGTATATCGCAGCGTAATGGCCGGCCATGTGCCATTGCCCACATTTACCCGCTCATTGCCGCCCTGAAAATAGGTTTCGGTTCGTGCATAGCGAACTTCTACTAATCCTTCGGCACTTTTAAATTGATTTAGAATAGCAGCATGGCTGTTATCCGGGTCTGAAGGGAAACCGAAATTATAAGTAGGCACAAACGACCAGTGCCGGAATGAAGCCCGCCCCGATAATCCCCGTATAAACTCCCGCCTTCCATAAACGGAAAACTCATCGTAATAGTAGGCGCGGGTAAATCTTCCCCAATGGCTGGCCGCTACGAAAATGGGATTGTTGCCAATAGATTCCAAGTCTAACCCCAGCCGGAGAATATCGCGCGAGTAGCGAATGCCTACGGTGGTCCAGTGCTGGCGCGACAATATGCGTCTTATGCCTAATGAAAATTTGGTGCGCATATCGGTAAATCCGTATGCCACCGATCCGGTGTACACCATTTTTCGGCTGAAGTGAGAATTCGTTCTGAATCCTAATTGCATACGCGTGCCTTCTACGGTATTAGAGGCTACGGCAGCAGCATAAGGCCCTACCTCTACTTCCCCAAAATTATAATAACCCTGTACCACTACTTTAATAACATCTATATAGGTTCTTACGATCGGGATGTTTTTCAGGGTATCAATCATGCGGTACACATTCTTTTCGGAAGCGCTCAATGGCTCGTGCCGCAGGCTGTCCCAAAGTTTTTCATTTTGATCTTGCGCGGCATCTTCGGCTACGTTTACCCGTTTATCGTAAAATGAATTTTCGTGGGGTTGGTTGATAACCGGGTTTTTGTTGCTGGAGTAAAATTTGGCTAACAGGCCGGCCGAGTTTTTACTCAACTCGCTTACATTGATAAGTACCCGGCTTTTTCTGGGCAGCCATGGTCCTGCCGGGGTAGGCATGAGCTCCTGCTGAATCTGAATTTTATCAATAAAATTGATGTTGGCCCGCTTACTTACCGAAGCATCAATTTGCCGCAGGGCATAATCTTCTTTCCGTATCCACATGGTGCCGGAGAAAGCCAATTCGGCCGGGCTGATCGGAAAAAAATCTAACCGGTAGCAAAAATCATTTCCCACGTAAACGCTGTCGGTTAAATCATAATCATAGTAAAACCGCCAACTGTCGGCTATGGGCGATACAAAATTTTTACCCAGAATATCGAGCCAGTTTTGATAAAAATTGTATTCCTGAAAAGAGGCCCCTACCAATTGGGTTACTGCGCTCCCGCTGGCAAAACCAACTCCGCTAAAACGAGTATTTAAAATATGCTCAGTTTTAACAGACGGGTTGCTCCGATAATAAAATTTTGACGTAGCTTCCGAAACCGATAAGGGCAGCACAGGCTTGCCGTCTTCGCCTACCACACGGTCGATACTGTCTAAAACCTGTGCAATTTTTTTCATCGTTTTTTTCTGCCGCAGTTTTTCAGAAATCCGGTTTACATCTATTTCTGTTTTGGTGTACGACTCATATTCATAAGCATGGAGGCTTCGTTTGTCGTTGCGATTTTTGTGGTTCACTATTTTTCGTAAAATCCCGAAAGCCGGATTTTCTCCGGAAGCGATCACCAATTCTTTTAATCCAGTAACGGCCTCCTCCAACTGAAAATTAATTATTTGCTTTCCCGGCTTCACCGCTTTGGTTTTGGGTTTATAGCCTACAGAAGTAACTGTAATCGAGTCGGTTTGCACCACGGCTTTCAATAAAAAATTTCCATCAAAATCGGAAGTTACACCTAGGGTAGTTCCTTTAAATAAGACATTGGCAAAAGGGATGGGGTCGCCCGAGATGGCATCGGTTATTTTGCCCCGCACTTCGGTTTCTTGAGCAAACAAATTGCCCGGGAAAAGCAAGTGTAATAGGAAGAGGATGAGAGATCCGTTTTTAACGAGCTTCATTCGCGGTATTCTTTTTCTCTGATACAAAAAAATCGTTAAAGCCGGATTAATGCCCAAAGATAGAGAAGGGAGTGCGTGCCACAAAATGACTTTTGCATGAAAATTATCAGTAGATGATGCCCGAGCCGACCAGCTCTTCTCCGGTGTACCAGGCGGCAAATTGGCCGGGAGTTATCCCGCGTTGTGGCCGGTTGAAAATAATATAAAGGCCGTTTTCTTTTTGGTGCAGCGTACATTCTTCGAGCGGCTGGCGGTAGCGGATGCGGGCCAAATAATTTTGAATTTCGCCTGTCTTCATTTTTAAATCGGGCCGCACCCAGTGCACATCGGGTGAAGGAATGAACAACCCTTTTCGGTAAAGCCCCGGATGATCTTCGCCCATGCCGGTGTAAATAATATTTTTTTCGGTGTCGGTGCCAATGACGAACAAAGGTTTTTCAAACCCGCCCAGGTTCAGCCCCCTGCGCTGGCCGATGGTATAAAAATGCGCCCCGTTGTGCTCGCCCACTACTTCGCCTGCCTCGGCTGAAAACAAATAAGCTTGTGAAAGCCCGGTTAAATCATTGGCTTTAAGATCATTTTTGAAAATGACTGATGAAGCAGGTACTTCTATTACGTTCCCTTTTTTGGGTTCTAACTGTTGTTGCAAAAAATCGGGCAGGTGTACTTTACCGATGAAGCACAGCCCCTGCGAATCTTTTTTTTCGGCCGTGGCCAGTCCGGCTTTTTTGGCCAAAGTACGCACGTCTGGTTTCAGCAATTCGCCTACCGGAAACAGGGCTTTAGAAAGTTGCGCCTGGGTAAGCTGGCATAAAAAATAGCTTTGATCTTTGTTGGGATCTTTGCCGGCCAGCAAACGATAGATTTTTTTCCCATTTACTTCGATCTCTGCTTTTCGGGCATAGTGCCCGGTAGCTACAAAATCGGCTCCCAATTTCAGGGCGGCCTTCAGAAAAATATCGAACTTGATTTCCCGGTTGCAAAGCACATCGGGATTGGGGGTGCGGCCGGCCCGGTATTCGGCAAACATATAATCTACAATCCGCTCTTTGTATTCTTGGCTCAGGTCTATGGTTTGAAAGGGGATGCCGAGGTGCTGGGCTACAATCATGGCATCGTTGCTGTCGTCAAGCCATGGGCATTCGTTGCTAAGGGTAACGGAGTCGTCATGCCAGTTTTTCATGAACATACCGATTACTTCATAGCCTTGTTCTTTTAGTAAATAAGCGGCTACGCTGGAATCTACCCCTCCTGAAAGACCAACAACTACGCGTTTCATGGTTCTGCTAATCTGGTTAATGGCGTAATGATTTTTCAGCTATTAAAGTTCAATGACTGGGTCAATTGATGTTGTTCAATTTTATTTTTCAGCCAGCAATTCATTAATGATCTGGTTAAATCTTTCTTTATACTGCTCGAAATAAATTCCTGTGCCGGGGCCTTCAAAGCCGGTATGGATGTTTTTCACTTTTCCGTCTTTGCCAATAATAATAGTAGTGGGGAAGCCGATAATCCTGTTTAGCATGGGCAGCGATTGAGATGCCTTTTCGGTATTATCGGTTCCGGCAATGACCAGTTCATACGGTATTTTTAATTTCTCTTTCATTTTTTTTACCCGTTCGCTGGCATAGGCAAAGTCGTCTTTGCGTTCGTAAGCTAACCCGATAATTTCCACTCCGCGTTGATGGTTGGCATTATACCAGGGTACTAAAAAATGAGTTTCGTCAAGGCAATTGGGGCACCAGGTGCCGAGAATCTGTAGGATCAATACTTTGTTTTTGTATTTTTCATCGGAAGGACTAACGATTTTTTTGTTCAGGTCAGAGAAGTGAAAATCAATTTTATCAAACCCCGGTTTCAGATAGGTAAGCGATTCGGGATTAGGCAATTGAGCCGATGCATTTTTTTTTCCTTTTACGGTTTCGTGGGTGAGCTTGCCGGCATAATAATTTCCTTTTAGCGAGTCGCCCGTTAGCGTAAGCTCAAAAACATAGGCGTGGTTGCCATCAAAAGTGCTGAGAAGCAGTTGGCCATCTACCACGTTTCCCTCCAGAAAGCGATAATCGCCTGTAGGGGTTAGAAAACTTCCGGTAACATGGTTGCCGGTTTGTGTAAACAACCCCACGGCCGGATTTTTTTTCCCTTTTCCGGTTATAAATTCAACTTGGTATTTTCCTGTATAATCAATTTCTTTTTCAATTGAATTTTTTACGAACCGGTAATTTTCTCCGAAAGTAGCCCGGAAAGACTGGTTGGCATGGGGCGCATAGTTTTTTACAAATGTTCCGTTGAGTTGGTCGCCATTAATTTTAGCTCTTAGTTCGGCATCAAAAACGTGAAGCACCATACTGACCGAGTCGCCAAACACGGAGACTTCATCCAGTTCTATTTTTTCGGTTCCGTTTTTCAGATACACTAAAATCCGCCCGTCTTTCTTTACCACGTCAAAGGTAAAGGGCAGATCATGGCCTTGGCAATCAATTACCCCGCGCCAAGTGCCAGGTTTCAGTTCGGCAGCGCAGCCCGGCAAAAAAGAACAACTAACGATGAAGAAGAATAAAATTCGCATTACTTTTAAGTTTCAGGATATTACGTTGCAAGATAAAAAAATGTTTACCGGATTACGCGTTTTAGAGTTGGCCTCGGTGCTGGCCGGCCCCAGCGTAGGGCAATTTTTTGCTGAGTTGGGGGCGGAAGTAATTAAGATTGAAAACCCTCAAACCCATGGAGATGTAACGCGCAGTTGGAAAATACCGGGCGAACCTACCGATGATCGCTCCTCCTACTTCTGTTCTTGCAACTGGGGAAAAAAATCGGTAGCACTTAATTTAACACTGAGGGGTGATTTGGAAATTGTTAAAAAACTGGCAATGAAATCGGATGTAGTGATTGCCAGCTACAAACCGGGCGATGCCCAAAAACTGGGAGTGGATTATGCCTCGTTAAAAAAAATAAACCCCCGGTTAATCTATGGGCAGATTACCGGATATGGATCGGACGATGCCCGGGTTGGGTATGACGCAGTAATTCAGGCCGAATCGGGTTTTATGGATTTGAACGGAGAAAAAGAGGGCATGCCAATTAAAATGCCCGTGGCACTGATTGACGTGCTGGCAGCTCACCATTTAAAAGAAGGTTTATTATTGGCCTTACTTAACCGCGAACGTACCGGAAGCGGATGCTTGGTAGAAGTGAGTTTATTGCAGGCAGCTATTTCTTCGTTGGCTAACCAGGCTACAAATTGGCTCGTGGGAAAAAAATTGCCTTCCCGGCAAGGCTCGGCTCATCCCAATATTGCTCCCTATGGCGATTCGTTTTTAACTCAAGACGGTAAACGTATTTTATTGGCTGTAGGCAGCGACAAACAGTTTGAAGAATTACTGAAAATTCTTTTGTTAGAACTACCGCCTTATTTTTTAACAAACCCAAACAGGGTGGCTAACCGCAGCGAGTTGAATCAAATTCTTACTCAGGCTATAGGCCAACAGAATTCTACCTGGCTGATAGGGCAACTTCATGCTAAAAAAATTCCGGCCGGCTTTATCCAAAACCTGAAAGAAGTGTTTGCCCTTCCGCAGGCTTTGGAAATACAACTGCAAGCCGATCAAATTATTGGTGTAAAAAATTTTGTAGCCAAAACAACTTACCACTTACAAAGCAAAACGGATTTACTTCCGCCCCCTCATTTGGGCGAACATACGCAAGAAATTATGGATAGCCTGTAAGCTGGTTTACTCCCATGCCTGGAAAACTGATCCCGTTTAGGAAATTGGTTGAGGCCTTAGGATACTATAAAAAATTAAAAAGTCCGGACGATGCCGGACTTTTTTGTGGAGAATATCGGATTCGAACCGATGACCTCTTCCATGCCATGGAAGCGCTCTAGCCAGCTGAGCTAATCCCCCGCTTAGCGGGTGCAAATATATTTTAAATTTTGTAGTGACCAACTATTTGCCATCGGGTTATAGCCTCTTTTATTTTGTTACTGGAAAAGCCGAAATACGTAAACGTGCTGCGCCCATGGGCACCAATATTATTTCTTCTTCAAGTTCGTTGCTATGTATGGGGCTAAGGGGGAGTTCACCACATAATCCATATTGATCTATGCCCCAAGAAGGGATTTTTTTTCCTTTGGTTTTTATTGCCAGAGGAACGGACGATAGTGTAAATGGGAAATCGTCTTGTGGCCAGGGTTTCTTCACCACTTCAAATGTTTTTTCTAATTCATTGAGATTTCCCGATAACCCATAGTTCCAAATGCTGGCGGGGTGAATTTCATACGAAGGCCATTGAGTAGGATCTGAATTTTCCTGCCACTTAGAATCGTATTGAGCTGTTTGTTTACTGTCTATTGGTGTATAATTTTCTTGTATTTTTAAAGAATAGGTAAGGGGTCCACGATTTATACTCACACTGTTTTTATTTTTAGTCCACACGTTTATTTTGATTTTCATAGGAAATTCTATGCTTATCAAGTCATTGTGTTTCCAGTTACGAATTAATCTTACATATTGTCCGGCCATTCCAGGCTGAGTTACCACTTCTTGGTTTACTTTTATTTGGGCGTTATCGCACCAGCTGGGTAGGCGCAGATAAAGAGGAAAGCGGATATCCCGGCTTAAAGTTAATTTTAAGGTTATCGTTTCCTCAAACGGATAATGTGTTTGCTCGCGGATTGAAACAATATCTCCTCCGGCCACTTTTGCTTTTACCTCACTGTCTGCATACAATACTGCTGCCAGGCCATTATCGGAGGTAGCCATCCATAGGTTTTCGGTATAATAAATCCACCCGCCTGTGTGGTTATGCTGACAACATCGGCTGCTGAAGGGGTTCATGTTAAGATGCGGACCGGCATTGTCGATGCCCGGATGATGGTTTTTGCTATCGCTAATTACCATATTGGGGGCTGTGAGGTAACGTAAAGATTTGTAGTCGGGCATGAAGGCTGCAGGGAAAGTATTAAAAGCAACATCTTCGCAATTTTCTGCCCAGAAAGTATCGCCTGTAATGCGCATCATAATTTCATCGGATGTCATTTGTTCTACCATGCCGCAGGTTTCAATAGCCTGACGAGGGTCAGTATAACCCTTTCTTGAGTTTTCATCTCCGCCCCACATACCACCCGGCACTTGTCCGTATTGCTCGCGAATATATAGATGGTTATTGTAGCTAGCTTGCAAGTCGGTAATATCATGACTTTGCTGATAAAAAACAGCAGGTTCACGAAAGCACTGTGCGATGTTAACATTGTGCCAGTTGGGCAGCCAGTTTTTTAATTTCCAGTTGGCGGTGTTGCGATGAATTTTTTCAGCCAATGTCAGTAACCATTTTTCTTGGGTAATGTTGTAAAGCCAATACACGCTATACAGATTATCTCCCCCGCGGCTGTTTTCCCAGTAATCAGTTAGAAAATCATTTTCAGGAATGGAGAGTTGCCATTGAAAGTACCGGGTGAGGTGGTTGATTACGCGGGTATCATGGCTGTACTCATAATAAGATTGCAGCACAAAGAGCATTAGCATTTGTGCCCACAGATCGCGCTTGCCGGTTGTGTTTCGGATAACGAAAGGTCCAAAATCCCCATCTGGTCGTTGGCTGTTCAGTGTTCCGTTGATCCATACCATTGCTTCATCAATCATTTTTTTATCGTTGATTACATAGCCTATGTTGGCATAGCCTTTTAGCCAGTAAGGTAATTCTTCCCAGCCCCAATCGCCTTTGCCATCCTGACTGAGCCAGGCATTATTTTTTTTAGTAAGCCACGCACTAATTTTGTCTAAGTGCCCGGCCAACCCATCGCGCTCTAACTCAAGATTTTTTTTTAGCCATCCGTAAGGTTTCACAGCACCTACGGGCAACTTCACCAGGTGCTGGGCTGTAAGCGGAGGCTGATTGGTTTGATAAAATGAATTGATTTGTTCACTTGGAGGGACTTGAACCGTTGATGCCCAAGGTTGAGCATAAAGAGGAAGGGAACACAAAATAAGTCCGGCTAGGATCAGGGTCTTCATAGGTAGTATATTTAAATTCTTTCGGCCAGTTGTCTCATTCTTTTTATCCGCTCGGGGTCAACGGTTCGCAGTTTAAATTCACTGCCTTCGTCATCGCCCATGCCGGCAATGGCGGGGTTGCGGAAAGACATTTCGCTTTCGCGGAACCGGGTGGCTGAAAAGTGAATTTCTTTTGTTCCGGTTTTTTTTACAATCTCTTCTACAGTGGTTTCATTTACACCCGATCCGGGCATGATGGCAATTCGCCCGTTTGCTTTTTTAATTAATTGGGCAATCAGGTCAACACCTTTTACGGCTTGGGCTTGCTGGCCGGCTGTCAGGATACGGTCGAACCCAACCTCAATGCAATCTTCCAGAGCTTCGAACGGATCGCGAGCCATATCAAAAGCACGGTGACACGTAACTTTCAGTGGCCGCGCACGGTCAATTAGTTCCCGGCATCTCTTTTTGTCAATCCGCCCATCGGGTGTTAAGATACCCAACACTACGCCATCGGCACTCAACTTTTGGCATTGGTCAATGTCGCGTTTCATGCTATGAAATTCATAGCTGGAATAATGAAAATCTCCCCCGCGCGGGCGGATCATCACATACACGTCAATGCTCAGGTTTTGCCGGACGGTTTCGATGGTTCCGTAAGAAGGTGTGGTTCCCCCTTCTGCGGGGTTATCGCACAGTTCTATGCGATCGGCTTTTCCTTCCTGTGCCTGAAGTGCAGACTCAATGTTATAAACAACTATTTCGAGAGTCATGATTAATAATAACTTTTTGATTCAAAAATTGTATTGGGAATTTCCGGAGAATAAACAGCATACGTAAATCCTTTTTGCAGGGCATACGCTCCGCGTTCACCGTTTTTATTTAACGCTAAAAACCCAACTTGCATTTCCTTCGATTTACCAGGTTGATTTTTTACAATCCGTTGAACGGCCTGCTCGCACGCCTGTTGCGGAGAGCGCCCTTGCCGCATGAGTTCTACCACCAGATGCGAGCCGCAGATACGGATTACCTCTTCGCCTACCCCCGTGGATGTAGCCGCCCCAATTTCGTTGTCAACAAAAAGCCCGGCTCCGATAATGGGCGAATCGCCCACACGTCCGTGCATTTTAAAGGCCATGCCGCTGGTGGTGCAGGCACCTGATAAATTCTGGCTTGCATCTAACGCAATCATGCCAATGGTGTCGTGGTTTTCAATATTTACAATGGGTTTGTATTCGGCTTTTTTCAGCCACTCTTTCCAAACCTTTTCCGATTCCGGTGTGAGCAGGTTTTCTTTTTTAAAACCGTTGGCCAAAGCAAACTGCAAGGCGCCATCGCCTACCAACAGAACATGAGGTGTTTTTTCCATCACCTTCCGGGCTACGGAAATAGGATGCACAATGTGCTCTAAACAAGCTACGGCCCCGCAGTTTGAAAACTCATCCATGATGCAGGCATCGAGCGTTACCCGCCCATCGCGATCGGGTAAGCCGCCAAGGCCAACCGAAGTTTCTTTAGGGTCGCCTTCGGGTACTTGCACACCAGCCTCTACGGCATCGAGCGAGCGGCCTCTTTTGCTCAAAATTTTCCAGGCTTCTACATTGGCTGCCGCCCCGAAATTCCAGGTGGATATAACGATGGGTGGGGTATTCGTCTTCTCTTGGGCAAAAATTTTAGACAGGCTTCCAATTGAGGCAAGAAGAGAGGATGATAAAATAAATTTTCTGCGCGAAGTTTTCATTGGTATTTATTTTTTAGCACCCGGAGGGCAGTATTTCCGTAGGTAATCTGAATACAGGGTTGACAAATGTTTTCGGGTTCCTTCGCCTTCGCTGATGCCATGTGTGCGGTTGGGATAGGCCATGAACTGAAATTGTTTATTGTATTTAATTAGTTCGTTGAGCAGCATTTCGGCATTGTTGTAGTGCACGTTGTCATCTCCGGTGCCGTGTATGTAGAGCAGGTTCCCTTTCAGGTTTTTGGCATAAGTAACAGGCGATCCATTTACAATATCTTCCAGGTTTTCTTGCGGCAGCCCCATGTAGCGTTCCTGGTAAATGTTGTCGTAGGTAAGTTGGTTGGCCACGGCTGCAATCGCAATTCCTGTTTTATAGATTTCCGGATATTGAAATAACAAATTCAAGGTGGTGGAACCCCCTCCGCTCCAGCCCCACACGGCAATGCGGTCGGCATCTACATACGGCCATTTCAAAATTTCTTTGGCTGCCAGAGCCTGGTCGCGTATGTTGAGCTGGCCGATTTTCCGGTAAATAGATTTGCGCCATTCCCGGCCTTTGGGCCCCGGAGTTCCTCTTCCATCTATCGAGATATACAAATATCCCTCTTTGGCTAAATTTCCATTGAACATAAAATTTTGGCCTGCGCCAAAGCGATCGGTTACGGTTTGCGAGGCCGGTTCGGTGTACACAAAAAATAGAACTGGATATTTTTTCTGCGGATCAAAATCGGTGGGTTTGGCTACCCATCCATCCATTTCGACACCCTCTTCCGTTTTTATTTTGAAAAATTCTATGTTGGATTTGGATGGATTGGCTGCCTTTACGGCTTCTTCTACACCCGGTTGAGTGCCGATGGCTTTGTGGGCCGGCAGCGTAATCCATTCTTCTTTAGGCCGGGTGTAGTAATTTGAAAATTCGTGAAACGCATATTTTCCGTTGGGCGAAATGCTATAACTGTGCGTACCGGTTTGGCTGGCTGGCGAAACCCGTTCTAATTTGCCTTGGCCGGTTAGGCTGGTTTTGTATAAATATTTTTGAGTGGCATTGGCAGGAGAGGCCAGAAAATAGACTGTATTATTTTTTTCGTCCACCCCCTGAAGCTCTATTACGTCAAAATTGCCGCGGGTAATGAGGGTTTCTTTTGATCCATCTTTGGCGATACGGTATAAATGTACCCAGCCGTCTTTATCGCTCAGCCACAAAAATTCTTTTTTGTTGTTCAGCCACACAAACGGATGGCGAAAGTCTAGAGCATAGGAGTTTTCGGAAAAGCCATACACATCAATCCAGGCTTTGTCGGTTTCAACATAAATTTGTTTAGCCTCGCCCGTGAGAGCCTGGCAAGAAAAAATTTTACTTTCATTTTGCTTGCGGTTCAGTTGCTGGATCAAAATCTCGGAAGGGGAGAGCCACTCCATACGAGGTAAGTAGTGTTGCTGCGGGTCGCCTGGTATATTTAGCCAGGTTATTTTATTGACTGAGACATCGGCTACACCGATTTTAGCAGGCGAGGGGCTTTGCCCAATGGTGGGGTACTCTACCGGGATAATGTGCGAGTAGGCCGAATCAGTCGTATTGATCATGTAGTAATCTTTGATTTTAGCGGCATCAATCTGCCAAAAGGCAATATGCTTGCCATCGGGGCTCCACTGAAAGCCATCGCGGCATGAAAACTCTTCTTCATAAACCCAATCAAAAGTACCGCTGATCAATTTTCGCGAATGGTTGGAGGTAACAGCGATCTGTTTTCCGGTTTCTATATCTTCTATGTACAGATCGTATTCGCTTACATACGCTACTTGGCTGCCATCGGGAGCGAACTTGGCAAAACGCAAAGACGAAGCCGGATGCCCCTTACCAATGGGTTTCAGTTTTTTGGTTTTAGTGTGAAAAACCCAGTAATCGCCTTCTGTATCGAGGCGCCAGACCCTGCGTGAGTTGGTGTAGATCAGCAATTGGCTGCCGTCCTCGGAAAGATGAAAATCGCGTACCGAAATCGGCTGGGTTTGCCCGGTCGCAATAAGGTCTTTGGCAGAAACATAGACTGAACGAGTTGGGCCGGGGAGTTCATATTTTACGATATCGCCATTTTCAATTTCGTAATAGGAATTGCCATCGCCTGACCAGCGCAACGACTGCGCTTGCCCCAGACTGATAAGAAAAAATAATCCTACAATAAGAAAGCGTTTCATGGATTAATTGTTTTTGTTTTAAGTTATACGGAATAATCGGGTAGCCATACTCATTTGTGACAGGGTATTTATACCCTTTTTTCTATGACATCGAATTTTTTTGTCCCTCAAAAATAGAAAGCCTGCACAATAAGAAAAGATTTTTTATTTGAGTAATCAATTAAACAGAGGAAAGCCATAAATCAAGATGCGAACCTCCCTCATTGATAAATGGCAGCTGGCAAAATATCGGCTTGCCTTTTTTAAAACTGCCAGTAAACGTACTTTAAAGAATTTATAATCGAAATAAATGAATAAACCAACCCGCTATAGTGCCGGTTAACCACCCCAAAATTGTATTTGTCATTTTTTTTTGAAAAAAGGATTAATAGCTTCGCTCTAGAAAGCATCATTATTATATAATGCCTATTGGCTGGTTTATTTTTATCAGTATATTTAAAGATTAGAAAGTCTATTCATGGCCAAGCTAAAAAACATCATTAAACAACTTTCGGAGAAAGACTACAAGGAAATACATGATTCGCTCATGGAAAGCAATGCCGAGAAATCAGCCTATGTGCTGCGATCTTTACGCGAGAGGCAGCTTTCCGACAGCAAAATCATGGTAGAGCTTGAAGTAAATGCGAATGCTTACTACACACTCCGCTCACGTCTGAACCAAAAAATTGAGGAGCACTTGCTACAGCAGATGGAAAGCCCCCGCACCGATATTTTGCGCAAAGTGGCTAACCTCAATGAGGTACTCTTCACTAAAAAACGAACTATCTCGATTGCAACCCTCCGAAAACTGGAGAAAGAACTGCAGGATTATGACCTGGCCAGCGAACTGACCGTGGTGTACAAATCACTAAAAAAAATGCACGTTCACTCTCCCGAATATTTTACCTACTCACAATTATATAACCGCCACGTAGCTTTTATGCTCGCGGTGGACAAGGCGGAAGACCTGTTGGCAGATTATATTAAGAAATACGGTAATTATTTTTTTACAGGCGATCCCACCGAAAAACTGGGATTGAATTTGGTAATGAAAGAGATGCAGAATGTGTGTAAACTATACGAATCGCACCGGCTGTATGTTTACCAGAGTTGTATGACGGTGTTTCATCGGCTGTTTGTAGAAACAGATGATATGGCTCATGAAGGTGAAGCCATTGAAGATATTTTCACGAAAGTGCAGAAGATATTTGAGTCGTATAACCTTGATCCGCTCTATTACCATCTGAATCTGGTATTCGAATTTTTGAGATTGGAGTATTACAACCATTACAACGTATTTAGGCAGGCAGAAAAATACTATGAAGAAGTAAACGATGCCACCGCTACACTGTTGATGAATTATTCTAATTACACCTTTACCGCCCAGTTTCTTATTTCCAAAATTGAACGGCATACCCGCAACAACACAGAAAAAAACCTTTACACCGAAAATGAGAGTTTACTGGTTGATATAGAACCCGATCTGCAAGATGTACCCAAACATGTTATCTATATCTGCTACAAAGCATTGAGTTGTTACTACGCGGGTAAGTATGATGAGGCAGCCAAAATTATCAATCAGCTACTTAACGAAATCAGCCTTAAAAAATACCCGTTTGTGCAGATGGAAGTAAAAGCTTTGTTGGCTTTGCAGTATTGCATGATGCGAGACTATGAGTTGTTTACCCAGTTAACCAATAGCGTACAGCGCCAGATTCGCACTTTTGGAAAAGATGATTGTGAAAATGTACTGCTTTTTTTAAAGATTTTGCGCACCGCCACCAGTGAAGCTAAACGTGAAAAAGCCAAAAAAATAAGCGCTATTATCCCCAAGTTTAAGCAGGCAAAAGTAACCTATTTTGCCCCTACCGCCTTGGTAAAGATGGACGATGGGTTTGTAGAAATGCTCGCGGCTATTGAAGGGGCAACCGATGCCTGAACTGACCTTGTTAAGGCTATACGTCAATTTTTAAAATACTCTCATGCGAAAGCGGCTTGTTCAGGTACAGGCGCACATTGGGGTATTTTTTCGATCGGTTAAAATCCAAAGGGTTGATGGATGAGGTGAGCATAACAATTTTGCATTTATTGCGAGTAACCGGAGAAAGGGTTTCAAACTCGTCTAAAAATTGGAACCCATCCATTAGCGGCATATCAATATCTAGAAAAATAACATCGGGCAATACTTTGTCGGCCAGATTCATTTTTTCCAGGTTCTTCAAAAATTCAATCGCGCTTTTGGCGCCTGTGTGCGTGTAGATGTTTTCGGCAACCGCAGCAGCCTCTATCATTTTTTGATTGATCAGGTTATCGATTTCATTGTCATCGATAAGCATTACAGATTGATATTTTCGGGTTGTCATAGGTGTTTTTTCACAATCTTAAAAATAAGCTATTTCGCTGTTTATAAAAAAACTCTTTTACAAATAATAATACATTGTTTCTCTAAAGGTCGAATTTAATGCCTTGAGCCAACGGCAGGTTATCGCTAAAGTTGATGGTGTTGGTTTGTCTTCGCATGTACACTTTCCATGCATCCGAGCCGGATTCGCGTCCGCCTCCGGTTTCTTTCTCACCGCCAAAGGCACCCCCGATCTCAGCTCCCGATGTGCCAATGTTTACATTGGCTATACCGCAATCAGATCCTGCGTGTGAAAGAAACTTTTCCATGTCTTGCAGGCGGGTAGTCATTACCGAAGAAGAAAGGCCTTGCTTTACCCCGTTTTGTAAAGCGATGGCTTCATCTAACGTTTTGTATCGGATCAGGTAAAGGATGGGGGCAAATGTTTCGGCTTGCACAATTTCATAATCGTTTTTCACCTCGGCAATGGCGGGTTTTACGTAGCAACCCGATTCGTAACCTTTGCCTTTTAATACTTTGCCATTTACGGCAAAGTGGCCTCCTTCTTTTTTTATTTTTTGAAGTGCGGTACTATATGCTTTTACGGCCTGCTTATCAATTAGTGGCCCTACATGGTTAAGAGTATCCAGCGGGTTACCAATACGTAGTTGCGTATAGGCTTTAGTCAACCGGTTTTTTACTTCGTCATATACCCGATCGTGTACAATAAGTCTTCGGGTAGAGGTGCAACGCTGGCCGGCTGTACCCACAGCCCCAAACACAGCTCCGCGAATGGCCATATCCAGGTTTGCATTTTCGGTAATAATGATAGCGTTGTTTCCACCCAACTCCAACAAGGCTCTACCCAGCCTTGCGGCCAGGGTTTGGCCTACGGCCTTCCCCATGCGAACTGACCCGGTGGCCGATACCAACGGAATAGCTTCATGAGCGCACATCCATTGCCCTACTTTATAATCTCCATTAACGATACAAGATACGCCTTCGGGTACGCCATTTCTTTCGAAAACTTCAGTAGCGATATTTTGGCAGGCAATGCTGCACAACGGGGTCTTTTCGGAGGGTTTCCAAATACACACATCGCCACATACCCAGGCAATCATGGCATTCCAACTCCATACCGCCACCGGA
The DNA here is from genome assembly GCA_018267195.1 of Bacteroidota bacterium. Classification (GTDB taxonomy): domain Bacteria; phylum Bacteroidota; class Bacteroidia; order Cytophagales; family Cyclobacteriaceae; genus ELB16-189. Next base: position 2,248 of record JAFDYY010000029.1, on the reverse strand, counting down.
AAATTAAACGCAGTAATGATGCCTACTATGCCTAATGGATGGTACTGCTCATACATACGATGGTACGGTCTTTCGGAGTGCATGGTGAGCCCGTTCAGCTGACGCGAAAGCCCCACGGCCAAATCGCAGATATCAATCATCTCCTGCACTTCGCCTAACCCTTCCTGATAGGATTTTCCCATTTCGTACGAAACCAATTTTCCTAATGGTTCTTTTTGTTGGCGCAAGGATTCGCCAATCTGCCTGACGATGTCTCCCCGTTTAGGGGCGGGCAACATTCGCCACTGTGTAAATGCCAGGCTAGCTTGTTTCACCACTTTTTCAAAGGATTTTCCATCGGTGGTCTGGATGCGGCCGATGAGTTTCCCGTCTGCCGGAGAATGACAATCTATGTATGCTCCGGATGTTTTGATCCATTTCTTACCGGTAGAAGTGCCCAGGTTAGATTTTTTTATTCCCAAGGCATGTAGTGTTTCACCTATTCCAAAATTTTTCATAGTGTTAATATAATGACAAACTTAGATGAAAAGAATCAGAGTTGTATTTTAAAGTTTTTTCATTGCGGCTTGGTAAAGTTGCACCATCGAATGAATATCTTTCTTGTGCACCTTTTCGTGTGGGGAATGCGCCCCTTGTTCAGGCGCCCCCACAAAACACCAGTCGAAGGGCAGGTGGCCGCGCTGCAATTCTCCGCCATCGCTCGAGCCCGAACCTTCTACTTCTAATTGATGAGAAATTTTATTTTTTTTGGCTATGTGGATGATTTTCTCTACAAAACCGAGGCGTGGAATATTTCTGTCGCGCAGTGAAATAGCTACGCCCTGGCCGTGTTCGATGCCATCCGATACCCACGTGATATCTGAAATTAAAGCCTGACGTACATTCCATTTTTTATAAATGTACTTGGCCAAATAATTTGCCGAGCCACCACCGTGTTCTTCCCAGCAACTAAAAACAAGCACCCCATCTTGTAATGTTTCGGCTACTTTTAGTGCGTTAAAAATACCCAAGCGGTTATCTAAGTAGGGCGATTGAATAAATTCTTTCGTTTCTCTAAAATCGATTTTGTAGGTAAGGGTGGTGCCGCGTTCAATAGGCCTGCCAAATTTATAAAACGCATGATTTTCTTTGTCGTACTCCAGTTCACATTCAATTTCGCCTTGGGCATCGTGCCCCACTAACTTGGTGCCGGCTTCGGCATCCGGGCTGCCGATGGATATGAGCTGGTTAAAGTAACGTACGGTAAAGCCCACCGTATCCATGTGGGCAAAAATAGCCGTGCGCGGACGGCCGAATTTAAGAATCAGGCAATCTTGAAAATAGTCACCTTCTATAATTTCTGGGATTACCGCCCATTTCTTTTTTTGCCGGTGAATATAACGAAGGAGAAAATCCTTCATCGCTCTTTCGCTGCCCGAGGGGGCATGGATTCCGCATAGTTGCCGGAGCAGATGGTATTCGCTTTTAATTTTTGAGGGGGCTTTCATGAACACAGTACTTGTCGTAATTTACACGAAAATAATTTTCTTTTTTAGATTTGATAAAGCAGATATCTCCAGGTTACCTGAATGAGTAGCATGAAAGAAGAAATCTTAAAAGCGATACCTGTATTTTTATCCAGTGCCATAAAATTTATTTTCGGCCCGCTCGCGGGGTATAAGTTGCACCTGCATTTTGTTACCACTTTTCTGGCCACCGTAGGGGGTATGATGCTGAGCGTGGTAGCCTTTACTTATTTTGGCGATTGGCTGCGGCATAAATTGCTGAACCGATTTTTTAGAAATAAAGACGAGCATCCCGAAAAGAAAAAATGGTATAGTAATTTTTTAAAAAAATATGGGCTCACCGGCATCGCGGTACTGACGCCTCTTTTTCTTACCCCGATCGGAGGTACTATATTAGCCGTAAGCTTAGGGAAACCCAAAGAAAAAATTTTGATTTTTATGCTGATCAGTGCGCTGATGTGGGCACTGGTGCTTACGTCTATTATCTATGCTTTGGGTAAGATCGATTTGCCCGATGTGCTGACCTGAAGAGTGTTGCGTTTTGGCATATTACTGAAAAATGGTTGGTGAGTACTTAGGATACTGAATGCCAATAATGGCATGGAGCAACTTGTTGTGCAGTTTGGCTTTGCGGAGTTCTTCCTGTAATTGCTTTACATCGGTAGGCAATTCTTCATGAGGAAGGTCGGTAGTCGGTTTAATTTTGGGTTTTACTTTTCGCATAGGTTTTCCTTGAAATCTTG